>DATCZJ010000159.1:0-2736 GCA_036525955.1 Woeseiaceae bacterium | reverse complement strand
CTGGCTGGCTTTCTCGGCGCGTGCCTCCTGCACCGTGCCAATGATGGCGTTGATCAGGAGCACACCCATGATGAACGCGGCATCCTTTACCTCGCCGATCACCAGCGACACGCCGGCCGCAATGCCGAGCAGGTAGATCAGTGGGCTCCTGAACTGCCGCAGGACGATTTCGAAGAGGCTGGGCGGCTCCCGCCGTGGCAGGGTATTGGGACCGTAGTGCGCGAGCCGCGCGGCCGCCTCTTCGTCACTGAGGCCGCCGGAGACGGTCCCGAGCGTATCCAGCACGGCCGCAAGATCCATCGCGAACCAGTCGCGGCCGTCGGATTGTGGCGCGGCATCCGGGACGTCGCGCCGCGGTATTTCCGCCGTGGCCGGTGCCAATCGTCACCTTCGCATGCGCGGGTATCACTTGCAGATATTGGGGAAGAGACGCCGACTGGTAATCCGGGATTATCCCTACACAACCCGGGCTTGCGGCCCGGTCAGCCGCGGCAGGCGGCCAGCGTCGTATCGATGATATCGAGCGCGTAGTCCGCATGCTCCCGGCTGAACACCATCGGGCAGCGCAGCTTCAGTATGTTGGCGTCCGGTCCGATGGATGACGTCAGCAGCCCCCTGTTTCGCAATTCATTCACGACATTCTTCGTAAGCGAAGTCGCCGGGGTCTTGCGCTCCCGGTCCTCCACGAGCTCCAAGCCGAGGAAGAAACCCGAGCCGCGCACGTCGCCGATGGACTCGTGTTTATCCGCCAGCGACCAGAGGCCGTCGACCAGGTACTGGCCGACTTCGAGCGCGTTTTGCTGCAGCTTCTCCTGTTCCAGCACGTCTAGGACCGCGAGGCCCGCGGCGCAGGACACCGGGTTGCCGCCGAAGGTGTTGAAGTACCGCCCTCTCGCCGCAAACTCCGCGACGATGTCGCTGCGGGTGACGATGCCGGCGAGCGGGTGCCCGTTACCCATCGGCTTGCCCATCGTGACGATGTCCGGCACGAAGCCGTCGGCCTGGTAGCCCCAGAAATTCCTGCCGGTGCGGCCGAAACCCGGCTGTACCTCGTCGGCGATGAACAGGCCACCGGCGTCGCGGACGATCTGCGCTACGGCGGAGAGGTAGCCGGGCGGCGGCGAGACGACGCCGCCTGACGACGCGATCGTGTCGATGATGAAGGCCGCGAGCTTCACGCCGCGACGCCCGAGCTCGTCGATCGCCTCGTGCACGTGAGCCGCGTACTTCTCACCGGCCTCGGCGCCCGCGTATGGACCGCGATACGGGTCGGGGACCGGCACCGTTGCTATGAAGTCAGGGCGCTCGTCGTCGGGAATGTCCGACGTTGTTATCTCGAAGGTCGCCTTGGTGTTGCCGTGGTACGCAAAGCTCGTCGCGATGAAGCCGGTACCGCCCGTGTGGGTCCGGGCGATGCGCATTGCGAGTTCGTTGGCCTCGCTGCCCGTGCAGCAGAACATCGCGAGGTCGAGCTCGTCCTCGAACTTGCCGGTGAGTCGTTCCGCGTACTCCAAAATGTTCTCGTGCAGGTAGCGCGTGTGGGTGTTCAGGGTCGCGATCTGTTTCGTCAGCGCGTCGACTACGTGCGGATGGCAATGCCCGACATGCGGCACGTTGTTGTACATGTCGAGATACTTCCTGCCGTCGGCATCGTACAGCCAAACGCCCTCGCCTCTTACGATGTGCACCGGGTCGTCGTAGAAGAGCTTGTAAGCCGGTCCGAGCAGCTGCCGGCGCCGCTCTATCATCGCCTTGTCTTGGCCGCTCACGTCGCTGCCTCCTGCCTGGCCCCCGGCTTGCACACATCGAGAAAACGGCGGGCCGCATCGTTAATGGACGATTCGGTCACCAGTTGCAGCATTCCGCGTGCCCGCCCCTCGCTTCTGAGTATGTACTCGGCGTTGTCAGGATACAGGGACGCACGCCAGTGGGTGATCATTACCGTGGTCAGGTGTCGCGTGAGAATGAGATCGGGCAGTAAGGCAATCTCGTCCTCCGTCAACGGCAGAACCTCGGTGTAGGCGTCCAGGCACTCCACGACTTCCGCAAATGGATCCTCTTCGATCTTGCAGAAATAGGCCGCGGCGACTGCGACGTCGTTTACGAGCCGGGAAAATACCATGTCGCCGAAGTCGATCACGCCGGTAACGCGATTCACGTCGGCGTCATCAACGAGCACATTGCTGGGATTCATGTCGTTATGGATGACCTGGCTGCGCAACGTGTCGAGTTGTGGCGCAATCACGTCACGAAAACGGGAGAGACGCTGTTCGCAGAGTGTGCGCAGGTCCCTGTCGTCCACGTGGGGCAGTAATTTCTCGAGGCTTGCGGCATTCCGGATATCCCACAGCAGTGCGTAGTCGCCGGCCGGATGCTCGAATTCGCGCAACGCGAGGCCGATCTGCGCAAGGCAGTCACCCATCTGACGCGCAACGGCACTGACGCCCTGGGCATGCTGCAACGGAACCCCTTCCAGCCAGGACAGCAATCTCACGCGGTGGGGGTCGCCGGCCGCCGATTCGACCTCGAACATCAGCTTGCCATCGTTGGCAGGAATTACCCTCGGTACGGGAATATCCGGCGCGACGCGCGCGATGTGCAACAGCGCCTGGTTCTGGAAATCGGTGACGGCCGCAGGCTCGGCGCTATTCGCGAACTTGAGTACGTATCTATCACCATCCGACGTGTACGCCAGGAAATTCTGGTCCCGTTCACTTCCGAGCGGCTCGAGACTGG
>DATCZJ010000158.1:0-2319 GCA_036525955.1 Woeseiaceae bacterium | reverse complement strand
GACGAACGGCGTCATCCCGATGGGCGCAGTCCTCGTGCGGGACCACGTCTACGATGCTTTCATGCAGGGGCCCGACTTCATGATCGAGCTGTTCCACGGCTACACCTATTCGGGTCACCCGGTGGCGGCGGCCGCGGGTCTCGCAACGCTCGAACTCTACGAAGAGGAAGGCATCTTCGAGCAGGCCGCGGCCCTCGAGAAACCGTTCGAGGACATCCTGCACTCGTTCGCCGATCACGAGCGCGTCATCGACGTGCGCAATTGCGGCCTGATGGGCGCGATCGAACTCGCGCCGCGCGAGGGGGCGCCGGGCGCGCGGGGCCTCGAGATCCACAAGAAATGTTTCTGGGACGAGAATATCGTGATGCGCAACGGCATGGACATATTACAATTCTCGCCATTCCTGAACGCGAACCTCGACGAGCTCTCGCAGGCTTTCGACGCCATTCGCCGCGTGATCGATACGGTCGAGTAAACGGAGACACCATGAACGCCACACCCGCTGAAAACCTCGACGCTGCGAACATCGTCGGCCACTTCATCAACGGCAAGGACGTCGCCGACGACAGCCGGCCGCTGCCCGTCACCAACCCGGCGACGGGCCAGGTCACGAAACACGTCGCGATGGCCGCGAAAGCCACCGTCGAAGACGCGATCGCGGCCGCCGAGGCCGCGTTCCCGGCCTGGCGCGCGACGCCACCCGCCAAGCGCGCCAGGATCATGTTCCGCTTCAAGCAGCTGCTCGAGGAGCATGCCGATGAGATCGTCGCATTGCTCACCGACGAGCACGGCAAGGTGCTCGACGACGCGATGGGCGAGTTCGGCCGCGGCGTCGAGGTCGTCGATTACGCCTGCGGCATCCCCGAACTACTGAAAGGCGAGCACAACCGCAACGTCGGCCCCAACATCGACAGCTGGTCGGAGTTCCAGCCGCTCGGCGTCGTCGCCGGCATCACGCCCTTCAACTTCCCGGCCATGGTGCCGATGTGGATGTTCCCGATGGCGATCGGCTGCGGCAACACCTTCGTGTTGAAGCCCTCCGAGAAGGACCCGAGCGCGCCGCTGCTGGTCGCCAGGCTATTCTCGGAGGCCGGCCTGCCCGACGGCGTCTATAACGTCGTCAACGGCGACAAGGAGGCTGTTGACACTCTCCTGCACGACTCGCGCGTTCAAGCCGTGAGCTTCGTCGGCTCGACGCCGATCGCGGAGTACATCTATTCGACGGGTACCGCGAACGGCAAGCGCGTGCAGGCGCTCGGCGGCGCCAAGAACCACGCCGTCGTCATGCCCGACGCCGACATCGACAACGCGGTCAGCGCGATCATGGGCGCCGCCTACGGCTCCTGCGGCGATCGCTGCATGGCGATCTCGGTGGTCGTCTGCGTCGGCGACGAGACGGCGGACGAAGTGGTCGGCAAGCTGGAAACCCAGCTCGCAGACCTCAAGGTGGGCAACGGCACGGACACGTGCAACAACATGGGTCCGCTGGTCACGAAGGAACATTTCGACAAAGTGCGCGGCTATGTCGACCTCGGCGTCGAGGAAGGCGCGGAACTGGTCGTGGACGGCCGCGATCTCGTCGTCGAAGGTCACGAGAAAGGCTTCTTCCTCGGTGGCTGCCTGTTCGACAAGGTGACGCCCGACATGCGCATCTACAACGAGGAGATCTTCGGGCCCGTGCTGTGCGTCGTGCGCGCCGAGTCGCAGGAACATGCGATGCAGCTGATCAACGATCACGAGTACGGCAACGGCACCTGCATCTTCACCCGCGATGGCGAGGCCGCACGCTACTTCTCCGACAACATCCAGGTCGGCATGGTAGGCATCAACGTGCCCCTGCCCGTGCCCGTCGCGATGCACAGCTTCGGCGGCTGGAAACGCTCCCTGTTCGGCGACCTTTACGCCTACGGCCCGGACAGCGTGCGCTTCTACACCAGAAGGAAGACGATCACGCAACGCTGGCCGTCGGGCGGCGTGCGCGAGAAAGCGCAATTCTCGTTCCCGAGTAACCGCTAGCGTTTCATTCGTTGTGGTAGCGGCTCCTGGCGCTGACAGGCTCCCGCCCACTGGTGATTCGCCGCAAGGCGTGTAACCATTCGGGGCGGTATTTTTGTGAGGCTATTTAGAATGAAGAAAACCATTGTTTTCCTGCTGCTGATATCCGCTGCTGTGCAAGCGCAGGACGACGAGGTCAAGCTCGAGGCGACGGAGGTGGCGCCCGGCATCTATCACATCCTCGGTGCAGGCGGAAACTTCACGCTGCAGACCGGGGACGAGTACAACATCCTCTACGACAATGGCATGCCGCCGTACTCGGAC
>DATCZJ010000157.1:0-4190 GCA_036525955.1 Woeseiaceae bacterium | reverse complement strand
GTCCGAGTACGGCGGCATGCCATTGTCGTAGAGGATGTTGTACTCGTCCCCGGTCTGCAGCGTGAAGTTTCCGCCTGCACCGAGGATGTGATAGATGCCGGGCGCCACCTCCGTCGCCTCGAGCTTGACCTCGTCGTCCTGGGCTTGCACAGCAGCGGATATCAGCAGCAGGAAAACAATGGTTTTCTTCATGCTTAATAGCCTCACAAAAATACCGCCCCGAATGGTTACACGCCGGGCGGCGAATCGCCAGTGGGCGGGAGCCTGTCAGCGCCAGCAGCCGCTACGACTGCGGTGATTACGAATTGACTGCATTTTCAGGTCTCTACAGGGTGGGGCACAGAGGGAGGTAGCTGCCGTCCGCCTCATCGTGTGCGTGGATGTGCCCCGCATTCACCCCGGTTCGCGCCTTCGACCACGCCTCCGGGGTGCCGACTGAGCCGGCTCGGTGTGCTTACCAATCGGGGGAAGGTCTTGGAGAAAGAGCCGCGATATTCGCATTCGACGTCGGACGATAACATCCACGACCGGCGCGGCCTGATCTGGTACGCGAACTGGACGCAGGCGTTCTGATGGCGATCATCGAGGAGCTCACTCGCCGCAGGCTCATCCAGACGGCCGCGCTGTATGTCGCGATTGCCTGGGGCGGCACCGAGATACTCGTCTTCCTGACGGAAAGCCTGTTCACGGAGGCGGCCGCACGAGAGGTGAGGCGCTACCTCGCGATACTGCTGATTGCCGGCTTCCCGGCCGCGATGTACCTGGCGTGGACCCGGGATCTCCGACGGACAGCGCGGCGCATCGTCAGCGCCTTGGCCGTTGCGGTTCTCGTGGCGGGCGTGATTATCTACCTCATTCCGCCGCCGGAGCCGGACGGTGCACTGGCCGTGACCGAAAACTCGATTGCGGTGCTGCCTTTCGAAGTCTGTGAGGATCGTGCGAGCGACCGCACGCTTGCCGCTGGCCTGGCCGGCGCCGTGTTCAACCGCCTGGCGCAACGCGACCGTCTCAAAGTGATGGGGCGGCGCTCGGTCGATACCGTGGTGGCGACCGCGCCGTCCGTGACGACGATCGCCGACCTGCTTGGCGTCGAGTACATGCTGCAGGGCGTTCTCTGCCGGGACGGACTTAACCTGAGCGTGCAGGCCGAGCTGACGGACAATAATGGCTTCACGGTCTGGGCGCAGGAATTTACCCAGGTCGTCAATCGTTTCGACCAGGTTGAAGCACGACTGGCCTCGTTGGTTGCTGATGGCGTAGCGGTCCGGCTCGGCGACGCCATTGCCGGGCCACAGGACAGGGCCATCGACGGCAAGGCACTGGAGCACTTCCTGATCGGGCAGGAGTACCTGCGGCGGCGTGACAAGGACAAGGCGCGCACCGAGTTCGAGAAAGCACTCGCGATTCAGCCCGATTACGCCGAGGCCCGGTTCGAGCTGGCCTGGGCCACGGCCGATATCCGGCTTTTCGAAAACCAGGCGGATGGCTTGAAGCACGTGCGTGCGTCTACCGAAGAGGCGCTGGTGCTGGTCAGGGCCGAGCTGCAGCGAGATGCTGGGAGCTTCGAAACCAGTCGTATCGCCGGCCGCTTACTGCTTTCTCTCGGTCAACTCGAAGACGCGCTGGTCTACCGGGAATTTCACGAGATCGGCGCAGACGGCGTCGCGGCCAGCCGGGCGAGGTCACAGGCATACTACACCGAGGCTGAGCAGCATTTCCGTTCGGCGCTGGCCGCCAATCCGAGCGCAACGGAGGTGCGTGTAGGAACGGCCGTCAGCATGGACAGCCAGGGCGTAGCGCGCCGCAGGGAATCCCTTCGGCTGGTGCTGGACGGACTGGACCGGCGGGATCCGTTCAACGAGGACCTGAGCGAGCTTGCCGCCTACCGGCTGGTCGAATTCGGCCGACTGCGCGAGGCGATGGAGAGGCTCGATCGCTTCGAGGCTCTGCCACAGGGCAAGAGTATCGGACTATGGTGGACCCAGCTCGAGATCCTGCAAAACCAGGGCCGTGTGGATGAAAAATTCGCGAAGCTGATCGAAATTCTGCACCAACGTCCGGAACTCTATAAGCAGCTCAGAATTCTCTATCACCTGTGGTGGACGGTAAGCGGGATCGGGATGTTGGGCCTCGTCGAGCAGGCTGAGGAACTCTACGAGGCTGTCGCGAAAATACCGAATCCCGAGCACCAGGATGCAGAGGAGTTTCGGCGGATGTTCCTGGCAGGCCCGGAAGATGTTGACGCGGACGGGCATGGCGAGGTGAACGACCCAGGGATCGCGGAGTTCGTCGGCATGAGTAACGATGAGATCCTCAAGACCTGGCAGATCGAAGCAGGCGGGATTGCCGGCGCGTTCTGGAATGCGGGAGAAAGGGAGCGGGCGATCGAGTTGCTCGAGGCGCTGCAGCACTACCCGTACCCGCCGACCGTCTGGGCGGAACGGCGCATGGGTTATCCAATGCTTCTGGCCGGCATGTACATGGAGATGGGGCGCAGCGACGATGCTGCAGCCGTGTTGCAGCGAGTCGTTACGGAGCTGCAGGCCGAGGTCGATGCCGGCGTACGCCACCATTCGACCGTGTCGCTGTTGGCCGAAGCCTACGGCCGGCAAGGGAATCTCGATGCAGCGCTGGATATGCTGGAACTGGCCGTCGACTACGGTGCGTACGACGTTTATGACGCCGGGGAGCCCGCAGAACAGGATCCCGAAGACTCGAACTGGAGGACCCAAGTCAAGGACGACCCCCGATTTGTCCAGCTCCGCTCACGCATGTCGGCATACGTCGAACAGCAGCGCTCGAACATCCGTGCGCTGTTGGCACAGAACGACATCGAGGCATTGCTGGCGCCGCTGATGGAGCCGGAGGCGCAGCCCGAATAGGCTCGCCGTTCAGTCGCGGCTGAAGCGGCTCCTGTACGGAATGAAACGCTAACGATTACTCGGGAACGAGAATTGCGCCTTCTCTCGCACGCCACCTGATGGCCAGCGCTGCGTGATCGTCTTGCGCCGCGTGTAAAACCTTACGCTGTCAGGGCCGTAGGCGTACAGGTCGCCGAACAGGGAGCGTTTCCAGCCGCCGAAGCTGTGCATCGCGACGGGCACGGGTAGCGGCACGTTGATGCCGACCATGCCGACCTGGATGTTGTCGGAGAAGTAGCGTGCGGCCTCGCCGTCGCGGGTGAAGATGCAGGTGCCGTTGCCGTACTCGTGATCGTTGATCAGCTGCATCGCGTGTTCCTGCGACTCCGCGCGCACCACGCACAGCACGGGCCCGAAGATCTCCTCGTTGTAGATGCGCATGTCGGGCGTCACCTTGTCGAACAGGCAGCCGCCGAGAAAGAAGCCGTCCTCGTGGCCGTCGACGACGAGATCGCGGCCGTCCACGACCAGTTCCGCGCCTTCCTCGACGCCGAGGTCGACGTAGCCGCGCACCTTCTCGAAGTGATCCTTCGTGACCAGCGGTCCCATGTTGTTGCTCGTGTCGGTGCCGTTGCCGACCTTGAGGTCCGCGAGCTGGGTTTCCAGCTTGCCGACCACTTCGTCCGCCGTCTTGTCGCCGACGCAGACGACCACCGAGATCGCCATGCAGCGCTCGCCGCAGGAGCCGTAGGCCGCGCCCATGATGGCGCTGACCGCGTTGTCGATATCGGCGTCGGGCATGACGATGGCATGGTTCTTGGCGCCGCCGAGCGCCTGAACGCGTTTTCCGTTTTTCGTGCCGGTCGAGTAGATGTACTCGGCAACCGGCGTCGAGCCCACGAAACTGATGGCCTGCACGCGTTGGTCCTCGAGCAGTGTGTCGACGGCTTCCTTGTCGCCGTTGACGACGTTATAGACGCCGTCGGGCAGGCCGGCCTCCGAGAACAGCCTGGCGACCAGCAGCGGCGCGCTCGGGTCCTTTTCCGAGGGCTTCAGGACGAAGGTGTTGCCGCAGGCGATGGCCATCGGGAACATCCACATCGGCACCATGGCCGGGAAGTTGAAGGGCGTGATGCCGGCGACGACGCCGAGCGGCTGGAACTCCGACCAGCTGTCGATGTTGGGGCCGACGTTGCGGTTGTGCTCGCCTTTCAGCAGCTCGGGTATGCCGCAGGCGTAGTCGACGACCTCGACGCCACGGCCGAACTCGCCCATCGCGTCGTCGAGCACCTTGCCGTGCTCCTCGGTGAGCAATGCGACGATCTCGTC
>DATCZJ010000156.1:0-69437 GCA_036525955.1 Woeseiaceae bacterium | reverse complement strand
CTGAATGAACGCGTGCCGGTGCATTCGTTTTTTACGGCGCTCGATTACTGGCACCAGGTGTTGACGACGCTCGGCACCGAGTAGCGGGAAATGCGGCGCTTCGCGGCGCGGGCGAGGTTACCGGCCCGATGTGCTCACGAGCTGCGTCCGCTTGTCAGGGTGTAGTGCCGTGAATCCCGTGCCAGTCTCCGGCAATCGCGGCTTCGGATATCGTGGTGTGCGGATCGTCGCTAACGCAGGACCCTGTTCGGCGCGCCGTTTCGCAGGAGCGCCGCGCAAGTCCTGCAGACGGAGGAATTTCTGCCGGTCCATTGAATTGCCAGGCGACTTGCCCCATGGTTGAGCCGTGAGCCGCGATACCCGCAATCGAATCCTCGTCACGAGCCTGCTGTTGTTCAACGAGCAGGGGGAGCCGCGTACGGCGATCAATGATATTGCCGACGAACTCGATATCAGCCCGGGCAACCTGCACTACCATTTTCGGAAAAAGGCGGAGATCGTCGAGGCGCTGCTGGCTGAATTTCGCGCTGATGCAGGCAGGATTCTGACGCCGCCGGGCGCGCAACACGACGCGGTGGAGGAATTCTGGATGTTTCTCCATCAGCTGCTCGAGTGCACGGTCGCGTATCGCTTCCTGTTCAGGGACACGGAGGCGCTCGCGCAGTCCTACCCGGCCGTCGCGCGCGCCATGGGGCATTTTGCGAAAGGCCTGGTCGCCGTTTTCGAACTGCACCTGCGTGCGATGCGCGAGAGCGGGGCGATCGAACTGGATGTCGCGCACGCCGGCGCAGTGAGCCGGCGGATGGCGGTAATCGCCCTTTTCTCGGACCGCCTCGATGCGCTGGTCGAAGGCCAGCTGCCGGCCGACGAAATCGCGGTGCGCGCGGCAGGCGGTATCCTGGCGATGCTCAGGTTGCTGGCAAGCGACGAGGCCGCCGCCCATTTCGATGCCCTGGCCGCCCATTACGGGACACCCTGAAAAAAAGAAGGGCCGCGGATGCGGCCCTTCTCAACGTCAGCTGCTCGAAGGGGGAGAGAGCAGCTTCAGGGGGAGAGTTAAGCGGCTTTGCCGAAACGCTCGCGTACGCGGTCCCGCGCCTCGGTCACCTGCTCGACGACGTCGTGCTTCAGTTCGTCGATGGAGGCCTGGATTTCGTCCCGAACCTTCTCGCCGTCCTTTGCGTACTCGTCGATCCTCGTGACGACTTCCTTGCGGATCACCGACAGCAGTCCGAGGCTGGCGAGGAAGGTCTTGTTCGCGAACTTGAAGGGCACCGCAATGACGCTGTCATCCAGCCTGTCGAACGCGGTCTTCGGTGCAGCCTTTTTCACAGCGGCTTTCTTGCGCGCAGGCGCCTTCTTCTTTGCGACCGGCTTCTTCACTACCGGCTTCGCTTCGATCTTGGGGGTTTCGACTTTGGGGGTTTCAATCGTGTTCATGTCCGTCATCCTGTAATTTCAAGCTAACTTTTCTTGGCAGAAACCTTCTTGGCGGCAGTCTTCTTCTTGCTCTTGCGCTTGGCAGCAGCTTTCGGCTTCGTCGCCGTGTCCTGCTGGCCCAGGAGCTTGATGATCCTGTCGAGTTTCCGGTTAATGGCATCGATATCGTTCTTGCTCGGCACGTGCAGGCGATCCATCGTGCCCGCGACCCTTGCATCAAACGCGCTCTGCAGCTTGTCGAGCTTCGAGCTGTCGCGTACCTGGTCGATCAGGCCGGTCGCCTTGGTCTGGGCGTCGTCCGCCATATCGCGAATCGCACCCTGAACCTCGTCGATCAGCGACTCTGTCTTTTTGGTGGTCTTCTTGCGGAAGTCCTTGCCCTGCTTGACGAGCGTATCGAAGGTCTTCGCGCCGGCTTTCTGAGCATTCGACAGCGCGCCGAGCCCGGCCAGGAACGCATGTTCCAGTTGTTCAGCAACGTTTTTGTCGCTAACTTTCTGTTTTGATGATCTTTTTTGAGCGGCCATCCTGGGTCTCCTCTGGATTCGCCTCGTCTCGATGATTAGAATCCTACCCTCGAAATTTAGGGTGTTCACACTAGAACGACCCGTATACAGTCAGGCAATGAAGATCAGGCGCCATCACAAGCTCGGCTTGGTCGAGGCACGCAACCGGGCCGACCGGATCGCAGCGTATCTCGCAAAGCAGTATTCGCTCACGTCCACCTGGGAGGGCGATCACCTCAATGTGCGCGGCAATGGCGTCCAGGGCCGGTTGTCCGTAGGACACGACTCCATCGAGCTCGAGGTCAAGCTCGGGTTTGCCTTGCGGCTCATGGAAGGGCCCATCCGGACGGCCATCGAATCGACGATCGACGAACAGCTCGCCTGAGCTGCGTGCCGCGTTCGCCCGGTCTCAGAAGCGCTGCAACGGGCCTTTTTCTGCCTTCTGCCGATCCACCATCGCGGCGACGTCGGCCAGCAGCTGTTTCGCGTCGTAGACGATGCCGTCCTTGATCGTGTAACGCACACCGCCGATGCGCTCGGGCAAGCCCGTCTCGTCGTTGAGGCGCACCGCGCCGGTGCCGTACAGTACCTTGAGATTCTCGAGCGGGTTTTCATCGACGATCACGAGGTCGGCCAGCATTCCCGCGCGTACCACACCAAACTCGATCTCTTTGCCGCTCGGCCTGCAGAGTTCCTCCGCGCCGTACATCGTCGCCGAGCGGATGACCTCGAGCGGATGAAAGCCTGCTTCCTGCAGCATTTCGAGTTCGAGGA
The DNA here is from genome assembly GCA_036525955.1 of Woeseiaceae bacterium. Classification (GTDB taxonomy): domain Bacteria; phylum Pseudomonadota; class Gammaproteobacteria; order Steroidobacterales; family Woeseiaceae; genus UBA1847. The sequence continues at coordinate 66,717 of DATCZJ010000156.1, read as the reverse complement.
TCGTACCGAATCCGTAGAGCTGATAGATGAAGCCCGAGTCGGAACCGACGGTTACGCGACCGCCGCGATTCTTGTAATCGTTCACGAACTGCATCCAGACGCGATAGAAGTTGCGCCAGGCGACTTCGTCACTCGTCGTCCAGTTGAACCAGTAGGCGCCGTGGCTTTCGCGGCTCGGCGTGTAGAAGTCCCACTGCGTCGGGAGCGTGTAAGTCTCGTGCCAGTCGGCGTTGCGCGCGCGCATGACGTCGCGGCTGGCCGAATAGATGGTGAACGTCGGGTTCAGCGTGAAGTCGCGGGACAGGAACGCTTCGAGCAACGCCTCCCATTTTGCCGACCCGCGGCCCGCGATGAGGTTCCACTGGCGCGCTACCTGGCCGAAGCGGTGTTGTTCGTTGTTGTAGTTCATGTCCAGGGGCCACGGCTGGATGTCGTGGTCCTCGTACATCGCTTCGAACAGGCCGTAGTAATGCGTCAGGGTATCGAGGCCGAGCAGGGCGGCGTCGCTGGCATTCATCTGGGCGACGCCCATCTGGCTCAGGTGTGCAACCGTGCCCATGCCCTGCCTGTGCGCCTCGTCGATCAGGGCTGCCATGATGGGCGGAGGATGCGCACCGAGCTTGAGTCCGTCGGCGCCCAGCCGCCGGGCATAGCGGACCCATTCGCGCGCCTGTTCCGCCGAGCTCAGCGAGACGTCTTTGTATTTCGCGCCGGAACCGAGGCGATGATAGGAGAAGATTCGCGGTGCGGTGATTTCGTTTTTCGCGCTGCGGGCCTTTTCCGACAGCGAGAATTCCATTGGCCCGCTCGGAACACCCCGAACGGTCGTTATGCCGTGCGCGAGCCACAGCTTGTAAGAGTACTCGGCCTCGGGTGCCTTGCCGGCGCCGCCGGTGTGTGTATGCGTGTCCACGATACCCGGCATCACCCACGCGCCGTGCGCGTCGATTTCGCGAGTCGCATCTCCCGGTCTCTTGTCGGGGTCGATATCGAGCCCCGGATAGCCGACGCTCACGACTTCGGCGATCCGGTTGTTCTCCACGACGATGTCGACCGGGCCGATCGGTGGCGCACCGGTCCCGTCGATGAGCGTCGCGCCGCGGATGATGAGTCGCTGGAAAGGCCCTTCGCCCTCGCTGCGGTCCGGTGCAGGAATCATTTTCGGTTCGTCGTCGGCAGCGGCCGTCGGTGCCAGCGGCAGCAGCGACAACAGCAGGCCCGGCAACAGGGTCAGTCGTAAAGGAAAGCGGTCCATGGGCGGGTCTCCAGGGCGGCGCCGGGTCACCAGTTGCGGCGAATATCCAGCCAGATGTTTCTGCCGGGTGCGTCGATGCCGGAGCCATGCTGCCGGTAACGACGGTCAAAGACGTTATCAATGCCGAAGCGGAGTTGCCAGCCGCCGGCCCCGTGCCAGCTGCCGTTGGCACCGAGGGTCGCCCAGCCGGGCGTGCCGTTGGGATCGATGCGCACATCGCGGATGTCGCGTTCGCTGAGTCGATCCTGTCGGGACGCTGTGGTCAAGGTGCCTGCGAACTGCCAGACGTCGTCCCGGCTCCAGGTCAGCGCCATGCGCCCGCCCGGCGCCGGAATCCGATCGGCCGGCTCGGCAGGGGCTCCGTCCTGGCGGTCCTCACCGCGCGTGTAATTGAAGACGCCGTGCAGTTGCAGCCGCTCCGTGAGATCCGCCTGGAAGCCGGCCTCGATACCGAAGATTTTCGAATCGGCGGCGTTCACGCTCTGCACGATCTCGCGCCCTTCCGCCGTTACCTCGCCGGTCAGGACCGACGTGATCCGGTCACGGTAATGCAGGGCGAACAGGAATATCTCGACCCGGAGTCCGTCACTGTGCCAGCGCAGGCCGATGTCGCCATGGGTCACGGACTCGGCATCGAGCGCCGTGTTGGGCACATTGAAGCGGTTTCCCGGTCGTGCCCCGAGGGTGCCGAGGTCAAATACGTTCGGCGCGCGGAAACCGAAGCCGAGATTTGCCACGAGCTGCAGGACGTCGCTGGCGTCGAACAGGAGGCCGAAATCGCCGCTCGGACGACGGACATGGAGCGCCGCCGCCGCCGTGGCACCGGTATCCGGCAGGTCGATGTCAACCGAGGTATGACGCAGCCCGGCGCTCAGCAGCAGTCGTTCGCTGAGGCGGCGATCGACCTTGCCGAACAATGCCGCCTGTCGAATCGTCGACCCGTCCGGAAAGCGCGATGGAACGACGACCGTGCTGCCGTTCGTGATGTCCGTTGCGCTGCGCGTGCTGCCGACCTCGTCATGGTAGGCGTCCAGTCCGACCACCCATGACCAGGCATCCCTGCTGCCGGCCGCATTCACCGACAGGCCCGCGAGGTCGCTGCTGTTCGACTCGCGCTGCCGCAGGACGTCACCGAAGTCCCGGTTGACGCGGTCGTCGACGACGCGCTGCCAGGCGCCGTCCAGCCGCCAGTCCTGATTCCAGAGGCCCTGGTCCCTGCGATATCCGGCGTGTGCAAACCAGCGCTGGCTGGGCGCGAACAGGAACTCGGACGACGACGGTTGCGACTGGCCGAAACCCGGCACCAGTTCGTCGACGCGCGGCGTCTCGGGCTGTTCGAGAAACTGCAGATCGAGCAGCCATTCGTCGCCGCGGTGACCGGCCGCCCGGATGGCCGTGCGGAATGCCCTGGCCGAGTAGCCGCTCGGTGCGATGCGGGTGCCGCCGCCCGTCCTGCGATTCCCGGCCTCGAGATACTCGGCGCTGGCGAGCGCCGCGACGTGATCGCTGCCGAAATCGATGCCGGCCCCGAGGGAACGCGCAAGTTCCGCCGAATCGGCGCCTGCGAAGACGTTGCGTTGCAGGCCCGTGTCGAATTCCGGCAATCGCGAGACGACCATGACGGTACCGCCCACCGCCTCGCTGCCGTAAAGGGATGCCGACGTGCCCCGGACGACTTCCACGCGTTCGACGGACGAGACTGGCACCAGCGCCAGGTAGGGTGTGGGCGCGCTGCGGAAGATCGCATTGCTGAGACGCATGCCGTCAACGAGGTGCAGCACCGCCGAGCCCTTCAGTCCGCGCAGGATGACGGCGCCCTGGCCGGGCGTCGTCTGTTGCAGGCTGGTTCCCGGCTGCCAGTCGAGCGCATCCGTGACGAGCTTTTTGATCTGCACTTCGCTGGCGTTCACGACGCCGAGCGCGGATGACACCTCGGACGCCTTGGCCATGCGGCGAGTGGCGGTGACCTGGATCTCGTCTATCGCGACCTCGGCGGCGACGGCGACGCCGGATAGCGCGAGTGATGTCAAATGACCAGCAAACGCGAATCCCGGGGATAACTTCCTTGTCATGGTTCTCAGCGCGAAATGGACGGGGAAGATGTTATGCCATGCTAGACTTGGCCGGTCTACTTTGATGTCAATGCGCTGGGGGGCGCAGAGGGCGAATGAAGTATCTGATCCGAGAATTGCGGCGTCGGGAGGTATTCCGAACCGCCGGATTATATGTCGGTCTCGCCTGGATAGTCATCGAGGCCTCGAGCCTCATGCTCGATGCGTTCGAAGCGCCGGAATGGGTGCTCAGGGCGCTGATCATTGCCGCAGTGATCGGCCTGCCGATTACGATCATCCTGGCGTGGATTTACGACGTTACCGACAAGGGTATCGTCGTGCAGGGCGACGCCACCGATACGGTCGTAATTCCCTTCGGTGGTCGCAAGATGGATTTCGCCGTCATCGGCGTGCTGCTCGTGGCGCTGTCATTTTCCGTCTACCTCAATCTCACCGGGTCGGGCACGGCCGAAGACAAAACGATCGACCCCATATCCGTGCTGATTGCGGACTTCGTCAATCACACCGGTGACGAACTGTTTTCCGGCACGCTGGAACAGGCCCTGCAGATCGGCATCGAGAGCGCGCCGTTCATCGCCGGCTATCGGCGCGACTCGGCGAAAAAGCTCGCGGTTGGCATGGAAGGAGGCAACGACACGCTGGATGAGGCCAAGTCACGATTGATCGCCGTGCGCGAAGGCGTGAAGCTCGTCATGGCGGGTTCGATCGAGGAGAACAAGGGCCGCTATCGGCTCTATGTCCGGGCGCTTGACCCGAAAGGCGGCGAAGTGCTGACCGAGGCGAGGGTCGATGCCAAAGACAAGCTCGACGTGCTGGCCGCCGTCGGCACGTTGTCGGGCGAACTCCGCGAGGAACTGGGAGACGACATCGACCCCGCGCGTCTCGTGACGTCCGAGACCTTTACGGCGAAGAACCTCGAAGCGGCGCAGGCCTACGGCCGGGCGCAGTCGCTGCAATACAACGGCAAGTACGACGAGGCGATGGCGTTTTACGAGCAGGCGCTCGAATTCGACCCCGGTTTTGGCAGAGCCTATTCCGGGCTGGCGCTGAGCGCCTACGCGCTCGGCAAGACGGAGCAGGCCGAAGCGCTCTGGGACAAGGCGCTGGCCACGCTGGATACGATGACCGAACGCGAACGTCTGCGGACGCTCGGTCTGTATTACTCGATTGTCACGCAGAATTACGACAAGGCCATCGAAACCTACCAGTCGCTCGTCGAAAAATACCCGGCGGATGACTCCGCACACAATGGTCTTGCCGTGCAGTATTTCTACACGCTGCGGTTCGACGAGGCGCTCAAGGAAGGCGCCGTGCTGCTCGACATCTATCCGAACAGCGTCATGGGGCGTTCCAACTATGCCCTGTATGCGATGTATGCCGGTGATTTCCGCAAGGCCATGGCCGAGGCGGAAAAAGTTCGTGAAAAGGAGCCCGGATATTTCAAGGCCTGGCTGCCCGAAGCCATGCACGCGCTCGCCGAGGGTGACATCGGCAGGGCGAATGAAGCCTATGCGCAGATGCTGCCGGCCGGCGTGCGTGGTGAAATGACCGCCGCGCTGGGGCAGGCGGATGCAGCGCTGTTCGCCGGCAAGGCGGAAGCCGCTCGCGAATTGCTTGACAAAGGCATCGAAAAGGCGAGGTCCGTTGGCAGCCAGTACTTCCTGGCCACGATGCAGATGGCTCTCGCCGAATCGTTCCTGCTGGGCAAAGAACCAAGCCAGGCGCTTGCGGCGGCGAATGAAGGACTCGCCGTGTCCGGCGGGTTGTCGAGGCAGGTGCCGGCCGCGCTGATCCGTATAGAGTTGGCCGATATCGACGGCGCGACGGCAATTGGCGAAGCGCTCGAGAAGAGCCTGCAGGCGCATCAGCGCGCTTATGGTGCGTTGATTGGCGGACTCATTGCGAAGTCCCGCGGCGATACGGTGGCCGCGATTCAGGAGATCAGGGCCGGGATCGACATTGCAGATCTCTGGCTGTTGCGTTTTCACCTTGGCATCGCGTATCTCGAGGCCGGCTACTTTGCCGAGGCGCTGGACGAGTTCACGGCTTGCGAGCAACGGCGCGGGGAAGCCACCGCGATCTTTCTGGACGACTTGCCGACCTGGCGCTACATGGCAACACTGCCTTACTGGCAGGGTCGTGCGCAGCAGGAACTCGGCATGCTGCACACTGCCAAGCAGAACCTGATCACGTTTGCAGCGCGCAGACCTGAAGGAGATCCGCTGGCGGAAGATGCCCGCCAGCGGATTCGTTAGCCTCTGATCCTACCGAAGCTCTATCGGCGGTGAGAACTGGGCCTGCCCCGTTCTTTCGTTAATCACCGCGGCGCAGTAGCTCTGACCTGCCGGCGCCGAAGAATCCCAGTTGAACTGCCAGTAGAAATCGTCCTTGAACCGGAAACCGCTTGCGCCCGGATCCCCGGCGAGGTTGAGGATGACCGCGCCAGTCGCGCAATTGCGAATGCTCAGATGCTGCCTGTCGCCCGAGGTATCGACCGGGTTGCCATCGAGGCCGAGCCATGCCCAGTACAGCGGGTTGGCGCTACCTGCATTGACGGACGTCTTGGTCGGGATGATGCCGGTCAAGCCGAACTTGTAGTCGACGATGACGGTTCGCGTCGCCCGACCCACATTTCCGGACGCGTCGGTGACGCTGAGATTGACCGTGTAGGTCCCGCCCCTCGTTAAATCGACATTGCTGGTGTCGATGAAAATCCGGTCGGTGATGTCACCGTCGGCGTTGTCGAATGCCGTCGCGCCGGGATCCGTGTACGGGTCGAGGCTTGCCGGGACCGTGATCGTCGAATCGCCGATGAGCGAGATCACCGGCGCCGTCTCGTCGAAAACTTCGACATCGAAGGTGACGGTGACGGCCCCGTTCGCATCCGTCGCCGTGCACGTGACGGGGGTGATGCCCGCCTCGAAGTCGAAGCGGAACGCATATTGCGGCGGGCTGATGCCCGCGACGGGTGTTCCGGGCTCGCAGGTGACCGTCAGGTTCGGATCGGCATCCTGTACCGTGAACGGCCCCCAGACGAGCGGGAATACCCCGCTGTCTGCATCCAGCACGCGTCGGGTATCGGGCGGATTGAACGTCAGCGGATTGAACCCGTCGAAGACCGGCGGCTGCGTGTCGACGACCTTCACGAAGAACGATACGGGTGCCGACTCGTTCAGGCTGTCGTCCGTGGCAACGCACTGGACAGCCGTACCGGGGCTGCCTGCCGGCGTCAGCGAGAAGAGGCTGCCAGAAGCCGGCGTGCAGGACACTTCGACATCCGTGTCGACGCCGTTGGGATCGGTGGCACTCGGGCCGTTCCAGGTGACGAGCGCGCCGCCGACGATGGTCGGGTCGGCTTCCTGTTCGATGTCGGCATAGCTGGTCGGGTCAATGACCGGCGGCTGTCGATCCAGCACGCTGATGAACATGTCGAGCTGGGAGACGACGCCGTTGTCGGTCGTCGCCGTACAGGTGAGCGGCGTCGGACCCGCCGGGTCGTTGGCGATATCGAGCGGAATCAGGGAACCGAGCGCCGGGCTGCAGTCAACTGCCACGGGCTCGCCGTTGCGCGACGCTGTCACGAAATCGAGCGGCAGGGTTGCGCCGCCTGGGCCCTCGGCTTCCAGCGTACTCGTGTCGCCGGTGGTGAAGCCGAATGACGCCGGCGTACGGTCGTTGATGACCTGTTCCCGGTTGAGCCCGAGGTCGTTTTCCCCGGTGTTGGCGGCCTGCGATGCGAAGACATAGGAGATGACGTCGTTGCGCAGGGCACTCGCGACGATTTCCATCTTGGCCATGGGGCCGATGAAGCGCAGCGTGTTCTGCAGGATGTCGCCCGGCACGACCGAGTAAGTCAGCGCGCCGTTGCGATTGTCGGCAATCGTCGGGATCGTCAGCTTCGACAGGTCGGGGTCGTTGACGGCCGCGATCACGCGATTCTCGGTAACGATCCGCGGTGTGCACAGCTGCACGTCGTCGATCTGCTTGTTCTGCCAGACGATCAGCTGTGTCGCGATCTCACCGTTTTCGAGCAGCTCGAGGACTTCAGGATCGGTGATCGCAAAGTCGACGACATAGGGCGTCAGCGTATTGCCGACATTCTGCAGGCCGAAGTTCACGTCCAGCTTGACGACCGTGTCACCCGGGTCGCGTGCGACGTTCGTCAGGTTCGGCTGAGGAATCTCTTCGTTGTGCAGGGTATCCGAATCCGTCAGCGTCGAGTTGAACTGATCCGGATTGAACTGGTCCGGGTTGAACTGGTCCGGATTGAACTGGTCCGGGTTGAACAGATCCGGGTTGAACAGGTCCGGGTTGTACTGGTCCGGGTTGTACTGATCGGGATTGAACTGGTCCGGGTTGAACTGATCGGGATTGAACTGGTCCGGGTTGAACAGATCGGGGTTGAACAGGTCGGGGTTGAACTGGTCCGGATTGTATTGGTCCGGGTTGAACTGGTCCGGGTTGAACTGGTCCGGGTTGTAATGATCGGGATTGTAATGGTCCGGGTTGAAGAGATCGGGCGCGTAGACGACCGGGTTGTGGAGTTCCTCGGTATTGATCGTACCGTCCGGATTGCGCAACGCGCCGGACTCGACGGCGCCGTTGACGGTGACCGAGTTGATGAGTGTTCCGTCATTGGCGTCAAAAATATCGACCACGACCGGGTTGACGGCGTCCTTGGATACGACGAACAGTGCGAGCGAGACGCTCGATTGCGGGCCGACATCCGCCTCGGCCACGATGGTTGGCTCCGTCGTCGAGAAGGCCGCGTCGTTCGTATCCCAGGGCAACTGCTTCCAGGACGCGCGCGAAAGGTTCGGGTAACCGACCGGCTGATTGACAATCTGCAGGCTGAATTTGCGTGGCGTCGGGCTCTCGTTTTCGACGACGAGCGTGTAGGTCCTCTGGATGCTGCCGAGCGTCTTGGTCGGATTCAGCACCCAGGCAGATGCACGGTTCTCGATCAGTGCGCCGTAGATATCCGAGTCTTTCACCCGGTTGTTGACCGCGACGAACAGTTCGCCCGAGCCCGGGTTGTTCAGCGGCGTGCAAAACCCGGCTGCCAGGTTCGAATCGTCAACGGGTTCCGCTGTCATCGATATCGGTGCCTGGCTCAGCGCGGATTTGTCCGCGTCACCGGCGCCCGTATCCCCTTGCGCCGTCACCGACGGGCTCGGCGTCCGCGTGTAAGGCAGGGGTTCGAGAATGGCCTTGGCATAGATCTGCCCGCGCATGTTGCGTGAGTCGGTCCAGGCCAGCCAGAACAGGGGCTCTTCGTCCGGGTTCGCCGGATTGGGACCCGCGTTTTCCTCCCAGAAAGGCGGCGAATCGGGGTTCGCCGGGTCGAAGACGAGCCGGTGTTTCACCGAGGTCATGGAGCTGTAGTCGCCCATGAAAGGCACGGTGTTGCTCTTGTAAGCCTTGACGTTGAAAGGATTGGCCTCGCGCTCGATCAGGACACCCCCGTAGAGGCCGAGCCGATAGCGAGACGCGATCGTCTCTGCGTCCGCGGTGTCGAGCTGCCCGTTGCGGATGCGCACCTTCTTCGTGAACATGTCGGCCGTGCGACGGAATTGCATGACCTGCGCGTAGCCCTGCAGGCCGAAATTGAAGTCGGCGAGTATCGGCAGGTTCACGAAGGCGCTGAGTGCGGCCTGCGTGAACGCGTCCTCGCTGCCCGACAGGAAATCGATGGTTCTTGCACTGTCGCGCCGCGAATCCCACCAGGCGACCTGGCAGACACCGAGCGCGCAGTCCACGACCGGCATGAACTGGAAGCCATGTGCCGTGTTCGGCGCGATCTCCACCGGCTTGCTCCAGGTGCCGCCGTCGGCCGAGCCGACGACCGCCTTGATGCGTGCATCGGACGGGGCATTCAGGTTCGTCAGGCAACCGCCATCCGGGCTGCGCCTGCGTTCCGAATACACCATGATGAAGTTGGAGCCGTCCTGGCTGACCCACGGGAAATCGTTGGTTCGCGAGGCCGCGGCGCTGCTCCCGGCGGCGCCCGGCAGCGTCGGCGAGTCGTAAATGCAGACATTGTTGGCGATGACGAAAGGTTTGCCGACGGTCCTGCCACGGTTACCAGAAACGACTCCCATCATCGCGTCAGTTTCATTGCCACTGGCAAAACGACGGAAGCCGTAAAAGATCGTGTCGCCGATCGCAGCGAGGCTGACGCCCTGGTCCCTGCCCGATGTCACGGCAATCTGCTTGGGGTTGCTCCAGGTCGTGCCGTAGTCGTCGCTGTAGGTCGAGAGGATCTCGATATCCGTCTTGCTGGGGTTGAACAGGGCGAAGACGACGACGATGCGGGCTTTGGGCCACGCGGCTTCGAACTGTTCGATCGTGCCGTCCGGCATCTCGACCGGGATGGATACGTTGACCGTGCCCGGATTCTGTTCGTCGAGCATGTAGAGCGCGTGCGGCTTGTCGGCGAAATGGCTGCCCGTGGACCGGTAGACCTGGTCGAGGTTCACCTTGAAAGCCTTGCGGAAGCCTGTTTCGACGTTGACGTCGGCCATCATCTGCATGTAGATGCCGCCGCCGAGGCCGCCCTTTTCCGCGCGGGTGCTGGCGATTAACAAACTGCCGCAGCCGCCAGGCCAGCACATCATGACGGGATCGGCGCCGAATTCCTGGCCGACGCTGGTCGACGGGTCGAGGTTGCTGCCGTTCAGGTAGCGGTTGAAGAAGGTCCGCCCACCATCCAGGGATTCGGAAAACCTGAGCCAGGTATCACCGATCAGGTCGTCCGAGCCGCCGCTCGCATTCCAGGCGCAAACGATGTTGCGCGGCAGGATAGGGTTGATGGCACAGCTCGGCTCATTGTCCTGCATGCCCGGCACGCCGCGGTAATACCCGGGCGGCGTTCGGCCAATGACGTTGGAGTTCTGTTCGACGGAGCTTTGTGCAATCGCGCCGATCGGCACATACGAAAGTACTGCCGCCACGCAGAGCGCGACGGCCCGGAATAGTCTCGGACTCATTTCCAACCCCCACCAGTTTTTTTTGCGGTTGTCTGGTTTCCGCTTGTGGAATTATGGATCCTGCTCTTCAGGTCTTGCTGGTTGTGACGATCATTGTCCTTATGTCACATTTTCATCATACCCGGGTCTTGGCGCGGATGGTATGGGGTTTCTTTCCTATAATTGGCATTCTGCCGGGATAATGTCAGGCAGGTTCCACTTGGGCGCCGCGTTCGAGACGTAAGCTTCGGGCCGCAAGGTACCGGCGTTGCCTCGAAACCAGTCGATGAGTACGTCCCGGGTGCGCGGCATGTCGTCGCGTAGCCGGAATCCCTCCGCGGGGATGACCGGTGTGAGAATGTCGTCGCCGCCGAGCGCGAGAAAATCGTTGGCAGCGACGCGGACGCGATCCTCGTCGTCGATTTCCGTGCCATCCGTCCTCAGCATGACGACGTCCATGACAGCACCTTCGCATTCGACGAAGACGCGCATGCCTGCGAAACCGGCCAGTCTTGGCCGGCGCGGGACCTGCCGCGCGATCACCTCTCGGAGCTCCCGGCCCGACAAGTCGAGTACCGTCACGATGTTGTCGAATGGAAACATCTCGTAGACGTCGCCGAACGTCAGTTCGCCCTCGGGGAGCCCCTTGCGAATGCCGCCGAAGACATTGTGCAGGGCAATGTCTGCGCCGATTTCGTCGAGGACGGCCTCGGTAACGAGATTGGAAATCGCGGATTCCACGTCTGGAACCACGGGGAACGGTGCGGCCAGTGTGACGCCGAGCCTTTCCGCCTTGCGAGCCGCGGCGTTGGCAGCCGCAGCCTCCGCAATGGCGAGCACAGCCGGGTTCGGAATGACAGGCTGGCCCTCGTACCGGGTCGCGGCTGTCGCAGTGGCGGGCTGTGGCGGATACACCCTGCGGTCGATGACTCGTCCGCTGCCGCGCTCGACGCTCAGGTCGACGCGGCTAAAGGCGCGCGTGCTGGAATAGCTCGCGGTGAGCGAGATGCCGTTGACGATGTGTGCGACGCCCTGGTGCACGTGCCCGCCGATGATGTGGTCGACGAGGCCCGGGGGAAGCGCGGCTGCGACCCGAAGCAGTTCGCCCCCCGCGCGGCAGCTCGAGAGGTCGAACGGGTCGGCAAATTCGCGACAATGCGCACCTGCGTGCGCCGCGACAATCACCACGGTGGCGCCTCGCTGGCGGAGCGAACGTGCTTCGCGTTCGATGGTTGCCGCAAGCGGCGCGAGCGAAAGGCCCGTCGTATTGGCCGCGATCGTCGTGACGAGCGCGTTCTCTGACATGACGCCAATGATGCCGACGCGAATGCCGGCGGTATCTACGAGGGCCGATGGCTGCACGTTTTCCCAGGCAACGGGTTCACCGGTCGCATCGTCAATCAGGTTTGCCGCCAGCAACGGGAATGTGGCCTCGCGGGCGCGTGCGCGAAGTGCGCCCCGCGGATCGTCGTTGTTGTCGGCCGGTATCGCCTTGTCGCCGAGCGGTCCGAAATCAAACTCGTGGTTACCGACAGCGGCGGCCGCAACGCCTGCGGCATTGTAGGCCTTAAGGACTGCGGCGCCTTCGACGAGGTTGGATTCGAGGGTTCCCTGCCACATGTCGCCCGCATCGATGAACAGCACGGCGCCGCCATCGGCGGCGCGAGCCGCGCGCAATGCATCCACATAGCCGGAAACCGTCACGAATCCGCCTTGGCCATCGGATGGCAGCAGCGCACCGTGCACGTCATTCGTGCCGACGATGGTCAGGGTGATCGGGGATTCCGGCGCCCGCGCCGGCGCGACGCAGGCCGACAGAAGCAGGAGCAATGGGAGAAGGGCGATGGGGAGGTGCTGGGCGCGACGTCGGCTCATGGGTGGTTTTCGGTTCTCGGGATCATTGTTGCTCGGAAAGGAATTGTAACCCCTGCGGCAATTGGCGCGAATTCCAATTCGGACGACGTGCGAGTCCGGTATAATTGGGTCATGAGCCGGTCCAGACAGCATTCGGAATACAGCGCCACCGAAGAGGTCGTGCATGCGTTGACCCATGGCGTCGGCGTGCTGCTGAGCATTGCGGGGCTGACGTGGATGCTGTTCCTGTCCATTGGTGCCGGCGATCCCTGGCGCATCACCGCGAGCGTGGTGTACGGCACGACCCTGATCCTCCTGTTCCTCGCGTCGACCGTGTATCACTCCATGTACGCATCGCGCCACCGTGACATATTCAAGGTGATCGATCATTGCGCCATCTATCTGCTGATCGCTGGCACCTATACGCCTTTTCTGCTCGTCGCGATGCGCAGCAACACCGGGTGGTGGCTGTTCGGCACGATCTGGGCGCTGGCGACGGCCGGTATCATCAAGAAGCTATGGTTGCGCCATCGATTTCCGAAGATCGCGCTCGCGAGTTATCTCGCGATGGGCTGGCTGGTCGTGGTTGCCGCACCGCAACTTGCAGCCGCCGTCGGGCCGAATGGCATGGCATGGCTCTTGGCCGGTGGCATCTGTTACACGGTTGGCGCGGTGTTTTACGTGCTCGACGGCGTGCCATTCAACCACGCCGTCTGGCACCTGTTCGTGCTGGGTGGCGGCATCTGCCATTTCCTGAGCGTGGTGTGGTACGTCCTTCCGGCAACCTCGCTGACCTGAGTCTCGGTCCTTGGCAGAAGCGGATGTCTCGTTCTACGCGATCGTCATCGGCAGCTTCCTCGCAGCGGTCAGCAACGCCGCTTTTTCTGGCGGCGGCGCATTAATTATTCTTGCAATCACCAGCACGGTGTTGCCGGTCAGTGCCGTCGTTCCAATCCACTCGACATTGCTGATTGGTTCGACCTCGTCACGCGCCATCGTCTTTCGGCGCGACATCGACTGGCGTATCGCGGGACCTTTTCTCTTTGGTAGCGTGATTGCCGTCGCGATCGGCGCGCGCATCTATGTCGATTTGCCGGACCGCGTGGTCGCCACTGCAATTGCAGTCGTAATGCTCGTCGCGATCTGGCTGCCGGACGTCAGGTGGCGCCCGAATCTGAAGCACCCATGGCTCATCGTAGGATTCATACACTCGCTGCTGTCCACGCTGTTCGCCTACGGCGCGTTACTGCACGCCGTGATACTTCACACGGCGCTGCGACGAAAACAGATTGTCGGCACGATGGCTGCATGCCTGACCGGAATGGGCGTCTTCAAGATAACGGGCTATTCGCTCGCGGGCTTTGATTATCGTCCGTATCTGCTCGTCATCGGCTGCTCGATCGTCGCCGCTTTCGCGGGCACGCTGATCGGTAAGCTGGTCATCGACAGAATTTCCGAGACGACATTCCGGTTGGTCTTCAGGACCCTGGTAACCCTGACTGCGTTGCGTTTGCTGTACGTGGCGATAGCGAACGGCTGACGGTCATTCGACACGTCGCAGGAAAGCGCGCAGGCTCTCCATGGCCGTCGAAGTGTTGTCCCATGGCAGGAATCTTTGCGGCCGCGCCGCGCCGGTCATCAACTCGATGTCCCGGGCCTCCGCGATGACCCGGATCTGGTCGGTGGTGACACGGTAGTAGGCGTCCATCGATGAGGCGACGGGCTTGACGTAAACGGGCTCGGATACACCGATCGAATCCGGCGTCAGACCGGCGAGGTCGAGGCGGAGGGGTTCTCCATCGGCGTAGATCACCACGGTGTCCAGGTCACCGATGTCGGCAGCGCTGCTCGCACTATCGGTCGTGCTCCAGATGCCGAGCCACACGAAGTACTGCCTGCGACCCATGTTATTGACCTCGACAGGGCCGAGATAGACAAAATCGCGTGCGAAAGCGGCCTGCGCCGACCGGTCACGATACAGAACGAGCGGCTTCGTTGCGCGCGTCACGGTGACGCCGGTCAGTTCGTCCAGGCGATCCGCAACGAGCGGGCCGGTGCTGCCGCAGGCGCAAAGCAACGCAGTCGCCAGCAGGCCGGCCAGCCAGGGGACAGGAATCCTGCGAGGGTTTGCCATCGGAATCCGCTCAGTAGAACAACTGGTAACCAAGATTGATGAAATACGACTCCCGGTCAAGGTCCGCGGCCGCCATCTCGCGCGTCGAAAACTGCTTGCCTGCCTCCAATTCCATGCGTCCGCGCCTGCCCAGCCTGTACTGGAGTCGCAGCCCCGGCGTATAGATCAGCTGCGTGCTGCCGTCGGAGATGATGTCCCTGTAATCCACGCGCAGTCGCGGGTTGACCCGCCATGCCTGTCCGAACGGGAACCGCGAGTCGAGGCTGATCGAGTAGACGTTCGCCGAATCGGAAGCCGAGTAGCGCATGCTCAGAATCCCGACGTCACCTTCCTTGAACAGACTGCTGGCGACCAGGTCGGCGGAGTAATAACTGTACTCCGTCTCCGGCGTGGCCGGTGCATCGCCCCATGCCGGTATGGCGTCGACGATCGACCGGTTGGCGCTCAGGCTGAGTTGCAGCCGCGGCGTAAGGGGACGAGACAGGCCCAGCGACGCGCTGGAGGTGAGCGCGGAGCGTTGCAGCGCGACGTTGCGCAGTTCGTCCTCGGGGAAAGTCGCCGCGAGCAGCGCAAAATCCTGGTCCAGCTGTCCGATCAGCACGTTGCCGAGGCTCAGGAAAGGGCTGCGGCGCCGGTCCAGTGAACCGCTGACCGTGAACCTGCCCGGCAGACGCCAGCTTCCCTGGAGGAAGGCGCTGCCCAGCTCGCCGAATTCGAGGTCGTAATCGACGGAGCCCCACAGGGAGCTGGCTTCACCGAAATAGCGAAGCTCCGTACCGACGACCTGCCGGTCGGTGAGTCCTTCGATCGCCTGCTGCAGGAAAAAAGCGCCGAGTTCGAGGTTTTCGCCAAACGGCGCGAAATTCGAACTCAGGCCGTAGAAGCTCCGTGATTGCTCGTCCGCCGTGGACGTCGAGTACACGGGCTGGCCGGCCACCGTCTCGAACCGGACTCGCTGCGTGAGTTCGTAGGTCAGGTTCAGGCCGTCGAAACGGCCGAGCACGCCGCCGGTATTCCGGGTCTGGCGGCCGAGCCTGCCGCGCAGGCGTGTGCGCGTGTCCAACAGGTCCGCGTAGAAATACGACAGCCGAAAGTCATTGCCGCTGGAGACGCGGTCTTCGCCGAGCATGTCATAGCGGTAGCCCGCCGTCAGGCGAGTCGAAAAATCGAAACGTTCGCCCCGACGCCGGGCATCGACGGTGGCATCGGTATACAGCGAGGACTGGCTCGTGACTTCTTCCAGCTCGTTGACCTGGTTGACGTCGCGCCGGTAATGCTGGGCGAGGAAGGATCGAATTTTCCACGGGTTTTCCCGCGCGATTCGCCCGTCTGCCGACGTACTGCCGCCCGCGGTGTCTGCGGGCGCTGCGTCCGGCCCGGCGAGCAATGCCGCGAGTCGTTGCTGGACACGCTCGGCATGCTCATCGTCGGGGTAGATCGCGAGATAGCGTTCGTACTCGGCCTTGGCATGGGCAACCTGGCCATTCCGCTCGCGGGCCAGTGCGAGATACTCCTGGGCATCTCGATGGTATTGCGAGTGCGGCTGTTGCAGTACCTTGGTGTAAATCTGTATGGCACGCGAGAGCTCACCGGCCATCATGGCGCGGCGGGCTTCCAGCATCAGCCCCTCGATGCCATCCGTCGCCGTTACAGCCGGCAGGGCGACGGCTTCGATGCCGGGTTCCGGCGCTTCCGCCGCGATCGTGGCGGCCACGGGCGCCTGGAGTGTGACGTCCGGTGCCGATTCCGAAGCGGCAGTCATTCGGTCGATCCAGGCGCTTGGATAGTCGTCTCTAATTTCGCGCAAGACGCGGGAGGCGTCTTCCATCGACGAGAAATAGCCAACCCGCAGGCGGTACCAGGTCTTACCGTCGATCAGCGCCTCGGAAACGAACAGTTTCTGGTCGGGTGCGAGATCCATGACCGGGATGTCGCCGGTTGCCGGGTAGCGCAGCGACGATTCCAGGTTGATGACAAACCTGGTCGCAGGCGGCGCCGAGCGTGCGACTCGCCGAGCAGGAGAGGCGGCTTCCGGCGTCCTGGCGGCCCGGGTGTTTTCTTGCGCGGCAAGGATGCGGAACGTGAGCTCGTTCGTCGTCCCGCGTTGCGGCGCGAGAATGGTTACCGGCTTCTCGAAACCCAGCCGGATGAGCGGCGATCCGGAGACGGCGCCGTCGTATTCGACATGCAGCAACCCGACGTTGTCCGAACCGACGGGCCGGTGCATCTCGCGACTGTCAGCCACGCTCGGCGGAACGCCGAAGCAGATGGCTGTCGGTTCGATATGCACCCGGATCATGTCGCTCTGGCCGGGCGGATCGTGATCGATGTACTGCACCTCGCAGTTGAACCTGATGGACAGTTCCGAATAGACATTGCCCTCACTGACGTGCATCGACGCAATGAAGCCCGACGCCGCAAGCGACTGCGCGGCAAACATCAAAGCCGCGCAGCCGAGCGCGTATCCGCCGAGCCGGGAAATCCTAGAAACCGCCATCGCTGATCCTGTGTTCGGGCCCTGATCGACGCGTCCCGATGGTCGTCATCGTCGAATCGGTATAGATGTGGCAGGAACCGGAGCAATTGCGCAGTTCGCTGACCGTGTACGAAACGTCCGGATTCCCGTGCTTCCTGTGCGGACCGGACTCGTACTCGTTGGCATGGCAGCCGGCACAGTCAGGCTGGTATGCGGGGAATGACCAGTTGACGGGTTCCGAATTCCCGCGGTGGCACGCCGTACACAGGAGCGGGGCGCGGTGGTCGAGTGGTTCGTACGTCAGGCCGGTGTGACTGTAGGTATGCGGCAACCAGGCCGTGGTCGAGTGGCACACGTCGCACTCACGAGACGTAATGAAATGCCCCGGGTTCTTTCCGGTTGCCGTCGTGCCGTTGTGACACGTCGAGCACGAACCCAGCACCTGCGTGTGGTCGACCCGTGTCACGGGGACCCAGGTCGTGGTCGAGTGGCAGTCCTCACAGGCGTTGGTCGAACTGATGTGCGCCGGGTGCTTGCCCGTGGCCTGGGTGCCATCATGGCAGCTGACGCAGTTGCCGGTGATGTTCACGTGGTCGAAGTTCGCCGGTACCCAGGCGACCGTCGTGTGGCAGTCGTCGCAGTTCGTGCCGCTCGCGATATGCGTCGGGTGCTTGCCGGTGGCGGTCGTGCCGTCATGGCAGGAGTCGCAGGTGCCGAGCACCTGGGTATGGTCGACCATGTCGGCCGGCGCCCAGACGACGTTGTTGTGGCAGTCCGCGCAGATATTGGTGGTGCTGATGTGCGTCGGGTTCTTGCCCGTGGCCTGGGTGCCATCATGGCAGCTGACGCAATTGCCGGTGATGTTCACATGATCGAAGTTCGCCGGTACCCAGGCGACCGTCGTGTGGCAGTCGTCGCAGTTGGTGCCGCTCGCGATATGCGTCGGGTGCTTGCCGGTGGCGGTCGTGCCGTCATGGCAGGAGCCGCAGGCACCGATCACCTGCGTGTGGTCCACGGTCGTTGCGGGCGCCCAGCCGATACTGCTGTGGCAGTCCGCACAGACGTTGCTGGTATTGATGTGTGTCGGGTTCTTGCCGGTCGCGTCCGTGCCGTTGTGGCAACTGACGCAATTGCCCGTGATGTTGGCGTGATCAAAAACCGCTGGCACCCAGAGCGAGTTCGAGTGGCAATCATCGCAGCGGTCGCTCGAGGCCACATGGCCCGGCGATTTGCCCGTTGCCGACACGCCGTTGTGGCAGCTGGCGCAGCTTCCGGACACGGCCATGTGATCCATGATGGCGACGGGGCTCCACGCGGAGGTCGTATGGCAGGCGGAGCACATTTCGGACGACGTGACGTGGTCGCTCGGCTTCATTGAAGCCAGTACGGCGCCCACCTGCGAGTGGCAGCCGGCGCAGCTGCGGGTCGTTCCCTCGAAGATTCCGCCCGTATGGCAGCGATCGCAACTCACGTTCAAGTGAGCGCCTTCGAGTTCGAAACCGGTGCTGAAGTGATCGAAAGACTGCTGGGCACTCGCCAGCGGTGCAATCGCCAGTACAAGTACGGCAGCGAGGTGTCGCAGAATCCTGGATCCGCTGCGTCCGGTGCCTGCGAACATCTGTCGTTTTGTACTCATCGTATTCTTTCAACCTCGTCGAAAGAGTTGGCCGAATGACAGCGTCCGCAGTCGAAGCCGAATTCCCCGTTGTGTACGTCATCTGCCCTGTGACAGTCGCTGCAGCGATTACCGAGTTTCATCTGAGCTGATAACGACTGGCGATGGCAGGACTCGCATTCGACCGTCGCATGGGCGCCAAGCAGCGGGAAGGTCGTCATCGCATCGTGGTCGAAACGCCAGTGCTGCCAGTCGACTGGCGTGTGGCAGCGCCCGCAATCTTCGGCAAAACGACCCTCGTGCCGGTCGTCCTCCGTGTGGCACGAAGCGCAGTCGGAGGGCGCGTCCCGGAATCGCTGAGTCTCATGGCAGGTCGTGCACTCGGCCTCGGCGTGTTTACCGAGCAAAGGGAACCGCGTGAGGTCGTGATCGAAAAAGACACGCTCGTTCCATGCCGTCTCGCTATGACAGTCGACGCATGCGTCGCCCTGCGTTCCCTCGTGCGGATCGTCTTCAGCGTGACAGTCGTTGCAGCCCATGGACAGCGCGACTTCAAAGATGGGCTCGATATGACAGAGGTTGCACTCGAGTTCGCGGTGCGCTCCGCGCAGCGCATAATCCGTATCCGCATCGTGATCGAAAATGCTGTGCGTCCAGTCATCCGTACCGTGGCACGTCTCGCAGCTTTCTCCGAAGTGGCCTTCGTGGTTGTCTTTTTCGAGGTGACAGGATACGCAGGTCATCTGCAACTGGTCTGCAAACGGGTCCTCGCTGTGACAGTCGTCGCAAGTGATTTCGGCGTGCCGTCCTGTCAGCAGAAAGTCTGTGTCTCGTGCATGGTCGAAGGACGTGTTGAGCCAATCGGTCGGCTCATGGCAATTGCCGCACTCGGTGCCGCTGCGACCATCATGCGCGTCGTCGTCGGCATGGCAGTCGTAGCAGGCGGTGGGTGTCTGGGCGAACGTCTGATCTTCGTGACAGTCGAGGCAAGCGGTCGTCAGGTGTTTGCCGAGCAGCGGGTAGCCGGTAATGTCGTGGTCGAATTCGACTTCGGTCCAGCCGGACGGCGCATGGCAGTCGCCACATTCGGTGCCCATGGTTTCGCCGTGAACGTTGTCTTCTTCGTGGCAGGAAAAGCACGCGGATGGCGCATCACGGTGCTTTTCTTCTGCCTGGTGGCAGTCGCTGCATTGCGCCTCCAAGTGCTTCCCGTCCAGGGAAAAATCGGTCAGCGAATGGTCAAAATCGGACTCGTCGAGGCCGAGAATGTCAGCGTCGCGGCCCTCATGGTCCGTGTGGCAGCTGGCGCATTCCTGCGTG
Source organism: Woeseiaceae bacterium (assembly GCA_036525955.1). Classification (GTDB taxonomy): domain Bacteria; phylum Pseudomonadota; class Gammaproteobacteria; order Steroidobacterales; family Woeseiaceae; genus UBA1847. The sequence continues at coordinate 47,023 of DATCZJ010000156.1, read as the reverse complement.
CGCGCATTTCCGGGCAGGCCGTGAAACCCGCGCTCGGATTTAAGGTCTGCGGCGACGTCATCATGACAGTCAAGACACAGCTCGCGCTGTTTGCCGCGTTCGAATTTCTTATGACAGTTGCTGCACTCGGACTCCAGGTCCGCATGGCCGGAGATCACCTTGCCGGGCATGACAAGCGTCTCTATCTGCGCCCGTACGTCCTGTTGCGGTGTCAGAAGCAGCATAAAAAGGAATCCGGTTATTACCGTTGTCTTTCGCATCGGCGGTGACTGCCATCAGTACATATGGACGGCAAGTACGTGAAACACCGCGGAAATAATCATCATGAAGAAGATCGGCAGATGCAGAACGTGCCACAGCGCGAATAATCTCTCGTAAAAGGAGAACTGGGCGACGCGGCCCACCAGGTTGACGTAATTTCTGATGTACCGAGAGGCGCTGCGCAGCAACTTGCGATAATCGGCCGCAACTCGCGGTGATCCTGCGGCGGCGGCACGCAGTTCGCGCCGCGCCAGCAGCAAGAGGTATACCTGCGTGAACCAGTGCGTGAAGGTCCAGCGCAGGCTGCGACGTACGCCCAGCGTTTCGGTGATTCGGCAGCCCTGCATCTCGTCCGACATCTTCGTCATTTTGTCGACGACAGTCGGCATCAGCTTGGCGAGACCGCGGGATTGCGCAATTGACTCGGACAGCTCGCGCTGCAGTTCCTTCAGCGACGTCTTTTGACCGTAAAGTCCTCTGTGTATCCGGGCGTAGAAGTGTTTGCCGATAATGCCACTTCCGGCAACGAGCAGCATGCAGTACAGGGCGACGCGACTGTTCACGGAGCCAATGCTGAAATTGCAGTGATACAGGATGAGCAGCGGGCCGACCAGCCCGAAGACCATGTGAATCTGGAACCAGTGCTTCGTGGGCCCGAGAACGTGCAGCAGTCGAATTCTTTTTCGCAGCGGATAGATGAGCAGCGAAAGCATCATGATGCCGCCGACGATCCCGAACCAGTAGCCGACGCCTTCTTCCGGATTGATGAACTGCTGCTCGCGAAGCAGATAGCCTGCGATAACAAGCAGAGCGAGCAGCAAGTAGCTGCGCACGGTGTTGGCAGAGCGCTTTCTCGGAACGCTGACGGCCGCGCGAGGCGCGGCCATGTCTACGGGTCTGCGGAGAACTGTTTCATTCATCGTGTGTCGTCGCGGCCGTTCCGTCGGCTGGCATCGGTGAGCCAGGTCTCATTGAGTTTCGCTTCAAATTCGATATCGCTCATGCCGAGCGTCAATGCGCGCGCATAGGCGTCACGCGCCTCAGCAGGGTCACCGAGATATTCGTAGGACTTTGCGAGCAGCAGCCAGCCCTTGGCGTCGTCGGGATTCTCCGCCAGCCTGGCCTGCAGGCCGGTGATCAGCGTGCTGACAGAGTCAGCCTTGACGCCTTTTTTCGACGTATCCGTTGCGCTGACCTGCGATATTGCGACAGGCGTCGACTCGACCCCGGCATTGCTTGAGTTTGCGGCCCAGTACATGGTGCCGCCGACACCGAGCACCGTTACGATGACGATGGTCCATAATCCCGTTGTTGCTGGCGATTGCGTCCGACGGTGCGCCGTCGCATCTGGTTTCTGGCTGGCGTTGTGTTGCTGGCTGTTCATCGGGTCCAGTGGGTCATTTCATACTCATGCGGTCTACACTACACGCTAACCAAGCGATAAAGGTTCCACAGATCGGGCAAGTCATAACGATCTGATTGCAAAGCACGAAAATCACTCCGATATCGTCGTCAATTGGCGACAGTTTTTGCCCTTACGGCAACTGATTCGCACGCAATTTCAGAGCGTTGTTTTTATGTAATACTAGTGGGGAGAATCAGGTTTTCTCAGGCACTACTTCGCATTTTTCACTTCTGCCCACCGTATTCGTGCGCCGTATCCGCTGTAGTGCGACTAATCGACCGCCGCAGTCGTGCGGCGACGGGTTTGTCGGCAGGGAAACACCCCATTTTCGACGCAACAGAATCCGGGCATGCTGAAGTAATTATGTGAACGGATGCAGCCTAGTGACGCCCGGTCGCGGTCATACTGTCGGGTGGTGTATGTCTCGAAGCAATGATGAATAACCATTTCATACTCATTTACGCAATTCCGGTCCTGGGGATATTCGGCTGGTATGTGCGCGCGCGCCGGCGCCGTGAAGAGGCGAGTATCCGCGCCGCGGAGGAAGCGATTGAGGCGAGCATGACCGAACCACCGTCACTGCACCCGATCATCGATCCCAACAAGTGCATCGGCTGTCGTTCCTGCGTGGCCGCCTGCCCGGAGCAGAGAAGCCATGCGGTGCTCGGCATGATTCGTGGCAAGGCGCGCCTGATCGCTCCGGCCAACTGCATTGGACATGGCGCCTGCAAGAAGGCCTGTCCGGTAGACGCGATCGAGCTGGTATTCGGGACCGAAAGACGCGGCGTCGATATTCCGTCTGTCAGCCCGAGTTTTGAAACGAATGTTCCCGGTATCTTTATCGCCGGCGAGCTCGGCGGCATGGGCCTGATTCGCAATGCCATCGAGCAGGGACGCCAGGCTCTGGAGGCCATCCAGAATCAACGCGGCGTCGGCCGGAAATCGCAGTACGACGTGGTCATCGTGGGCGCAGGGCCTGCCGGTTTCGCGGCGTCGCTCGGCGCCATGAAAGCAGGAATGCGATTCGTCACCATCGAGCAGGACTCGCTCGGTGGGACGGTGTCGCACTTTCCGCGCGGCAAGCTCGTGATGACGCACCCGGCCGAACTCCCGATCGTCGGCAAAATGCGATTTACCGAGACGACCAAGGAACGCCTGCTCGAGTTCTGGCAAGGCGTCGAGCAGAAGACCCGGTTGAAGATCAATTACAACGAGCGTGTCGAAAGCATTGCACGGCATGCCGACGGCAAGGGATTTGATGTAACGACGACCAAGGGCGTCTACCCGACACGTTCCGTCCTGCTCACGATCGGTCGCCGCGGCACGCCGCGACAGCTGGGCGTACCCGGCGAGCAGCTGTCGAAAGTGGTCTATCGTCTGATTGATCCGAGCGAGTACGCGGGCCGGCATGTGCTTGTAGTCGGTGGCGGGGACAGCGCGCTCGAGGCGGCGCATACGATCGCCGTGCAGCCCGGCGCCACGGTTTCGCTGTCCTATCGAGCGGATGCTTTCAGTCGGGCGAAACTGGCGAATCGGCAGAAAGTCGAGCAGCTGGCCAGGCAGGAAAAACTGCAGGTGCTGCTGCAGTCGAACGTGCTCGAGATCCGTCCGGACTCCGTCGTCCTCGAGCACAAGGGCAAGAAACTCAGCATCGCCAATGATGCTGTCATCGTCTGCGCCGGCGGCATATTGCCGACCGGATTCCTGAAGAGCATCGGCGTGGAAGTCGAGACGAAGTTCGGCACGCGCTGATTGCCCTACGGGCGCATGATGCGCAGCGCCAGCAACCGACCCGTGTGCGTGGGCAGGATGCGATAACACTTGGCATCTGCAAAGGCAGGGACTTCGGCATCGGCGAGCCCGGCGCCAATCAGTCGGCACTCGCTGTTCACCACTGGGCGGCGCTGCAGACCGGGGCGCCGGCTGATGCTGCCGATGTCGGCTTCGTGGGTCTCGCTCATGAATTCGAGCGCCAGGGCATCACCGGCTTCGGTGTCGTACAGTCCAGCGAGTCTCTCCAGGAGGTTGCCACGTTTGCAGTGTCGCGCATGCAGCTCAGCGCGCTGCAGCGTCGTGATGCTGGCGGCGCGAAATCTGCCGATCATCGGAAATGGCTGGATAGCTGCAGTCATGGGTCCGATTTTTTCCTGTAACGACAAACGAGGTATATGGGGTGTAACCCCGCTTTCGCTGGCGGGCGGCGCAATTCGTAGTTCTACGAAGTGCCACGTGAGGCGGGGCGCGTTACGCTTCGATTGGGGTAGTGTGAGGATGGAATCATGAGTCACACGATACTTTGTGTAGTTGAACTCGATAATTACCCCGAGATTGTCGTCGCACGAGCAGCCTGGCTTGCGAAAAGGCATGACTGCGAAATGCGCATGCTCGTCAGTGAACCCTGGTCGAGCGCCCTCGGGGCCGCCTACGTGGAATTCCTGGAAACCGAGTTGATCGAGGAGAGCATTCGCGCTTCGCGAGAAGAAGCGCAGGATGCGCTGCTGAAAATCGTCGAGGAAGCCGGCGTCGATGTGTCCGTCGAGGTATCCACCGAGCGTTCGGTTGCGGACGCGATTATCGAAGTCGCGTTCAAGTGCAAGCCGATGTTCGTGGTCAAGGGCACGCATTATCACAGCGTGCTGGAGAGGGCGACACATGCGGATGCAGACTGGCGCCTGATCCGCAAGCTGGATTTCCCGCTGTGGTTCGTCAAGCCGCAGCCATGGAAGGAAAAGCCGGTGATTCTGGCGGCCGTCGATCCGATGAACGCACATGACAAGCCGGCCAGTCTCGACCGCCAGATCGTTCGTACGGCACAGTCGCTGCTCGAGGGCACCGGTGGTTCATTGCAGTTGATGCATACCTACCAGCGTCTCGAGGAAATCGGTTCGCGTGCGATGTGGAGCTTCAAGCCGGAGAAGATCAACGTCAGGGAAATCGACGAGAATATCCAGACCGAGCATCGCAAGGCGCTGGACAAGCTCGCCGCGGATTGCGAAGTCGACAGGCAGTCAGTGCACCTGCTCCCCGGCAGGCCACATGAGGTTCTGCCCGCGTTCGCGCGCGAGTGCAAGGCGTCGCTGGTCGTGATGGGCGCACTTGCCCGGTCGGCACTGAAGCAGCGCATCATCGGCAGCACCGCGGCACGGGCGCTGGATCATCTGCCCTGTGACGTGTTGCTGGTGCATGCGAGGAACCAGGACGCCTGAGAAAAAGCCCCGCAATGCGGGGCTTTTTTCGGCACGTCATTCCTTTGCGGGCAATCGACCGACTAACCAGCATCTCCGTCCGCACGGTTTTCAGGGAGTCAGCGCCGCGCCTGCCGCGAAGGCGATGATTGATACTGTTTTAATTTTCTCGCCGTTTACAGGTCACGCATAAATCTTTTTCAGCAATGGCGTCATCCTGCGGGCGCCGACCATGCTCATGGTCGTGATCATGCCCGCCATCATCGCGCCGGTGACGCCGCAGGTGAGTATGTCCTGCCCGGTCAGCCACAGCCCGGGAATCCGGGTCTTCGGCCTGAGCCAGCGCTGCGACATGCGCTGCGGCGTATGCGCCAGCCCGTACAGCTCTCCCTGCTGGTAGCCGCCGAACCAGTTCGTCGACAACGGCGTCGACACTTCGAAGTAATCGACGTGACCACGGACGGAGGGGACCTTTTCGTAGAGACTTTCCATCAGCCTGTCTCCGAATCTGGCCTTGAGCGCTTCGTAATCGTCGCCTCTCTTGCCCCAGGTCTCGTCGCGCCATCGGGCGAACCATTCGTAGGGGGCAGGTGCGACGATTTCGATCGTCGCCGTGCCCGGGTGGCGGTTCAGATAGTCGGGATCCTTGGCTGACGGGAAGGAAATGTAGACGACCGGAAACGGCGCGTCGGGGTCGGCAACGAAGGCATCGACCGCGGCATCGTAGTCGTTGCCGGGATAGATCCAGTAGTTGGTTCGCGGCAGTCCGAGTTCCTCGGCGGTTTTCTTCAGGCCGATATAAACGCCCAGATGGCCGAAGCTCGGCTCGACCGATTGCAGCTTCTCGCGGTAACCGCTTGCTGCCGTGACATCCTCGGGCAGCAGGTGGTTGAAGGTGTTGTCCACACCGGCCGAAGAGACGACGCAGTCACATTCGATGACATGCCCGTCCTGCATCTCGACGCCACGCACTTTTCCGTCCTCGACGACGATCCGCCTGACGCGGGCATAGGTAAAGACCTCGCCGCCCGCAGCCTGGATTTTAGGGATGATCGAATCGGCGATGCGCCAGGCGCCGCCGACCGGATAATAGCCGCCGTGCAGGTAATGCCGCGCGATCATCGCATGCGCCATGAACGGCGAGCGCCTGGGGGGCAGGCCCATGTCGCCCCACTGGCCGGCCAGAACGGCGATCAGGTCCGCGTTGTCGGTGAGTCCGCTCAGGACCTCGTACGTCGTGCGACGAAACGCGCCACGCGTCTGCCAGGCGATCAGCGGGGAGAGCGCGATTCGCGAAACCGATCCGAGCGCGCGCGCCGTGCCGAAGGCCGACAGCGCATCACCGGTCCGTGCCAGCAGGCGCATGTAACGGTCGATCGCCGCGACTTCGTCCGGAAATTGCCGGACGAGATTGTCACGAAACGCCTGTTTGCCCGCTTTCGCCGTGAATACCTTGTCGCCGACGTAAAAGCGGTCGAACTCCTCGTCCATCGGCGCCCACTCGAGCTTGCCGTCCGACAGGAAGTCGAACATCCGCCGCGAGCGGGTTTTGGTGCCGACCTCGCCGATGTAGTGCACGCCGACGTCCCATTCGTAACCGTTGCGCTCGTAGGAATGGGTGAAACCCCCGGCCGTGTAGTGCTGCTCGAGTACGCAGACCTTGCGACCGAGCTCGCTCAGCAGCGCCGCTGTCGTCAGGCCACCCATGCCCGAGCCGATGACGAGGACGTCGTAGGCGTCCGCCAGTCGGCCCGGCCGGTAGCGCCGACCGATACGCAGTGTGCTTGGAGTCAGTTTCGCCATGACCGATGCATCTTAGCGCGATATGGCTCGCGATTCGCGAGGACTGATCGCGACACGTTGCCCGGATAGCGCGGCCTCCCGGCCCGGTACCGGATTGAATCCTGCGCTATGCAAAACGTGCCACGGCGTCGCCGAATTCGATGTCGGTGATGGCGTCGATTACCGCGTCGGCGCCGAGTTGTGCTGCCGGGCGCGCGGTGTAGCCATAGCTGACCAGGGCGACCCGGCATCCCGCTGCGCGCGCCGTCGCCACGTCGGTTTCGCTGTCGCCGACGTACAGCGTCGATTCCGAGGTGCCGCCGAGTGAGTCGATGCAGGCGCGCAGGCCAGTCGGGTCAGGCTTGCGCGGCAAGGTCGGCGAGGCGCCGACCACGCTGGAAAGAAAAGCGTCGATGCCGAGATCGCTGACGAGATATCGCGTCAGATCGTCCGACTTGTTGCTGCAGATGCCCAGTCGAATGCCTTCGGCATGCAGACGCTCAAGGCCCTCGCGGACACCGGGGAATAGTCGACTCGATGCGTTGCGCCGCGCGAGGTATTCGCGATGGAAAACGTCAGCCAGGTGATCGACCGGTGCCGTATTGGTGTCCTGGCACTGCCGCTCCAGGGCGCGGATGATCAGGGCGCGTTCTCCGCCACCGATCAGGAAACGCACGGTGCGCACATCGATCGGCGGCAGTGCATGTTCGGCGAGCGCGAGCGCCAGCGCCTGCTGGATGTCCTCGGCCGTGTCGGCAAGCGTGCCATCGAGATCGAAAATAATGGTGTTGCAGTTCTCGAAGTTCATCGCGCACTCCCTGGCGTCGATTATCGGTCGGGCCCCGCAGGCCGCGCTGTCAGCATCAGGATCGACGCCATCCGACTCAGCATGATAACACTTCGAAAATGCTCGGCCCGGTCATCGCCACGCTGTCGGCAGCCGCGCGGGCCCGCGTGCCGGTCGTCGAACCACAGGGCGACCGCGCCCTGTCATGTCCGGATTCGCGAGGACCCGTCAATCGACGAGCAGGGGCCCGGACCGGTATTCCCGCTGTTTGCCCTCGATGGCCGGAAATCGGAAATTCCCCCAGCGGAGGGCGCCGTTGCCGCCGAGATATTGCCAACCGTCCCCGTCGTCTACGACACAATGAAACGATATGTTGAGCCAGCTTTTTTGCAGCAGGATGCGGGTGGGGTTACGCAACACGCGCTCGGTCGTCTCGATCAGCCAGCGTCGATTCGCGTCCGCTTCTTCCGGATCCGGTAATTCTGCCACCAGCGACCAGAAATACTCGTCGTCACCGGCGTCGATCCGTTTCGCGGACAAGCTGACGTCGCCATCGTCATAGACCCAGGCCTCGAAATGGTAGTCGGCGTCGGCGGCGGCCGGAAATTGCAGCCGCCACGCGAACTGCTCGACCTGCCTGGCGCTGGCGCCCAGGGACTCGAGGGTCTCGATCGTCTCGGTGACAGTCATCGCGGGCGCTTATCGGTCTTTGCAGACAAATATCGACCTCGATCCCATGTGGCGTCTCCCCTGGATTTCCGCTTGTTGCAGCGTAAACGTGCTGGCAGCGCTCAGAAACTCACGTAGTAATGGACCAGGGCTTCCACGTCGCCGGGTTCGAGCAGCAGGATTTTCTCCTCCATGTCCGGCAACAGGTTCTCCCGCGTGCCCGACAGGTAGGACTCGAGAGCGTAACGCAGGTATTCGGAGCGCTGGCCGTGCAGCGGCGGACCGAGGCGGTCTTCCACCCGGGCGTCGTCCGGCTGCACATGACAGCGAGAACAATGTGTTTCGTGCAGACGCTGACCCTTCGCGGCCAGCGCCTTGTCGAAGGGCTCATCGACGGACCTGCGCGGCAATCCGGCGTAGTACTCTGCCAGGTCGGCGATCTCCTCGTCGTTCAGTTCGCGCGCGTGTTGGCACATCATCGGCTCGTAAAGGCACTGCCTCGCACCGTCCTTGTAGGCATACAGCGCCTCTTCCAGATGGACCGCGGGCATGGCGGCGATGATCGGGACGCGGCGCTCGCCGACGCCGAGTCCGTCCTCGGCATGGCAGGTCGCGCATATCCGGACGGCCGCCGGCGCGGCGTTCGCGGGCCCGACCCACGCGGCGAGCAATGCGATCGCAAGGCATACGCGGAAATAGCGGACTCCGGAACTGCCAACCTGCCTCGACATGCGATTCTCCGTAAATAGTCGTAGGGACAAATACTTACACCGCGGACGGTATTCGGGATCCACAAAGGCCTGTACCTTGAGTACATTAGGGTCTGAGATCAGGCGAATCCCGGAGCATCCGTATGTGCCTCGCTGTGCCGATGAGAATAACAGCAATCGACGGCTTCCAATGTACCTGCGAAGCGCGCGGCATCGAGCGCGAGGTCAGCCTGTTCATGCTGCAGCACGAAACGGTCGAACCGGGCGACTTCGTCCTCGTACACGTCGGATACGCGATCCAGAAAGTTTCCGCTGACGAAGCCGCGGAGTCCTGGGCGCTGTTCGACGAGATGCTCGCGGCCGAAAACTAGGCCGCTAACCTGGGAGCGCAACATGTGTGACACCTGTGGATGCAACGTGACCCCCGGAAACGAACACCTCGTCGCGGCCGGCGGGCACCTGGCGACAACGTCCGCGGGCCACGAGTCCGTCGAGGTCCTGAAGGGCCTGCTGGACGCAAACGATCACCAGGCCGCGCACAACCGCGAGCATTTCGCGCGCCACAATGCGCTGGCCGTGAACCTGATGTCGTCCCCGGGCGCGGGCAAGACCGCGCTGCTCGAGGCGACGATCGAGGCGCTTGCGGGACGTTACCGGATCGCCGTGATCGAAGGCGACCTGGAAACCGAGAACGACGCCGAGCGGATTCGCAGCAAAGGTGTACCTGCAGTGCAGATCAGCACGGGCAGCGCCTGCCATCTCGACGCGCACATGGTGCACACCGCGATGCACGATCTCGATATCGATGACGTCGATATCATCTTCATCGAGAACGTGGGCAACCTCGTCTGTCCGGCGAGCTTCGACCTCGGCCAGCATCGTAATGTGACTCTCCTGTCGACGCCCGAGGGCCACGACAAGCCTGCCAAGTACCCCGTCATGTTTCGCGCCGCCGACCTGGTGCTGATTACCAAGGCGGACCTGCTGTCCGTGCTCGGCGACTTCGATCCGGCCTATGCCGAACAGTGTCTGCGGCAACTGGCGAACGCGGCGCCCCTGATGACGCTCTCGGCGCGCAAGGGCGCCGGGATGGACGCGTGGCTCGACTGGCTCGAGAGCGAACTGGACGTTGTGCGGCAGGATTTCGCCAGGCAGCCGGCCGCCAGCGCGCAGCACGGATGAGCCGCACGGCCACAGACTGGCTCGAAGCGTTACGCGGTCTGGCGACCGACCGGCCCGTTCGCATCATGAACGTTTGCGGTGGCCACGAGCGCTCCATCTCGGTTGCCGGCCTGCGCACCTTGTTGCCGGACAATATCGAACTCGTGCCGGGACCGGGTTGCCCCGTCTGCATCTGCCCCGAGGAAGACGTTTTCGAGGCGATCCAGCTTGCGCTGCACGAGGACATCACGCTCGTGGCATTCGGCGACATGCTGCGCGTGCCGGTCAATGCGCCCCGACGTGAACCGCGCTCGCTCGAACAGGCCAAGGCAGCCGGCGCGGACATCCGGCCGATCGCCTCACCGATCGACGCGGTGCGCATTGCGAGGGCCGATCCATCGCGGACCGTGGTGTTCTTTGCCGCGGGCTTCGAAACGACGACGGCACCGGTCGCAGCCATGCTTGCAGAGGGCGCGCCGGACAACCTGCTCGTATTACTGTCCGGCCGGCTCACGTGGCCCGCGGTCGCCTTGTTGCTCCAGTCGGGGACGCCGGGCTTCGACGCGCTGGTCGCGCCGGGCCATGTCTCGACCGTGATGGGCCCCGAGGAGTGGGAATTCGTTGCCCGCGACCACGGCATCCCGGCGGCGGTTGCGGGATTCACGCCCGACTCGCTGCTCGCGGCGATGGTTGCGGTGCTGCGTCAGCTCAGGGACGGGCGGCGGCAACTCGACAATTGTTATCCCGATGCGGTCCGGCCCGGCGGCAACCCGGAGGCCCGGCGGCAACTGGGCGAGGTGATGCAGGTCATCGACGCCAACTGGCGGGGCATCGGCGTGATTCCGAAGTCAGGCTATCGCCTCACCGAGGCGTTCGCGGCGCACGACGCGCGCCTGACATTCCGCTCCTATGCAGACGATTCGCGCAAGCGCGTCGGCGAAATGCCGCCCGGCTGCGATTGCGCCCAGGTCGTGCTCGGCAAGATCTATCCGAACCAGTGTCGCCTGTACGGGCTGGCCTGCACCCCGCGCAAGCCGATCGGTCCCTGCATGGTGTCGGACGAGGGCGCCTGCCGCATCTGGTGGTCTTCCGGCATGCGGGACAACGTCTGGGAAGGCCGCAAAGGCGCGGCCAGTGCCTGAGGCCGCCGCCAGGTTGCCGGAAACGAAATCCGCGGTTCGCATCACGCTCGCGGGGCACGTGCAGGGTGTCGGCTTCCGGCCGTTCGTCTACCGTCTCGCCGTTTCTTCCGGTCTGACGGGCTCGGTGCAGAACCGGATCGGCGAAGTGCTGGTCATTGCCGTCGGCACCGGGGAACAGCTGGCGCGCTTCCGCCGCGATCTCATCGACAAGGCCCCGCCGCTGGCGCGTCCGCGCATCACCGTCGTGGAATCGATGCCGGTGCCGTGCACAGCGCGGTTCGAAATTCTGGAGAGCAGCGCCGATGCCGATGCGCGGGTCTTCGTGCCGCCCGACTATTTCATGTGCGACGAGTGCGGGGCGGAACTCCTCGACCCCAAGGACCGGCGTTTCAACTATCCCTTCATCAACTGCACGCAATGCGGCCCGCGTTACACCCTGATCGAGGCGCTGCCCTACGACCGGCCCAATACCAGCATGGCGTCGTTTGTGCTTTGCGACGATTGCCAGGCGGAGTATCGCGACCCGGCGGACCGGCGCTTCCACGCGGAGCCGGTCGCATGCCCGGCCTGCGGCCCCTCGCTCCGCTTCGAAAGCCAGGCCGCAACGATCGCCCTCGATTCGACTACGGCGCTGGACGCCGCGGTTGCTGCACTGCGCGCCGGCGGCATCGTCGCGGTCAAGGGGATCGGCGGCTACCACCTGCTGTGCGACGCAAGGAGCGCAACGGCGGTCGGCGCGCTCCGCAAGCGCAAGCATCGGCCGCACAAACCGCTGGCCGTGATGTTCCCGGTTCGCGGCGACGACGGGCTCGACGCCGCACGGGCGTTCGTCGTGTTCGATCCGACAGAAGCCCGCATGGTCGCCGGACCCGTGCGTCCGATCGTGCTGACGACGAAGCGACCGGGCTGTCCGCTGGCCGCGAACGTTGCGCCGGGGCTCGGCGAGATCGGCGTGTTCCTGCCTTACAGCCCCCTGCACCAGCTGCTGCTCGACCAGTTCGGCGGTCCGCTGGTGGCAACGTCGGGCAACATCAGCGGCGAGCCGGTGCTGACCGACAATGCGGATGCGTCCGCGCGCCTGGCCGGTATTGCCGATGCGTTCCTGCACCATGACCGGCCTATCGTGCGCCCTGCCGATGACCCGGTATTCCGGCGCATCGGTGGGCGACTCCGGCCCCTGCGCATCGGGCGCGGCACGGCCCCGCTCGAACTCGGTTTGCCCTGGCGTATCACAAAACCGCTGCTGTGCACGGGCGGCCACATGAAAGGCACGCTCGCGCTGGCATGGGAGCGCCGCGTGGTCGTATCGCCGCATATCGGCGAGATGGACAGCCCGCGGAGCCTCGCGGTATTCGAACAGGTGGCGGGCGACCTGCAGGCGCTCTACGGCGTGAAGGCGGAGCGCATTGTCTGCGACGCGCACCCCGGCTATACGACGACGCGCTGGGCTAAACGGCAAGGTCTTCCCGTGACGACGGTGTGGCACCACGACGCGCACGCGAGCGCGCTGGCCGCGGAGTTTCCCGGTGACGGCGACTGGCTGGCGTTCGCCTGGGATGGTGTCGGCCTCGGGCGCGACGGGACGCTATGGGGCGGCGAGGCGCTGCTCGGGCGGCCTGGTGCATGGCAGCGGGTGGGGAGTCTCCGGACGTTCCGGCTGCCGGGTGGCGAAAGGGCCGGGCGCGAACCCTGGCGCAGCGCCGCGGCGTTGCACTGGGAGTGCGGAAGACAGTGGACCGATTGTCCCGACGCGGACGGGCTTGCGCGTGCCGCGTGGGAGCAGCGGCTCAACTGCCCGGAAACCAGCGCGGCAGGACGATTGTTCGACGCCGCTGCGGCGCTCATCCTGGGCGTACACCAGGCGAGCTTCGAGGCCCAGGGTCCGATGCAGCTGGAGGCGCTTTGCGGCCCGGCGACCGAGCCCTTGCCGCTCGGGCTGCTGGATGACGGCGACGTGTTGCGTATCGACTGGGCGCCGCTCCTGCCCGTCATGGCGGATAGGGCGACCGACCCGGCCGGCCGCGCGGCCCTGTTCCATGCCAGCGTCGCGGCCGCGCTGGTGACACAGGCCGAGGCATTGCGCGTTCGTCATGACTTCGCACGGGTAGGTCTTACGGGCGGCGTGTTCCAGAACCGGGTGCTTTGCGAACAGGTGACCGCGCGGCTCGAGGAAGCCGGATTCGAGGTGTTCCTGCCATTGGCAGTACCCTGTAACGATGCCGGACTCAGTTTCGGCCAGGCGGCGGAAGCCGCGGCGATGGAGGCATTGGCCTGATGGAAGACGATCGCATCACGCTCGCGCATGGCAACGGCGGACGCTTCATGCGCGAGCTCATCGAAGAGGTGTTCGCGCATCACCTGTCGGCGAGCGAGATCGACGTGCAGGCGGACGCCGTGCCGATCGAACTTCCCGATGGCGAAGTCATGATCACGACGGACGGCTTCACGGTACAGCCGCTGGAGTTTCCGGGCGGCAACATCGGCTCGCTCGCGGTGCATGGCACGACCAACGACCTCGCGGTCGCAGGTGCCCGCCCGCTATACCTGACCCTGAATGCCTTCATCGAGGAAGGTTTCGAGGTGGCGCAACTCGAGCGCATCGTCGCGAGCCTGGCGCAGGCTGCAGTAGAGGCCGGCGTCCGCATCAGCGCGGGCGATACGAAGGTCGTCCGTCGCGGCGAGGGCGGTGGCATCTATCTCGCGACGACCGGCGTCGGCGTCCGCCTGCCGGGGGCGCGTCCCGCGATGCAACGGATATGCGCGGGCGACGTCATGCTGGTGAGCGGTCCGGTCGGAGATCACGGGACGGCCGTCATGCTGGCGCGCGAAGAATTCGGTCTGCGCGGCGACCTCGTCTCCGACGCGGGCCCGGTGATGTCGTTGACCGAGCCGCTGCTGGCGCTGGACGGCCTGCGATTCATGCGCGATCCGACGCGCGGCGGCATCGCCTCGGTCGGCCACGAAATCGCGCGAGCCACGGGCTATGGTGTGCGCTTCGAGGCCACGATCCCGGTGCGTGAACAGGTACAGTCGGTCTGCGACATGCTGGGGTATGATCCGTATTACCTGGCCTGCGAAGGCCGCGTCGTCGCGGTCGTCGCGCCGGAACAGGCTGATGCAGTACTCGCGATGTGGCGTCAGCTGCCCGCAGGCAAGGATGCGGCCCGTATCGGTCGCATCGTTGCGGACAGCCAGCGCGTCATACTGGAAACCCCGCTCGGTGGCGAGCGCTTCCTGGAAGAACTCGAGGACGACCCGCTGCCGCGTATCTGCTGAAGGACATGGCGACAGGGTCCATTACAGGTCACGGCGATCCCATTGCCCCGGTCATTCTCGGGGTCACGGGCATACTGGCGTTTGCAATCATCGGTCGCGTGGCCGCACGCAAGATGGGCCAGCCGACGGTGCTGGGCGAACTCCTGATGGGAATCCTGCTCGGCAATGTCGCCTGGTACCTCGGTATTGACCTGATCGCCCTGCTCCGGGAAGGGCCGCGCATCTTCGAACTCGTGCACCAGATCCTGGCCGGGGCGCCCGTGGCCGACGCGGCCATAGACATGTTCGGCGCGGAGAAAGGCGCCGAGGTCGCGCGCATCATTACCGGTCCGCACGGCGGAGAACTGATGCAGGTCGCGCAGTCGGTCGATACGTTCTCCCGTTATGGCGTCATATTCCTGCTGTTCATGGTCGGCCTGCAAACCGATCTCGACGAAATGCGCGAGGTCGGCGCAGACTCGATACGTGTCGCCTTGCTGGGCGTGGCATTGCCGCTGTTGCTGGGATTCGCCACTGTGTGGCTGCTGCAACCGGCGCTGACGTTCAGCGCCGCGCTGTTCGTGGCAGCAACGTTGTGCGCGACGAGCATCGGGATTACGGCGAACGTTCTCGAGGACCTCAAGTTCGACACCTCTCGCGAAGGCCACATCATCCTCGGCGCCGCGGTTTACGACGACATCCTCGGCCTTATGCTGCTGGCCATCGTGTCGGGCATCGTCATCACGGGCAGCCTGGAAGTCTTTCAGGTGTTCAAGGTCGTGGCCCTGTCCGCGCTGTTCCTCGTCGCCGCCGCGGCGCTCGGGCCCACGATCGTGCGCGCGTCCGCCAAGCTCATGGCACGACTGGATCTCGTCGAAGCCAAGATGTTCACTTCCTATCTCTTTGTCATGGTGCTGGCATGGGCGGCAAATCTCGCGGGCCTGGCCACGATCATCGGCGCATTCGCGGCGGGCGTCATCCTGCACGACAGTTATTTCTACCAGCACCAGGATCGAAGACTGCGGCGTGTGATCACGATTCGGCAGCTCATCATGCCGCTCGAGGTCGTCCTCGTGCCGATCTTCTTCATCCTGATCGGCGTGCAGGTCAAGCTCGAGAGCTTCATGTCCTTGCCGGTGCTGATAATTGCGGGCGGTCTGCTGGTCGCTGCCGTCATTGGCAAGCTCGCGAGCGGCATCGGCGCGCGCCGGCCGGCCCGCAGGCTCGTGATCGGCGTCGGCATGATGCCGCGCGGCGAGGTGGGACTGGTGTTCGCGGCTATCGGGCGCACGCTGGGCGTCATCGACGACGCGATGTTCGCCGCGATCGTCCTGATGGTCATAGTCACGACTCTGGCGGCGCCGCCGTGGCTGAAAGCGCTGGTCGGCAACCGGGCTGCGGTGTCGTAATCAGGCGGTCAGCAATTCCACGCGTTGCAGGATCATCTCGTCGCCACTGACGACCCGAGTCCGGAAATCCTTGCACGCGGGGCACGCCAGCCGGTTCGGCGTGGCCTCGGACTCGGCGCCGCAGCTGTCACAATGCACGACGATGCCCGATTCCGAGATCGCCAGTTCGGCATGTTCCGCGAGGCTGCCGGCCGCAGCGAGTGGCCACGCGTTACGAAGCAGGTCCGGCTCGACGCCGGACAATGGCCCGATTCGTAATTCGATGCGACTCGCCCGGCTGGCGCCGCGCTCACGCGCGATGGCGTCGACCTGCTGCAGTATCGAGAGGCAGACCGACAGTTCGTGCACGGGATCCGGACTCAGACGATTTCGACGAGTTCGATCGAAAAGGTCAGCGCCTGTCCTGCCAGGGGATGATTGGCGTCGACGGTGATCGCAGCGTCTGTCACCTCGGTGACCACGAGGTTCATGACCTGTCCTTCCGGGCTCTGGCTCTGCAGCTGCATGCCGACTGCAGGTTCGATGGTGTCCGGCAGCATTTCGCGCGGTACCTGCTGCACGAGCTGCTCATGGCGCTCGCCGTAGGCCTCGGCCGCCGGGATTGTCACGGTCTTGGATTCGCCTACGGCCATGCCGTCGACTGCCGCGTCGAAGCCCGGTATGACCTGCCCGCCACCCAGGTTGAACTCGAGTGGTTCGCGTCCCTCCGAGCTGTCGAACCGGGTCCCGTTGTCCAGGGTGCCCGTGTAGTGAATACGTACCGTGTCTCCGGCCTTGGCCTGCGTCATCGTGCTGCTCCTCGATTCAATCGGCCACTATAACAGATGAGCCGTTTTGCTTCGGGACCCCGAATTTCCGGCGATGGAGCGGACGAATGAAGGCCTGTCTGCCACATCCGGGGCTCGGCACGCGGAGAGCGCCGGCGGGAGCCGGGCGAAGGTCATTTGCAGTGCTGGTCGCGGCTGACCCCGGCTCGCAGCGGATTCTCGCTGCCTCGGGCCGGTCAGCCGCCGCTTTGCGGGATCGAACCAGGCGCGTGCCTCGCGGTTTGCCCACTCAAATAGCAGCAATTACCTATTTGCTACCGGGCGTTGCGGCACTATGTTAAGCATGGGGGGCCGTTCACGACGGGTGACCTGATGAACCAAGTCAAAGCCCCGGGCAATGTCGTCCAGATTGACACGGCGGTGCCGGTCTGGGAGCGGTTTTTTACTGTCGCTCCGCTGGTGCTGATCGGTACGCGTGATGAGGACGGCGCACAGGACCTCGCGCCGAAGCACATGGTGACGCCGCTGGGGTGGCAGAACTTCTTCGGCTTCGTTTGCACGCCGCGCCACAATACCTGCACCAACATTCGACGCACCGGTGAATTCACCGTCAGTTATCCGAAGCCGTCGCAGGTGCTCATTGCGAGCCTCGCCGCGTCGCCGCGAATCGGGGAGGAGGGCGTCAAGCCGGTTGTCGAGTATTTCGAACGTTTTCCCGCGACGCACGTCGAGGGCGAGTTCATCGCGGACGGTTACCTGTTCTTCGAATGCCGACACCTCAGGACAATCAGCGGCTTTGGCGAAAATTGCCTCGTGACGGGCGAGATCGTCGCCGCTTACGTTGACGAGGCCTATCTGCGGCATACGGAAGGCGACGACCAGGAAACCATCCACACCGCGCCGCTGTTCGCCTATCTCGCGCCCGGCCGATTCGCTTCGATCGATCACTCCAATGCCTTTCCTTTCCCGGAGTCAATGAAAAAGTAAGCTGATCATGTTCACCTCGACCGCGGCCAGGGTTCTCGAGTATGCGCAGGAACACCGGGACCGGTTTGTGAGGCTGACGCGTGATCTTGTCGAAGCCGAGTCGCCATCCGCGCACCCCGATACTCATGACGAAGTCAGGCGCATCCTGAAGATTGCGCTCGCAGGCAGTGGCTACACCGTGCGCGAAACCGCGGTGCCGGGGCATCCCAGGCATCTGCTCGCGCGTCCGGCTGAATACAGGCGCGGCAGGCCGATCCAGCTGGTACTGGGTCACCTGGATACGGTCTGGGCGCTCGGCACCGTGGCGCGCCGCCCGTTCAGTGTCGAGGACAACGTCATGCATGGCCCGGGCGCCTTCGATATGAAGGCCGGTCTGGCGCAACTCGTGCTGGCTTTGCAGGCTATCCGCGATCTGTTGCTCGATACGTCGGTGACGCCGGTCCTGTTCATCAATGCCGATGAGGAGATCGGCAGCCGCAGTTCGACCGGCTACATCCGGATGCTCGCGCGGCGCGCCGATCGTGCATTGGTCCTCGAGCCGGCGCTCGGTCCGGAAGGCGACCTGAAAACGGCGCGCAAGGGTGTCGGCCGCTTCACGGTGACGGTCTATGGCAGGGCCGCGCATGCCGGACTCGATCCTGAGGCCGGCGCGAGTGCGATCCTCGAGATGTCACACGTCATTCAGAAGCTGTTTGCACTGAACGATGTCGAACGAGGCATTACGGTCAATGTCGGCACCATCGATGGTGGTATCCAGCCGAACGTGATCGCGCCGCACAGCAAGGCGGTGGTGGACGTGCGGGTGCCTACCGTGGCTGCCGGTAACGAGGTCGAGTACATCATTCGCTCGATGCAGCCGGAGACACCGGATGTGCGGCTCCATATCGAAGGCGGCATCGGGCGGCCCTCGATGGAGGCGACACCGCGCAACCAGGCGCTGTGGCATCGGGCCCGGGATCTCGCCGCCGGCATCGGAATCGATCTCGCGGAAACCCGCGCCGGTGGTGGTTCCGACGGCAACACGACCAGCCTGTACACGGCGACGCTGGATGGCCTGGGCCCGGTCGGCGCGGGTGCGCATGCAGAACACGAGCACGTGCTGGTGGATCGCACGATTGAACGCGCAGCATTGCTCGCGTTGCTGCTGGCGTCGCCGGCCATGGCCGAGTAACGGCACGGAGGTTGTGGTGAGCACAAGAGTCTACGGATCGCTGGCCCGGATCGCGGATTTTCGCGACAGCAACTTTGCGGTTGCGCCGTTGCCGAGGATCGAATGGGCGACCGGGGATTACGTCGAGGCGGAGGTCGTCGGTACGCCGTCCGTGCTGTACCACGTCGAGGATCGCAGCGGTCACATGGTGCGTGTCGAGCCCGGTGACTGGGTCGTCGGCGCACTCGGGGATCGGGAAGCCACGCTGGAGGGCGCAGGCAGCTGGCGCGCCGTCGCCGGCGACGGCCGCATGCAGGCGATGACCAGCGCGGCGCTGTTCGGACGATATACGTCGTACTCGGTGCTGTTCGCGGAACCGCTCGAACTGGCGTACCGCGGACACCTCTGCCGCGACGGCAAGAAAGTCGTGATGCGCGACTTCGCGCTCCGTAGTGATGTTTTCCGGTTTGCCGTGCCGACGGTCCTGCTTGTTGGCACCTCGATGTCGGCCGGCAAGACGACCTCGGGCCGACGTGTCTGCAAGGAGCTCGACCGGGCCGGCTATCGCGTCGTTGGCGCCAAGCTGACCGGGGCCGGGCGGTATCGCGATATCCTGAGTTTTCAGAAAACCGGCGCGAGCGAGATCTATGATTTCGTCGATGTCGGTCTGCCGTCCACAGTGGTGCCCGAAGACGCCTACCGCGAGGCGATCCGGCCGCTACTGACCTATATCGACAGCCACAGGCCGGACTTTCTCGTCGCCGAGGCGGGTGCCTCGCCGCTCGAGCCCTACAACGGGGCGGCGCTCATCGACGAGCTCGGCGACAACGTTGTTTGCACGATATTGAGTGCTTCGGACCCCTACGCGGTGGTCGGCGTACAGCAAGCCTACGGCATGGTGCCGGACCTCGTGGCGGGACCGGCCGCGGCAACCACGGCCGCGCGAGAGCTCGTCCGGAAACTGACCGGGCTTCGCAGCATCAACCTGATCGACCCCGACGCCAGGGCGGAGTTTGCGATGTTTCTTGCCGACAAGCTGTCTCTCGATCTGACCGGACCCCGGAAAAAAATTGCCCGGTGACAGGCACCGGGCAATTTCGATACGCCGCAAGGGGGGGAGAGGGCGTTTCAGTCAGCCAATTCGAGTTTCTCGACGCCGAAACGGTAGCGAATTCCGATACCGACCGCGTAGACATCGTAGTCGTAAGGATCTGCGCCCATGGTCAGCACTGTCGGCAGCGTTGCCTCCGACACCATCGCAAAGTCCGCGAGCTGGAAACGCTCGTAGCGCAGGTCGAAGGTTCCTTCGAGGCGATCGCTGAACGCATAGCTTGCTTCGATGCGCGCCGAATCGAGCGTCGATTCGAGATCGGGCAGGTCGCTGGGGCCGCCGCTCAGGCTATCGACGAAGATGCTCGTGTTGCCGTCGCCGCGGTTGTAGTCGAAACGTAGCGCAAGCTTGCCGTCGACCGGCGCATAACGCAGGCCCGCACCGAAGTGGTCGAACGTGTCGTCATGACGCGCAACCCAGTCGTAGGTCGAGAACTGCTCGCTGCCGGTCTGCAGCGCATCGATCGCTTCGTGGCCGATCATGAAATAGACCGACGTACTTTCCGCGATGGCCCAGCTCAGGTCGGCGGTGACGCGCAGTTCTTCGCTGTCCGTCAGACCGAGCCGCGATTGCGAGTAATTGTCGTCCGCCATCAGCACCGTGGTGGTGAACGCCAGCGGCGAGTCGACCGGCGTGAAGGAGGCAACCAGTTCGCCGTAAGTCCGGTAGCGATACGCGAGATAGTATTTGCGCATTAGCGGGTTCTGGCCGAGGCTGATGCCGACTGTTTCGTCATAACGGTCGATGTCGCGCTCTGACGCGCCACCCTTCAGCGTGAAATCGAACCACGCAAGCGGCTGCCAGCGCATCTGTCCCCAGCCTTCGTCGACAGTCTGCTCGGCAACTTCCTGGTAGTCACGCTTGATCGTCCTGCGGTCGTAGCCGCCGGAAATCCGGATGTCCTTCCAGGTAACGAGTTCGCCGCTCAGCGTCAGGTGCGAACGCTCGAAGCTGTAGGGCGTGTTCTGCTCGGCTTCGCCGAGCGCGAACAGGTCGACGATCACGCGCGTCCAGTCATACTGCGGTGTCGTGTTGTCACGCTCGTCATAACGATAGCCGAACTTGATGCGCGCCTTGTCGAATGGCCGCGATGTCAGCATCAGCGCGTAGTTCATCGTGTCCACTTCAGCGCCGAGCGACGGCACCGGCAGCGCATTGCCGCCGAGGTCCGGGTTGATCGTGTAGGGCAGGAATTCCTGGTCCTGTTCGCCCGTACCGGTCGCGAGGCTGGCCGCAATGATCGTGTCCGCGGCATCGAAGCGATACTTGCCGGACAGTGAGACCTGCTGGAAGTCGTTGTCGGGCTCGCGTGCCATGCGCAGCGTCGTGGCGCCCGGGGCTGCCGTATAGGGCGTTTCCCAGGTCAGCGACGGGTTGTTGTTGGTGAAAAACGAACCGTAGTAGGCAAGCGTCAGGCTGGCGCGTTCCGTGGCGTACTGCACGCCGGCATCGATCTGGTCGGTCTCGAAATCGATGAACCGTGGCAGGAACGATGTCTGCGTGTAGCTCGGACCGCTCGTGATGTCGATACCGTCGCGAGTCTGCCGGCGGAAATCTGCGAACAGGCGGAATTGACTGGCCGGCGTCCAGTCGGCGCCCAGGTCGACGATCTGCCGGTCCGTGCCGATGTTCTGCGGCGCCAGCGAGGTGGCCAGCTGCGTGAAGCCGGCCGTCGTGCCCGCAGGTACCCAGCCCGATGGCAACAGGAGCCTGTCCGACGCGGCCTGCGTGAAAATCGTGCTGGTCGTGTCGAAGCGCCGATAGGGCAGTTCGCGATACCCGACATGGAAACCGAATTTGCCCTGCAAACCGCCGTCGATCTGCAGCATCCGGGAGTCGGCGCCGAGGTCTGCGAAGGTCCAGTCGAGCAGGTATTCCTCGCTTACCAGTCGACCCGCGCCGTCGAGATTGGCGTAACCGCCTTTCTCGTCGTACCCGGTGCCGTTGCCGAATCGCGCGGCATCGTCGCTGACATAGGTGCCGCCGGCCTCGTAAGCCGCACGCGCGCCGCTGTCGAAGGGGCAGGACTCGCATTTCCAGTTGCTCGTGTCGGCCTGCGCCAGGGCAAGCCCCGGTGCGAGCAACGCGAATGACATGGCGGTCTTGCTTATGTATCTCGTTGTCTTGGTCGTCATTGCAGCGCGCTCCTACCGCATCAACCGGGAGCCGGACGGATGATTGGATCCGTGCACCTGCTCGTGACAGTTCATGCAGGACTGGCCCAGCAGGAACTGCGAAGGCAGGTTTCCGGGAAGTCCGCCCGCATCCTGTGGCAGGCTCGGGTGACCGGCCTGCGAGTGGCAGCTCTGGCACAGCATCGGCGCGCGCATGGTCAGCATGCCCGGCTGGTTGGAACCGTGCGGGTTGTGGCAATTCGCGCAGTCCTCGGCCACGGGCGCATGCTCCCAGAGGTACGGGCCGCGAAGTTCCGCGTGGCAGTCGTAGCAGGTGCTGTTGACGTCGCTGCGTGCCAGCAGCCGGTCGGTGGTTTCGCCATGCGTATTGTGGCAATCGGTGCAGGCCATCTTGCCCTGGCGCACGGGGTGTGCGTAAGGCTTGAACGACTCCGTGCGCTGCTGCTGGTGGCAGTCGAAGCAGACTTCCGACTGGGTCGCCTTGGCGAGCACCGGGTCGCGCTCGATGTGCGCGGTATGGCAGTCGGCGCAGGCCACGGTATTGTCATCATGGCTGCTGCCGTGCCAGGCGAAGCCCGTGTCGGCCAGGTGGCAGTTCATGCATTGTGCGTTCTGCCCTTCGACGGGCGTGACCGCATCGGGCCCGAACTGGATCATCGGCGGCCTTTCCTCGCCGCGCCGCACGCGGCCGGCATGCGCACCGCCAGGTCCGTGGCAGGCCTCGCATTGCAATTGCCCGTGACCGAACGGGGAGTCCGGATTGCCGGGCACGGCATGCCTGGTGCGAAACACCGCCAGGACGGTCTGATCGTCATGGCACTGGAAACACGTATCGGCGCCTTCCTTGCTGTACTCGGGCGGGTCATCGGCGGCCGTTACGGGCGAAGCTGTGAAAGTCGCAAGGACTGCCAGCAGCGCGAGGAGGCGGCCGAGCCGGCGACCCTCGGTCGCCGGCTGCAGTCTGGTCCTCTCAGTCTGTTTGCTGAACATTAGCATCGCATCCGTTCGTCAATTGAACAGGAAGCCGCCGACGTCATGCATGACCTCGACGTCTGCCGTCGCGCCCTTGCCATGACACAGCTGGCACGTCTCGACGCCGGACGACAAAAGATTGCCACTCGCGTCCTTGCCGGCAGTGAAATCGCCGCCGTTCTGCATCATGTGGTTCGTCGCGAGGCTGCCGCGATGGCAGCTCGAGCAGACGGCGACGTTCGGCGACAGGACGACATCGTCGGTCAGCACCGCACGATTGGCGCCGACGTCCACCGTCGTGCCGAGGACTGCGGTCGGGTCAACCGGGAAATAGGTGCCTTCGAGGTGACAGCCTTCGCAGTTGTTGAGTCGCCCCGGGTACACGAGGCCGGTGTAGTCATGAGGGCTGAATCCGCAAAGGCTGACGTTGCCAGCATGAATCCGGTGGATCATGTGCTTCAGGTCGATCGATTCGTCGTCGGTCCCGAACGCGGTACCGCAAGTCGACCCGGCGGCGCGCCGGTTGACGTCCGTCGCATTCGGGTTGTGGCAGGTGGCACAGAGCTCGGTATTGCCGACGCGATTGTCGCCGTGCAGCGAGAGCCGCCTGTGGCAGTCGTTGCATTTGTCGATGTCGACGACCTTGCGGCGCGGATCCGGTGCCGCGTCGGTGACCGCGAACGGGATGCCCTGGCTGATGACGGCGAGGGAGACGAGTCCGTTGCCGAGGTCGACCTGCGGACGGCCTTCGAGGATCGCGACGGCGGAACCGGTGACCGTCGATGGCAGGGCAGCGGATGCCTGTTTTTCGAATATGTTGATCGTTCCGGGAACCAGCGTCGCGCCGGTCTTGAAGTCGATCGAAATGGGCGCGAACGGCTGCCCCGAGGTCGCCGAACGGCCGAGCTCGTTGTTCGGATCGACGTTGCCGAAGTCATCCGTGTTCCAGGCGATATCGACACGCAGCCTCGCGCTGCCTGTCTGGAACGGACCGGCCGGGTCGTTGATGTCGTAGGCCGTGCTTGCGGGATCCGTCGCATAGGCCGGGTCGGTCGGATCGAGTACACGTATGCGCACGATCGGTGCCTGGCCCGGCGCCGTGTTCGAGACACTGACGACCTCGTATTTGAACGCTTCCGCGGCGATCGCTTCCGGGATGCGGTGAATCGCTGCGACCCGCACGTCGCGGCCGTTGACGGGCGGTGCGTTCTCGCCGTGGCAGAAGACGCATTGCGAGTCGTCCGGGAACGTCACGCCACCGGGGTGGCCGGCGTTGGCGAAATCGATGTCGTCGTGGCAGGAGCCGCAGGAGAGGCGGTTCTGTACCGTGCGCCAGTTGCTGGCCTGGGGTACGGCCGGGTTCGAATCCTGGTGGCAGGTGGTGCAATTACGGACATTCTGCGGGAACACGATGTTCGAGTAGTCGTGCACGCTGCCGCCGAAGCCGACGATGAAGTAGCCGTTGCTCAGGTTTTCGCCGTAGTGGATCTTGTGCACCATGCGCTTCATGTCCACGGTGCCTTCCCAGGGCTCGTTGATCGTGTCGCCGTCGACGGAATACGGGTTGTGACAGGTCACGCAGTACTCGACGTCGAAGCGCGCCTCGCCGTGCATCTCGAGATTGTCATGGCAGGCGTTGCAGGCCGCGCTGCTGACGATCAGTCGCGTAAAGGTCGGCGCGCCGCCCGCTGGAACGAAGTCGTACGGGGCGTTGCGGGCCGGGATGTTCTCGGGCAGGAAGCCGTTGCGGTTGGTGCGGATTTCCGTGCCGAGACGATGGGTTTTCGCCGCATCGAAGGTGGGGCCGCCCGCGTAGTCCGTCAACGCCTGTGCGAAGGTGTAGGTGTAGGTGCCGTCACCGTTGTCGGTGAACGTGCCACTCGTCGCTGACTCGGTCGTGGCCTGCGCATTGGCAATGCCCGCGCTCGAACGCGTGAAATACGATTGCCATTCGCTGGAGCCGCCGGCCTGTCCGGGCGTCAGCTGCGCGAGCGTGAAACCGAGCGATGCGGCGGGCAGGCCACGGAGACCGAAGCCGATGTCATCGGACAGGCGCAGCCTGACGGTCGGCGCGCCGCCACCGGCAGGCACGTCAATGCTTTCAATGGTGACGTTGATCTTTTCGGCCGATTCCACAGGTACAGCCGCGGAGACTCCCGGGGGACCCGAATTCCCAGGCGGACCCGACGATCCCGTCGGTCCTTCCGGCCCGGCAGGCCCGGTGTCGCCACTGCAGGCGAACATGAAAGCCGAGGCGAAGAGCACGAATGCGAGCTTCGGAATGCGGCTGAAAAAGCGGTTCATAGTGGTCCCCTCAAAACTTGAAGCCATTCTCGAATACTGAAGTCTAAAGCTTTGTACCTTACATTTCGCGGTTGAAATGAGAACGAATCTATACAAGGTGATATTTCTGCGCAAAAGGCCCGTACTTCCTATCGCGACAAGTACTTACTGACTGACGGTAAGTCGCAGGCGACAGCCACAATGTAGTCTGTACAATTGGCAATCAGTTGAATCGCACGCGGAGGAGAGTGCAATGAAACGCCAGACTTTGTCTGTATTAGCAATGGTTATGCTTGGCCTGCCGGCCGCCCATGCGGGCGACGTCGCAGGCATCATGAAGGGCTGCAACGATTGTCACGGTGACAATGGGGTCAGCCAGTGGGACGATGTGCCTTCGATCGCCGGGTTGCCGGAATTCGTGCACGCCGACGCGCTCTATGTCTTCCGCGACGGGGATCGTCCCTGCGTCGAAAGCAAGTATCGCCAGGGCGACACCAGTCGCGCAGCGACGACCATGTGCGCGGTCGCCGGTGAACTGAGCGACGACGACATTGACGCCGTGGCAGCAGCCTATGCCGAGTTGCCGTGGGTCAAGGCAGACCAGGCTTTCGACGCCGGGCTTGCCGCTGCCGGCGAGAAGCTGCACGCCGATAATTGCGACCGTTGCCACTCTGAAGCCGGTACCAATCCGGAAGATGAGGCCAGCATGCTTGGCGGGCAGAGGATGGGCTATCTGCGCAATGCCTTCGGCCAGTACAAGGAAGGCGGTCGCGAACAGCCGGCGAAGATGAAGGAAAAGACCGACGCGTTGTCTGCTGACGACCTCGAGGCCCTCGTCAATTACTACGGAAGCATCAAGTGAGTTCGGCTCATGCCGCCGGTAGCGATACCGGCGGCATGTTTGCCGCCATTGATGCAAAAGACACCGAAGCGTTCCTCGGCTATCTGAGCGAGGACGCTGTTTTTCGTTTCGGCTCCGCGCCGCCCGTGCAGGGACGCGAGGCCATCCGTGCGGCCGTTGGCGGATTCTTCCAGTCGATTGCCGGCTGCCGCCACGTCGTCACCAGGACGGCGAGCGCGGGCGACGCACTGATCTGCGAAGGCGAAGTGACCTACCGCCGTCATGACGGTACCGACGTGACGCTGCCTTTTACCGATGTGCTCGAGTACACAGGCGACAGGATCCGTCACTACAAGATCTACATCGATATCGCGCCGCTGTACGCGCCTGCGTGACGACGCGCATTTAGCGAAAGCCACTAGCGGTATTCCCTGATAGCAAACGACATGCCGTTGGCTTACTAAAAGCCGCAGAAATCAGGGAATTGGAACCATGATCAGGGCGACCACATTCGCCAGCGTTCCCCAGGCCGTAGCCGTACTGCTGACGCTGCTGTTAGTCCCTGCGTTCGCGCAGGATCCCGACTGTCTGCAATGCCACGAGGACGTGTCTTACACGTCAACGGCCCACCCCGACATCAGTTGCAACGAGTGCCATACCAACGTGCCTGCGACGCACGATGGCGCCGGCCTGGATCCCTTGACCGACGAGCAGAGTTGTCACGAATGTCACGGCTCAGTCGCGCGAACGATCGGGCGCAGCGTGCACGGCGGCCAGGCGGGTTGCACGGACTGCCACGGCGAGCCGCACGACATCGGCAAAATTTCGGAACTCGACTGCGCGGTGTCTTCGGTCAACCAGATCAAGCACTGCGGCGGTTGCCACAATGATCCGCCGGAACTCGTCGAGGGCTACCTGGTCGGTGAGCATGGCAAGGCGCTGTTGCTTGCCGGCCTCGTCAATGCGCCGAGCTGCAGCGATTGCCACGGCAGTCACAAGATCATGGTACACGACGAGGACCGGGCGCCGACGGCGCACCAGAATTCGCCGGAAACCTGTGGCAAATGCCATGCGTTGCTGCTGAACGAGTGGCGCGATCAAAGCGCCCACGGACTCGCCTGGCAGGAAGGCAAGGAAGGGCCGGTCTGTGTCGATTGCCATCGCTCGCACCGGATCATGGATCCGACGACGGCGCAGGCGCACCTGGCGTCTGCCGAAAACTGCGGCGGCTGTCACGCCGAGTACCTGACGACGTTCCGCGACAGTTTCCACGGCAAGGCCGACGATCTCGGATTTGCGACGGCCGCAACGTGTGCGGACTGCCACACGCCGCACAAGAACCTGGCCGTGGATGACCCGGCATCGAGCATCCATCCCGACAATCGCATCGCGACCTGCGGCAAGTGCCACGAAAATGCGAACGCGGGTTTCGTCTCGTTCGGCCCGCATAATGATCCGACGGACCCTGACGACAACTACGCGGTCTACATCGTCTGGCTGTTCATGACCGGCCTGCTGGTCGGTGTATTCGCGTTCTTCGGTATCCACGACCTGCTGTGGCTGCAGCGCTCGCTGGTCGGCAAGATGCGCGGCGAATTCGATGAGACGCCGGACTCTGAGAATCGGTACGTCCGTCGTTTCAGCAAGATGAACATCCGCATGCACGTGGTCATCATCGCGACGTTCCTGTTGCTGGCGCTGACCGGGCTGCCGCTGAAGTTCCATGGAACGGCGTGGGCGCATCATCTTGTCGATCTGCTGGGTGGCGTCGAGACGACGCGGTTCCTGCACCGCCTGGCGGCAGTCGGTACCTTCGGCTATGCGGCACTCCATCTTTCCAACCTGATCTTGCGCATGGTGATCAGGCGTGAGAAGGGCATGCTGTGGGGGCCGAATTCACTCGTGCCGCAGCCGAAGGATGTTGCGGACTTCTTCGGCAACATTCGCTATTTCCTGTACCTGGGACCGCGGCCGCAAGGTGATCGCTGGACCTATTTCGAGAAGTTCGACTACCTGGCAGTCTTCTGGGGTGTCCTGATCATTGGGCTGTCGGGATTGTTCCTCTGGCTGCCCGAATTCTTCTCGGGCTTCCTGCCGGGCTGGACGCTGAACGCGGCTTACGTGATTCACAGCGACGAGGCCCTGCTCGCGACCGGTTTCATTTTCGTGTTCCACTTCTTCCACACGCATCTGCGGCCGGAATCTTTCCCGATGGATACCACGGTATTCACGGGTAAGATATCGCTGCAGCGCTTCAAGGCAGAGCGGTCGCTGGAATATCAGCGGCTGGTGGACAGCGGGATGCTGGAGAGCTACCTGGTGGATCCGCCGACGCCCGAAGAGCTGCGACGTGCCCATGTCTGGGGTTCCGTGGCCCTGGCGATCGGCATTGCGCTGGCGATCGGGATTATCTGGGCGCTGCTCAGCCACTAGCATTTTCGGAATATGTTTACAGAGCCTGCGGGCACCAGAGGAAAATAATGTTCAGAAACTTCCTTGTATCCATCACGCGCAACGCGATCTCGCTGATTGGCACGGCACTTGCGATTGCGGCGCTCGTACTGATGGCGAGCCTGTTCACGATGGAGCAGTTCGGCTTCGAGGGAGGCCCTTATCTCGGTATTCTGACGTACCTGATCCTGCCGATGATCTTCGTCACCGGCCTGATCCTGATCCCGATCGGCGCGATTCTTTATCGTCGCAAGCTGCGCAGCATGCCGGGCGGCGAAACCACGCCGGCCTTGCCCGTGTTCGACCTGAACAACGACAAGACGCGCCGCTGGCTGTTCATTTTTCTCGGCGCGACGATGCTCAATATCATCATCCTCGCAAGCGCGACCTACAAGGGCGTCGAGATCATGGAGTCGGTCGAGTTCTGCGGGCTGGCCTGCCATTCGGTGATGGAGCCCGAGCACACCGCGCATGCCCGCTCGCCGCACTCGCGGGTCGCCTGCGCGGAATGCCATATCGGCCCCGGGGCGGACTGGTTCGTGAAGTCGAAGCTCGACGGTGCCTGGCAGCTGGTATCGGTCGCCTTCGACCTGTATCCGCGGCCGGTGCCGACGCCGCTGCATGATTTGCGCCCGGCGCGCGATACCTGCGAGCAGTGCCACTGGCCGACGAAGTTCGTCGGCGACAAGCTGCGGGTAATCAAGCATTACAGGGACGACGAGCAGAACACGGAACTGACAACGGCGCTGCTGCTCAAGGTTGGCGGCACGCGTGGCAACGGTTCGCACGGCATACACTGGCATGTCGACCCCGACGTCAGCATTCGCTACCGCTCGGACGAGACGCGCGAGGAAATCTACGAGGTCGAGTACACGCACAGCGACAAAGAGCCCGTGACCTTCAAGGACAAGAAGGCACCCGAGGACGAAGGTGTCTGGCGTGCGATGGACTGCGTCGATTGCCACAACCGGCCGACGCACATCTACCAGTCGCCGGGTCCCGCGATCGATACCGCAATCGCAGCTGGCCTGATCGATCGCGCGCTGCCGTTCGTGAAGCGCGAAGGGCTGCGCATCATCGACGCGCAGTACGGATCGCACGAGGAGGCGCGCGCGACCATCTCGCAGGAACTCGAGAAATTCTATGCGGAGAGCTACCCGGACGTGGCGGTGGCGCAAGCCGATGCGATCAGCGCGGCGGGTGCGGCACTCGGCGATCTCTATGCCGTGAACGTGTTCCCGCAGATGAACGTCTGGTGGGACACCTACCCGAACCACATCGGCCACGAACAGTCCGACGGCTGCACGCGTTGCCATGCGCGCAAGATGCGTACCGAAGACCGGCAGCAGATCTCCAGCGATTGCGACACCTGCCATACGTTGCTGGCCGAGGAAGATGAAAATCCCGAAATCATGAGTGTGTTGAAACCGTAATGAATCAATCGATACCGACAACTGCGACTTCTCGCCAGTTGATCTATGAGGTGATCAGCGGCGGCACCGGGTTTGTGCTGGCGCTGTTCATGTGGGGACATGTCGTGCTTGTCGGATCGATCCTGACGGGAGAGCGCGGATTCAACTGGATGGCCACGATGCTCGAGGACTATTTCATCGCGCAGCCGACGGTCATCGCGATCTTCACGCTGTTCCTGGTGCACGCGGTATTCGCGGCGCGCAAGATTCCGGCCCAGCTGGCGGAGCGAAAGCGCGTCATCGCACTGGCGAACGGGCTGCGCAACTCGGGGCGTGAGCGCGTCCCGACGCGCACGGCGCATTCGCCGTTCCGGCCGCACGTCGAATCGATGCTCTGGATCTGGCAGGTGCGCACCGGGATGATCATCCTCGTGCTGGGCAGCTTTCACCTGATTCTGCTGGGCCTCGACGTCTTCACGCCGCTGTTCGGCAAGGGCGCCGGCATCGAATCGACGACCTCGATGGCACGCGTCGGGGCCGGGCTCTGGCTGCCGTACGCGATCCTGCTGCTGTGCGTCGAGTTCCACGCGAGCGTCGGTCTGTATCGCATATTCGTCAAGTGGGGCGCCGACCACTGGCTGTCGCGCTCCACGTTGCACCGTCTCGAGCAGGTCATCTTCTGGATCGTGCTCGGCATCGGCGCGCTGACGCTGGTCGTACTCGCAGGATGGGTCGAACCGCCGCTTGCATTCCTGTTGGACGGAGGTGCGTCATGACGGGCAAACTCGTGACGACGGACGTACTGGTCATCGGCGGCGGACTCGCCGGCGAGCGCTGCGCCATCGAGGCAGCCGCAGCGGGACACGAAGTGCTGATCCTGTCGCTGGTGCCGCCGAGACGCAGCCACAGCTGCGCCGCACAGGGCGGCATGCAGGCCGCGCTCGGTAACAACGTCAAGGCGGCCGGCGACAACCCGACGGTCCATTTTCTCGATACGGTGCGCGGTTCCGACTGGGGCGCCGACCAGGAAGTTGCGAACATCTTCGCCGACGAGGCGCCGATCGCGGTCCGCGAACTGGCCCATTACGGCGTTCCCTGGACGCGCGTGCGCGGCGGGCGCAACAAGTATTTCATCAAGGGTGAAGAGGTCGAGATCGACGAGGCCATCGAGAACGACGGCCTGATCACGCACCGCGATTTCGGCGGCACCGCCAAGTGGCGCGCGTGCTATGCGGCGGCGGGTACCGGCCATGCGGCCCTGTACGCGGTTGACTGCGAGGTGGTCCGGCTCGGCATCACGGTACGCGACCGGACCGAGGCCGTCGCGCTGATCCACGACGGCAGCCGCTGCCTCGGCGCCGTTGTTCGCGACCTCCGGACCGGCGGACATTTTTCCGTCATGGCGAAAGCGACCATCATCGCCACCGGTGGATATGGCCGCATTTACGGCCAGTACACGACCAATGCGACGATCAACGAAGGTACCGGTGCATCGATCGCGCTGGATACCGGTATCGTCCCGCTGGGTAACATGGAGGCCGTGCAGTTCCACCCGACGACCCTGGTGCCGAGCGGCATCCTCGTCACGGAAGGCTGCCGCGGTGACGGTGGTTACCTGCTCGACAGGAACCTCGAGCGCTTCATGGTCCAGCGCGAGCCGCACAAGCAGGAGCTCGCGAGTCGCGACGTCGTATCGCGCCATATGGCGGAGGTCATGCGTGACGGCGACGGCGTGGATTCGCCGTATGGCCCGCACCTCTGGCTGGATATTCGCCACCTCGGCGAAGAACACCTGCGCACCAAGCTGCTCGAGGTCTGGGATATCTGCCGCGATTTCGTCGGTCTCAACCCGGCCGAGTCGCTGATACCGGTGCGGCCCACGCAGCATTATTCGATGGGCGGCATCCGCGTGAACAAGGATGGCCAGGCCTACGGTCTCCTGGGACTGTTCGCGGCGGGCGAAGCGGCCTGCTGGGACATGCATGGCTTCAACCGTCTCGGCGGCAACAGCCTGGCCGAGACCATCGTTTCGGGCAGGATCGTCGGACGCCACGCGGCGGCATTCGCCTCGGGCATGACGCTCAGGGCGGATACCGGCGTTGCCTTCGATGCACTGGCGACGGCCGAAAAACGCGCCGCGGACTGGATGGCACGGACGGGCAAGGGACGCAGCGTGTTCGAGATTCGGGACGCCATGGGCGAAGTCATGATGCAAAAGGTCGGCATCTTCCGTACCGGGGACGAACTCAGGGAAGCGGTTGCCGAACTCGGCCAGCTGCTAAACGATTGCGACAATGCCGTGTTGCGGTGCAAGGATCCCGGGCTGAACCCGGAGCTCGCGTTCGCGCTCAGGCTGAAGGGCATGCTGCGTCTGTCGATGACCGTGGCGCGGGGCGCGCTCGCACGCACGGAAAGCCGCGGTGCGCACTTCCGCACGGACTTCCCGCTGCGCAACGACAGGGAATGGCTCAATCGCACGCTGGTGCGCTGGGGCGCCGAAGTCGGCGAGCCGTCTTTCAGCTACGAACCGACCGGCATCATCGATCTGCCACCCGGTCACCGTGGCTACGGCAGCGACGAACGCATCGAGATGGCGATGTCCATCGACGATTACAATCGCGATGTGCCTGGCGAGCAGGCCCGGCAAGGGCGACTCGACAGCAATGAGGAAATGGGCAGCCGCCTGCGCCGAGGCGCATGGAAAGCCGTTGCAGGATAGGAAACGATGAACGAAAAAAACACTGCGCGACGCCTGCGCTTCGAAATATTCCGGTATAACCCGCAGGATCCGGACTCCGTACCGCATACGGACCGGTTCGAACTCGACGAAACGCCGTTCATGACGCTGTATATCGCGTTGAACCAGATTCGCGAGAAACACGATCCGGGCCTGCAATTCGACTTTTCGTGTCGTTCTGCCATCTGCGGTTCCTGCGCGATGATGGTGAACGGCCGGCCGGCGCTGGCCTGCCGCACCCTGACCTCGGATTTGCCGGAGGACATCCAGTTGTACCCGCTGCCGGCGTTCAAGCTCGTCGGCGACCTCTCGGTCGATACGGGGACCTGGTTCCGCGAGATGGTAGAGCGTACGGAGGCGTGGGTACACTCGCAGCTGCCGTTCGATCCGGCCGCCGAGGAGCAGCGCATGAGCGATGACATCGCCGCGGCCATTTACGAAAACGATCGCTGCATCGAATGCGGCTGTTGCGTCGCGTCCTGCGGCGCCGCGAACGTGGACGACAAGTTCCTGGCCGGCGCCGGTCTGAACCGGATCGCGCGGTTCATGATGGACCCCCGCGACGAACGCGACGACGCCCAGTGGTTCGACCTCGTCGCGAACGAGCAGGGCGTGTTCGGTTGCTTCGGCCTGATGGCATGCGCGGACGTCTGTCCGAAGGAACTTCCGCTGCTGGAGGTCTACGGCTACCTGCGAAGAAAATCGTTGTCCGCAGGGCTTGCAGCACGGCGCAAATAGACGGCTCGGACAGTCCGGATAAACGGCCCGCCTGCGCGGGCCGTTTTTGTTTTAATTCCTGTTATTACCGCAACTTAACTACGGCTTCTACCTATTTAAGACTGAGGATAGATACGGTTCCATTGCCACTGGGAGAAGTGCGGCGCGGTCTTTAATTCGAATTCAAGACCGCCACTATTGCGCCGCATAAATACGCGATTGATCTGTCGAGTTCGTCAAGAACCACGGGAGACGTGAATATGAAGCGGCACGTACTGCACCCACTCTGGGTTGCGATCGGACTCGTCGTCCTGATTCTCGTAGCGAGGCAATTTCTCGTGCCGGATGACTTCGGCGTTCACGGGGATAGCTTTACCTACAATTTCCACCGGCTCGGCAACGAGCAGGAGTGGAAGGACTTTCCCGTGAAGTACCAGGGCAATGAGTCCTGCGCTGAATGCCACGAGGAAAACTACAAGACGAACCGTCGCTCGCCGCACAAGAAAATCGAGTGCGAAAACTGTCATGGGCCGGCAGGCACCGGCAGCAATCATCCCGACGAAGTCGAGCGCCTGCCGCTCAACACCTCGCGCGCACTCTGCCTGCGCTGTCATGCCGATCTGGGCTATCCGGGGACCGCCCGGGCCGAACTGCCGCAGATCAAGGACAAGCAGCACAAGCGCCGCAAGGACTGTATCGAATGCCATAACCCGCACGATCCCAGGGAGGATGTCGAATGACTTGTTCTCGCAGGGCTTTTCTTAAGGAAGCCATGGGCGGCACGCTGGCGACTGTGTTGCCGCTGAGTGCCTTTACCGTACTGACCAGCGAACAGGCGCGGGCGGCGGTTGCCGATTCCAAGGTGCGCTGGGCGTTCCTCGTCGACACGACCAAATGCATCGGCTGCGGCCTTTGCGTGACGGCCTGCAAGAACGAGAACGAGATCCCCTTCGACGCGCCCGTGACGCGGACCTGGGTCGAGCGCTACGTCGTCACCAAGGACGGCGAGACCCATGCGGACTCGCCGATGGGCGCCCGCGACGGCTTTACCGACCCGGCCATCCGCGAGCAGGAGTTCGACGCGGACGACATCGCCAAGGCGTTCTTCGTGCCGAAGCTCTGCAACCAGTGCGAGAACCCGGCCTGCGTGCAGGTTTGCCCCGTCGGCGCAACCTACCAGACGCATGACGGTGTTGTCCTGGTGGATCGCGAATGGTGCATCGGTTGTGGTTACTGCATCATGGCGTGCCCCTACGGCGTACGCTTCTTCCATCCGGAGCACAAGGTCGCCGACAAGTGCAACTTCTGCTACCACCGGATCACGAAGGGCCTGAATCCCGCATGCGTGCAGGCCTGCGCCTTCGGCGCACGCCGGATTGCCAACCTAAGGGACCCGGACGACCCTGTGACCCAGACCATTTTGTCCGAGCGGGTTTCCGTGCTGAAAGACGAGTACGGCACGAAGCCGCACGTTTTCTACCTCGGTCTTGACGCAAACGTGAGGTGACCGCATGACAACCGATGCCGTGGTTCACGGATTCGAGTGGACCGTAAAAGAACTGTTCGTCTATCCGAACGAATACATCTACTGGAGCATCCAGATTGTCATGTATCCGTACATGACTGGCCTGGTCGCCGGCGCCTTCGTGCTGTCTTCCCTCTATCACGTCTTCGGCCAGAAGGACCTGAAGGAGATTGCACAATTTTCGCTGGTGTTTTCACTGGCGCTGTTGCCCGTTGCGGCGCTGCCGCTGCTGCTGCATCTGCAGCAGCCCACCCGGGCCATGGAGCCCTTGCTGACGCCGCACTTCACGTCCGCGATCGCCGCGTTCGGCATCGTCTTCACGACCTATGGCCTGATCGTGCTCAGCGAGATCTGGTTTGTTTATCGCGAGTACTTCGTGGCGCAACTCGAAACGCTCAAAGGCGCGCCGGGTTTCTGGAACATGATGCGGCGCCACGTCTATGGCGTGCTGACGTTCAAGGCGAAAGACGTTGGCGCAGAGGCGCTCCGGGTTGATCACAAGGCCGCGAAGATACTCGCCGGCGTCGGTATCCCGGTCGCGTGTTTCCTGCATGGCTACGCGGGCTTCATTTTCGGCTCGGTCAAGGCCAACGCGCTCTGGATGTCGCCGCTCATGCCGGTGATCTTCATCATGTCCGCGGTCGTGTCCGGTATCGCGCTCTGCATGCTGACTTACATCGTCGTCATGGAATGGCAGGCATTCTGGCAGCGGCGCAAGGGCGGCACGACGGAGGCCGGCGAGATCAAGGGCGCCGAGGCCGATGTCATCACGAAGGCGACGCGTTACCTGCTGGGCTTTCTCGTCGCGGCCATCAGCCTCGAGCTGCTGGACCTGATTTTCCGTGGTTACACCGCAATGAAGTCCTGGGACATCCTCAGGGAGGTCATGTACACCAACGACTTCTTCAAGATCTTCATCCTGCAGTACACGCTCGGTAACCTGGTTCCGTTCGTCCTGCTGCTGCTGCCCGGACGGACCATCAAGCGCACGATGCTGGCACTGCTGCTGGTGCTGTTCGGCGTCTTCATGATGCGCTGGAACGTCGTCATCGGCGGGCAGGCATTCTCGCTGTCTTTCTCGGGATTCATGCACTATCACATCCCCGTGATTCCGCACAGTCTCGAGACATTCAAGGAAGGCGTGTTCGGAGCGCTGGCCGTAATCATCACTCCGTTCGTGCTGTTCTGGATCATTAACAAGTTCATTCCGGGACTGAAGCGGGGTATCGGAGAGGCCTAGTGTCGTCGCGTCTCGCCGACCTCGAAGCGCGGCTCGAAGCCGTCGAGCGTCGGCTGAGCGCGCTCGAAGGCGAAACCGTCGAGCCCGCGGCGGCAGCGGCAGCACGCGCCGCCGCGGAGCCCAGCCTCGACGACGGCACGGTCGGGGTGGTGTCGGCGCACATTGGACGGGTGTTGCTGATTTTCGGCGGTGCCTACCTGTTACGCGCTATCACGGACTTCGAATTCGTTCCGACGGCCATCGGTATCCTGATCGGTGCGACCTACGCGCTGACCTGGCTGCTGATCGCGTTCCGCAAGAGTCGCATCGAGACACAGAGAACGGGCGCCGCCATCTATGCGGGAACGTCGGTGGTGCTGGCCTTGCCGCTGTTGCTCGAAGCGGCCACCAAGTTTGCACTGCTGTCCGGCCGGCAGGGCGTCTTCGGGCTGCTGGTCTACGGCGTCCTCGCCTACTTCGTGGCCATCAGGCGCAATTTCAGAAGCCTGGCATGGCTCGTCACTGCGGGCAGCATCGCGGTCGTCACAGGCGTTCTGATTGCGTCTCACAGTGCCGTCACGGTCACGGTCTTTGCCGTGCTCCTCGGCATGGGTTCCCTCTGGACCGTCTACACCAAGGGCTGGATGGGGCTGCAATGGCTCGGTGCGCTGGGTGCGAACGCAAGTGTCATGATGCTGATCGCGCTCAGTAATACCGAACAGTGGAACATTGCACCTCGAATCGCCTTTGTTTTCGGGGTTGTGTTGCTGCTCGCGTACCTCGGCAGTTTCGTCATTCGCACTCACATTCGCGACAGGCGCATCGATATTTTCGAGGTCGTACAGACGATCTTTGCCGGTCTCATTGCTTTCTG
This sequence comes from Woeseiaceae bacterium, assembly GCA_036525955.1. Classification (GTDB taxonomy): domain Bacteria; phylum Pseudomonadota; class Gammaproteobacteria; order Steroidobacterales; family Woeseiaceae; genus UBA1847. The sequence goes on along the minus strand of DATCZJ010000156.1, from coordinate 10,076 downwards.
GTCCGCGGCCAACGCCATCGCTGCGGGGCAGCTCGGCGCGGCAACGGCCGGCATGCTCGGCACCGTCCTCGGGTTCGCGGCATACCTGCTGGCGCTGACCCGGGTGACACGCGAAGTCCGCAACCAGAATTTCTTCTATTACGAAACGCTGGGCCTCCTGCTCGTGATCGCGGGCAGTGCGCTGCTCCTGTCGGTGCCATCAGCGGCGACGATCTGGGCCCTGCTGGCCGTGTTTGCAGCGGTCTTCAGTGGCCGGCTGGGCTGGGTCAACCTGAGCCTGCAGTCGACACTCCTCATTCTCGCTGCCGGTATCGGTTCCGGATTGCTGAGCGCCGGTTTCGTTGCCTTCGTCAGGAACCCGCTGGCCGGGTGGCCGCCGTTCGAGACCGTGCACGTCCTGATCGCCCTGGCGACGGTGGCCTGCCTGTTCATCCCGGTCGCGCAGCGATCGGAACGCTGGGGTTCGGCTGCAGGCCTGCCACAGCTCGTCGTGCTCGCACTCTCGGTCTGGGAAGTCGGCGGCCTGTTCATCGTCATGATGGCGCCTGTCATCGCGGGGGCCGGCGGGACCGCGCCCGACGCGAGCGTGCTGGCGGCGATGCGGACTGCGGTGCTTGCGGTTGCATCGGTGACGCTGGCTTACTCCAGCCGCTTCCCGCGGTGGCCCGAGGCGCGCTGGCTGGTGTACCCCGTGCTGATCGTCGTCGCCATCAAGCTATCGCTCGAGGACTTCCCGTACGGCCAGCCCGCGACCCTGTTCGTATCGCTGGCGTTCGTCGGCAGCGCTCTTCTGCTCGTGGCGAAATTCCTGAAGCGCCAGGAGACGACGCCTGCGCCCCAGTGAGGTTCCCGAGGCGCCGGGCCGCGACTTGTCCTGACGGCACGGTTCGTGCGTAATGCGGATCTCGACGCGGATTGTTCACGGGAGGGGAACCGGCGCATGAGCTTTACCAGGCAACTCGTTGCCCGCGGCCGCGTGGTCGGCGATGGTCGCGAGCCGCTCGTCTGTGTGCCGCTGGTCGGTCATGGTGAGGACGACATCCTGCAGGCGGCGCGCCTGGCAGGCGTTTCCGGGGCAGACCTGGTCGAGTGGCGTGCCGACTACTTCGATGGCGTTGCCGATCGTGCCGCAGTCCTTGCCATCGCCCGGGATGTCCGCGAGGCGATCGCCGGAATACCGCTCATTTTCACGTTGAGGTCCGAGGCCGAGGGCGGTCAGCCGGTGTCATTGACCGGGACCGATTTTGCAGGGCATTGCGTCGCGGTCTGCGAAGCGAGCATCGCGGACTTCGTCGATGTCGAAATGCGTGCCAAGCCGGAAAATCTCGAGACGGTCAAAGCTGCCGCCGTGGCCAACGGCGTTGGCCTGATCCTCTCGTATCACGACTTCGAGAAGACGCCCGACGCTGCGTCCCTGTTCGAGATCTTCAGCCGCGCGGAGCGCCTGGGGGGTGACGTTGCGAAAGTCGCGGTCATGCCGAACAGCCCGGACGACGTACTGACACTGCTGACTGCGACGCTGCGTGCGCGGCGCGAGCTGCGCATTCCGCTCATTGGAATTTCGATGGGCGACTACGGCGTTGTCTCGCGAATGACAGGCTGGCTGTTCGGCTCCAGCGTGACATTCGCCGCAGGCGAGGGCAGCTCGGCGCCCGGCCAGATGCCCGTGGGCGATCTCAACCGGGTGCTGGGCGTTTTGCGTCGCTCGGTCGGCGGTGGCTGATCCGGTCAGCCTTTGGCGAGGTTGCCGAGGGCCCGCAGGACGTCGCGCCGGCTGATCTGGCCGACGAGCCGGTTGTTCGACAGCACCGGGAATCGACGAAAACGTGAGTCGATGAATTGCTGGGCGAGGTCGATGATGCTCATCTCCGCATCGACGGTCTTGACGCCCTGGCTCATGTAATCCGACACAGGGCCGCCCCAGTCGCCGTGATAGCCCGCATGGAGGGCGATCTTCATGCAGTCCAGCTCTGACAGCATGCCGATCAGGTTGCCCTCGTCGTCCACCACGGGGGCGCCGGCGATACGATTCTTGACCAGTACCTGGACCGCATCGAGTACGTCCGTGTCAGGTTTGAACGTGACGATCGTCCGCGCCATGTAGTCCTTAACGAGAGCCGAATTCTTACTCATGGTGCGCCTCCGTCCTGTCTTTCTTCTTGCATTTGCCCGAGCCGCTGCACAGTTCGCAGCCGCCGCTGTTCAGCCCGCCACAACTGCCGCTGATCGCGCGCCGGCCATTCATGACACCGATGCTCATGCCTGCGATGACCAGCAGGATCACCGCAAAACTCAGCACCAGGGTCGTCAATAATACGTCCATCATTCCCTCAATCGGTCGAAACCGGTTGTCGTTTTTTCACGGATCGCATCCGTGTCCCGCACCAGGAAGTAGGCGGCCACGCCGAGCGATTCCGCCAGCGCCGGGCCGTCTTCCGGTCCCAGCACGAGCAGGGCCGTCGCCAGCGCGTCGGCACGCGCCGCCGAATTGTCGACGACCGTAACCGATGCAAGCCCGTGCGCCACCGGTCTTCCCGTCCTGGGGTCAATGGTATGCGAATACATCCGGCCCTCAAACTCAAAATAATTCCGGTAGTCGCCCGACGTCGCGACGCTCGTGTCCGTCACCCTGACGACCCGCTGGGCGACCCGGCGATCCGTTGCCGGAGCCTCCACCGCGATGGCCCAATTGCGTCCTTCCGCATTATGGCCCCCCACGCGGAGTTCGCCGCCGATTTCGACCATGAAATCGGCAAGACCATCATCCGCGAGCAGCTGCGCCACCTGGTCGACGGCATAGCCCTTGGCCCAGCCCGACAGGTCGACGTACATGCCGGCGTCCCGTTTGCGCACGGCAGGCAGCGTGCAATCGGTCGCGATGCCCTCGAACCCGACCAGCTGCCGTGCGGCTTCGAGGAGCTCATCGGCCGGCGGCTCGCTGACTATCCTGCCGGGACCGAAACCCCAGAGATTGACCAGCGGCCCGACCGTCACGTCGAAGGCGCCGCCGGTCTCCCTGGCGACGTCCAGCGCCTGTTCCAGCATGTCGCAGAATGCGGCGGAAACCGGCAGCCAGTCCGTGCTTTCCTGCGCGTTGAATGCGGACAACTCCGAGTCCGCGCGCCATGTCGAGGCGAGCCGGTCGACCTCGTCCAGCGCCTCGTGGATTCGGGTCTCGACCGTTGCCGCGACGGCCGCCTCGGACGGCGATACGACGACGACCGAAAACGTGGTGCCCATCGTGCTGCCGGTCAGTTCCCATGACGGCGCGCGCTGTTCGCCGCAGGCCGAGAGGGCCAGCGCAACCAGCGCGATACAGGAAGCACGGACCCGCGGCATCGGGGATCAACCGCCGAAATCGTCCAGCAGGATGTTTTCCTTCGGCACGCCGAGGCTGTCCAGCATCTTGATTACGGCCGCGTTCATCATGGGCGGACCGCACATGTAATACTCGCAGTCCTCCGGCGCAGGATGCTTGGACAGGTATTCGTCGTAAAGCACCTGGTGAATGAAGCCGGTCATGCCGGTCCAGTTGTCTTCCGGTTTGGGTTCCGACAGTGCGAGGTGCCAGACGAAATTCTCGTTATCTTCGGCCAGCTTTTCGAATTCTTCCTGGTAGAACATTTCCTTGAGGCTGCGCGCGCCGTACCAGAACGACATCTTGCGCTTGCTGTGGCGGCGCTTGAGCTGGTCGAAGATATGCGAACGCATCGGCGCCATGCCCGCGCCGCCACCGATGAAGACCATCTCGTGGTTGGTTTCCTTGGCGAAGAATTCGCCGTACGGCCCAGAGATCGTGCACTGGTCACCCGGTTTCAGGTTGAAGATGTACGACGACATGATGCCCGGCGGCACCGAGTCGTCGGCGCCCGGCGGCGGCGTCGCGATGCGCACGTTGAGTTTGACGACCGTCTTTTCGAGCGGGAAGCTCGCCATCGAGTAGGCGCGCATCTCGGTCTTCTTGACGTGCGACTCGTAACGCCACAGGTTGTAGCGGTCCCACTCGTCGCGGAAGCGCTCGTCGATGTCGAAATCCGTGAACTTGAGATCATGCGGCGGGCATTCGATCTGGATGTAGCCGCCGGCCCGGAAGTCGAGTTCCTCGCCCTCGGGCAGTGCCACGACCAGTTCCTTGATGAAACTCGACACGTTCCGGTTGGACACGACCTTGCAGTCCCAGCGCTTGACGCCGAAGACTTCTTCGGGGACCTGGACTTCCATGTCCTGCTTGACGGAAACCTGGCAGGAGAGGCGGTAGTGGTCGGCCGCATCACGCTTGTTGATGATCGAGGTTTCCGTCGGCAGGATTGCGCCGCCGCCCGAGAGCACGCGCACGCGGCACTGGCCGCAGGTGCCGCCGCCGCCGCAGGCGGAGGGGACGAACAGGTTGGCATCCGCCAGTCCCTGCATCAGCTTGCCGCCGACGGGAATCGCGAGTTCCAGTTCGCCGTTGACGAGGACCTTGATGTTGCCCGTCGACACGAGCTTCGAACGCGCGGCGAGGATGACGAACACGAGCACCAGTACGATGGCCGTGAACAGCCCGACGCCCAGCAGAACCTGTTGCAGGACCATTGAATCGATGTTCACAACTGAATTCCCGAAAATCCCATGAAGCCCATCGACATCAGTCCCACGATGATGAACGTGATGCCGAGTCCCTGGAGGCCGTTAGGCACGTCGCTGTATTTGAGCTTTTCGCGAATGCCGGCCAGCGCGATCAGCGCGATGGCCCAGCCGAAGCCGCTGCCGACGCCGTAGACGACGCTCTCGGAGAAGTTGTACTGCCGTTCGACCATGAACAGCGTGCCGCCGAGGATCGCGCAGTTCACGGTGATGAGTGGCAGGAAGATGCCGAGGGCGTTGTAGAGCTTCGGTACGAAACGGTCCAGCGTCATCTCGAGGATCTGCACGAGGGCGGCGATCACGCCGATGTAGCTGACGAGGCCGAGGAAGCTCAGGTCGACGTGCGGCAGACCGGCCCACGCGAGGGCGCCGTCGGCCAGCAGGTACTTGAAGATCAGGTGATTCACGGGAACCGTGATGACCTGCACCGCAACGACGGCGACGCCGAGGCCGATCGCGGTTTCGACGCGCTTCGAGATCGCGAGAAACGTGCACATGCCGAGAAAGAACGACAGCGCCAGGTTCTCGACGAACGCGGCCTTAATGAATAGATTGAATAGTGCTTCCATCAGTAGACGTCCGTTCTATGTACTTCATGGATCTGGTAGTCGGGGCGCTCGACTTGCTGCGTGCGCCACGAGCGGACCACCCAGATCAGGAGACCGATGATGAAGAACGCGCTGGGCGGCAGCAGCATCATGCCGTTCGCCGGGTACCAGCCGCCCTCGGTAACGAGCTGCAGCACGGGGTAGCCGAGCAGCGTGCCGGCGCCGAGCAGTTCACGCACGGTCGCAACGATGATCAGCACGACGCTGTAGCCCAGTCCGTTGCCCAGACCGTCGAGGAAGCTCATGACGACGCCGTTCTTCATGGCGTAGGCCTCGGCGCGCCCGAGCACGATGCAGTTGGTGATGATCAGGCCGACGAAGACCGAGAGCTGCTTGCTCGTCTCGAAGGCATAGGCCTTCAGGATCTGGTCCGTCATGATCACGAGCGATGCGATGATCGTCATGTGCACGATGATGCGAATGTTATTTGGAATGCGGCCGCGAATCGCGCTGATCGCCGCACTCGACAATGCCGCCACGCTCGTCAACGCGACGCACATCAACAGTGCCGGCAGCAGCGAGGTCGTGACTGCGAGCGCCGAGCAAATGCCGAGCACCTGCAGCGTGACCGGGTTGTTGTCGACAATCGGTTCGACAATGACCTTGCGTACTTCACTCATTACGACGCGTCCTCCGCACTGCGGTGCGATTTGAGATACGGCCCGAAGCCGTGCGGGCCTGTCCAGTACTGCACGAGGTGGGCTACGCCGCGGCCTGTCAGTGTTGCGCCGGAGAGGCCGTCGACCTGGTGGATGGCGGCCGGCAGGCTCTTGTCGACCTTGCCGCGAACGACTTCGATGCGCGGCCGGTCGTCATCGGCAAAGACGAGCTTGCCTGGCCACTGCGCGCGCCAGTCGTCCTTGTCGATCTGGTCGCCGAGTCCGGGCGTTTCCGCGTGTGCGTAGAATCGCAGCCCCTTGACGGTCGTTCCGTCGGCTGCGAGCGAAAGGTAACCGAGCATTGTCGACCAGAGGCCCTTGCCGTAGACGGGCAGGATGATCTGATCCACGTGTTCGCCCTCGCCGACGAGGTAGACCGGTGCATATTTCGCCCGGCGGCGGATGCCCGCGAGATCGAGCTCCGGCGGGATTGCTATGCCGAGTTGCGGGTCGCCGGCTGCGAGCAGCGCGTTGAAAGTCGACGGATCGATGGCGTCCGTGTACTCGCCGGTTTCGAGGTCGACCATGCGCGGCTTGATCGCGGTGAAAAGCTCCTCGACATTGCCGCCGGGCTCCATGAGCCCCGCCACCTCGAGGATGATCCGCTGGCGGAATTCTTCCTCGTTCTTCTTCTGCACGGGCTTCAGCACGATCGCGGTACTGGCCACGATGATCGAGCAAACGAGGCTCAGCCCGATGGCCACGAGCAGCGTGTTGGAAATGCTGTCGCGGTCGAAGGATCTCTTCTCAGACATTGCGCTTCAGCCTCCGGCGGATGTTGGCCCGCATGACGAAATGGTCGATGACGGGCGCGAAGATGTTGCCGAACAGGATCGCGAGCATGATGCCCTCGGGGAATGCCGGGTTGATGACACGAATAAGCCAGGTCATGAAGCCGATGAGCAGACCGAAGATCCACTTGCCGGCGTTGGTTTGTGCTGCGCTGACGGGGTCCGTGGCCATGAAAATCGCGCCGAAGGCGAAGCCGCCAAGCACGATGTGCCAGTACCAGGGCATGGTCATCATCGGGTTGCCGCTTTCCGGATCGCCGAACAGCAGCGACGGGATGATCAGACCTGCGAAGACCGCGACCATGATCCGCCAGGATGCGATGCGTGTGAACACCAGGAACAGGCCGCCGAGCAGGCAGGCCGCCGCCGAGACTTCGCCGATGGAGCCCTGCATCTGGCCGATGAATGCCTGCGTCCAGGTCAGGCCGATGCCCGCGATGCCGGCCATGCCGTCGATGGCGCTCGCGCCGAGTGCCGTGGCGCCGCTGAATCCGTCGACGGCGGTCCAGACCGCGTCACCGGAAATCTGCGCCGGGTAGGCGAAATAGAGGAACGTGCGACCCGTGAGCGCCGGGTTCAGGAAGTTCTTGCCCGTGCCGCCGAAGATCTCCTTGCCGATGACGACGCCGAAGCTGATGCCCACTGCGACCTGCCAGAGCGGAATTGTCGCCGGGAGAATCAGTGCATACAGCAGGCTCGTGACGAGGAAGCCCTCGTTGACCTCGTGGTTGCGGACGCCGGCGAAAATCACTTCCCAGAAACCGCCCGCGGCCAGCGTGACCATGTAGATGGGCAGGAAGTACAGCATGCCGTGCATGACGCAGTCATAGAGGCTGGCCGGGTCGTAGCCCACACCGAGCAGCGGCAGCAGGAAGCCCCGCCACCCGTCGATGCCGGCCAGTCCCAGGCTCTGCAGTGCCATGTTGGCCTGGTAGCCGGTATTCCAGATGCCCACGAGTGCCGCGGGCGTCACCGCGAACACGACGATGATCATGACGCGTTTCAGGTCGATGGCGTCGCGAATGTGCGGCGAGCCGCGCGCCACGTCTGCCGGTGAGTACAGCAACGTATCGACCATTTCGTAAAGCGCATGGAAGCGCTCGAGACGGCCGCCCGGCACGAACAGGGGCTCGATATGATCGAGGAGAGAACGTAGTTTTTTCATCAGCCGTTCACCTCGATCTCATGCAGCGTTTTGCGCAGGTGGGGTCCATATTCGTACTTGCCATTGCAGACGAACGAACACAGCGCCAGGTCCTCTTCGTCGAGTTCGAGGCAGCCGAGATCACGCGCACCGTCGGTGTCCCTGACGATGAGCGCCTTGAGCAGCGGCGTCGGCAGGATGTCGAGCGGCATGACCTGTTCGAAACTGCCGATCGACACCATCGCCCTCGGGCTGCCGTTTTGCGAGGACGTGAATTTCAGGTCGCGGCCGAACATTTTGCCGGCGAAGGACCGCGTCGCGGAGTAACGCCCGAGGCCGAGCCGCATGAAGGAGAGGAACTCCCGCGGACTGCCTTCCTCGAGCACGACGAGTTGCTGGTCGTAGCGGCCCAGATAGGCCGCCCAGCCGGCTGCGCGGTGGCCGCTCAGCACCGATCCGGCCACGACGCGCAATTTATGCTTGCTCGTCTCGCCGCGAACCAGGTCGCTGGTGTTGGCGCCCGCGCGCGTGCGAATCAGGCGTGGCCGGTCAACCAGCGGGCCACCCAGTGCAATCACGCGCTCGACCGGCAGGCGGCCCGTCGTAAACAGGCGGCCAACGGCCATCACGTCCTGGTAACCGATGTGCCAGACGATCTTCTGCTCGCTGACCGGATCCAGGAAGTGAATGTGGGTGCCTACGAGACCGGCGGGATGCGGGCCCTCGAATTCTGCGTGGCGGAATTTCTCATCGCGCGGGCAGTGAATGCCGGCTTCGACACCGGTACACAGGTAGACCGGTCCGTCGGTGAGCTTGGCAACCAGGGTGAGTCCGTTGGCGAAGGCTTCCGGGTCCGCGCCGATCACCACCGACGGATCCGCGGCAAGCGGATTCGTATCGATGGCGGTCACGAAGATCGCGCGTGGCGTCGATTCCGGCGACGGGATCTTCGAATACGGCCGCTTGCGCAGCGCGGCCCAGAGGCCCGAGGCGAGCAGGTTGCGGCAGACGTCGTCGCGGCTCAGACCGGCGAGTCTGGATGCTTCGTAACGGTCGAACGACACGGCTTCGTCACCCTCGAGACGGATGACGACCGACTGCAGCACGCGGCGCTCGCCGCGGTTGATTGCGATGACTTCGCCCGCGCCCGGGGACGTGAAATGCACGCCCGGGTTGTCCTTGTCGGTGAACAGCGGCTGGCCCAGTTTCACGCGTTCGCCTTCGCGAACGAGCATGCCTGGCTTCAGGTCCTTGACGTCGGGGCCGAGCAGGGCCACCGAACTGACTGCGGGTCCGTCTTCGATGGCCTGCTCGGGCGCGCCCTGGAGCGGAACATCGAGGCCCTTTTTTATCTTGATTTTCATAGTTTGTGGTTTCCGGTCACCACCAGATTGCGAACAGGGCGCATCCGGTCAGCCAGATGCATCCGATAGTGTGAATTGCGAGCGTGCCTTCGATGGCCTGCGTCATGGCGGGCCGATCGGCGATTCCGGTGCGGATCGCCATCGAAGCGCGCCATGCAAGCACGAGGAGGGCGAGTGGGCCCAGCGGGGCCGCGAGCGGCAGCTTGCCCATGACCGTCAGCAGGATGACGGCGGCTGCTGCGGACAGGTGGATCGCGAAATACAGGACGGCGGTCCCACCGAGGCCAAGCCGCACGGGCAGCGTGTTCTTGCCGCATTGGCTATCCGGCTTCATGTCCGGCACTTCGTTGATGAGGAGGATGGCCGCGACATAGGCGCTCACCGGCAGCGAAAACAGCACCAGTGGCAGATCGAGTGCCGCGCCCTGCAGCCAGGCGGCGCCCGTCACCGGCAACACGCCGAACGCGATTGCGACCGCGGTTTCGCCGAGCCCCAGCGAAGCCAGCTTGACCGGCCCCAGCGAATACAGCACGCCGAGCAAGATCCCGGCAAGGCCGAAAAGGAACACCGTCGGGCCGCGCAGTGCGAACAACAAGAGTCCTGCAGCGGTGGCCAAGGCCAGCAGCGTGATGCCGACACGCGCCATCGCGTCTTTCGGCAGGATGCCGGTCTGGATGAATCTCGATCCGCCCGTGTACGGGTAAATGCGGTCCTCGTTGCGGGGATCCGTGCCGATGGTATCGTCGCCGACGTCATTCAGCACGTTCGCGGCCGCATGGACGGCCACGGTGGCGAACAGCGCGAGGACGAAAACCGTGACATCGAAGCCGGCTCCGGCCCAGGCGCCCCAGGCAGACCCCGCCAGCACCGGCAATACCGAGGCT
>DATCZJ010000155.1:0-33314 GCA_036525955.1 Woeseiaceae bacterium | reverse complement strand
CGCATCGAAGCGCGCCGCGACGTCGCGTATCAGTGTCTCGACGGTGGTCGGGCGATGGTCTGGCGGTGTCATGTGGCGGATTCGGGCTGCGAACGGATTGCGCCCGCGAATCTATCACGCTCGACCGTCAACTGCCTGTAGAATTGCAGGTCCCGAAATCAATCCCGAACCCGTTCCCGAGATGCCCAGACATCTGCTTTTTGCTGTCGTCCTGTCAATCACGTTCGCCGCGGGCGCGTTCATGGCGCTCCGCTACAGCGAGCCGGCCATGCCGGAGTTCGCGCTGGTGCTGCCCGCCGGCCAGCAGGTGCCGGAGTTCTCGCTCGTCGATCAGGACGGCAACAGCGTCGATGCAGCCGTGTTCCGCGATCGCTGGGACCTCGTCTTTTTCGGATTCACCCATTGCCCGGACGTGTGTCCGACTACCTTGCAGGTCCTGAGCCAGGCACAGCAGACGCTCCGCGAGTCGGCCGCGGCGGCGCTGCCACGCATAGTCCTCGTCAGCGTGGACCCGGAGCGCGATACGCCGCCGCTGATGGCGCGCTATGTGAGCCACTTCGGCGAAGGCAGCCTGGGGCTGACCGGAGACCTCGAGGAAATCCGCAAGCTCGCCGGCGGGCTCGGCATCTTTTTCGAGAAGCAGCCGTCCGTGGACGGCAATTACGGCGTCGACCATTCCGCTGCCGTGCTGCTGATCGATCCGAACGGCGAACTCCGCGCGGTGTTCAGCGCGCCGCACGCGCCCGCCAATTTCGTGCACGACCTGCCGCTCATCACGGGAGGCCGCTGATGCGTACCGCAACGCTCCTGCTCCTGCTTGCGCTGTTCGGCTGCGCCGCGGAAACCCGGCCGCCGCTGGTCGCGTCCGACATCGAAATCACCCGGCCCGTGGCGGGCATGGACATGAGCGCGGGTTACCTCACGCTGCAGAACAACACGGACGCCGCGATCGTCGTGACGCGGGTGCAGAGCCCGCAGTACGCCCGCGTAGAGATCCACGAAACCACCATCGAGGACGGCATATCGAAGATGCGCGCGCTCGATTCGCTGACGGTGCCTGCCAACGGCGCCGCCAGGCTGGAGCGTGGCGGCAAGCACCTGATGCTCATGCAGGCGCGCGACCAGAAGGACAGCGTCACGCTGCAACTCATGAGCGGCGAGACATTGCTGCTCAGCGTGCAGTACCGATTCGACCCGACGTAGCGAACCCGAACCATGCAAGCTCAAGCTTTTGTCATTCTTCAGTATCTCCTGCCACGCCACTGGCTGACCGCAGTGATCTACCGGATCGCGCGCATCCGCAACGTCCGCATCAAGGACTTCCTGATCACGCGCTTCGCGAGCCTGTACTCGGTGGATCTCGAGGAAGTTCGACGCGACGTGCCGCAGGGCTTTGCCACCTTCAACGAGTTCTTCATCCGCGAACTCGATGACGGCGCACGACCGATAGCCGCCGGCCGCGACACCCTCGTCTCGCCGGTCGATGGCACGGTCAGTTTCGCCGGCAGCATCCGGGCCGACAGCATCTTCCAGGCCAAGGGCCTCGACTACACGCTGGACGACCTGCTCGCGACGGACATCGAAAGGGCCAGGGCATTCAGGGACGGACGTTTCGCGACGATCTACCTCGCGCCCTACAATTATCACCGCGTGCATGCGCCGTTTGCCGGCGAATTGCGCGCGGCACACTACGTGCCGGGCGATCTGTTCAGCGTGAACGAGGCCACCGTCGCCAGGCTGCCCGGCCTGTTCCGCCGCAACGAACGGCTCATCATGCATTTCGACACGGCGCAGGGTCCGGCGGTGCTGATCTTCGTCGGCGCGCTCAACGTCGGCAGCATCTCGACGCCCTGGACCGGCGAAATCAGGCCGCGCAAGGACGGCGTGGTCGACGTCTTCGATCTCGGCGCTCACCCGACCAGCGTCGCACGGGGCGACCTGCTCGGCTGGTTCAACATGGGATCGACGGTGATCCTGCTGCTGCCGCCGGGCACGGGGGAATGGGCTGCGGACCTCGACCCGGGCAGGACGCTGCGCATGGGCGAAGCGATCGGCAAGCTCGGCGGCGGCGACGGATGACCGGCTGGCGGCCGTCGTCCGGGCCGCGCGCAGCCAGGACGCGCGCGGCAATGCTTGCGCGCGTGCGGGACTACTTTCAGCGCGAGGGCGTGCTCGAGGTCGAAACGCCCGTGCTGGGTCATGCGGCAGTCAGCGACACGCAAATAGAGAGTTTCGGCATCGCGCAAAGCGCGATCAGCCGACAGCCGCTCTACCTGCACACGTCACCCGAATTCTGCATGAAGCGCCTGCTCGCCGCGGGCTACCCCGATATCTTCGCGATTTGCCGGGTGTTTCGCGATGGCGAGGCCGGCCGGCGACACCAGCCCGAATTCACGATGATCGAGTGGTACCGGCTCGGATTTTCGCTGGCCGGAATCATCGCGGACAGTGTCGCGCTCATCAACACTGCGCTCGGCGACCGCGCACCGCGATACGAACCCGTTGCGATCGACTACCGCGAGGCCTTTCAGCGCGTGCTCGGCGTCGATCCCGTGGAGGCATCCGTCGAGCGACTGGCGAGCCTGGCCGCCGCCGACGCCGGCCTGCGACACAGTATCGGCGAAGCGCGCGACGACTGGCTCGACCTGCTGTTCGCGACCCGCATCGCGCCGGGCTTCGCCACTGACCGCCTGACCGTGCTGCGTCACTACCCGGCAAGCCAGGCCGCCCTCGCGCGGCTGTGCCCGGATGACCGGACCGTTGCCGACCGCTTCGAAGTTTTCCGCGGTGCGCTCGAACTGGCCAACGGCTACGTCGAATTGACCGACGCCGGCGAACAGCAGCAGCGCATCGACGCCGACAACGCCGATCGCCGGCATCGCGGCCGAACGACCCGCCCGGTGGACACGAAGCTGCTCGCCGCTTTACAGTCCGGCCTTCCCGAATGCGCCGGCGTCGCACTGGGCTTCGAACGCCTGCAGATGCTCCACGACGCGACGGACGACATTCGCGACGTGATTACTTTTCCTTACGAGCCGCAATGATGAACCAGCCCGACTACGCGCTTCTCGATTCGCAACTGCGCGCATTGCTTGCCGACGAAAGCGATGCGCTCGCCGCGACGGCCAACTTTGTCGCACTGCTCTACAACGCGATACCGGAAATCAACTGGCTCGGCGTATACGTGCTGCGCGCCGACGAACTGGTCCTCGGACCGTTCCAGGGAAAGCCTGCCTGCGTGCACATTGCGCTCGACGAGGGCGTATGCGGCGCGGCGGCATCGACGCGCGAGACGCAGCGCGTCGCGGACGTGCACGCGTTTCCCGGCCACATCGTCTGCGACCCGGACTCGCGCTCGGAACTCGTGGTCCCGCTCGTGGTTCATGAACAACTGATCGGCGTGCTCGACATCGACAGCCCGGTGACGTCGCGTTTCAGCGCGTCGGACCAGGCCGGCGTCGAAGCCCTGTGCGCGACGTTCTGCGCGCTCCAGGAAACCCGCAAATATTTTATTTGACGCGCGAGACGTATTCGCGTGAGCGGGTATCGACCTTGATGACTTCGCCCTGATCGACGAACAACGGCACGCGCACGACGGCGCCCGTTGACAGCTTCGCGGGTTTGCCGCCGCCGCTCGCCGTATCGCCCTTGACGCCGGGGTCCGTTTCGACGATTTCGAGTTCGACGAAGTTCGGCGCCGAAACGCTGAGCGGCGAGTTGTTCCACAGCGTCACGGAACACATGTCGCCGTCCGTGATCCAGTCGCTCGCGTCTCCCACGGCTTTTGCGTCCGCCGCATACTGCTCGAACGTATCGGGCACCATGAAGTGCCAGAATTCGCCGTCGGCATACAGGTACTGCATTTCCGTATCCATCACATCGGCGGCCTCGACAGAGTCACCGGACTTGAAGGTCTTGTCGACAGTCTTGCCGGTCTTGAGATTGCGGATTCGGACGCGATTGAATGCCTGTCCCTTGCCGGGCTTGACGAATTCGTTGTCGACGATCAGGCAGGGGTCGCCATCGATGAGGATGCGCAGGCCCGACCGGAACTCGCTGGTGCTGTAATGTGCCATGATTTTGCTCTGTTCGAGGGGAGCCGCCCGAGGCGGCGAGGCGCTATGATACCCGAGTCGCCGGCCGGTTCCAGTCCCATTTTCGGCGCCAGCCGGGCCTGATTCCGACCGAAATTTGACGCCGATCACGGTTTTGAGATCTGGGTCGCGACACCCCGCCCGTCTGTGTCTAGACTCCAAGCTGTCTTTACAGAATATGGAAATCACGGGGCCGACCCGGGTAACCAGGGAACAGGATTTGAACGGGCGACACAGCATATCCATCGCCGTCCTGTCGCAGAACCAGGACGATGTACAGCTCATCAACAGCGCGCTGCGCGATGCGGGTCATGCGGCCCATTGCCACTGGATCGCGAGCCCCAAGCGACTCGGCGACACGCTGGCCGCCGAAAACGTCGAACTCCTGATCCTCAATTGCGACCGCTACCCGGACACGATCCGGCAGGTCGTCAAGCAAAAGGACATCTACAACCCCGAGGTGCCGGTGATCGCCATGCAGGCGCAGGCCGACGAGGGCGCCATCGAGAATGCCATGCGCTCGGGTGCCTGCGACCTCGTGTCGATGAGTCACAAGTCCAGGCTGCAATCGGTCGTTTCCCGCGAGCTGCGTGCCTTGCGCGTCGAGCGCGCGCTGAACTCGACGCTTTTGTCGGCGACCGAGTACAAGCGCCAGCTCAAGGACCACATGGAATCCTCGAGCAGCTCGATTGCGCTGGTTCACGAAGGCATCGTGACCGATGTCAACGACGCCTGGCTGAAACAATTCAAGATCAGGTCGAAGGAAGACCTGATCGGCACGCCGGTGATGGACAACTTCGAGCCCGAAAGCCATGCCGCGCTGAAGGGCGCGCTCGTGGCGACCATCCATCGCAAGTGGCAACCCGGCGAGAAGCTGTCCGTCAAGGCGCACATCGACTCGGGCGACAGCGAGGAACTGCTGCTCGAATTCCGCAGGGTCGATCTCGATGACGGGCCCTGTGTGCAGTTGCGGATTGCGCCACAACTCCGCGCGGCCGTGGAGCCGACGAAGCTCGTCCATGACGCGCTGAAACGCGATCCCACGACCTTGTTCTTCCATCGCGCCCAGTTTCTCGAACGCATCGAAAAGCGCCTGCGCCGCAAGCCGGCGTCTGGTACGCACTGCCTCGTCTACATCAAGCCCGACAACTTTCGTGCATTGCGCAACAAGATCGGCGTGATCCAGTGCGAGGAGCTGCTGGCACAGTTTGCCGAGGTGGTTCGCAAGCGCCTGCATCCGCGCGACGTCGCGGGACGCTTCGAAGGCACGTCGATCATGGCGCTGCTCGAGCGCGGCAGCGCGCGCGACGCCCAGGTCTGGGGCAAGCAACTCATCGACCAGGTGAACAAGACGACGTTCGAGGTCGGCGACAAGTCGACCCACATGACCTGCACGGTCGGCGCCTGCGGCGTGAGCGACGTCTTCAACAGCCTCGAAGACTTCGTTGCCGCAACCATTGAAGCCCACAAGCTCGGCCAGGAGGCTGGCGGCAACAACGCTTTTCTGATCGAGAGCTTCGACGACGACACCAAGCAGCGCGAACTCGACCTCGTGTGGATGAAGCACCTGAAGGCCGCGCTGCTCGAGGGCCGCTTCCGACTGGCGCAGCTGCCGATTGCCGGGCTGCGCAGCGACTCGATCCAGATGTACGACCTGCTGATACGCATGATCGATGCACAGGGCAACTCGGTGCTGCCTTCGGAATTCATTCCCGCGGCCGAGCGCAACAACATGATGAAGCACATCGACCGCTGGATGCTGCAGTCCGCACTGCAATTCTGCGAGAAGAATGGTGCGGATCGCGTGTTCGTCAGGCTCTCGAAACAGTCGATCAAGGACGCGGCGACCGGCTCGTGGCTGGAGCAAAAGCTCGACAAACTCGGCTTCGACTGTTCGCGGCTCGTGATCCAGATCCCCGAGCGCGAAGCCGCCAAGTACATCAAGCATACGAAGAACCTGATCAAGCAGGTCAGGAAACTCGGTGTCGGCTTTGCGCTGGAACACTACGGCGTCGACCAGGAACGGTTCCAGATTCTCGATATTCTGAAACCCGACTACATCAAGATCGACGGCGAACTCATGCACACACTCACGACCGACACCTCCATGCAGCATGCGGTCGAAAAAATCGTGCACGCCGCAAGGGAACGCAAGATCCGCACGATTGCCGAGCGCGTCGAAAACGCCAACGCCATGGCAGTCCTGTTCCAGCTCGGCCTCGACTTCATGCAGGGCCATTACGTCCATGAGCCCGAAGTGGTGCTGGAACATGTCGACGCCGTGACGACCAACACCCTCGAAGAACTGTCGGCGGCCAACGGCGGCTAAAGTGTGACCGCGGTCACACTCTGAAGCCGGAACCATCCGCTAACGATTGCCAATCTGCAAAAACTAGAATGGCTTCCTGTTTATTGGCCTGCTGCGGCACTAGTCTGTCGCCAGCAAAGAACCCCGGGGATTCGAACGTGAACCAGATCGCAACGCCCGAGCAGATCCTGTCCCAGCACTCGAGATCTGCCCACCGACTCCTGTTACCGTTGCTCGCCGCCGGTATCAGCATCACGTCCTCTCCCGCACTGGCGCTCGAACTCGGCGATATCACCGTTCATTCGCACCTGGGCCAGCCGCTGCGCGCGAGTATCGCCTTTGCACTGGGCCCCAACGAACAGCTTGCCGATTTTTGCGTGGCGCTGCGCCCCGGTCGTAACGCCAGCGGGCTGCCGGGCATCGGCCAGGCGCGGATCAGCGTTGCCAGCGGCACGATCAGGCTGACCGGCAGCACGCCGATTCTCGAACCGCTGATGGCTGCAGCCATCGTCGTCGATTGCCCGTACGCACCCAATTTCGTTCGCGAGTACACGCTGCTCGTCAACCCGGTGGAAGTCACCGCCGCGCAGCCAGCCATGTCATCAGCAACGCCAGCGCGGGCCCCGGCCCCTGCGGCCGCGCCGCGCGCCGCAAGAACGCCTGAGCCCGCCGGCGACACCGCGCCGATCGGCCAGTCGTCGCGATACCAGGTCCAGCCCGGCGACTCGCTGTCGACGATCGTGCAGCGAATCGAGAACCGCTCGCTCCCGCTGTGGCCCGCGGTCAACCGGATATTTGCAGCGAATCCCGAGGCATTCCTCGACAACGACCCGAACAGGCTGAAAGCCGGTGCATGGCTGACCATACCGGGCATGGACGGTTCGGCGCCGGTTGTGACGCCCTCACCCGCCACCGTGGCGGCGACGACCGAGGCCGCGCCGCAACCGGTTTACGAAACGCCCGCGGCCAGCGCCGCCGTCGTGGTTGCCGCGGATCCCGTGGTAGCCGCGACCGAGGTCGTCGAGCCGGCCGGCGTCGAGACCCCGGCGGCCGACCCGGTCATCGAGGAACTGGTCGGCGACGAACCCGTCGAAACGCTGCGGCCCGGCGACATCCTGCTGGACTCCGGCGTACGCGTGCCCTACGAGGCGATCGCCACGCCGACCGTCGATACCGCCCCTGCTGCAGCCGAGCCGACTCAGGCAGCGCGCAGCGTCCCGATCTCGGTCGTTCGCAGCGAGCCGGCCTCATCGTCATCCTCGCTGCTCGGCTGGCTGGCCGGCGCCGGCACCTTGCTGCTCGCGGGCCTGCTGCTGTTCGGCCGGCGCCTGCGCGAGCGCTTCGGCTCGACGCCAGTCGGCCCGGCTGCCGCGATGCAACAGCCGGCCTCCGCGGAGTTCGAGGCGGCCAGCATCGACGAGGCCATCGACTACGATCTCACCGACGAATCGCCGACCGACGAAAATCCGACGCTCGATGCGGACCTGCTGACCGGCTCCGGCTTCGACGAAGGTTCCGACATGGACCTCGCGCAGGACTTCGGTTTCGCGGCGACCACCGATCTCGATATCGAACTGCCGTTCGAGCCCGTCGCGCAGGCCGGCGATGACGATGGCATGATGATCGAGGAGACGGACATCATTCGGCCGATGCGCGGCGATGCGCACTCGATACTCGAGAGTGAAGTGCTGCCGGAAGACGGTGACTACGACCTGTCGGTCATCATGGACGCCACCAAGATGCCGTTCCCGGAGGACGTCACGGAACGCGACCTCATGGCTGTCGAAATCGATTCGCACGACGATTCGCCAACGGCGAACAACTACACGATCAGCGAAGAAGCCGACTACAGCATTCTCGAACAGGACTACCAGGACGAGCTGACGGCGACGCAGGCGCTCAACCTGCAGATCGAGCTCGCGGCGGCCGAGCTTGCCGCACGCATGGATGACGACGACGCGGCTGGCGGCGAAACGACGTCCATGCCGGCCTTATCCGAAGCCGACCTCGAACCGACCGCACAGATGCCAATCCGCGAAGAGGGCGACCTCGAACCGACCGCGCAGATGCCAATCCGCGAAGAGGCCGACGAAGATACGAGCATGAGCGGCGCCCTGACGGTCAACATGGCGACCGCGGACCGCCGTGCCGACAACGACGAAACGGCCGAGATGGAAATCGAGGGCGGCACCGTCAATACGAAGGCCCGCTGAGGCCACCGGCCGGCGCATTTGCCGGCCGCCTCATTCGCACGGCGGAAATCGCGTCAGGGCTTCGGACCCACGCCCGTGAGCCGTTCCACCTTGCGCCAGCCTTTCGGCAGCATCGAGCCGCGCAACGCCCGGTCGCCATAGTAGTCGTCGAGATCCTTCCAGCGCAGCGTCATGATGCGCGTGCCCGTATCGACGAGCAGGTCGCCGTCCTCGGGCACGACGCAGGCAGCCACCATCTTCTCTTCGCCGCTCGCATATTTCTTGCCCGGGATGTTGATCAGCTTGTTGCCCTTGCCCTTGGCGAGCTCAGGCAGCTCTTCCATCTCGAACAGCAACAATCGCCCGATCGAACTGACCGCCGCGATCAGGCATTCGGTATCCGTCGGAATCGCCGACGGCACGACCACGCGGCCGCCCGAGGGCACGCGCAATACGGCTTTGCCGGCCTTGTTGCGCGACACCAGGTCCCCGAGCGTCGTGATGAAGCCAAAGCCGGCATCGCTCGCGAGCAGGTACTTCTGCGCCGCATCGCCGATCATGGCGCCGCAGAATGCCGCGCCGTCGGGTGGCTTGAACCGGCTCGACAACGGGTCGCCCTGGCCGCGCGCCGACGGCAGGGTGCCCGCCATGACGCTGTACACCCTGCCCGTGCTGTCGATGAACATCGCGAGCTGGTTGCTGCGACCCTGCGCGGCCGCAAGGAAGCTGTCGTTGGATCGGTAGCTCAGCGTTGCCGGATCGACGTCGTGCCCTTTTGCCGCACGCACATAACCCGCACGGGACAGCACCACGGTGACGGGCTCGCTGCTCACGAGCTGGGTTTCATCCAGCGCCTGCGCGGCCTCGCGCTCGACGATCGCCGTGCGCCGGTCGTCGCCGTAGGCTTCCGCGTCCTCGAGAATCTCTTTCTTGATCAGCGTTTTCAGGCGCGCCGCACTGTTCAGCGTCTTCTCCAGCACGTCGCGCTCCGCCTGTAGTTCGTCCTGCTCGCCGCGAATCTTCATTTCCTCGAGCCTGGCGAGGTTGCGCAGCCGCAGGTTCAGGATCGCTTCGGCCTGCACGTCGGACAGCTTGAATCGCTTCATCAGGACGGGCTTGGGCTCGTCTTCCTCGCGGATGATCCTGATGACCTCGTCGATGTTCAGATAGGCGACCAGCAGGCCGTCGAGGATATGCAGCCGGTCGTTGACGAGCTGCAGGCGATGCCCGAGTCGATTGCGCACGGTGTCCTTGCGGAACTCCAGCCACTCGCGCAGCATCTCCACGAGATTGAACGTGCGCGGCCGCCCGTCGAGCGCAATCACGTTCATGTTGACGCGCAGCGTGCGTTCCAGCGACGTCGTCGAAAACAGGTGCGACATCAGCTGCTCGGCGTCCACGCCGCGCTTTTTGCTGATGACGATGCGCGTCGGATCCTGGTGGTCCGATTCGTCACGCAGATCATCGACCTGCGGCAGTTTTTTCGCGCGCATCTGCTGCGCGATCTGTTCCTGCACCTTGGCGCCGGAAATCTGGTACGGCAGCGACGTGATGACGATGTCGCCGTTTTCGACCTTGTACGCAGCCCTGAGTCGCAGCGTCCCGCCGCCGGTTTCGTATATTTCCGCGATCTCGGATTGCGGCGAAACGAGTTCACCCCCGGTCGGGAAGTCCGGGCCCCTGATGTGCGTCATCATGTCCCTGACCGTCGCCTTCGGATTGTCGATCAGGTGCACGAGCGCGCTCGCCACTTCCTTCAGATTGTGCGGCGGTACGTCGGTCGACATGCCGACCGCGATGCCGGTCGTGCCGTTGAGGAGCAGGTTGGGCAGCCGCGCCGGCATCACGACGGGCTCCATGAGCGTGCCGTCGAAATTCGGCGTCCACTCCACCGTGCCCTGGCCCAGCTCCTGCAGCAGGCTCCTGGCATAAGGCGCCAGCCGCGACTCGGTGTAACGCATCGCCGCGAATGACTTGGGATCGTCGGTGGAACCCCAGTTGCCCTGCCCGATCACGATCGGGTAACGATAGGAAAAGGTCTGCGCCATCAGCACCATGGCTTCGTAACAGGCGGAGTCACCGTGCGGATGATATTTGCCGATCACGTCGCCGACCGTGCGCGCCGACTTCTTCGGCTTCGAGGACGCGGACAGGCCGAGCTCGCTCATCGCGTAGATGATGCGGCGCTGCACGGGCTTCAGTCCGTCCCCGATCTGCGGCAATGCGCGGTCGAGAATGACGTACATCGAATAGTCGAGGTAGGCGCGCTCCGTGTATTCCTTGAGCGGCTGTTGCTCGACGCCTTCGAGGTTCAGGTTATTCTGCATGTCAGATCCTGCGATTGTTGATGCTGGTCGCCGCGGCGAAGGCCGGCCTGATCAGTGCCGATGCTAAATCTCGGCAAGATTGCCCTTGGTTTCAAGCCATTCGCGCCGATCCTTCGCGCGCTTCTTCGCCAGCAGCATATCCATGAGCTGGTCGGTCTTGTCGCGGCCGCTGATCGTGAGCTGCACGAGGCGGCGCGTGTCCCTGTTCATCGTCGTCTCGCGCAGCTGTTCCGGATCCATTTCACCGAGACCCTTGAATCGCGTGACGGTCACCTTGCCTTTTTTCTTCTCCGCCTCGATGCGATCGAGCAGACCCTTGCGCTCGCCTTCGTCGAGCGCGTAATACACTTCGCGGCCGACATCGATGCGATACAGCGGTGGCATCGCGACATACACGTGGCCGGCGAGGATCAACTCGCGGAAATGCCGCAGGAACAGTGCGCACAGCAAGGTTGCAATGTGCAGGCCGTCGGAGTCCGCATCCGCGAGGATGCAGATCTTGTGATAACGAAGGCCGCTGATGTCGCTGCTGCCCGGATCGACGCCGAGCGCGACCGAGATGTCGTGCACTTCCTGGGACGCGAGAATCTCCGCGGTATCCACTTCCCAGGTGTTCAGGATCTTGCCGCGCAACGGCATGATCGCCTGGGTGTTGCGGTCTCTCGCCTGCTTCGCCGAGCCGCCCGCCGAATCACCCTCGACGAGGAACAGCTCACAGAGCTCGGGTTCCTGGGACGTGCAGTCGGCGAGCTTGCCGGGCAGTGCCGGACCAGAGACGATTTTCTTGCGCACGACCTTCTTCGCGGACTTGAGCCGCTTCTGCGCCTTGCCGATCGCGAGGTGTGCGATCTGGTCGCCGGTCTCCGGATGCTGGTTCAGCCACAGCGAAAAGTTGTCCTTGATGACGCCCGCGACAAACGCCGCCGATTCCCGCGACGAGAGGCGCTCCTTGGTCTGTCCCGAGAACTGCGGGTCCTCGAGCTTGGTGCTGAGCACGAAACAGAGCCCGTCCCAGATATCCTCGGGCGCGATGCTCACGCCGCGCGGCAGCAGGTTGCGGAAATCGCAGAATTCGCGAATCGCATTGGTCAGGCCCGTGCGCAGGCCGTTGACGTGCGTGCCGCCCTGCGGCGTCGGGATCAGGTTGACGTAGCTCTCGGTCACGGTCGGGCCACCATCGGTGGTCCATGTCAGCGCCCAGTCGACCGCCTCGTTGTTGCCCGACACCTTGCCCGAGAATGGCTCGGCCGGCAGCGTTTCGCCGCCGCCGATGGCTTCGAGCAGGTATTCCTCGAGTCCGCCGGAATAACACCACTCGACATTCTCGTTGTTGATCTCGTCTTTGAGCCTGACCGTAAGACCGGGGCACAACACGGCCTTGGCGCGCAGCGCGTGTTTCAGCGCCTTGACCGAAAACTTCGGCGAGTCGAAATACTGGGGATCGGGCCAGAAGCGTATGGTCGTGCCGGTATTGGCCTTGCCGACCGTGCCGACGACCTCGAGTTTGCCGCGCTTGTTGCCACCGGCGAAACTCATGTTGTATTCCTTGCCGCCGCGACGGATCCATACCTCGAGATTCTTCGACAATGCGTTGACGACAGAGACGCCGACGCCGTGCAGGCCACCGGAGAACTGGTAGTTCTTGTTGGAGAATTTTCCGCCCGCGTGCAGGCGCGTCAGGATCAGTTCGACGCCCGGGATCTTTTCCTTCGGATGCTTGTCGACCGGCATGCCGCGGCCATCGTCCGCGACCTCGAGCGATCCATCCTTGTGGATCGTGACCTCGATCTTCCTGCAGTGTCCTGCGAGCGCTTCGTCGACGCTGTTGTCGACGACTTCGTGCGCCAGGTGATTGGGGCGCGTCGTGTCGGTATACATGCCCGGCCGGCGCCGGACAGGTTCGAGTCCGCTGAGGACTTCGATGTCCTTAGCGTCGTATGATTTGCTCATCAATCAGATAGCCAGTGACCGGATTGCCAGAAATGCCCGGCGGAATTCTAGCCTGAATGCGGGTGCCGTGCATCCGCAATCCATTGCGGCGCCGCGGGACGATCAATCGAGGTCGGCAAGCAGCGAAGCACGCACGTTGTCGGGCACCGGGCTGACTTCGACCCTGTAATTCTCGTGATCGATACCGGCGATCAGCGACGCGCCGCCCCGCAATGCCCGCACCTGTTCGGGCGGCAGCTCGAATCGCAGGAAATGCACGGCCGAGGTTTTCTCGTCGTCGGCCCGCTCGAGATCCTCGTCGGCAATCGCGAATACGCGGTCGAAATCCGCGACGTTGACGTACACGCGCGCCTCGATGCCCACGAGCCGGTGCAGCATCGCGCGCCGCTCGTCTGCATCGGGAAATTCGACCATGAAGGTCGCTTTCCAGTTGCTGCCATCGGGGATCAGCGGATTGTAAGCCTCGAGCTCTTCGTTGATGCCGGCGGCCTCGAAGATACGCTCGATGCGCAGCATCTCCTGGACCTGGTACTGCATCGTGAGCCTGTCCTCGAAGTACAGCGCGGCATTCGTGCCCAGGTCGAGGCGGCGGTTCTTCTTGTGCGCCAGCACCTTTTCACGGAACGCCGGGCGGGCTTCCGCATACTGTTCGAGGCTGAAGAGATCCTCTCGCGTGAGTTTCTGCATCGTCCCTAGATTCCGTAGGCCTTGCGAAGCAGGCTCATGGGATTGTTGGCCGTGTGCTTTTCGGTGTCATTGGCGATCTGCTCGGCGGCCATCGGGCAATCGCTCACGAAATGGTCGGACCCGGCCTTGTCGACCTTGTTGACCACGGGCCGCGCGATCTTCTTCGACATTTCGCGAAATTTCTTCTTCACGCCATAGGTGCCGTCGTGGCCCGAACACCGCTCGATGACGTCAATCGTTGTGCCAGGCACGAGTTGCAGCGTATCGCGCGTCTTCAGCCCGATGTTCTGCACGCGCAGGTGACAGGGCACCTGGTAGGACACCTTGCCGAGTTCGTGCTTGAAATCCGTTTTCAGCAGGCCCTCGCGGTGCCGGATCATCAGGTATTCGAACGGGTCGTACATGGCAGCCCGGACCTTCGCGACATCCGGGTCATCGGGGAACATGAGCGGCAACTCCTGCTTGAACATCAGCGTGCAGGATGGAATCGGCGTCACGATGTCCCAGCCCGCATCGACCATGGCGGCAAGCACGGGGATGTTCGTCTCCTTGGCGCGCGCGACCGCGTCGAGATCGCCGAGTTCCAGCTTGGGCATGCCGCAGCAGGCCTCTTTCTCCGCCAGCGCGACCGGGATGCCGTTGTGTTCATAGACCGCGACGAGGTCCTCGTCGATGACCGGGTGATTGCGATTGCCATAACAGGTGGTGTAGAGCACGACCTTGCCCTGCGTGCCGCCGCCTGGCGTCGCGCCCTCGCCGCTCGCGCCGTTTAGATGCGCAAGTCGCTTGCGCGCAGTCCGCGAGTGGTACGCCGGCACCGGCGCGCTGCGATCAACGCCGAGCGTCTTTTCCAGCAGCTTGCGTCCCGTCTTGCTGCGGTTGGTCGCATTGACGATGTTGACGACAATCGGAATGCCGGCAAGCTTGCCGACCTTGTCGGTCGCGCTCAGCAGGCGATCGCGCAGCGGCGCACCCTCCTTGCGGAAGCGCACGGCTTTCGCCCTCAGCATCAGGTGCGGGAAATCGATATTCCACTCGTGCGGCGGCACATACGGACACTTGCTCATGTAGCACATGTCGCACAGGTAGCAATGATCGACGACGTCCCAGTAGACGGGCTTGGGTACGCCATCGACCTCCATCGTCTCCGACGCGTCTACCGCGTCGAACAGCGTTGGAAATGACTGGCACAGGTTGAAACAGCGACGACAGCCGTGACAGGTGTCGAATACGCGTTCGAGTTCTTCGAACAGCGCGGCCTCGTCGTAGAACGTATCGGTCCGCCACTCGAGCGGATGCCGGGTGGGCGCCTCGAGGCTGCCCTCGCGTTTGCCTTCGTTGCTCATGATGTTACTGCCGGGCCGCAGGGCCCGGCAGCCTCAGCATCAACCGTCGAGCGAATCGAGTGCCTTCTGGAAACGGTTCGCATGCGAACGCTCGGCCTTCGCCAGCGTCTCGAACCAGTCGGCGATTTCGTCAAAACCCTCGTCACGAGCCGCCTTCGCCATGCCCGGGTACATGTCCGTGTACTCGTGGGTTTCGCCTGCGATGGCTGCGGCGAGATTGTCGGCCGTGGCACCGATCGGCATGCCGGTTGCGGGATCGCCGACTTCCTCGAGATATTCGAGGTGTCCATGCGCATGGCCCGTTTCGCCTTCGGCTGTCGAACGGAAAACAGCTGCAACGTCGTTGTAGCCTTCGACGTCAGCCTTGGCTGCGAAATACAGGTAACGGCGATTGGCTTGCGATTCGCCTGCGAATGCGTCCTTGAGGTTTTGTTCAGTCTTGCTGCCTTTCAGTGCCATTTTCTTGTTCCCTCTCGGTGGTTCTTTGCTGTATTTAGAATCGTTCTACTCTATTGACCGGGCCCGTGACTGTCAATCGTGGAAAGCCCCAGTCAGGACATCGTTGCCGGGCCGCGTTGACGGGTCGGCGGGGTGACGGTAGCTTTACGCCCGGACTGAGGATTATCAATCATGAGCGCCGCTAAATCATTCAATCTCGAAAAAGCCCTCGCGGAACTCGAAGAGCTCGTGGACGAACTCGAATCCGGCGATCTGCCGCTGGAGAAGGCCATGAAGAAATTCGAGGAAGGCATCAAGCTGACGCGTGGCTGCCAGGCCGCGCTGAAGGACGCCGAGCAGAAAGTCGCGATCCTGCTGAAGAGCGCGGGCGGAGAAACGCTCGAAGACTTCGAGGCGGACGACGACGAGCCCTAGGCCCGGCCGTCATTCGGCCATCAGCGACTGCAATGCGATGACGGTCGACTCGATACCCGCAGTCACGGACGCCTCCGGCTCCACCTTGAACAGCGGCGAGTGATGGCTCGGCACCGGTTCGCCGCCGGCTGCCGCCCGATCGAAATCTTCCTGCGGTGTGCCGCCCACCTGCCAGTACACGGCGGTGATGTCAGGATCGAGCGTGAAGAACGGGAAATCCTCGGCGCCCATGCCCTTGCTCGGGTTCAGGATCACGCGATCCTCGCCGAGCGCCTCGATCCACTCGGCGCGCAGTCGCCTGGCCAGTTCGGGGCTGTTGACCGTGGGCGGCACGCTCTCGGTCGAGACGGTGACCTCCGGCAGCCTGTCTTCCGGCAGTCCCGCCACGCGCCCCATGTTTTCAGCGATGCGGCGGATGCCGTTCAGCAGGATCTCGCGGGTCTCGGGTGTCGTGCTGCGGACGGTAATCTGCAGGTGGGCCCGGTCCGAGATGATGTTGTGCTTGGTGCCCGAATGGAAGGAGCCGACCGTCACGACGCCGGGCCAGCGCGGCGGCAGTTCGCGCGCCACGAGCGTTTGCAGTGCCAGCACGATCTGGCTGCCGAGCACGATCGGGTCCTTGCCGGCATAGGGATGCGCGCCGTGCGCGCCGACGCCATGAATTACGATGTCGACGGTATCGGCACCCGCGAACGGGCTGCCCTCGCTGACGTTGATCTTGCCGGCCACGTCGAGCGAATTCACGTGAAACGCGAGCGCGTAGTCGGGTTTGCCGAAACGTTCCCAGATCCTGTCGTCGCGCATCGCCCGCGCGCCGAGCACCCGCTCCTCGGCGGGCTGCACCACGAGCATCAGCGTGCCGCGCCACGTGTCACGGCGCGCCACCATCTGCCGGGCCGTGCCGACCAGGCTCGTGATGTGCACGTCGTGTCCGCAGGCGTGCATCGTGTAAACCATGTTGCCCGTGATCGGGTCTTCCTGCTGCTTGCGGGACGCATTCGCCAGTCCGGATTTTTCCTCGACGGGCAGTCCGTCCATGTCGGCGCGCATCATGACGAGCGGGCCCTCGCCGTTTTCCAGAATTGCGACGACGCCGGTGCCGCCGACCCCTTCCGTCACCTCGAACCCGGCGAGACTGAGTTCCAGCGCCATGCGCCGCGCGGTATCGAATTCGACCGTCGACAATTCCGGGTTGCGATGGAAGTAATCGAAGAGTCCCGCGAGATGTTCGTCGTAATCCTCGCGGACCGACTCACCGAGGTCGTCCGCCACCGCGGGCAGAGCCGTGACAAACAGGATGAATAGTGCTGCTCGCTGGAACATGGAACCTCCGGGGACCGCGTTATCGTCGGATCGAACGTTCGATAATGCGTCGAAGGGCACGCTAAATCCAGCACCAGGCCTTCGCCGGCGCGCAGGAGGTCGTCAGGTATTGGCGCCGCCGCTGCCCTGCAGCCGCGTGATCAGCGAGCGCAGGAAGACCTTGTTGAAACGCAGCTGGCAGGCCGAAGACACCTGTTCCATGAGCGTCGAGCTGACGCGCAGAATCGTCACCTGGCCGTCGGCCCGGATCGAGGCCTGGCGCTTGGCGCCCCGGACGTAACTGGTTTCGCCGAAGCAGTCGCCGTTGCCGAGGCGACCGAGCGACCTGCCGTTTGCCTCCACGATCACCGCGCCGGCGACGACGATATAGAAACGATCGTCGACCTCGCCCTCGCGGACGATGTCCTCGTTGTCCTTGTACTCGTGCCAGTCGGAGGCGCGCAGCACTTCCCAGATCTCCGCGTGCGAGAACTCGTGGAAGAAAGTCAGCGAGCGCAGGAGGTCGAAATGCTCCTGGTTGTCGAAGCTGTCGTATTTCTGGCGCAGGTCCTTGTAGACGCGGGTCAGCTCCGCGGCCATCGCGTTGCCCGTCGGCAGCCGCTTGCCGGGGTCCTTCTGCATCGTCGTCATTACGACATGCTCGAGGGCCTCCGGCAGGTCGTCGCGGTAAGTATGAATCGGTGGCGGTGTCGCGTAGACGATCTGGTGCAGCAGTTTTGACAGGTTGTCGGCGCGGAACGGCCGGAACCCGGTCAGCAACTCGTACATGACGGCGCCGAGCGAATACAGGTCGGAACGCGGCGTGAGTTCTTCGGACTGCACCTGTTCCGGCGACATGTAGCTCGGCGAACCGGCGATGCCTTCGATACGCGAGACTTCGGAGTCGCTGACGATCGCGATGCCGAAATCGATGATGCGCACGTCGTTGTCGATCGTGAGCATGATGTTCGAGGGTTTGATGTCGCGGTGTATCACGCCGCGACCGTGTGCGTAGTGCAGCGCCTTAGCGCACTTGTAGATGATCTCGACGACGTCGTCGACGCGCAGCAGGTTGTCGGGCCTGCAGTAGGCCGCCAGCGTACGGGCGCCCTGGATGTGTTCCGTCACGACGTAGTAGGCGCCGTTTTCCTCGCCCGCGTCGTAGATCGGCATGATGTTGGGGTGCTGCAGCATCCCGACCATGTGCGCCTCGTTGAAGAACATCTTGCGCGACACGCGGGCGCGCTCGGCGTCGGTGTCTTCCTCGAGGTTGTAAACCTTGATCGCGACGTCACGGCGGTAATAGGGGTCGTGAGACAGGTAGACGGTACCCGTGCTGCCCTTGCCGATCTTGTTGATAATGACGTACTTGCCGATCTTGGCGGGTACGTCGCTGGGGCGCTTGATTTCGGAAACCTTGCTGACCATGTTGTCTCACTGCATCAGTTCACAAGCCACCCCCAGAAAGCCAGTAAAATCGCGGCGTAGAGGGCTGCTACGAGGTCATCCAGCATAATTCCCACTCCTCCGCCCAGTCTGTGATCCAGGTCCCGAATCGGCCACGGTTTGACAATATCCATGAAGCGGAACAGCAGGAACGCGGCGACCCAGCCGGCGACCGTGAACGGCGCGACCAGCAATGTCAGGTACATGCCCACAATCTCGTCCCAGACGATGCCGCCATGATCGTGCACGCCGATGCGCCTCGCGCTCTCCCCGCAGATCCAGATGCCCGCGGCTGCCATGGCTGCAGCGACGCCCAATTGAACATAAAGTCCGAAATCGACCGTCAGCCAGAAGATAACGAGGCCCGGGATCGAGCCGAAAGTGCCGGGCGCGGCCGGCGCAAGGCCGGTGCCGAAGCCGAACGCCAGGAAATGCACCGGATCGGTGAAAACCCTGCGCGCGAGATCGGGTGGCGATTTATTCATATGAAATGACGGTAGCCCTTGTCGTCGACATCGACAACGATGCCGTCACGCCGACAGACGACGCCGCTGCCTGCCGTCACGACGCCGATCGGCGTGATGCCGGCCACGCCCGCGACGGACTCGGCGTCGGCCGTGAAACACAATTCGTAATCGTCGCCACCGGTGAGCGCGAATCGCTGCTGCTCCGAGGGCGTGAACCGGGCGCGCAGGGCGTCCGACAAGGGCAGCCTGCCGATGTCGATCTCGGCGCCCGCACCGCTTGCCTCGAGCAGCTTGCCGAGATCGCCGACGAGGCCATCGGATACGTCGATGGCACTGCTCGCGCGCCCGGCCAGCGCAAGCCCGGCAGCGACGCGCGCCGACGGGCGCAGGAACCGCCGCACGAGGAAGTCGTCGTGCGCACCCTGCTGAATCAATGCAAGCCCGGCGGCAGCGTCACCCACCGTACCGGTCACATACACGGTCTGGCCGGGCACAGCACCGCTGCGCAGCAAGGCCTGACCGGGGACAACCTCGCCCGTGACATGCACGGTCGCCACGACCGCATTGCCCGAGGTGGTATCGCCGCCCACGAGCGCGATGCCGTACTCGCGGGCCGCCTCGAGCAGGCCCTGGGCAAAGCCCGCCACCCAGGACTCGTCCTTGCGTGACAAGGTCAGCGCCAGCGTCATCCACCGCGGGCGGCCGCCCATCGCGGCGATGTCGGAAACGTTCACCGCGACTGCGCGGTAGCCGACATCCGCGGCCTGCATCGACTCGGGAAAATGGACGGCTTCGACCAGCGTGTCGATGACCTGGATCTGCTGCATGCCGGGGGTGGGTTCGAGCAACGCGCCATCATCACCCACACCGACCACGACGCCGGCGGCGTCGTCATGGCCCGAGAAATACCGGGCGATCAGTTCGAACTCATCCACCGGAGTCCGCCTGCACTTCGACCTTGCGCAGCGACTGCGACGCCCTGTCGAGGCAGGCATTGATGTACTTGTGCCCGTCGACCGAGCCGAAACGCTTCGCGAGATTGATGCACTCGTTGATTACCACCTTGTACGGCGTGTCGATCCGCGATTCGAGCTCGTAGGAACCGATCATCAGGATACCGAGTTCAACAGGGTCGAGCTGCTCGACGGGGCGATCGGCGAACTGCGCAATCGATTCGCGCAGCGCATCCTCGGACTTGCAGATCGCCGCCAGCAGTTCGTCGAAGAACACCTTGTCGACGCGCTCGTAGGGCGGCTGCTCGTGAAACTGTTCCTGCAGTTCGCTCAGCGAATGACCCGCAATCTGCTTCTGATAAAGCGCCTGCAGCAGCAATTCGCGGGCGCGCGTCCGGGCTCCGGCTGGGCTCATCATGGGGGTGATCCTGGCCGTCAACCCAGCTTGCGCAACAGGTTGACCATTTCGATCACGGCGAGGGTCGCTTCCTCACCCTTGTTGCCGGCCTTGGTGCCGGCGCGCTCGATGGCCTGCTCTATCGTGTCCACCGTCAGCACGCCGTGCCCGACAGGCACACCATGCCGCTGACCCGCCGCAGTAATGCCCTTGACGCACTCGCCCGCAACGTACTCGAAATGCGGCGTACCGCCGCGAATCACGGCGCCGAGCGCGATGATGCCGTCGACACGCCGCGCAGCGGCGACCTTTTCGACGGCGAGCGGCATTTCGAATGCGCCGGGCACGCGCACGATCTCGATGTCGGCATCGTTCGCGCCATGCTGCCGAAGGCAACGCAGCGCGCCCCGGATCAGCGACTCGACGACGAACTCGTTGAAACGCGCAGCGACGATGGCGAACCGCGCATCGCGGACGACCAGGTCGCCTTCTGTGGTTTTGATCCTGTCCATTTCCGGCCTGTCTGCTCAGACGTACTCGACAATCTCGAGGTCGAAACCGGAGATCGCGTACATGTGCTTAGGCGCCGATAATACACGGATTTTGCTCAGCCCGAGGTCCCTCAGGATCTGCGCGCCCACGCCGTAGGTGCGCAGGACCGCTTCGCCGGGACGGCGTGTCTGCAAATCGTCGTGGTGCATGTCGAGGTTTTCGACCGCGTCCATGAAATCTCGCGACGATTCCTGTTCACGCAGCAACACCACGACACCGACCTCCTCCCTCGCGATGCGCTCGATGGCGCTGTGCAGCGGCCAGCCCAGCGACTTGCCCTGCACGCCGATGACGTCGCCGAGCGTGTCCTGCAGATGAACACGCACGAGCGGCGCCTCGACACTCGCCAGGTCGCCTTTCACGAGCGCCACGTGCACGGATCGATTGATGTGGTCTTCATAACAGTACAGGTCAAACGCGCCGAATTCCGTCTCGACGGACTTTTCAGCGATACGTTCGACGTTGCGTTCCTTCTCCAGCCGGTAGCGAATCAGGTCCGCGATCGTGCCGATGCGGATGCCGTGCGCCGCGCCGAATTTTTCGAGATCCGGGCGCCGCGCCATGCTGCCGTCGGCGTTCAGGATCTCGACGATCGCCGCCGCGGGCTCGAGGCCCGCGAGGCGCGCGAGGTCGCAGCCCGCCTCGGTATGCCCGGCGCGGGTCAGGACGCCACCGGGCTGGGCCATGACCGGGAAGATATGCCCCGGCTGACTCAGGTCCTCGGGCTTCGCGTTGGCGGCAACGGCGGTCTGGATCGTGCGCGCGCGGTCATGCGCCGAGATGCCGGTGGTGATGCCCTCGGCGGCCTCGATCGACACGGTGAAGTTGGTCGCGTGATGATGGTCCGTCTCGCTGACCATGAGCGGCAGCCTGAGCTGCTTGCAGCGATTGCGCGACAGGGTCAGGCAGATCAGGCCGCGGCCATGCGTCGCCATGTAATTGACGTCCTCGGGCCGGACCTTTTCGGCCGCCATGATGAGGTCGCCCTCGTTCTCGCGATCCTCGTCATCGACCATGATGACCATCTTGCCCGCCGCAATGTCGGCGATGATGTCTTCGATATCGCTGAACGGCGATTGTGCCGCGTGCGGGTGCGTCTTGGTGTTATCGGGCATAGCCATGCGCCTTGAGAAAATCCAGTGAGATGCCGTCGCCGTCGTTGCCCAGGAGACGCTCGATGTAGCGCGCGAGCAGGTCGACCTCGATGTTGACGATCGTACCGACGGTGTAGCTGCCGATGATCGTGACTTCAGCGGTGTGCGGGATGATATTCAAATCGAATGTCGTCCCCGATACTTCGTTGATGGTAAGGCTGACGCCGTCCACGCAGACCGAGCCTTTCCTGGCGACATAGCGCGCATAGTCGCGCGGTATGTCGATCGCCAGCCGGATCGAGCGCGCATCTTCGCGGCGCGACGTGACCTTCCCCGTGCAGTCCACGTGACCGCTGACCAGGTGCCCGCCCAGCCGGTCGCCCAGGCTCAGCGCCGGTTCCAGGTTGACGGCCGACCCGACCGCAAGGCGGCCGAGTGCAGTGACGTCGAGCGTCTCGACCGAAACGTCCGTGTCGAAGCCATCGGCATGCAATGCCACCGCCGTCAGGCAGACGCCATTGACCGCGATGCTTTCGCCGAGCTCGTAATCACCCCAGGGCATGCCGTCCGAGCGCACGCTGAGGCGAACGTCACCGCCGCGTTTTTCCATGGCCGCGATTGCGCCGCGCGCCTTGATGATTCCCGTGAACATCAGCCCGATATCCTCGCCGTGATCCTGGTGTCGCTGCCCATGCGGCGGACGTCGATGATGTCGAGCGCCCTTCGGTCGTCGAGGGAGCGCCACCCCGGCGTCCGGAACATGCCGCGCGTTTCGCTGCCCATTATGTGTGGGGCCTGGTAAATCACAAGTTCGTCCACGAGGCCCATGTCCACGAGGCTGCCTGACAGCCCCGGCCCGGCCTCGACGAGCACCTCGTTGATGCCGCGCGCCGCCAGGTCCTCGAGGACCCGGCACGCATCGACCTGCCCACCGGTCGCAGCGAAATGCCGGACCTCGGCGCCGCGGGCCTCGAGCCGCGACGCGTCCCCGGTCCCTGCGCCGACGACCAGCGTACTGCCGGGCTGCGCCAGCATGCGGGCCTCTTCCGGCATCCTCAGGCGGCTGTCGAGCACCACGCGTAGCGGTTGCCGGCCGCCCGTGTCGACGTCACGCACCGTCAGCGACGGGTCGTCCGCCAGTACCGTGCCGATGCCGGTCAGGATCGCGCCCGAACGGGCGCGCAGTCGCTGGACGTCCCGCCGTGACTCCGGTCCGGTGATCCACTGGCTTGCGCCGCTTTGCATCGCGATCGCGCCATCGATACTCGACGCAACCTTGAGGCAGACGAACGGCCGGCCGCGCGCTACGCGTGAGACGAACCCGCGGTTCAGCGCGGCCGCCTGGTCCTCGAGCAATCCGGACTCGACGGCGATGCCCGCGTCCCGCAGCCGCGCCAGACCACGCCCGGCGACTTCGGGAAACGGGTCCTGCATGGCTGCCACGACGCGTCGCACCCCGGCCGCCACGAGCGCATCCGCGCACGGCGGCGTCCTGCCATGGTGCGCACAGGGCTCGAGCGTCACGTAAACGGTCGCGCCGCGCGCGCGTTCGCCGGCTTCGTCGAGCGCGTGAATTTCGGCATGTGGCCCGCCCGCCCGCGCGTGGTAGCCCGTGCCGACCACCGATTCGCCCGCCACGATCACGCAGCCGACCATCGGGTTGGGGTGCGCCGTGTAACGGCCCTGCGCCGCGAGTTGCAGTGCGCGCGCCATGTGCGCGCTGTCGGTGGCGGAAAAAGTCATCAGCGCGGTTTCTTGCCGAAGATCTCCGGCAACAGGGACATCTGCTCACGGCTTGCGGCGGTCTCGGAGATCCGCTGCAATCGCTTGATCTCGTCCTCGAACTCCGTGATGTCCTGGAAGCGCCGGTAGACCGAGGCAAAGCGCACGTACGCGACTTCGTCGAGCGCGCGCAACTCTTCCATGACGAGGTCGCCGATCAGGCGCGACGGCACTTCGCGCTCGCCCATCGTGCGCAGCTTGTGGATCAGGTGGCCCACGGCCTCCTCCAGTTGCTCGCTCGGCACCGGCCGCTTCTCGAGCGCGCGCACCATGCTGTTCCTGAGCTTTTCTTCGTCGAAGGGCTGGCGACTGTTGTCGTTCTTCACCACGCGCGGCATGACCAGTTCGGCGGTCTCGAAGGTCGTGAAGCGTTCGTTGCAGTCGGAGCACTGCCGGCGACGACGAATCTGCCGACCCTCGCCGGCGAGGCGGGAGTCTATGACCTTGGTTTCCTCATGGCCGCAAAACGGACAATGCATCGGCTAAAGCGATCAGGCGTACACCGGGAACCGCGCACAGAGTTCCAGGACCTGCTTGCGGACGCGCTCGATCGTCTCCTCGTTGTTCAGGTCGTCCAGTATATCCGCTATCCAGCCGGTGAGTTGCCGCGTTTCCCCCACACCGAAGCCGCGCGTCGTGATGGCGGGCGTACCGAGGCGCAAGCCGCTGGTGACGAACGGCGATTCCGGGTCGTCCGGAACCGAGTTCTTGTTGACCGTGATGTAGGCCCGGCCGAGCGCTGCGTCGGCATCCTTGCCCGTGATGCCATGACCGATCAGGCTCACGAGCATCAGGTGGTTCTCGGTGCCGCCCGAGACGATCGCGTAGCCGCGCTCCGTCAGGACCTGGGCCATGACCTTCGCGTTCTCGATGACCCGTGCCTGGTAGTCGCGGAACCCGGGTTCCAGCGCTTCCTTCAGGGCGATGGCCTTGGCCGCGATCACGTGCATCAGGGGCCCGCCCTGCGTGCCCGGAAACACGAGTGAATTGAATTTCCGGGTCAGCACGTCGTTCTTGCGCGCCAGGATCAGGCCACCGCGAGGACCGCGCAGGGTCTTGTGCGTCGTGGTCGTGCAGACGTCGGCATGCGGCACCGGGCTCGGGTACAGGCCCGCGGCGACGAGTCCCGCGACGTGCGCCATGTCGACGAACAGGTAGGCCCCGCAGCTGTCCGCGATGGCCCGGAAACGCGCCCAGTCCGCAATCTGCGAATAGGCCGAGAAGCCCGCAATGATCATTTTCGGCTGATGCTCGTCGGCCAGCGCCTGCACCTGGTCGTAGTCGATCAGGCCGGTCTTGTGGTCGATGCCGTAGGGCACGATGTTGAACAGCTTGCCCGAAAAGTTGACGGGCGAACCATGCGTCAGGTGGCCGCCCTCGGCGAGGCTCATGCCGAGGATCGTGTCGCCCGGCTCGGCGAGCGCATGATAGACGGCGGCATTCGCCTGCGAGCCCGAGTGTGGCTGCACATTCGCGTAGTCGGCGCCGAACAGCTGTTTCGCCCGATCGATCGCAATGGTCTCGACGATGTCGACGAATTCGCAGCCGCCGTAGTAGCGCTTGCCGGGATATCCCTCGGCATACTTGTTGGTCAGCACGGACCCCTGTGCGGCCATCACGCGCGGGCTGGTGTAGTTCTCCGACGCGATGAGCTCGATGTGCTCTTCCTGGCGGCGCTTTTCCAGTTCGATCGCGCTGGCGATCTCGGGATCGAAGGACTCGATCGTCGTCGATGTATCGAACATCCGTGGGTCTCCGATTGACGGGGGGCTGCAAAAGTCCGGGATATTACCTGTTTAACCTGCCGGATGGCACCGCGGATTCAGGCTACCGCGTCTCGACGAAGGACTGCACCACCCGGGTCCAGGCGCGCGCCAGGTTGCGCCGGTTATAGCCGCCGCCACCCGTACCGATGATGCGACCGCCGCTGTACTTTTCGGCCAGCCGGCACAGCGCCGCGGCCGCCTCGGCATGCGCTTCCTCGGTCCAGCACAGGTGGGTGATCGGGTCCCCCTCGAGGCTGTCAGCGCCGCACTGCATCAGGATGAACTCGGGCCGCTGCGCCTCGAGGTAGGCCTCGACCTGCACCCAGGCCATGCGGAACTCGTCGTCATCGGCCCCGGGCGGGATCGGCAGGTTGAGCTTCGTGCCCCGCGCCCTGCCCGTGCCGGTTTCCTCGCGGGCGCCGGTCCCCGGGTACAGGTAACGGCCGTCCTCGTGAATATCGGCGAAGATCAGGTCCGGGTCGTCCTCGAAGGCGTAGAACATGCCGTCGCCATGGTGGGCGTCGATATCCACATAGGCGATCCGCCGCACGCCGTATTGGCTGCGCAGGTACTCGGCCGCCACGCCACAATCGTTGAAAACACAGAATCCCGCAGCCGTGTCCCTGGCCGCATGGTGCAGGCCCGCGATCGGCACGAACGCGCGCCGGTAATTGCCGTGCATGATTTCGTCCACGGCGCCCAGTACCGCGCCCACCACGGCCGATGCGGCCTCGAAAATGCCCGGCACGGCCGGGGTGTCCCCCTCGTCCAGGTAGCCATAGCCCTGGGCTGACAGGCGGGACACCTTGTCGATGTAGTCCGGCGTATGAAACAGCGCGATCTCATCGACGCGGGCCACGCGCGGATGGCCGAATACCAGCCGATCGGCGAGCCCGGCGCCTGCCAGCTCGGCGTGAAACACGTCGTGCCGGTCGGTTCCGAACGGATGCGGGTCGCCGAATCCGTAGGCCGCAATCTCGTCGCCCTTGTAGACCAGCACCGACTCGCTCATGCCTGACCCGCGGTTGTTTTAATGTCCGGCAGCATACCGGATAATGCGCGCTCCGTAACACCCGGCAATCACATGGCACAGTACATATACACGATGAATCGCGTCGCGAAAGTCGTGCCGCCCAAGCGGCACATCATCCGCGACATTTCCCTGTCTTTTTTCCCCGGCGCCAAGATCGGCGTCTTGGGCCTGAACGGCTCTGGCAAGTCAACGCTGATGCGGATCATGGCCGGCCTCGATACCGAGATCGATGGCGAAGCCAGGCCCCAGCCGGGCATCCGGATCGGGTACCTGCCACAGGAACCGGAGCTCGATCCGGCCAAGGATGTCCGCGGTAACGTCGAGGAAGGGCTCGGCGAAACCATCGAGCTGCTGAACCGTTTCAACGAGATCAGCATGAAGTTCGCGGAGCCGATGAGCGATGACGAAATGAATGCGCTGCTCGAGGAACAGGGCAAGCTGCAGGATGCGATCGAGGCGGCCGGCGGCTGGGAAGTGGACCGCAAGCTGGAGGTCGCTGCCGATGCGCTGCGGCTGCCGCCGTGGGACGCAGACGTCAGCAAGCTCTCGGGCGGCGAGCGCCGCCGCGTGGCCCTCTGTCGCCTGCTCCTGTCGCAGCCCGACATGCTGCTGCTGGACGAGCCGACCAACCATCTCGATGCCGAATCGGTCGCCTGGCTCGAGCGCTTCCTCGACGAGTACCCGAGCACGGTCATCGCCGTGACCCACGACCGCTACTTCCTCGACAACGTCGCGGGCTGGATTCTCGAACTCGATCGCGGCCACGGCATCCCGTGGCAGGGCAACTACTCGTCGTGGCTGGAGCAGAAGGAAGCGAGGCTGCAGCAGGAAGAGGCGACCGAAAAGGCCCGCCGGCGCGCAATGCAGCACGAACTCGAATGGGTGCGCAGCAATCCGAAGGGCCGCCAGGCGAAGTCGAAAGCGCGCCTGCGGCAGTTCGAGGAACTGTCTTCGCCCGAATACCAGAAGCGCAACGAGACCAACGAAATCTACATTCCGCCGGGCCCGCGCCTGGGCGACGTCGTGCTCGAGGTCGAAAACCTCAAGAAAGGCTTTGGCGACCGGCTGCTGATCGACGGGCTGAGTTTCCAGCTCCCGCCCGGCGGCATCGTCGGCGTGATCGGTCCGAACGGCGCCGGCAAGACGACCTTCTTCCGCATGGTGACGGGGCAGGAAAAGCCGGACGCCGGCGTGCTGCGGCTCGGCGACACGGTGAAGGTTGCCGCCGTCGACCAGTCGCGCGACTCGCTCAACGACAACAAGACGGTCTGGGAAGAAATTTCCGACGGGCTCGACATGATCACGGTCGGCAGCTACGAAACCTCGTCACGTGCCTATGTCGGCCGATTCAACTTCCGCGGCCAGGATCAGCAGAAGAAGATCGGACTGCTCTCGGGCGGTGAGCGCAATCGCGTACACCTCGCGAAAACGATCCGCGCCGGCGGCAACCTGTTGCTGCTCGACGAGCCCACGAACGACCTCGACGTCGAAACGCTGCGGGCACTCGAAGAAGCGCTGCTCGAGTTCCCGGGATCGGCGATCGTCATTTCACATGACCGCTGGTTCCTCGACCGGATCGCCACGCATATCCTTGCGTTCGAGGGTAACAGCGAGGTTGTCTGGTTCTCCGGCAACTACGCGGAATACGAGGAAGACAGGAAACGCAGGCTCGGCGCCGATGCGGCAAATCCGCATCGAATCAAGTATAAGAGGCTGGGGACCTAGGCTACCGCGGGGAAGGGACGATGAATATCCTGATTGTCGCCAGCACGGTCTTCACGCTCATCGCGCTGTTCTTCCTGTTTTCGATGGTCGGCCACCTGCGGCGCCGGCGTCCGCTGCGAGCGACCGGATCGTTCGCGGGCGGCGTCGCCACCGCCGCGCTCGGCGGCGCCGCCATCCTGCTCGCATTCAGTTACTACGGCTACCATCGCCTGGTCGGCGAACAGCTCGTGAGCCGCGTCGAGTTCAGCCAGCTGGCGCCCGGCGAGTTTTCGGCGCGACTGATCATCCAGGGTGAACCCGACCGCGTATTCCGCCTGCGCGGCGACGAATGGCAGATCGATGCGCGCGTTGTGAGCTGGAAACCGCCGGCGACGCTGCTGGGACTCGATCCGATCTACCAGCTCGACCGGATCAGCGGCCGCTATTCCGACGTCGGCGACGAGCGCACGCAGCAACGCACGGTGTACGCGCTGTCGGACCCGTTGTTGCTCGACGTCTGGCGCGTGGCGCGCAAATTTCCCGCGCTGATGCCCGGTGTCGATGCTTACTACGGGACGGCGACATTCGTGCCGATGGCCGACGAAGCCGTCTTCGAGGTCACGATGACCCGGACGGCGCTGGTCGCGCGCCCTGTCAACGATGCGGCACGCCAGGCTGTCGGCGAATGGGGCAGTAAGTAATCATGGATTATGTCAAGCCAGAGTGGCGAGAAAATTTCTATGATGCATACTGAAGTCGCTGATTGATCTAAAAAAATCAACGAGCCATCAATAAGCATAGAACAGGGCGAAATGGCACTCGTACTAGACAGAGATCAGGGGATGAGCAGCGGCATCGAGGAGCGTATCGGCCTCGAATGCCCTTATTGCGGCGTGTATGCACACATGAGTCCGCAATCCGTCCCGGACCCCGCCGCGTTGCTGCGCGACAAGCCGAAGCACGTCGGCGTCGTCTACAAATGCGATTCCTGCGACGCGCCCGTGTTCCTGCGCTTCACCGTTCGCGAATACACCGAGAACCGCGTCGAGCTGTATCGAAATTTCATCGAGCTCGAACGGCCCAAGGAACGCTTCGCGTTTTCCTACCTGCCGAAACACACGGAAGTGCTGTTCCGCGAAGCCCTCAATTGCTACTCGAGCAACAATTTCAACGCATTTGCGTCGATGTGCCGACGCTCGGCCGCGAGCGCGTTCGACGCGCTCGGCGAGGGCGGCAAGCTGCGGGCGTTCGAGGAAATCATGGTTGCGCAGGACATAGCGGGCATCGACGACGACACCTTCGCGCCGATCAAGGAAGTCCTGTTCGGTGCCGGCACGCACGAGGACCTGCCGCTCCTGAACCGGGCGCAGGCGGGTATCCTGCTCGAGGTTCTCAAGGACATGTTCTACCAGTGCTTCGTGCGCCGCGGGAAACTCACGCGCGCAATCAAGGTCAGGCGTTTCTTCGTCTCGGAAGCGAACAACGACAACGTCGCTTCGGCCTGAGCGTCACTCAACCGATCGCCGCGCG
The DNA here is from genome assembly GCA_036525955.1 of Woeseiaceae bacterium. Lineage (GTDB taxonomy): Bacteria > Pseudomonadota > Gammaproteobacteria > Steroidobacterales > Woeseiaceae > UBA1847. The sequence goes on along the minus strand of DATCZJ010000155.1, from coordinate 3,511 downwards.
CGCATTGCGGAACATGCGCATCCACGGACCGTCCTCGCCCCACTCGTCGGGATGCCATGAGTTCTGGCGCGTCAGCGCCACGCGCTCCGGGTGCGGCATCATGATCGTGACGCGGCCATCGTCGTTCGACAGGCCGCAGATGCCATCAACCGATCCGTTCGGGTTGGCCGGATAGGTATCCGCGACTTCGCCGTAGTTGTCGACGTAGCGCAACGCCACCGTGTACGACGCCGAATACCTGGCGGTATCGTCGGCGAACACGGCACGCCCCTCGCCGTGCGACGTTGCGATCGGCAGGCGCGATCCGGCCATGTCCTGCAGGAACAGCGACGGGCTTTCGACGATCTCGACAAGACTCAGCCGCGCTTCGAACTGCTCCGAACGGTTCCTCAGGAATCGCGGCCAGTGGCTCGCGCCCGGAATCAGGTCGCGCAGGTGAGACATCATCTGGCAACCGTTGCACACGCCGAGCGCGAAGGTATCGCGCCGCGCGAAAAAGGCCTCGAACTGCTCGCGCGTCCGCGAATGGAACAATACCGACTTTGCCCATCCGCCACCGGCGCCGAGCACGTCGCCAAATGAAAACCCGCCGCAGGCCACCAGCCCCTGGTAGCCGTCCAGCGTGTCGCGACCGTCGAGCAGGTCGCTCATGTGCACGTCGGTCACGGCAAAACCGGCGCGCATGAAGGCGGCCGCCATCTCGTACTGGCTGTTGACGCCCTGCTCGCGCAGGATCGCCACGCGCGGTTTCACGCCGGCCCGCAACAGGCGCACGACGTCTTCGCGCGGATCGAACGTCAGCCTGACATTGAGGCCGGGGTCGCGGTCATCGAGCACGCGATCGAATTCTTCTTTCGCCGTCGCCGGGTTATCCCGCAACGACTGGATGCGGTAGCTCGTTTCCGACCACGCGCGCTGCATCGTGGCACGATCGAGTTCGAGCACCACCTGCTCGCCGCCGCGAACCGTCAGTTTCGCGTCCGGTATGACGCGGCCGATCGCCTGCGCACTGACGCCGTTCCGATCGAGCACCATTTGCACCTGGGGCAGCTTGCTCTTCGCCACCTGTACGACGGCACCCGCCTCTTCACAGAACAGCTGGCGCATGACATCGACGCGCGAGCCGTCCAGCGTCAGTGACGCGCCGAGCCTGCCCGCGAAGATCATCTCCGCAACGGCTGCAAACAGGCCGCCGTCGCTGCGATCATGGTAGGCAAGCAGCATGTCACGCGCATTCAGCTCCTGGACCGCCGAGAAAAAGCCTTGCAGCAGTTCGGGATCGTCGATGTCCGGCGTCGCGCCGCCCGTGCGGCGATAGGCCTGCAGCAGGCAGGATCCGCCGAGGCGGTTCTTGCCCTGGCCCAGGTCGAACAGCAGCAGGTAGCTCGGCTCGTCCGTCTTCTGCAATTGCGGCGTCAGGTGCCTGGTGACGTCGGTGACCGGCGCGAATGCCGAGACGATCAGCGACACGGGCGCGACGACCTGGTGTTCGCCCGACGCATCCTCCCAGCGCGTGCGCATCGACATCGAGTCCTTGCCGACGGGAATCGCAATACCGAGCGCGCGGCATAGCTCGTCCCCCACGGCCTTGACCGTGTCATACAGGTTGGCGTCCTCGCCCGGGTGGCCGGCGGCCGCCATCCAGTTCGCCGACAATCGGATCTTGCCGAGCGACTCGATCGGCGCCGCGGCGATATTCGTGATCGCCTCGGCGACCGCGATCCGCCCCGATGCCGGCGCGTTGCCTGCCGCGAGCGGCGTCCGCTCGCCCATGGCCATCGCTTCGCCGGTTACGCTGCCGTATCCGGACGCGGTGATCGCGACGTCCGCGACAGGCACCTGCCACGGACCGACCAGCTGGTCGCGCGCCGTCAGGCCGCCGACCGTGCGATCGCCGATATGAATGAGGAACGACTTGTCCGCGACAGCCGGGAATTGCAGTACGCGCAGCGCCGCTTCCTCGAATTCGATGCCAGACACATCGAGCGGGGTTTCCTCGTGCGGCACGCGCAACACGTCGCGCTCCATCTTCGGCGGATTGCCGAGCAGCATCTGCATCGGCATGTCCACCACGCGATTGTCGAATTCGCGATCGCGGACGACGAGGTTGCCGTCATCGGTCAGCGTACCGATCACCGACGCCGGGCAGCGCTCGCGCTCGCACAGCGCCATGAATTCTTCGATGCGATCGGCGCCGACGACGAGCACGTAACGTTCCTGCGCCTCGTTGCACCAGATACCCATCGGCGACATGCCCGGCTCGGCATTGTCGACGTCGCGCAGCTCGATCTCGGCGCCGAGTTTGCTGTGATCCACGGCCTCGGGCACGGCGTTCGACAGCCCGCCCGCGCCGACGTCGTGAATCAGCAGGATCGGGTTGGCGCCGCCCATCGCCCAGCAGCGGTCGATGACCTCCTGTGCGCGGCGCTCGATTTCCGGATTGCCGCGCTGCACCGACGCAAAATCGAGGTCCTCGCTCGAGGTGCCGCTGGCCAGCGATGACGCCGCACCGCCACCGAGCCCGATCAGCATGGCCGGGCCGCCCAGCACGACGATCTTCGCGCCCGCGGGCACGTCGATCTTCTTCGCGTGCTCGGCGCGCACGTTGCCGACGCCGCCGGCAATCATGATCGGTTTGTGATAGCCGCGTATTTCGTTGTCCGGGAGACCCGGAGGCCGGCTCTCGAAGGTCCTGAAGTAGCCGGCCAGGTTCGGGCGCCCGAACTCGTTATTGAAGGCCGCCCCGCCGATCGGCCCCTCGATCATGATCTCGAGCGGCGTCGCCATGCGCTCGGGATGCGGAAAATCGTCTTCCCAGGGTTGCCGCAATCCCGGTATCCGCAGGTGCGACACCGTGAACCCGGTCAGTCCCGCCTTGGGCTTCGCCCCGAGACCCGTCGCGCCTTCGTCACGGATTTCTCCGCCTGCCCCGGTCGCCGCGCCCGGGAATGGGGAAATCGCCGTCGGATGGTTGTGGGTCTCGACCTTCATGAGAATATGGATGGGCTCTTCGACGAATTCGTATTCACGGTCGCTCGCCCGCGGCATCAGCCGCGGCCCGGTCCAGCCCTCGATGACCGCGGCGTTGTCGCTGTACGCGGAAATGACGCCCTGAGGTGCGTTTTCCGTCGTCGACTTGATCATCCCGAACAGCCGCTTGTCCTGCGGCTGGCCGTCGATGATCCACGATGCATTGAAAATCTTGTGGCGGCAGTGCTCGGAATTCGCCTGCGCGAACATCATGAGTTCCGCATCGGTCGGATCGCGTCCCAGCTCCCCGTAACAGCGGGCGAGGTACTCGATCTCTTCGGCGGACAACGCGAGCCCGAGCTCGACGTTGGCCCTGTCGAGCGCCCCGGCGCCCTCCGCCGACAGCGCGATGGTCGCGACCGGCACCGGTTCGCGGGCGGCAAACAGCGCCTCGCATTCGCTGCCGCTCGCGAACACCGCCTCGGTCATCCGGTCCGACAGCAGGCGGCCGAGCGCCAGCACCTCGCCGCTCGCCACCTTG
>DATCZJ010000154.1:0-17850 GCA_036525955.1 Woeseiaceae bacterium | reverse complement strand
TACTTCGGCCGGTAAGAAGCGCTACGGCGAAAAGCGCGGGGTCGTGATCGGCATTTCGGTCACGTCCCCGTATTTCGCAGCCGCCCCGCGAATTGCGGCGGCATCGCCGATCAGGACGAACACGAGGTCCTCGAGCGGCGGATAAACGGCGTCGATGACGCTGCGAACATCCGCGGCCGTGACGGCGCCGAGCGCATCGCCATAAGCGTCAATGAAAGACCGGTCGAGACCGTAAAGCTCGAGCATCGCGAACTGCCCGGCCAGCTGGGCGCTGGTTTCGAGCCGCGGCGGGAACTGCCCCATCACATAGTTGCGCGCCGAGACGACGCTCTCGACGTGGATGCCTTCGTCATGCAGGCGGCCGAGGGTCGCAAGCGCGAGGTCGATAGCCTCGACCGTGGTGCCGGTCTCGGTGAACGAGGTGATTGCCAGCGCGCCCGGCTGCGATGGCCGGACGAGCGAAGACCGCGCCGAGTAGCTGAGGCCGGTGCGAACGCGCAACTCCGAATTGAGCATTGACGTGAAGCGGCCGCCGAACACGGTATTGGCCAGGTCGAGCGCGGGGCGCTCCGGGAAGCCGATCGCGACGCCGACGTTCGCGATGCTGAAGTAGGTCTGGGTGGCGCCGGGCTTATCGACAAGCAGGACGTGACGACCGGTTCGCCGGTTCGCCGCGGCCACGGTCGGCAGACTGGCGGCGGCCGGGCGCCATTCGCCGAAGGCGAGCGACAGCAGCGTCCGCATCGCGGCGACGTCGAAATCGCCAACGGCCGCAATAATCAGTCGATCGCCGCCGATATGGTTCTCGTAGTACTGACGGAGGTCCTTGTGGCTTATCGCGGCGAGCGAGTCCTCGCTGCCGTCGGGCGGGGCGCCATAGGGATGCTCGCCGAACAGGAAGGCGTCGCGATAGGCGGGCACGAGTCCCGAAGGGTCCCCGTCCTTCGCGGCACGGATCAGGTCGATGCGACGCTTGCGCAGCTTGTCGAACTCGCCGCTATCGAGTCGCGGGCGCTGCAGCATCTCGGTAACCAGCTCGACCATCAGGTTCGCGTCGCGGGCCAGGAACTCCGCCGATATCGATACGGACTCACGGCCACCGTCGACAGACAGGCGGCCGCCGACCGACTCCACCGCTTCGGCGAACTCGGCGGCGCCACGCTCGCCGGCGCCTTTTTCGAGCATCGCTGCGGCAAGAGACGAAAGGCCCTCGCGACCCGGCGGATCGGTGACTGCCCCACCGCGAATCAGGACCTCCAGACCGACGAGCGGCACGTCGTGTTTTCCTGCGATCAGCAGGACCGCACCGTTGGGCAGAACGACGTGTTCGTAGTCGGGAAGCCTGACATTGTCGGCGAGCGCGGCGCCCGTCGGCAGCAGCAGCAGCAGGATTGAAAGCCAGCGCCTCATTGCGTGCCTTCCTCGGCCGGGGCGCGCAGCACGCCGACCGTCATGTTCGTGCGGCGAAACACCGCCTTTGCGGTCGCCTTCAGTTGTTCGATCGTGACCGCCGAAATCTCGCGCGGCCGCGCGAACAGGTTTTCATAGTCGCCCGTGAAAACCGCGTAGTGACCCAGCGCCGCCGCCTTGCCGTCGATCGTCTGCAGCTCGCGCCAGAATCCCGCGATCATCGCGTTCTTCGCCTTTTCCAGTTCGGCCTTCGTCACCCCGTCGGCCGCGACGCGCCCGAGCGCCGCCAGCAGCATCGCTTCGGCGTCGGCCGGGGCCGCCTCCGGTGCGAGCGTCAGGTAGAAATACACGAGGCCGGGATCGAAGCCGGCGGACTGGTAGACGCCGACGGACAGGGCGATCTCCTCGTCTTCGACGAGCAGCCGGTTGAGTCTCGAGGAGTCACCGCCGGCGAGGATATGCAGCAACAGCTCCATGTGCAGCGTTTCCGGGTCGTCCGCGTCGCCGGCATGGAAGGCCACGTGCAACAACGGCGCACTGGCATCCGCAATGATTTCCAGGCGGCGCTCGCCCGACTGCTCCGGCTCGCGGGTCCGAACCTCGGGCGGCGGTTTCTGTTCCGGAATGCGCGTAAAAAAGCGTTCGGCGAGGACGGTAATTTCATCGGCGGTGACGTCGCCCGCAAAAACGATCGTGCTGTTGTTCGGTGCGTAGTAGGTCCTGAAGAACGACGTCAGGTCATCCTGCGACCAGCTTTCGATGTCGGACGGCCAGCCGATGACGGGAAACTGGTAGGGATGTGCGACGAACGCCGTTGCCCACATCTGTTCGGACAGGCGGCCGTCGGTATCGTTATCGACGCGCAGGCGGCGCTCCGAGTAGACGACGCCGCGTTCGCTTTCGACCACGTCGGGGTCGATCGCGAGGTAGCGCAGCCGGTCGGCCTCGAGGTCTAGCACGGTCTCGAGCGCGGATCGCGGAAACCAGTCCATGTAGACGGTCACGTCGTTGCTCGTATAGGCATTGTTGGCGCCACCCGCCGCCTCCATGATGCGGTCGAACTCGCCGGGCGCGCGCTTCTTCGTGCCGTTGAACATCATGTGTTCAAAAAAGTGCGCGAGCCCCGTGATACCGGGGCGCTCGTTGCGGCTGCCGGCGCGCACGAAGTTGTACATGACGACGTTCGGGATGTCGTGGTCGGGCCAGACGATGATCTTCAAACCATTGGGCAGCGTGAATGCCGCGATGTCGCGCGGCACCTCGGCGTCTTCGGGAAAGTCGAAGACGGGCCGCAGCGGGATCTCCTCGAGCACGACGGGTGGCGGCATCACGAATTCCGGCAGCAGCTGCTCACCGACGACCGCGAGCAGGCCGAGCACGATCAGCACCGCGACCGCCGCGTTGAGCTTCTGCCCGGTCTTGTAGACGATGGACTGCGTCTGGTCGACGTCAACGCCCTTCTTGAGTCCCTCCGGCGTGATCTCGTAGACCCACGCGAAGATCAGCGCGACGGGGAAGCCGATCAGCAGCACGAGCAGCACGAACTCGCCGACCCAGTCGGACAGGCCGAGCCCGAAGATCAGGTGGTTGGTGATCCAGACAGCGAGCCATCCCGCGACCACGTACAGGAGGGCTACCTTGATGACGTTGCGGCGCCTGAGTTCCGAGAACAGGGACATGGGCCGATTCTAGCCGAGCAGGCCCTCCCGGCGATACAAGCGGGCGCAGACCCAGGTGAGGAGGGCGCCGAAAACCAGGGTGCTCGAGACGGAAATGGCGACATGCAGCGCGTTGACCGGTTCGTTCTTGACCATGTCGACGAGCAGCAGGTGCTGGCTCAGGCTCGGCACGAACATGAATTCCGGCTGCGGCCTCAGCGTCAGGATGCTCACGATCAGAATCGGCAGCGTCGGCGCGATCAGCACCACGCTGAGCCAGGTCTGCGCCTCGCGATAGCTTTTCGTGAAAGAGGCAACCAGGGTCATCAGCGCAGCGCCGAGCAGGATGAGTGGCAGGAACAGCACCAGCGCTGCGAGCATGACGCCGGGCCCGAAGTTCGGCGTCATGCCGAGCTGTTCCAGCGGCATGAACCGGAGCGCGACGTAGAACGCGAGCAGGCTCAGCGACAGCGACAGCGTCATGAACAGGCAGGTCGCCGCGATCTTGCCGACGATCAGCTGGTCGCGCGTGACGGGCAGCGACAGCAGCGGCTCGAGCGAGCCGCGCTCACGCTCGCCCGCCGTCGTGTCGATCGCGAGGTACATGCCCCCCATCAGGCAGGCAAAAATGAAGAAGTAGCTCATCATCCCGAGCAGCATCGCGGAGCGGCCGCTCGGCGTGGAGACGTCGACCTCGTCGATGTTGAGCGGCCGGAGCACCGAGGGATTGACGCCGCGCGCGACGAGTCGCACGCCCGCGAGCTGCTGGCTGTAGGCCGAGAGCGCATTGCGAACGCGCCTCGCCTCGCGGTCCGCGTCGCTGTTGGCCTGGTCGGACACGAGCTCGATGCGGGCCGGGATGGTGCCGCGCAGTTCCTCGCCGAATTCGGGCGGAATGATGAGCACGATGTCCCGTGATCCGGCCGTCACCGCGGCCACCGCCGCGTCGCGGTCGGCGGGACCATGGATCGGGACGATGTTCTGGCTCTCGAGAAAGCGAAGCAGGTTGGGCGCGTGCTCGCGGCCGACGACCGCGAGCTCGAGCGGCTTGTCGGCGCTTTCGAGCGAGCGCTCGACCGAGAGGTTGATCACGAAGCCGAACAGCAGCGGGCCGAAAATCGGCCCCATGAGCAGCGCCGATGCGAGCGTGCGTCGGTCGCGCAGGTTGTCGAGCACCTCTTTCAGGAAGACCGTCAGCGTGGTCCGCATCACGCCGTCTCCACGCGCTGGATGGCCGCCACGAAGGCGTCCTCGATGTCGTCGCAGCCCGTGCGTTCGCGAATCCCGTCGATCGAATCGTCGATGGCGACCCGGCCGTTCGCGACGATGCAGATGTCGTCGCAAAGCGCGGCGACCTCCTGCATGACGTGGCTCGAAAACAGCACGCAGCGTCCCGCGTCGCGCAACCTGAGTATCAGCTCCCGGAGAGACCGCGTGGCCATGACGTCGAGCCCGTTGGTGGGCTCGTCGAGGATGATGTTCTGCGGCTCGTGCACGAGCGCGCGCGCCAGCGCGACCTTGGTCCGCTGGCCCTGCGAAAAGCCCTTGCTGCGGCGGTCCGCGAAGTCGCCGATCTCGAGCAGCCTGACGAGTGCCGCGACGCGGTCGTCGATCTCGGACCGTTCCATGCCGCAGAGCCGCGCAAAATAGGCGATGTTTTCGCGCGCGGTCAGGTGCGGATACAGGCCCGCACCATGCGGCAGCGCGCCAATTCGTTGCCGCGCTGCCAGGCTGTCCGTGACCACGTCGGCGCCGTCGATGACGGCGACACCGGCATCGGGCTTCAGCACCGTGTAGAGAATGCGCATCGTCGTCGACTTGCCGGCGCCGTTCGGTCCGAGCAGGCCCGTGATCTTGCCGTCCGGCGCCTCGAAACTGACGCCGCGCAGCGCCCGGACGCGGCCGAAGGATTTCTCGAGTCCCTCGACGCGAATCATGGTGCCGGCCCCGAGAAGTCGATGAAAAACGGCATGACGAAACTGCGCTCGAGGCAGCCGGCATCGAGGTCCGCGGCACTCGCGGCGTCCACGAATGCGGCGACCAGCCGGCTGGTGCAGCCGACCGCGATCTGTCCGTGACCCTGGTGCCGGCCGACGAGCTGGGTGGCATCGTCCAGGCCGACCGCGGCGAGCTCCGCGTAGCGCGGCGGCGTGATCGGATCCGCGTCGCCGGACAGCAGCAGCACCGGCGTATCGCCATCGAGCGGCGACCGGAATCCCGGGTCGATGGGGCCGGCCGGCCAGACCGAGCAGATCGCTTCGAGCGCGTTCAGCTGGAACAGGCCCATGTAGGTCGCCGCGATGCCGTCGCGGTCGATCGTCGCGTCGTAATAGGGCACGTCTTCGGTGCACATGATGGCATTGTGCATGCCGAGCGCCAGCGCGTCGGCCATGGCCAGCGACGTCATCCGGTACTGTGCCGCGAGGGGCACGAAATTGCCGACGGCCGCCTCGTGAACGAGCAGCGGCAGCAGCGCGATCGTTTCGGGCCGGTAGGCCAGCAGTCGCACCGCGCCTGCGAATTCGCCGCTGCCGAAACTCAGTGTTTCGATCCGGCCCGTGTTCGGGTGCGGTACATCGACCAGCACCGGAGACTCCCGAAGCCGCGCGGTGAGCGCCCGAAAGTCGTCGGCGATGCCAGGAAAATGTTCCGCGCAGGCAGGGTCGCCGGCGCAGCGCGAAAAGATCGATTCGACGGCCCGCTGACTCTCGGTCGCGATCTCGGGGCCGAGCGCGATTTGCGGGGGCACCACGCCGTCCAGCGTCACGGTGCGGGTCGTCGCCGGGTAGCGCCGCGCGTAGTGCTGTGCGATGCGGGTGCCGTAAGAGACGCCATACAGGTTGAGTGACGCGTAGCCGAGCGCCTCGCGAACGGCCTCGAGATCGCGAACGGCGACGCTCGTCGTGAACCAGCGCGGGTCGTGCGGCAGGCTCTCGAGACAGCCTTTCGTGTATTCGATCGTCAGCTCGATGGAGTACTCGCCCTCGACGATGTCGTCATCGATCGGGCAATCCATGCGCGCCGACGCGCCGGTACCGCGCTGGTCAACGAGCAGAATGTCCCGCTGCCGGCGCAGGGGCTCGAAGGCGCCGGCGTAGGCCGAATAGAACTGCACCGCGCCCTGCCCGGGCCCGCCGGCGAGCGGTACGACGGGATCGGGTGCAGGCGCCAGGTCCAGCGCCGGCACGACGGCCACACGCAGCTCGATGGAGCCGGCCTCCGGTTCGTCCGGATTGAGCGGGCGCGTGAGTGTCCCGCAGCGCGCCTTGATCCCCGCGAACCCGGGACCGGCATTGATCCGGCAGTCCTCCAGTTCGAGCGGCGCCGCGGTCGCGGCCAGCGGCAGCAGCGCGAGGAGGAGACAATACAGGCGGTGAGGCATCGATGAACCGGTGGGCCAGGGGACGCGCTATGTTGGCCAAAGCCTTGTAGATAGTAAAGTTTCGGTGGCGGGAGGAACCGCCGCCGACTAGAATGCGCGGCCCGATTGCTTATTTTTTGACCAATGACCGAACGCTACGATGTCATCGTGATTGGCGGCGGACACGCCGGCACGGAGGCCGCCCTGGCCGCCGCGCGCGCCGGTGCCCGCACGCTGCTGATCACGCAGAACATCGCGACCCTCGGCCAGATGAGCTGCAACCCGGCGATCGGCGGCATCGGCAAGGGGCACCTCACGCGCGAAATCGATGCCCTCGGCGGCGCGATGGCGCGCGCGATCGACCGGGCCGGGATCCAGTTCCGGACCCTGAACGCCTCCAAGGGGCCGGCCGTGCGCGCGACCCGCGCGCAGGCTGACCGCGAACTGTATCGCCGCGCGATCCGCGGCCTCATCGAGAACCAGCCGGGGCTCAGCGTCTTCCAGCAGTCGGTCGACGACCTGGTCGTCGAGGGCGATCGCATCGCCGGCGTCGTGACGGGCCAGGGCCTGCGCTTCCTCGCGCGCACCGTGGTACTGACGGTCGGCACCTTCCTCGGCGGACGCATCCTGGTCGGGCGCACGGAAAAACCGGGCGGCCGGGCGGGCGACGCGCCTTCGAACGCGCTGGCGGCGCGGCTCAGGGAAATGCCGTTTCGCGTGGCGCGCCTCAAGACGGGCACGCCGCCGCGACTCGACGGCCGCACGCTCGATTATTCGAAGATGGGCGAGCAGTCGGGCGATACGCCGGTGCCCGTGTTCTCGTTCCTCGGGCGGCGCGCCGACCACCCGCGGCAGGTGTCCTGCCACATCACGAAGACCACGACGGAAACGCACGACATCATTCGCGCGTCGCTGCATGAGTCGGCGATGTACTCGGGCATGATCGAGGGCGTCGGCCCGCGCTACTGCCCGTCGGTGGAGGACAAGGTGGTGCGCTTTGCCGACAAGGCGTCACACCAGATCTTCGTCGAGCCCGAGGGGCTGTACGTGAACGAGGTCTATCCCAACGGTATTTCGACGAGCCTGCCTTACGAGACCCAGCTGCGGTTCGTGCGCTCGATCGTCGGTTTCGAGAACGCGCATATCACCCAGCCCGGCTACGCGATCGAGTACGACTACTTCGATCCGCGCGAACTGCGGCCCACGCTCGAGACGAAGCACGTCGAGGGCCTGTACTTCGCCGGGCAGATCAACGGCACGACCGGCTACGAAGAGGCCGGCGCGCAGGGCCTGCTGGCGGGCATCAACGCGGCGCGGCGCGCGCGCGAACAGGAGGAATGGTTCCCGGCGCGGCACGAGGCCTATCTCGGCGTGCTGGTCGATGACCTCATTACGCGCGGCGTGTCGGAGCCGTATCGCATGTTCACGAGCCGCGCCGAGTACCGGCTGACGCTCAGGGAAGACAACGCCGATGCGCGCCTGACGCCTGTTGGCCGCACGCTCGGTCTGGTCGACGACGAGCGCTGGGGGATCTTCAGTGCCAAGCGCGAAGCGGTTGCGGCCGAGGAGGCGCGGCTGGCGCGTATCGTCGTTCGTCCGCAGGCGCTCACGGCGGACGACCGGGCGCTGCTCGGCGAGGGCTTTACGCGCGAGTGCAGCGCCGTCGACCTGCTGCGCCGCCCGGAGCTCGACTACGCGGCCGTGAGGGCGCTGTCGATGGTCGGCGCGTTCGACGCCGCCGCGCTCGCGTCCGATGAGCAGCGCGAGCAGATCGAGCTGCAGCTCGAAGTGGATGCGCGCTACGCGGGCTACATCGAGCGCCAGGCACGCGAGATCGCGAAACACGCGAAGCAGGAGTCGCTCCGGCTGCCCGAGGACCTCGATTACGCGGCCGTCCACGGGCTGTCGAACGAGGCGCGGCAGAAACTGAGTGCGGCGCGGCCGATCACGCTCGGCCAGGCATCCAGACTCGAGGGCATGACGCCCTCGGCCGTGTCACTGCTCCTGATTCACCTCAAGAAGCGCGAGCTGGCGAAAACCGCCTAGCGTTTGCGGGCGAACAACATCGGCCCGATCTCGCGGCGCATGACGGCCTGCGCGTGGAGGCGCTGCGTCAGCCGCCGGATATTGTCGTTTGCCGGATCGAAAGGCACGGGCCGCGGCGACACGGAAAACGTTGCGATGACAAAAGCTCGCTGAAAGAGCTCCGCATGAAGCCGCCCCCCAGAGAAAAGACCTCGCGAACGACACCATCGCGGTCCCCGGTAACGGGAGAAATTCCTCGCCACTCAGGTATGCTTCGCGCATGAAACCGCATCGCGCCCTGTTACTGTTCGTGGTCCTCGTGCTCAGCGGGTGCAGCGGCGACGGCGCCGCACCGCTTGCCACGCTCGAGCGCGGCCTGCCGTCCGATCCCGAAACGCTGGACCCGCAAAAGGCCCGCTCGACACAGGCCGCCGAGGTGCTTCGGGATATCGGCGAGGGCCTGCTCGGCTACACCGCGAACGGCGAGCTTGTACCGGCGGCCGCCGCGGGCTGGGAGATATCCGAGGACGGGCTGAGCTACACGTTTCATCTGCGGCCCGAGGCGCGCTGGTCGAACGGCGACCCGGTTACGGCGGGCGACTTCGTGCTGGGTATGCGGCGCCTCGTGGACCCGGCGACAGCCGCGTTCTATGCACAGATGATCGGCGCGATCGACAATGCGGCGGCCATCGTCACGGGCGAGCAGCCGCCCGAGGCGCTCGGGGTGACCGCGGTGGACCCCCACACGCTGCGCGTCGAGCTGACGCGGCCGACGCCCTACCTGCTGGCGCTGCTGACGCACCCGAGCACCTTCCCGGTTCACCCGGGATCGCTCGAAACCCACGGCGACGCCTTCGCGCGGCCCGGCCGGCTCGTTTCGAACGGCGCATACCGACTCGATGCATGGGTGCCGGGTTCGCTCGTTTCGCTGCGCCGCAACGAGCACTACTGGAACAACGGGGCAACCGCGATCGACGCCGTCAACTATCACGTGCTCGTGCAGGACACGAGCGAACTCAATCGCTACCGCGCGGGCGAGCTGCACATCACGAGCACGGTGCCGCCGGACAGCTTCGCGCAGGTCAGGGCCGAATACGGCGATCAGCTTCGCGTCGCACCGTATCTCGGTGTCTACTACTACGGCTTCAACCTGGCGAAGCCGCCGTTCAGGGACAACCCCCGGCTTCGCCAGGCGCTGTCGATGGCGGTGGACCGGGAGCAGCTCGCACTCAGCGTCACGGGCCGCGGCGAGGCGCCGGCCTACAGCTGGGTTCCCGCCGGCGTGCAGAATTACGAGCCGCCGCTCATGAGCTTCTCGGCGCTGTCGAAAGCCGATCGCGAGACGCTTGCCAGGAGACTTTACAAGGAAGCTGGTTACGGCGAGGACAACCCGCTGCGCGTCGAGGTGCGTTACAACACCTCCGACACCAATCGCAAAATCGCAGTCGCCATTCAGTCCATGTGGGCAGAGGTGCTCGGCGTCGAGGCGACGCTGATCAACGAGGAATTCCAGGTGCTGCTCGCCAACATGCGCGACGCGGAAGTGACGCAGGTGTTTCGCTCCAGCTGGCTGGGCGATTACAACGACGCGCACACGTTCCTGAGCGTCCTGCTTGCGGACAGCCCCGCAAACATGCCGCGTTACGCGAATCGCGAATTCGACTCGCTGATGCTGCGTGCCGCGGAGCAGGTGGACCTCGTGCGCCGGCGGCTTTACCTGGAAGAGGCCGAGCGCATCATGCTGGCCGATCATCCGGTCATACCGCTGTACTTTTTCGTCAGCAAGCACCTCGTCAGTCCGGTGGTCAGTGGCTGGGGAGACAACGTGCTGGATTATCATTACAGTCAGCACCTTGGTCTGAGTGCGCAGCAGTAGCTGCGCGCAACGCGGGACAGAAACTTGCTGCGATACACGTTGCTCCGAATTGCGGGCGCAATCCCGACGCTGCTCATCGTCATCGCGCTTGCCTTCCTCATGGTTCACGCTGCGCCCGGCGGACCGTTCGACGATGAGCGCGTGTTGCCCGCGGACGTCGAGGCGAATATCGCGAAGGCCTATCATCTTGACGAACCGCTGCCGCAGCAGTTCGTGCGTTATCTCGGCAAACTGCTGCAGGGCGACCTTGGCCCGTCCTATCGCTACCGGGATTACACCGTCGCCGAACTGATCGGCGCGGCGTTTCCGCTGTCACTCAAACTGGGCGCCATGGCAATGGGGCTGGCCCTCGTCCTGGGCGTCGCCGCCGGCACGGCGGCCGCGCTCAACAGGAACACCGCGCTCGATCGCGTCGTCATGGCATTTGCGATGACCGGCATCTCGATCCCGGTGTTCGTGATCGCCCCGCTCCTCGTCCTGCTGCTCGCCGTCAAACTGCAATGGCTGCCGGCAGGGTGGAGCGGCACGAGCGGTGCCACGCGATACCTGCTGCCCGTCGTCACGCTGGCGTTGCCGCAGATCGCGTATATCGCCCGGCTCACGCGCGCCAGCATGATCGACGTGCTCGGCCAGGACTTCATACGCACGGCGCGGGCGCAGGGGCTCGGCGGCGCGACCGTCATTCGCCTGCACGCGCTGAAACCGGCGATGCTGCCGGTGCTGTCGTACCTGGGTCCCGCCGTTGCCGCGATCCTGACGGGCTCGGTCGTGGTCGAGGAAATCTTCGGCATCCCGGGGCTCGGGCAGTTCTTCGTGCGCGGCGCGCTGAACCGCGACTACACGCTGGTGCTCGGCATCGTGGTGTTCTACGCCACGCTGGTCGTGGCTTTCAACCTCGTCGTAGACGTTCTCTACGGCGTCATCGATCCACGGGTCCGTTACCGGTGAGGGCGCGCATGAATCGCACGGTGCGGGTCTGTGGCGGCATCCTGCTGGTGCTCGCGGCGGTGGCGATCGCGGGGCCGTGGCTGAGCCCGCACGGTTACGCAGACACGAACTTCGACCGGCTGCTGCTTGCGCCGACATTCGCCGATCAGCACTTCTTCGGCACCGACGATCTCGGTCGCGACCTGTTCGTGCGCACGATGCTCGGCATTCGCGTGACGCTGCTCGTCGCGATCGTTGCCAGTTTCGTGAGCCTCGTGATCGGCGTCGCGTGGGGCGCGGTGGCAGGCTTCGTCGGCGGCCGCGTCGACGCGATGATGATGCGCCTGGTCGATACGCTGTACGCCCTGCCATTCATCTTCTTCGTCATCCTGCTGATGGTCGCGTTCGAGCGGAACTTTCTGCTGATCTTTATCGCGATCGGCGCGGTCAACTGGCTCGACATGGCGCGTATCGTGCGCGGCCAGACCCTGTCGCTGCGCGAACGCGAGTTCGTTGCCGCCGCCCGCCTGCTCGGCGTCAGCACACCGCGAATCGTGTTGCGGCACATCGCGCCAAACCTCATCGGCATCGTCATCGTGTATGTCACGCTGACGATTCCGCAGGCCATCCTCGTCGAGTCGTTCCTGTCCTTCCTCGGGCTCGGCATCCAGGAGCCGGAGACCTCGCTCGGGTCGCTGGTCGATGCCGGCGTGAACCAGATGGAGGCGGCGTCCTGGATGCTGCTGATTCCGGCGATCCTGCTCGCGCTGATCCTGCTGTGCTTCAATTTCCTCGGCGACGGCGTTCGTGACTTCTTCGACGCGAGGCAGTCACGATGACGCTGCTGCACGTCAACCGGCTGTCGGTCGGATACGGCACCCAGCCTGTCGTCGACACGCTTTCATTCAAACTGCGGCGCGGCGAGTCGGTCGGGCTGGTCGGCGAGTCCGGCTCCGGCAAGTCGCAGACCGCGCTCGCAATCCTCGGCCTGCTGCCATCGCACGCCGCGGTCAGCGGCAGCGTCCGGTTTCGCGGAAACGAGCTGGTTGGCGCGACCGGCAGGCAGCTCGACGCGGTCAGGGCGTGCGGCATCGGCATGGTTTTCCAGGACCCGATGCAGGCGCTCAACCCGTACCTGCGCGTCGGCCGGCAATTGCGCGAGATCCTTGTGCGTCACGGCATCGCGCAGGGCGGCGCCGCGGACAGGAAGGTCGTCGAGATGCTCGATCGGGTTGGCCTGCCCGACCCGGACCGGCAGTTCCGCGCGTGGCCGCATGAACTATCCGGCGGCATGCGTCAGCGCGTGATGATCGCGGCCGCGCTGATCGCGGAACCGCGCCTGCTGATCGCAGACGAGCCGACCACCGCGCTCGACGTCACGGTGCAGGCGCAGATACTCGATCTGCTCGAAGACCTGCGCGACAACACGGCGCTTTTGCTGATCACCCACGACCTCGGCATCGTCGCGGGCCGCTGCGAGCGCATGCTCGTGCTCGAGCGGGGCCGGCTCGTGGAATCCGGGCCGACGACGGCGGTGTTCGCGGCGCCGCAACACAGTCATACGCGAGCATTGCTCGCGGCCGCGCCCCGAATCGCGCGTGATGCGGCGCCCGGTCCGGTCAAGGGCAGCACGCTGCTCGCGGTCGAAAAAGCGTCGGTCTGCTACCGCGGCCGTAACCGTTGCGACCTCATGGCCGTCAGCGATGTGAGCTTTTCGCTGCGGCGGGGCGAGACCATCGCCGTGGTCGGCGAGTCGGGCTCGGGCAAGTCGAGCCTCGTCCGCGCGCTGCTCGGACTGATCCCGCTGCGCACCGGCAAGGTCGTCTACGCCGGCGAACCGCTCGCGGGCCCGGTCGAGCGGCGCGCGCAGGTTCAGCGGCGAGACCTGCAGCTCGTCTTCCAGGACCCGGCCAGCGCGCTCAACCCGGAAATGCGGGTCGGCAGGATCGTCGAGGAGCCGCTTCTCGTGCACGAACCCGGCGCGGGCCGCGACGAGCGCCGCGAGCGTGTCATGGCCATTCTCGACAGGGTCGGCCTCGATGCGCGTTTCCTCGCCCGATACCCGCACCAGCTGTCCGGCGGCCAGGCACAGCGTGTCGCGATCGCCCGCGCGCTCGTGCTGGAACCCAGGGTGCTGATCTGCGACGAGGCGGTGGCCGCGCTCGACGGCACCGTGCGTCAGCAGGTGCTGGCGTTATTGCAGGAAGCGCAGCGAAAAACCGGCCTCGCGGTACTGTTCATTTCCCACGATCTTGCCGTCATGCATGCCATCAGTCACCGCGTCCTCGTGATGTACCTCGGCAGGCTCGTCGAGCTCGCCGACAACGCGACGCTGTTCGCAAGCCCGCGGCATCCTTACACGCGCGCGTTGCTGGACTCGGTGCCGGTGCCCGACCCGGTCGCGGTGATGCGACGGGCGCCGCTGCGCGGTGAGGTGCCCTCGCCGGTCGATCCGCCGCCAGGCTGCGTGTTCCACCCGCGCTGCCCGCGGGTGCAGCCGGAGTGCCGCAGCCAGCAGCCGGCGCTGCGCGACGTCTCAGGGACGCGTGTCGCCTGTCACTTCCCGCTCTAGAAAGCGCCCAGGGGAATCGGCAGCGGCGCGCCGTTGATGGTCGCGAGCTTCTTCTTGTAGCGCAGCGCCATTTCGTAGACGTCGCCGTTGCGTTTCAGGTAGCCCATGCCGACGAGCGCCGCCGCCTCCGGGTTCATGACCATGATTTCGTCCATGAACGTCGCGGGCACGGTCAGGTCGAGCGCGGCCTCGCTGCCGAGCAAGAGCGACATGAGGTCCGTGCCCGCGGCGGCGCCCTCGGTGGTCGCGAAAAGCAACGTGAGCCTGACGGTGCCCTGGGGAAGCGTGACGTCGAAACGCTCGACCTCGAGCGAGACGCCGCGCGATAAAATCGTTGCGACATCTGCCTCGACCTGTGACAGCGCCAGGGTCGGGTCTGCGCCCTGGCCGGCCCGCTCGAGGGCATGCTGCACGCGGGCCAGCGCGGTCGCGTCGGCGCCGGTGAGACGCGCCCTGCCGGCGGTCGATACCGTGCCGAACTCGGGCATGTCCGGGATGACGAAAGCAAGGTCGGTGGTGCCGTCGATACGATCGCCCACGAGCGCGGTATTCGTCCGCAGCGACAGCGATTCGAGGCGACCCAGGTCGGCGCCGCCGTCGGCGGCGCGAACCTCGCCGATCTCGGCCGAGAGATCACCGACGTAAATGCCCTGTGGCGTCGGCCGCTGGCGTCCCGAGAATTTCATGCCGGCAAAAGAAAAGAGCGCCGAGGCTTCCGCTATCGAGATGCTGCCGATGTCCCCGCCAAAGTCGATGCTGCCGCTGATCGGGTCGGTCGTGATCTCGACCTCGGTATCGGACCATTCGAGCCGGGCGTCCTCGATGAGCTGAGACCCGGCGGGCAGCATATACCGCGAGGTTAGTGCGCCGTTCAGGCCGATGCGGCTGAAAATCGTGCCGGGTACCTCAACGACCGTGCCGTCGGCGAATTCGAGGCGCATCGTCGAGATGGCGCTGCCGAGCCCCGGCAAGAGCGAGCCACCTTCGCGGGCGACCGAGGAAAAAGGCACCAGGCCATGGTCGAGATGCGTGTTGATGACGAGCGCCGGGACCTCGTCTGCGTCGACCGGGTCGGAAAGCGATTGCAGCAGCGTCAGGAAGTCGCCGTCCTTGAGCGTGATCCGATGCTGGCCCTCGGACGAGAACCAGCCGCGGTCGAACTGTTCGGCGGTGACGGCCACCTGGCCGCTTTCGCCTGCCGCCCAGTTGAGACTGTCGTCCATCGATTGCTCGGCGAGCCGGCCGACCAGGCCGGGCGAAACGATGACGATGACAGCCAGCAGGACGAGCGCGGCTACGATACTTTTCTTCACTGGCGGGCCCCCGGGGGCAGTGTCGGATACCGGCATGCTAGCACCGACACGGACGCGGTAGCGCTACGTGGTGCTAGAAATCGGCCGCGACTCTCTCTACCATAGCGGCCTCGCCCTGCGCCCCGAATGTTGCTCGGCATGTAAACCCTCGAAAAACCAAGTGATTACGAACATGAAGATCGTTGCTAGCGCTGTGACCCTGCTCCTCGCCGCCCTTGTTGCGCAGCCCGCGCTCGCCGAAGGCGATGTCGAGGCCGGCAAACAGCTGGCCTACACCTGCCTCGGCTGCCATGGCATCGAGGGCTATCGAAATGCCTATCCGTCGTTTCGCGTACCGAAGCTCGGCGGCCAGAAGGCGACCTATCTCGAGATCGCGCTGAAGGGCTATCGCGCCGGCACGCGCGAGCACCCGACGATGCAGGGCCAGGCGATGAGCCTGTCGGACCAGGAGATCCAGGACGTTTCAGCCTACCTCTCGAGCATCGACAACGAGGCGGTCGCCGCCGGCGGCACGCAGGGCGCGTCGCTCGACAAGGCGGCAGCCTGCGCCGCCTGCCACGGCCAGAACGGCATCAGCGTCAACGCCATGTGGCCGACGCTTGCGGGCCAGCACGAGGAATACCTCGTCCACGCGATCAGGCAGTACAAGGCCGGCACGCGCAAGGATCCGGTGATGTCGGCCCAGGCCGCGATGATTGCCGAGGAAGACATCTCGCTGCTCGCCGCCTACTTTGCCGGCCTGGAAGGGCTCGAAACGACCAGGCCCGAGTAACCGGGTTCGGTGCCGGGCGGCCGCGCACAGCTGACGCAGCTTGACGATGGCATTGTCGCCATCGACACGGAGTACGTGCGGCCCATCCAGGACGCGAGTCACCTGCTCGTCGAAAACGGGCGAGCGGCGTTCGTCGATACCGGCACCAACGACAGCGTTCCCCTGTTGCTCGACGCGCTGTCGCAGCTCGGGCTGGACGCTGCCGATGTCGATTACGTCTTCCTGACCCACATCCATCTCGATCATGCCGGCGGTGCCGGCCTGCTGATGCGGCACCTGCCGAAGGCCCGCTGCGTCATCCACCCGCGCGGCGCTCCGCACATGATCAGCCCCGAGCGGCTGATTGCCGGGACGATCGGCGTCTATGGCGAACAGCGCACCCGGGAGATGTACGGCGACATCGTGCCAATCGACGCGGCGCGCGTCGATGTCGCCGAGGACGAGGCATGGTTCAGCCTCAACGGCCGCAAGTTACAGGCGCTGCATACCGAGGGGCACGCGCGGCATCACTATTGCCTGAACGACCCGGCATCGCGGGGCGTCTTCACGGGAGACAGCTTCGGCATCTCGTACCGGGAGCTCGATACCGCGCAGGGCGAGTTCATTTATCCCTCCTCGACGCCCGCGAGCTTCGACCCCGAAGAAGCACACAAGGCGGTCGATCGCATCATGGCGTGCAAACCGCGGCAGCTTTATCTGACACACTACAGTCGCGTGAGGGACCTCGACCGGCTCGCGGCGGACATGCATCACGGCATCGATGCCTACGCGCAGATGGCGCGCGATCACCGCCACGCCCCGGACCGGGCCGCGGCACTGGAGCGGGCCATGGAGGAGTACCTGTCGAGGCGCCTGCTGGCCCATGGTTACAAGGGCGATCGCGACAGGATTCGCGCGATACTCGATATCGATATCGTGCTGAACGCACAGGGCCTGGTGTCCTACCTGGAACGGCTGGAGAAGTCTGATGGATAAATTTCGCGCATACCGGATCGACGAGCAGGACGGCAAGATCGTTGCCGGTTTCCAATCGCTCACGGTCGAAGACCTGACGCCGGGCAACGTGGTGGTCCGCGTCACCCATTCGACGATCAACTACAAGGATGCGCTGGCGGCGACCGGCAAGGGCAGGATCCTGCGGCGCTTTCCGCTGAACGGCGGCATCGACCTCGCCGGCGTGGTCGAGCGCTCCGAGGACCCGGAGTTCGCGGTGGGGACCGAAGTGCTGGTCAATGGCTGCGGTCTGAGCGAGACCGTCGACGGCGGCTATTCCGAGTATGCGCGCGTCGACGCCAAGAGCCTCGTCGCGGTGCCGCAGGGCATGAGTTGTCACGAGGCCATGCAGATCGGCACGGCGGGCTACACGGCGGCGCTCGCCATTCATCGCATGGAGCAGAACGGACAGGCGCCGGAGCTCGGGCCGGTCGTCGTGACGGGTGCGACAGGCGGCGTCGGCAGCGTCGCGATCGACATGCTCGCGGCGCGCGGTTATGAGGCGGTTGCCGTGACAGGCAAGGACAGCGAGGCGCAGTACCTGAAGGACATCGGCGCTGCGAGCATCCTGCTGCGTGACGATATCGACTTCGGCAAGCGGCCGATGGAAAAGGCGCTATACGCCGGCGCGATCGACAACCTCGGCGGCGATTACCTCGCCTGGCTGCTGCGCACGATGCAGTATGGCGGGAACATCGCGAGCATCGGGCTTGCCGCGAGCCACGAGCTGCACACGACCGTGATGCCGTTCATCCTGCGCGCGGTATGCCTGCTCGGCATCAACTCGGTCGAAACGCCACGCGATCTGCGGCGCGCGGTATGGGCGCGGATCGGCGGAGACCTCAAGCCCCGGCACCTCGATCGCATCGGGCACCGGACGATCGGTTTCGACGACCTCCCCGCCGCATTCCAGGATTACATCGACGGCAAGGTGACGGGACGC
>DATCZJ010000153.1:0-2727 GCA_036525955.1 Woeseiaceae bacterium | reverse complement strand
CGTTGCCGAGCGCTATCCGCGCGAAGCGCCATTCGTTCTCCGCGGCGACCCGCAGCCCGATCAGCGAGCCCCAGTCCTGGCAGAAGAGGGTGACGTCCTCGAGATCGAGCGCCTCGACGAAGGCGGTCATCCAGCCGACGTGGCGGGCATAGGAATAATCGCGCTTGCGCGCCGGCTTGTCGGACTTGCCGAAGCCGATCAGGTCCGGGGCAACGACGCGCATGCCGGCGTCGCGCAGCGGCGGAATCATGTGGCGGTAAAGGTAGGACCAGCTCGGCTCACCGTGCAGCAGCAGCACGACGGGTCCCTCGCGCGGCCCCTCGTCGACGAAATGCATCCGCAGGCCCCCGATCTCGACGAAATGCGGCGTAAATTCGTAGTCGGGCAGCTTGTCGAACCGGGCATCCGGGGTTCGCAATGCGGGCATCATCAAGTGTCTCGAATGGTGTTTCAGCCTATCATAGCGACAGTGCAACTCAGGGCATGACATTTGTGGCCAGCTTTCGTGCAAGACTCATCCGCTCGATCACGAGTCGGTACATCCGGGGAATGGACCTGCATAAAGCCGAGGTGAATCTCGTGCGGCGCCGCATGGACGTGATCGCGCGGCTGGCGCGGCCGGCGCGGCGCGTCGACATCGAGGAGACCCGCGTGTGTGACCTCAAGGCCGAGTGGCTGCGCCCCGAGGGGGCGCGCGCCGGCAAGGTGCTGCTTTACCTGCATGGCGGTGCCTATGTCCTCGGCAGCTGCAAGTCGCATCGACACCTCGTAAGCCACATCGCGCGTGCCGGGAAAATCAATGCGCTGTTGCCGGAATATCGACTGGCGCCCGAGCACCCATTCCCGGCAGGGCTCGATGATTGCGTCGCGGTCTACCGGGCGCTGCTCGCCGATGGCATCGCGCCGCAGGACATCATCGTGGGTGGAGACTCCGCGGGCGGCGGCCTGACGGTCGCACTCATGCTCGCGTTGCGTCACGCCGGCGACCCGTTGCCCCGCGCCGGCCTGCTGTTGTCGCCGTTTCTCGATATGACGGCGAGCGGTGAGTCCGCCGAGAGCCGTCTCGGCCAGGATCCGTGGTTCGATCCCGCGGACATCGACATCCTCATCAATTACTACTGCGGCGACAGCGAAGTCCGCAACCCGCTGGTGTCGCCGGTGTTTGCCAACGTCGCCGGGTTGCCGCCATTCTTCATACAGGTCGGGGACGACGAGATACTGCTGAGCGATGCGACGCGATTCGCGGACAAGATGCGCGACGCGGGCAATAAAGTGGCGATAGAGATATGGCCGGAGATGTGGCATGTCTGGCAGTTGTTCGTCGGCAAGATGCCCGAGGCGCGACAGGCCATTGCGAAAATCGGCGAATTCATTAGCGGCACGTTTGCGGATGGTCCGGCCGTGTCGGCGGGCAAGTAGCGTGCAGCCCGGAATGATCGGCGTGTTGCGTGCCACGGCGTCGGGCACGCAGATGCATTCTGGTACGTGCCGGGTCAACGGCAGGCGCAGGAATCACAAGCCCTGACGCGGGAACAGGACGATCATCGTATACCTGGGGGGATCCATGGAAACCATAGCGCGCAGAAAGTTTCTGCAGTTTCTTGCAGCCAGTCCGCTGCTGATGTCGACTTCGGCCGGGCGCCTGTTCGCGGAGGAAACGCTCAGCGCGATTCGATTGCCCGATTACCTGATCAAATCGCCCGCCGAGGCGCTCGACGTTTTCGATTTCCACAACGTCGCCAGGAGCGTGTTGCCAACGGCGCATTACGGTTACCTTGCAACCGGCACTGACGGCAACGAAACGCTTGCGGCGAACCGGGCCGCGTTCGATCGCGTGTATCTCCGGCCGCTGCGGATGGTGGACACCTCAACCGTCAGCCTCGCGACCGACCTGCTCGGGGAGCGGATCGACTCTCCCATTCTGCTGGCGCCGGTCGGCACCCAGAAAGCATTTCATGCGCAGGGCGAACTCGCGACCGCCCGGGCAGCGCGACGGGGAAACCATGTGCAGATCCTGTCGAATGTTGCGTCGCATTCCATCGAGGATGTGATGGCAGCCCGCGGCGCACCCGTCTGGTTCCAGCTCTACCCGACCAGCAAGTGGGCGACGGCAAAGACGATGTTGCTGCGTGCGCAGGACGCCGGTGCGCGCGTGCTGGTCCTGACCGTGGACCTCAATGCCGGGAGCAACCGGGTTCTGCTCGGGCAATTCGCCAGGGCCGACGAGCGCGACTGCACCGCATGTCATACGCAGGACCCCTCTGCGTGGTTCGACTCCAAGCCGATGTACGCCGGTACGGGCGCCAGCGTGGCGGATTTCGATACGTCGGGCATGACCTGGGCGTATCTCGACCGGCTGCGCGAGACCGTCTCGATGAAGATCGTGGTCAAGGGCATCGTTACCGCTGAGGATGCGGCGAGCTGCGCCAGGTACGGCGCCGACGCGGTTTACGTGTCGAATCACGGCGGTCGCGCGGAGGCGAGCGGGCGCGGCGCGCTCGACAGCCTGCGCGAAGTGGTCGACACGGTCGGCGGTCGCATTCCCGTGGTCGTTGACAGCGGCTTTCGCCGCGGCACGGATATTTTCAAGGCGCTGGCCATGGGCGCGGACGCCGTGAGCATTGGTCGGGCCTACATCTGGGGCCTTGCGGCGTTCGGTCAGCCCGGTGTCGAAAAGGTTCTCGAGATGCTGAACGCGGAGCTGTCCATGGTGATGGCGCAGGTCGG
>DATCZJ010000152.1:0-10413 GCA_036525955.1 Woeseiaceae bacterium | reverse complement strand
GGACTGCTCTCTGCACGGAGCTCTGGGCACGGATCTTTGTCGACCACAGGGGCGAGTACCCATCGTAGTCCGTCGCCCTGGGACTCGGGCAAACCGGTGAGGGAACCCCCAGCATAGGGAAATTGGGCAGCGAAGTTAGACGAGAAGAGGGCTCGCATTGGCCGGGAACATCGGCAGTTGATGATGCAGAGGGCGCAGGAACTCCGCAGCGGAGAAATGCTTGCCGAACAGTAAGTTGCGGCCGACACGTACGGTGGGGCCCCTTCGGGGGCCCTTTTCATTTGCAGGTCTCTACGTATAACCCCTAATGCAATCATGACCATACGTGGCAGAATGATTCTCATTAGCAATTAGCAGGACCAAACTGCCTCCAATGCGTGGAAGGCTCGTTATCAATGTGACCGCTTCGGCGGCGTCGCTTTGCATGAACGCCGCGATCGCGGGCCCGCCGATGGTGACCGACGATACGGGTACGGCGGCGCCGGGCGTGCTCGAGATCATCGCGTACGCAGCCGGTGAGTCACGCGATGCGGGCGAGAGCGTAGAGGGGCCTGCCGTGGACTTAGCCTATGGCCTGAGTGACACGGTCGAAGTCAGCCTCACCATTCCGCGGCAACGGGTAAAAGACACCGGAGAAGCATCCATAAAGGGATGGGGCGAGGCAACCGCCGGCCTGAAATGGCGGTTTCTCGAAGGCGAAAACACGGCCCTCGCGGTAGCGCCGTCTCTGTCCATGC
This sequence comes from Woeseiaceae bacterium, assembly GCA_036525955.1. Lineage (GTDB taxonomy): Bacteria > Pseudomonadota > Gammaproteobacteria > Steroidobacterales > Woeseiaceae > UBA1847. Next base: position 9,676 of record DATCZJ010000152.1, on the reverse strand, counting down.
CGCTGTCAAGATCTTCGACAATCATTGGCCTGGTTGAAGACACCACGGTGTTCACGCTGCCGTTGCTCGCCTCCGCCAGCCTGGGCCGCTGGGAGTTTATGGGGAATGTCGGGTACAGCATCGGCTCCAGGAATCTGGATGCCTTCAGCCTGAGTATGTCGACGGGCTTCTCGCTTACGGCGGACGTTCGACTGCTGGGCGAAGTCTGGGGTGTCGATTTCGTCAATGACGGTGCGAGCGAAGGTTTTCTCAACTGGCGACTGGGCGTGGAATGGGGTCTCAACGAGAGACTCGCACTGCTGGCAGCATACGGCGGCAGCGTGTGGACCCAGCTCGACGAAGGCGATGAACTCAACGAGGACTATTACCTCGGGCTTCAGTACGCACTGGGCGATTGATCGATTTCCTGCTGCGAGGCGGAGCTCGTCGACTACGCCTAAACCGATTCGCTGATGCCTGCAAGGTAAGCCCTGACCTGGTCGCGGACAACTTCGTATTCGGCTTCCCTGCGCCGTAGTGCGTCTCGTACGCGTTCGTCGGCAACAATATCGGCATAAACAGGCTGTGAATACACTTCGCGCCACAGGAGATGACGCGTCACAGGTTGTGATAAGACCTCCTCCAGCGCCAGCCTTACACCAGCCTCTCGCTCGCCGCGCATTGCATATACGCCAAGCCTGTTAGCGGGATCCGCAAGAGGATCTATTCCGAATTCGCTGGCCTCATCAAGCAAGTCGTCGAGGCGTTGCAGCAATTCCTCTCGCGGCAACGACACGTACCACGCGTCGAGCGAGGCGATCTGTGCCGCACGGTACTTGTGCGGCAAAGCTTCGGCCCTGATGTCAAAGATGCCCGGTGCGTGTTGCTCGAGGTAGTCCGTGGTCTCGTCGATCGTGCCGCTGGCCGCCGCGATCCTCATCAGCTGCCATACCGCCTCGGAGTAGGTGCCTTTGCGATCCTCCACATCGTCTTCGATAATTCGCCTTGCCGTGGCCAGGCTCGCCGAAATATCGCCCAGGCTGATCGCACGTCGCAAGTTTACGAGGTAGGCAATCTCGCTGGTCGGCGCCACAGCGTGCACCAGGTTCCGGAAATCATCGCCCTCTTCGACCAGACCCAGCCCGTAAAGGAACAACGCAATGCCCGCCGGCAGCTCGTGATCTCTCGGGTCGATTTCGAGCGCTCGGAGCAAGTGCCTGACCGTGGCCACGCCATCACCGAGCTGCGAGCTGACTCGCGCAAGTCTCGCGTAGGCGTTCGGCTGCCTTGATTCCAGCTCCAGCGAACGTTCGAGCGCCGCCTGTGCATCTGCCGGCCGGTCGAGCAGCAGGTAAAGAGAGCCGAGCTCAAAGTGCACGCGGGGGTTGTAGGGCTCCTGTTGCAGCGCCTCGAGATGCACTACGAGGGCACGATCATATTTTTGTACGCGCTTCAAAACCTGCCCGAGTAGTATTCGAATCTGGTAGATGGCGGGATTTTCTGCGACCAAACGCTCGAGCTGGTCGATCGCGTCGTAAACCTGGCGCGGATCCGGTGCTGCCGTATCTCTGGCAATTTCGACATAGATGCGCAGCGCGTTTGCCATCGGGTCCTCCGGTCGCAAAGCAAGCACCTGCCCGGTAATCGCCGAGCAATTTGTCATCGCTTCATCTTGACCGATGAGACCCGTCTCGAATTGGTGCAGGTAGTTGATAGCCAGTTCCGTCTTGGCATCCAGGAAGTCCGGGTCTGTGGCCAGTGCGCCCTTGAGCAGGTCCTCGGCTGCCTTCAACCCCCCGTAGGAGAAGGTCGCCCGTTCGGCAAGTGCCTGCAGATACAGGTCGTAGGCGTCGGGGCTCTCCGTATCGAGAGGGGAGATGCTCGGCACTTGCTCACTGCCGAGCAGGGATGCGGACAACGCGCTGCCGACTTTCCTCGCGATCTCGTCCTGGATTGCAAAGATGTCATCGAAGTCTCTTTCGAAATTATTCGACCAAACGTGAAAGCCGTCGTCGGCGCGAATCAATTGCGCAGTGATGCGTACCCGATTATCGGCAAGCTGCACGCTGCCCTCGAGGACATGCGCTACCGATAGGGCTTGGGCGATGTCCCCGATCGTCTTGCTTTGCCCCTTGAATGCGAAACTCGACGTCCGCGCAGCGACCCGCAGATCAGGGATCTGCGCGAGCATGTGGAGCAGCGTCTCCGTAAGGCCGTCGGAGAAGTAATCGTTACTAGGATCACCGGTCATATTCGCAAACGGCAGCACGGCGACCGACGCAGGGCCGAGCTCCGTGTCCGTTGGAGAGGCCTCGTCAACGGTCGTGCGGGCGCCGAGGACCGCTATCGCCACTATGAGTAGCGTCGCCGTCGTGATCGCGACGTAGTCGAATACGCGGCTCTTGCTTCTCGACGCGTCACCACTCGCAATATCAGACTCGCGCATGATGCCGTTCGGGGTCAGCTCGTAGATCCATGGCAGAACCGCCGCGGGGATAAAGCCCAGCGCAAATACCAGGATCACCATGCGCGACGCCCACTGCGGCGCCCCAAGCTCCGGCAGGATTGTCGTGAGGACCTCTGTGAGCAGCCAGCCGACCACGAGGTAGGTAAACACTACCTTCAGTACGTTCCGGCGCTTGAGTTCTTCGACGATAGCCATGAGGAGCAGGGTACAACAGGTCGGGGACATTAGATTAGATGTCGGGACCGCAAACTTGGTTTGGGGATCTGATTCCTGCCCTCCCTCCATCAGAAAATCAAAAATGGGGCCACAAGGCCCCATTTTCAATTTCTGGCGGAGAGAGGAAGGATGGGCGCTTCGCGCCCTCACTGGCGCCTGCGGCGCTGTGTGAGTCGAACAGGGATCTGTATCCTGCCCTCCCTCGGCGAGAAAAATAATAGGCCCCGTGAAGGGGCCTATTATTTTTCTGGCGGAGAGAGAGGGATTCGAACCCTCGAAGGGCTTTTAACCCTTACTCCCTTAGCAGGGGAGCGCTTTCGACCACTCAGCCATCTCTCCGAATATCAAATTGTATTCGAGTCAGGCGCAGGGAGCGCATTGACTCGCGCCGTCTTTCCGAGAATATCAGGCACAGCTCGCATACGGCCGGCCGCACATAGTACTCAGGCGATAGGTCCTGGTAAAGCCTGAGCGGCCCTACTCGCCCCCCGCGGCTTTCTCTGCTTTCTCGGCGGCTTTCTCGCTCTGGATTCGCTCGTAGATCTCTTCGCGGTGCACAGCGACGTCCTTCGGCGCATTGATGCCGATACGCACTTGATTCCCTTTGACCCCCAGAACGGTGATGGTGATATCGCTCCCGACCATGACCGTTTCTCCAGCGCGTCGCGTCAGAATCAGCATAGCTTCCTACTCCTGCCTTGCGGGATTATTTCCCGTTCTTGTACGCGTCGTACTTCCTAAACGCTTGTAATACTAGCCGATTCTGGGCACATATGCCCACAGGTACAAGCGAAACCTTCATACCTGCTGTCCGGTTTCGGACAAAGTTCAGGCCAACTGCTCGGCGACCCAGTCCGAAACGGACCCGAGCGCTTCATCCAGGGCCTCCGGCTTGTTCCCCCCGGCCTGGGCGAAATCGGGGCGCCCGCCGCCTTTACCGCCAACCTGCTCTGCCACGGGTTTGATCAGGTCGCCCGCACGGATCCGGTCGATATTGTTCTTGGTGACGCCCGCCGCAAGCAGCACTTTGCCGTCTTCTACGGTGCCCAGCACGATGACCGCGTTCTGCAACTTGTCCTTGGCTCGATCGACGGCCTCGCGGAGCAGACCGGCATCCACATCGTGCAATCGGGCCGCGAGTACCTTGATACCGGCGATCTCCTGGATTTCGTCCTCCTGGTCCGAGCCCTCTCCCGTCAGGAGCGCGTGCCTCGCTGTCGCAAGCCGTTTCTGGAGATCCTTGTTTTGCAGCAGAAGCTGTTCAACCCTGGCTGCGGCCTGGTCGGGATTGCTCTTCAACAGGCCGGCCACCTCGGCCAGGGTCTGCTCGCGAGCAGCGATCCACTCGAGCGCGCCCTTGCCCGTGACAGCCTCGATGCGACGCACGCCCGAGGCAATCCCCGTTTCGTTCGTGATCCTGAAAACGCCGATGTCGCCTGTACGATTGACGTGGGTGCCACCGCAGAGCTCGACCGAGAAATCGCCGAATCGCAACACACGCACCTCGTCACCGTACTTCTCGCCGAACAGCGCGACCGCGCCGGACTGCATTGCGTCGTCATAGCTCATTAGTCGCGTATCCGCCGCCACGTTGCTGCGGATTTCGTCGTTGACGAGCCGCTCGATCTCGGCGATTTGCTCCGGCGTCACCGGTTCGTAATGCGAGAAATCGAAGCGCAGCCGGTCCGGCGCGACCAGCGAACCTTTCTGCTGCACGTGCTCGCCGAGCACGGTTCGCAGCGCCGCGTGCATCAGGTGCGTGGCGGAGTGATTCAGCCGGATGGCCTGGCGACGCTCTTCGTCGACGATCGCGTCTAGCGAGTCGTTTGCCTTGAGTTCGCCCTCCTCGACCGCGCCGTAGTGCACGATAGCGTTACCGTTCTTCTGGGTATCGACGACCTGAAAGAGCTTTCCGGTTTCCGCCAGGATCCCGGTGTCACCAATCTGGCCGCCGCTCTCGGCGTAAAAAGGCGTCGACGAGAGGATGACGGCGCCTTCGTCGCCGGCGGATAAGGCCTCGACCTGCGCACCGTCCCTGAAGAGTGCGACGATAGTGCCCGAGCCTTCCGTGCCCTCGTATCCGCAGAACGCGCTTTCGGCCTCGGTAATGATCGCGCCCTCGGCGCTCGCGGCAAACTTGCTCGCGGCGCGGGCCCTGTCCCTTTGCTGGTCCATGGCCGCCTCGAATCCGTGCTCGTCGATCGCGAGATCACGCTCGCGCGCGATGTCTCCCGTCAGGTCCACCGGGAAACCATAGGTATCGTAAAGCTTGAACACGACGTCGCCCGGAATTTGATTGCCGCTGAGATCCCTGATCGCGGTCTCGAGGATCTCCATGCCCTGGTCCAACGTTTCGGCGAAGCGCAGCTCCTCCTTCTTCAGGACTTTCTCGACATGCGCCCTGGCCGCGGGCAGCTCGGGATAGGCATCGCCCATCTCCTCGGCCAGCGGGCCGACAAGCTTGTAGAAGAACGGCTCCTCGGTGCCGAGTTTCTTGCCGTGACGAATCGCCCTGCGAATGATCCGGCGCAGGACGTAACCGCGACCTTCGTTGCCGGGCAGCACGCCGTCGACAATAAGGAATGCGCAGGCCCGGATATGATCAGCGATGACATTCAGTGAACTGGAGCCGTCGTTCTCGACGCCGACCGTCTTCGCGGTCGCCTCGATCAGCTTCGCGAACAAGTCGATCTCGTAGTTGCTGTGCACGCCCTGCATGACGGCCGCGATTCGCTCGAGCCCCATGCCGGTATCGACAGATGGTTTCGGCAACGCCTTCATGGTGCCGTCAGCTGAGCGATCGAACTGCATGAAAACGAGGTTCCAGACCTCGACGTAGCGGTCGCCATCCTCATCCGGCGACCCCGGTGGGCCTCCCGGCACGTGCTCACCGTGGTCGTAGAAAATTTCGCTGCAGGGTCCACAAGGCCCGGTATCGCCCATCGCCCAGAAGTTGTCCTTTTCGCCCATGCGCGTGAAACGCTCGGGGTCGATTTTCATCTCCTCGAGCCAGATGTCCGCCGCTTCATCGTCGTCATTGAACACGGTAACCCAGAGTCTCTCGGGGGCCAGTTCCAGCGTCTGCGTCAGGAAGTCCCATGCGAACTGTATGGCTTCGCGCTTGAAGTAATCGCCAAAGCTGAAGTTGCCGAGCATCTCGAAAAACGTGTGATGGCGCGCCGTGTAGCCGACGTTCTCCAGATCGTTGTGCTTGCCGCCTGCCCGTACGCAGCGCTGCGACGTTACGGCGCGGTCGTAGCCTCGCTTCTCCATGCCGAGAAACACGTCCTTGAACTGCACCATGCCCGCATTGGTGAAGAGCAGCGTCGGGTCGTTGCCGGGCACGAGAGGTGAGCTCGCAACCACTTCGTGGCCCCGCTCGGCGAAAAAGTCCAGGAAGGCCTGGCGCAACTCATTGCTGGAAAGGCGTTTCATCGGGTTGATATCGGGATCAGGCGGCGATTTTCAAACCCGTAAGTGTACGGGACTTGTCTGGACGGATTAAGCGTTAATCGTCGAAAGACGAGACCGCGGCCTGGATTTGATCGGGCTCGAATCCCCGGTACTGCAGGAAACGCATCTGGCGCGCCTTGTCCCTGAACTCGGCCGGCCTCGATCGGCCGAATTTCTTCAACCGTGCGTCCCTTGCCAACGCATACCAGTCTTCGCCGGCCTCCTCCAGAACTTCGTCAATCAGGCCAGCGGCAATGCCCCGTTGGCCCAGATCGGCGTGAATACGCAGCGGACCCTTGCCCTGATTGATGCGGGACTGCACGAACGACTCGACGAAACGGCGATCGCTCTGCAGCCCTTCGTCGGCCAGCTGCCGCAGGGCATCGGCTGCGACGTCCTTGCCGAAGCCCCTGGCGACGAGCTTGCACTCGAGTTCGGCACGCCCGTGCTCACGGCGCGCAAGCAGGTCCATCACTTTCTTGCGGGCTTCGGTGCGAACGTCGGACATGATCGTGTCTTCAAATCCTGCAGGAGCGGTTCTGGAACCGCGATCGGTCTCACACCGATCCCGCGCCGAGGCGCTCTCCTACAGCATCAGGCTTCCTGCGCCACGGCCTCCTCGTCGTCCGACGCGGACGGCTTCACGGTTTGTGGCAACAGCTTCTCGCGAATATTCTGCTCGACCTCGCTCGCTATGTCCGGGTTTGCCCTGAGGAACTCACGCACGTTTTCCTTACCCTGGCCGATGCGATCTTTGCCGTAGCTATACCAGGAACCGGCTTTGTCGATGAGGCCGTGCTGGACGCCGAGTTCAATGATCTCGCCTTCGCGCGATATGCCCTCGCCGTACAGGATCTCGAATTCGGCCATCTTGAACGGCGGCGACACCTTGTTCTTGACCACCTTGACGCGCGTCTGGTTACCAATCACCTCGTCGCCCTTCTTGATCGCGCCGATGCGGCGGATGTCGAGCCTCACCGAGGAATAGAACTTGAGCGCATTACCGCCTGTCGTCGTCTCGGGACTGCCGAACATGACGCCGATCTTCATGCGGATCTGGTTGATGAAGATCACCATGGCGTTGGATCGCTTGATGTTGCCCGTGAGCTTCCTGAGCGCCTGCGACATCAGTCGCGCCTGCAGGCCGACGTGGGTGTCACCCATCTCACCCTCGATCTCGGCTTTCGGCGTGAGCGCTGCAACCGAGTCCACCACGATCACGTCGACGGCGCCGGATCGGACCAGCATATCGGTGATTTCGAGCGCCTGCTCGCCCGTATCGGGCTGCGATACCAGCAGCTCGTCGACGTTGACGCCGAGCTTTTCAGCATATTGCGGGTCGAGCGCGTGTTCTGCGTCGACAAATGCCGCCGTACCACCCGTCTTCTGCGCCTCGGCAATCACCTGCAGGGTCAACGTCGTCTTGCCGGATGCTTCCGGCCCGTAAATCTCGACGACCCTGCCTTTCGGCACACCGCCGATGCCCAGCGCGACATCCAGGCCAATCGAACCCGTGGAAACCGCTTCGATGTTGCCAATCATGCTGCCGTCACCGAGCCGCATGACGGAACCCTTGCCGAACTGCTTTTCTATCTGTCCCAGTGCCTGGGCGAGTGCTTTTTTGCGGTTTTCATCCATTTCTTGCTGCCATCCCGTCGGTGGAAGATTGCATGTGATTATATACAGTATTTTGCCTGAAGCCCAATAGTGGCGCAGCCTCCAATTCCCGGCACTTTGGGTAAAAACGAGGTATCACGCCGAAGCTATTGTTTCAGCGGGCGGTAAGTCGCTCCGCCGGGCTCGGAGATCGATTCGACCAGTTCGAAACCCGACCATTCGACGACCGCCGGCTGCGCGAGGCGCTGCGTTTCGAAGGACCGCGCCCGGCGTACCACCGTTATGTGCGGCCGGTAGGCCCGATCTTCGACGCTTACACCGAGGTCCGCAAGCAGCGAGTTCTGTGCATCGACGAGACGCTGCAGCTCGGGCGGCACGATGGCTGCGACGAGGCTGGCAACTTTCGGCCGCGGCCAGAATTCGACGCGGTCGAAACGCAGGCGAAACGGTTCGACGGTAATTTGCGCAGCCCTCGCCTGAAGATCCTGCAGTCTGGACTCTGGGAATTCGCCAATGAACGCCGTGGTCACGTGCCAGTTGCCACGGTAGACGTGCTGGCCCTCGACCAGCTTCGCGAGCGGGCTGATGACGTCGCGCAGGCGGTCGCGCTGGCGGTCGTCCGGCCAGAGTGCAAAGAAGATTCGCTTATTGTTCATGTCGGCATGCGCCCCCTGACACCCTTGAGGCCGTGTATTACTGTCTGCATGCGAATGCTTTCCCGGTTACCCTCGAAACGCTGCAGATCGGTATCTGTCGTGATACCCCTTGGCCCCCGCATGGACCAGGCGAACCACACCGTGCCCACGGGCTTGTCGTCGCTGCCACCATCCGGTCCGGCCACACCGCTGACTGCGACGGCGATATCCGCGCCGCTGAGTTGCAACGCGCCTTCCGCCATTTCGCGCACCACCGGTTCGCTGACGGCACCGTGTTCGGCAAGCGTCCGGTTCCTGACGGCCAGGATCGACTCCTTTGCACCATTGCTGTAGCTGACTATGCCATAGCCGAAGCAGCCGGAACTCCCGGGCACATCAGTCAGTGCCTTGGCGATCCACCCTCCAGTACAGGATTCGGCGGTCGCCACGGCCTTCTTCTTCCGATTGAGTTCCCCGACGAGCGTTGTCGCTAGCTCGTTAATGGCGGGATCTTCAGGCATCGATCACCGACTCGTATAGCGCCACGTGTTTGTCCACCATCGTAGCGATCGAGAAGTCTCTCTGCATTCTTTTCCTGCCGGCCAGGCCGAGCTTCCGCCGCAACGCGCCGTCATCCATCAGCGTGGCGATCGCATCCCGCAACGCGCCGGCATCTTCCGCCGGCACGAGGATGCCGGTCTCCCGATGCACAACAGCTTCAACGAGGCCGCCCGCCTCGAAGCCGACGACTGGCACGCCGGCCGCTGCCGCCTTCAACGCCGCTACGCCCAGCCCCTCCGCGAGCGCTGGATGGACAAAGATGTCGAAGCAGCTGACGTAATCATCGAGGTCTTCACGGAAGCCCGCGAGGGCGACGACGTCCGCAATCCCCAGAGACTCCGCCTGCGCCTGTAACTGATTGTGGAGATACCCGTCGCCAAAGACGAGTACCCGGTACTCGCCGTGCGCGGCCCCCAGTTCGGCAGCCGCCTGGAGCAGGTAGCGATGCCCCTTGCGAGGTATCAGCTGCCCCGCCGCCGCGATCACCAGCGCACCGTCCGGCACGCCGTATTCCTCGCGAAACCTTGCGCAGTCGCCGCATCGCTCGAAGCGGTCGACGTCCACCGCGCTACGTATGATCGCGAGCCGCTGTTCCTCGACACCCCGGTCGCGCAACTCGCGGGCGATGGCTTCCGATATCGCGATGACCTTTTTGAAGGGCCGGTAGCGAAGCGCCGCGACGAGGCGCATCTCGGTATTATCGACCCGCCTCGAAACGACGGCCGGTACGTCGGCGAAGCTCGCGGCG
>DATCZJ010000151.1:0-50580 GCA_036525955.1 Woeseiaceae bacterium | reverse complement strand
GAAATTGCCGATCGGGTCATCGAAGCGATCGCGACGACGGCACGCACCGGCAAGGTCGGCGACGGCAAGATTTTTGTCACCGAGCTCGTCCAGGCCATTCGCATTCGCACCGGTGAAACCGGCAGCGCAGCCGTTTAGAACAGGAGACAAGACGTGGAAGACACTTTACAGACAGCCGCGCGCGTGACCGAACTGGCCTACGCGCTCGACACTTTCTACTTCCTGGTCATGGGTGCCCTGGTCATGTGGATGGCCGCCGGCTTCACGATGCTCGAGGCCGGCCTCGTGCGCGCCAAGAACACCGCCGAGATTCTGACCAAGAACGTGGGCCTCTACTCGATTGCCTGCGTCATGTACATGCTCTGCGGCTACGCGATCATGTATCCCGGCGACTATGCGGGCGGCGTGTTTCAGAGCCTGTCGACCATCGGCAGCGGATTGCTGACCTCGTCGGACAACGAGGCGGCCGCCGTCATCGCGAGCGGCGGCGACACCTATTACTCGAACCTGTCCGATTTCTTTTTCCAGGTTGTGTTCGTCGCGACCGCAATGTCGATCGTCTCGGGCGCCGTGGCGGAACGGATGAAACTCTGGGCGTTCTTCACGTTCGCCGTGGTCCTGACCGGCTTCATCTATCCGGTCCAGGGTTTCTGGAAATGGGGCGGCGGCTTCCTCGACGCGGCGGGCTTCCTCGATTTCGCGGGTTCGGGCGTGGTGCACCTCTGCGGCGCCGCCGCCGCGCTCGCCGGCGTGCTCCTGCTCGGCGCCCGCAAGGGCAAGTACGGCAGCGGCGGACAGGTCAACGCGATCCCGGGCTGCAACCTGCCGCTCGCGGCACTCGGTACGCTGATCCTCTGGCTCGGCTGGTTCGGGTTCAACGGCGGCTCCGAGCTCAAGGTGTCAGACGTCGGCGAGGCCAATGCCGTCGCACTGGTCTTCGTGAATACCAACATGGCGGCAGCCGGCGGCCTGATCGCCGCGTTGCTGCTCGCCAGGGGCTGGTTCGGCAAGGCCGATCTCACGATGGCGCTGAACGGTGCGCTCGCCGGTCTCGTCGCGATCACGGCGGAACCGCTCACGCCGGAACCGATCGTCGCAACGGCAATCGGCGCGGTGGGTGGCCTGCTGGTGGTCGGGTCGATCGTGACGCTCGACAAGCTGAAAATCGACGACCCGGTCGGTGCCATCTCCGTGCACGGCGTGGTCGGCATCTGGGGCCTGCTGGCAGTTGCGTTCACCAATAACGAGGGCAGCGTGCTCGCGCAGCTCGGCAAGCAGTTGCTGGGCGCCGGAACCATCTTCGCCTGGGTGTTCGCAACCAGCTTCGCGGCGTGGTTCCTGATCCGGAAGGCCATCGGCATCCGCGTCTCCGAAGAGGAGGAATACGAGGGCGTCGACCTCAGTGAATGTGGTCTCGAGGCCTATCCCGAGTTCACCTCCGCGGAATGATCCCCCCTCGGCCCGGGCCCGGTTTGTCATAACGACAGGCCGCGGCCCGGGCCGGGGACCCCTGCAGCCCGGAATCCTTCCTTCGAACAGCAGCTTAGCGGGCCCTTCGGCCCGCTTTTTGTATTCTGTCCGGATGTGCGAAAGTCCGCTTTTCCCTGTGACAACGATCACGACATAAGCGCGCTGATCGTGCTCTAATGGCTTATCGTTCAATGATTTATACGATACAGATGGGCTGGGAAGGACGATGATCATGAATACCAAATGCTTGCTCGCCTGTGCCGCGATCGCGATCGCCGCGAGCGCTGGCGCCAGCGAGATTTACAAGTGGACCGATGAGGACGGCAATATCCACTATGAAGACCGTCCGACCGGCGCGCCCAGCGAAGAGCGGCTCGATATCTCGTACCGGCGCACGAATAACGACGATGTGCAGCAGCGCGTGCAGGCACGGGTCGATGCACAGACAGCGCGTGAGGAAGCGCGCTCGGTCGAAGCGGCGCAGGAACAGGAACGCGCCGAGAAGCTGGCCGAGGAAGAGGCCCGCAACAAGAAGTGTGATTCATACCGGGCCCGGCTCGAGACCTACGTGCAGTCACGGCGTCTTTACCGCACCGACGAGAACGGCGAACGCGTGTATCTCGACGATGAGCAAACGCAGGAAGCCCGCCAGCGCGTCGAAGAGTTGATCGCCGAAAACTGCACCTGAGGCGCGGTTCGAAGCGGCAGGCGCTACAATGCCGCCAACCATCGAGGAGCGCCCCGCGTGACCGCAGCACCCGAGCCCGCTGACCGGACAACCCAGGCATACCTGCCCGACTTTTGCGCGGCCGGCACGCTTTTCATCGTGCTGCTCGTCGCAGAACTCGTTGCCTTCGTGCTGACACTCGCCGCGCACAGCCCGGAACGACAGTTCCTGGTCGAGCTCTCCAAGACTTCGTTTTTCGTGCTGTGGATCGCGCTGCTCGGCACGGCCGTGATGTGCCAGCTGCGCAAGCGCCTCGAGAGCGCCGGCAAGACCAGGGCATTCGTGCTGAGCTTCCTGCTGCTCGAGGTGCTCGCCGTTTTGCTCGCCGAAGCCGCGTGGCAACTCACCCGCATATTCGGCCAGTCGTCGATCATCGACGGTACGCATACGACGTTCATCGCGCGCACGTTCGCCATCAGTTCGATCGTGATCGCGCTTGCGATGCGTTACCTGTACGTCTCGAGCGAGTGGCGCCGCAGCATCGTGCTGGAGGCACAGGCGAGAATCAGCGCACTGCAGGCCCTGATCCGCCCGCATTTCCTGTTCAACAGCATGAATACGATCGCCTCGCTGACGCGCAGTGATCCGCGCCGCGCCGAAGAAGCGGTCGAGGACCTGTCCGATCTGCTGCGCGCGAACCTGCAGACGACGAAGGACCGCACGACACTGAAGGCGGAACTCGAGACCGCGGCGATTTACCAGCGCATCGAAAAACTCAGGCTCGGCGACCGCCTGCACGTCCGCTGGAACATCGGTGAACTGCCCATGCGCGCGCTGATCCCGTGCCTCACGATCCAGCCGTTGCTGGAGAATGCGATCTACCACGGCGTCGAACAGCTGCCCGGCGGCGGCGAGGTCACGATCAACGGCCGGCGCGAGGACAGGACGCTCGAAATCTCGATTTCCAATCCGGTGGCGCCTGCCGGTGAGCGGCGTTCCGGCGGCAATCGCATGGCGATGTCCAATATTCGGCAGCGTTTCGAACTTGCCTACGGCAGCCGCGCCTCGGTGCACGTGGACGAACAGGATGACCGGTTTACCGTGACGCTCAGGTTTCCTGCCGAGGAGGGAACCGCGTGAAGATCCTGATCGTCGACGACGAGCAGCCGGCACGCGACCGCCTGCGGCAGATTCTCGACGAGGAGCCGGGTTTCGAAGTCGTCGGCGAGGCGGCGAATGGCCGCGAGGCGCTCGACGTCGCCGCACAGACCGCGCCGGACATCGTGCTGCTCGACATCCGTATGCCAGGCATGGATGGCATCGAGGCGGCGCATCACCTCAACCGGCTCGAACATCCACCGGCAGTCGTTTTCGCGACCGCCTATGACGAGTACGCCATCGACGCCTTCGAAGCGCGCGCCGTCGGTTACGTCCTGAAGCCGGTACGCCGCGGCAGACTCATCGACACACTGCAGCATGCCGAGAAGATCGCGACGGGCACGCTCGGCCAGCTGGCGGCCGAGGCGCGCCTGGGCAACGCCCGCAGGCACGTTACGACCACGAGTCACGGGCAGCTCCTCTTGATTCCGATCGACGAAATCTGGTGCTTTCGCGCCGACCAGAAATACGTCAGCGTGGATCATGACAAGGGCCATGCCCTGATCGAGGATTCGCTCAAGACGCTCGAGGACGAATTCGGCCAGCGCTTCGTGCGCATCCACCGCGGCGCGCTCGTCGCCGTCGACCGGATCCAGCGGATCGAGCGCGACGACGAGGGGCGCAGCCATGTCGTGTTGCGCCCGGGGTCGAATGTTGACGCCAAAGAGTTGATAATCAGCCGCCGGCACGTGACCGAAGTGCGCCGCAGACTGAAGAACGCTTAGGAAGAAAATGATCATTCGCATTGCTACCCGCAAGAGCGCGCTGGCGCTCTGGCAAGCCAACCACGTAGCCGACAGGCTGTCCCTGTTCCCCGAAGTCGAGAGTGTCGAGCTCGTCCCGATGTCGACGCGCGGCGACGAGATCCTCGACCGCAGCCTGCAGAAAATCGGCGGCAAAGGCCTGTTCATCAAGGAACTCGAGGTGGCGATGCAGCGCGGTGAGGCCGACATCGCCGTGCATTCGATGAAGGACGTGCCGGCCGAGATGCCCGAAGGTTTCTGCCTCGCAGCGATTCTCGAACGCGCCAACGACGCCGACGCCCTGGTGTCACCGGATGGCAGGCAGTTCGAGGACCTGCCCGAGGGCGCGCTGATCGGCAGCTCGAGCCTGCGACGCCAGGCACAGCTCCGAATGATGCGCCCCGACCTGCGCATCGAACCGCTGCGCGGCAACGTCAACACGCGCCTCGCGAAACTCGAGGCCGGCGAATTCGACGCGATTATCCTCGCGGCCGCAGGGCTCGAGCGACTCGGCCTCGAACAGCACATCAGCCAGCAATTCACGCCCGACCAGATGCTGCCCGCCGCGGCGCAGGGCGTCCTCGGGCTCGAGTGCCTGTCCTCGAATGACGAGTTGCGGGCACTGCTCGGCCGGATGAACCACGCGGAAACCGTAAAAACCACGCTGGCAGAACGCGTCATCGCGCGCGACCTCGGGGCGAGCTGTCAGTCACCGGTCGCGGCACACGCCGTCATCGAGGGCGACATGCTGAAGGTCACCGCGCTGGTCGCGATGCCGGACGGCAGCGAGTTCATTCGCGAGACCGTGATGGGCGACCCGAATAATCCGGAGGCGGCAGGCAGCGAGCTGGCGCAGAAACTCGTCGAGCGCGGCGCGCGCGCGATGCTCGAGGCAGCCGCCGCGCAGAATGTCTGACGCGCCTCTCAAGGGCGTCGGCGTGCTCGTGACACGCCCTCGCGCCCAGGCGGCCGAGCTGGTCGCCGAGGTGGAGCGGGCGGGCGGCACGGCCATCTGCTTTCCGGTCATCGAGATCGCGGCGCGAGACCCGCAGGCGATCGCGCGCGAAGAGGCCGCGCTGGGCCGTCCCGACATCACGATTTTCGTCAGCCGCAATGCCGTCGAGTTCGGCCTCGAACACGCCGGCGGCGGCCGTATCGGGGTCATCGGCCCGGCCACCGCGGAAGCGGTCCGCGCGGCCGGCCGGCAGGTCGACATTCAGCCGGCGGGCGGCTTCGACAGCGAGCACCTGCTCGGCGAGCCCGAGCTTGCCGAGGTGGCCGGCAAGCGGGTGCGTATCATCCGCGGTCAGGCGGGCCGCGAGCTGCTCGCGGACGAACTCCGCGCCCGCGGCGCGACAGTCGACTACCTGGCGGTGTACGAACGACGCCTGCCGGCGGTCGATCCGGCCGCGCTCGCGGCACTCGAGGAGCGCTGGCAGGACGGTGATATCGACGTCGTCACCGCCATGAGCGTGGAGTCCCTGGAGAACCTCCTGAAACTGCTGCCCGCCGCATGCGTCGAAAAGCTGGACAGGACGCCACTGGTGACCCCGGCCGCTCGTGTGATACAAAAAGCGCTGGACCACTACCCTGCATCCCGGCCTTTCCTGGCGCCGGGCCCACAAGCCGGCGAGATGGTCGAGGCGATCATCGCGCTCACGATTACCGACCGCGGACCAGCAACATGAGCGAATCCGACATGCAACGCGAACCTGAGGAAGCTCAGGAAGAATCCGCGACCATTTCCGAGACGGAAGACACCACGGGCACGACGCAAACCCGGACGCCAGGCGCCCTGCCGCTGCTGCTCTCGGCGCTGGCGCTGGTCGTCGCGCTGGCGGCTACCGCGTACGTCGTCTATGACGACTGGCGCGACGCTGCGTCCGCAGGCACGGACGACGGGCTCGCGGCACTCGAGCGCAGCAACAGGGCGGCACGCGAATCGCTGGCTGCCCTGGGCGACAGGGTCACGAAACTGGAAAACGGCGCTGATGTCACGGAAGCCTCCATCGGGGACCTGCGTGACACGCTCGACGACGAGGCGCGCGCCGTCGAATCACTCGCGCCGAGAATCGCGTCCCTCGAAGGGTCCGTCGCATCGCTCGCCGGCGTCTCGAAAGGCGCGCGTGACGCCTGGCTGGTCGCAGAGGCCGAATACTACATGCAGATCGCCAATGCGCAGCTGCAGCTCGCGGGCAACCCTGCGCTCGCCGCGCTCGCACTGAGAATGGCCGACGAACGCATCGTGCAGCTGGCCAACCCCGGCCTCACCGACGTGCGCCGCGCGCTGTCGGATGAGCTCGCGGCACTCGACGCCATGTCGAAGCCGGACATCGAGGGCCTCACCTTGACGCTCGCGAGCCTCGCGCGCGTGGTGGAGACGCTGCCGCTCGCAGGCGACGCGCGCGAGGACAACGGCGCCGCGCCCACCGATGCCGGGACCAGCGGCGCGGGCAGGGCATGGGACTCCATGAAGAATGCGATGTCGGGGCTCGTCAGGGTCACGCCGCCGGACCAGGCGAAATTCTCGAAGCTTTCGCCGGACGCCGAGTACTTCCTGCGCAACAACATCGCGATGCAACTGCAGGCAGCACGCCTTGCGCTGCTGCGCGGAGAGCAATCGATATTCGAGCAGACCCTCGATGACACCAGCGCGCTCCTCGGCGAGTATTTCGACGCGGACAGCGCGCCGGTCATAAGTGCGCGCGAAACGATCGCGGAAATCCGCGGTACCGAATTCACGATCAGCAAGCCGGATATTTCGGAGTCGTTGCGGTTGCTGCGTGAGTTCCGCGTGCGGACCGGGAACGCGCAGTGAAACTCGGCCTTATCGTCATCGTGCTGCTGTTCGCGAGCGCGCTGGCCGCGCACTTCCTGCTGGCGGACCCCGGCTACGTCGCGATCAACTTCCGCGGTTACGTCATCGAGATGTCGGTGCCGGTACTGGCGGGCTTCGCCTTCCTTTTTGTGCTCACCGTCTGGTTGATACGTCAGGTCATCGTCGCGCCGCGGCGCCTGGGCGAGGCTGCCGGCCGTTACCGCTCGGCGCGCGCAGGCCAGAAGATGACGCGCGGCATGATAGCCGTTGCCGAAGGCGACCTCGCGCGGGGCGAGAAGCTGCTGGCCCGCGCGGCAAGCACGAGCGATTCACCGCTTTTCAACTACCTGCAGGCCGCGAGGGCCGCGCATCTGCAGGGCCAGGACGACCGTCGCGACGAATGGCTGCGCCTCGCCTACCAGGACATTCCTGAGGCGGCGAACGCCGTGCTGCTGACGCAGGCTGAATTCCAGCTGGACCGCAAGCAGTACGAGCAGGCGCTTGCCACCCTGCGCCGACTCGAGGAAACCACGCGGAACCACGCCCAGGCGCTCGCGCTGATCGGCCGGCTGTATTTCAAGCTCGAGGACTGGGATGCACTCGCGGAGATCCTGCCGCGGCTGGGCAGGAACAGCCAGGTCAAGGCCGAGACGCTCGACGCCTGGACCGTCCGCGTGCACCAGGCCGCGTTCGACCGGGCGCCCGACGCGGAAGCCATCGACGCGGCGTGGCGGAACGTTCCGCGCAAGTTCCGCGCCGACGTCACTGTCCTCGAGGCCTACTACCGGGGTCTCATGCGCGCGGGCCTCCACGACCGGGTCGAGAAAGAACTCGCCACGGAGCTGAAATCCAACTGGACGCCGGCACTGGTCCAGCTGTTCGGTCTCGTCGAGGCGACCGATGTGACGAAGCAACTGAAGCGCGCTGAGGGCTGGCTCAAACAGCACAGCGACGACCCCGACCTGCTGCTGACAGCCGCGAGGCTCTGCATCCGCAACGAGCTCTGGGGCAAGGCACGCAGTTATCTCGAGACCGTCATCAGCCTGCGCCCGACGCCCGAGGCCTACCGGGAGTATGGCGGGCTCCTGAACCAGCTCGGCGACGCAAAAGCGGCCGCGGGCGCTTTTCGCGATGGCCTCGGCATGGTCACGGCAAAGCCACACGCCGCCATACCGCACCTCGGCAAGCACAAGCGCTGAGGCCGGCAGAGCATCGTGTACACACTGGTCGTCGGCACCGGCTACACGGGGCAACGCGTACTGGCGCGCCTGCCCGCCGGAGCTGCCGCCGGGCTAAGCCGCTCGCCGGCGCCCTCGAGCCAGCCGCACTTCGTGTTCGACATCGACGCTGACGAGCGCTTGCCGCTGACCCTGCCGGACGATTACGCGGTCCTCTACACGGTACCGCCGGCCGGCCCGGAACAGGACGAGCGACTGGCGGCATTCCTTGGACTTCTGTCGCCGCCACCCTCCCGATTCGTCTACATCAGCACGACCGGGGTATACGGCGACTGCGGCGGCCGGCGCGTCAGCGAGTCGACGCCGGTACACCCGGAGAACGGTCGTTCGCGCGCGCGCGTCGCCGCGGAACGGCTGCTGCTCGACTGGTCTGCCGAGAATCGCTGCGACGCCGTCATCCTGCGTGCACCGGGCATCTACGGCCCGGGCCGGCTGGGCATCGACCGAATTCGTGCGGCGGAGCCCGTCATCGGCGAGTCCGAAGCCCACCCCGGAAACCGCATCCATGTCGACGATCTCGCGAGCTGTTGCGTCGCGGCGCTCGATCCCGGGGTGCCGGCAGGCATCTACAACGTCGGCGATGGCGACCACCGCAGCGGCACTGCGTTCACGCGCAATGTCGCCGACCTTTGCGGACTCGCGATGCCGCCGGAAATCACCCGCGAGGAGGCCGGGCGGCGATTTTCGCCGATGCGGCTGTCGTTCCTGTCCGAGTCGCGAATCGTCGATACGACCCGCATGCGGGACACGCTCGGCGTGACGCCGCGCTACGCGGATCCCGTGGACGGTATCAGGGCGAGCCTGGAGTAGCCGCGGCGCGCACCGCGGGGGGTATCAGGGCTGCGAGCGCTTGCTCTTCAACCACTGGGTCAGCGGATCCCATTCGTCCCAGTCGGGCCAGGCGAGGTACTCCGGAAGCTCGAAGATCCCGAGACCGCGCGTGTAGGCTCGCACGTAATTCTGCGCCTCGCGGAGCGCCGCGACATAGGGCACCCGGGTCTTCTCGAGGTACTCATCGAGATCGTCGAAAATCAGCGTGTTGTCGCGGACACGGTTTGCCACCGTGGCTATCTTGGCCTGCTTTCTGGCGACCTTCGCCACACCCTTCAGTTCCTCGAGGAACGTGGTCGTCGCCTGCATGTCGATCGTCGAGGGCAGCACCGGCACGAGAATGGTCTCGGCATGACGCACGAGGTCCGAGAGCTCCTTGCCGTGAGAACGTGCGGGCGCATCCATGATCAGGAAATCTGCGTTACGGGGCGCGTGCCTCAGGCCGTCCTCGTAGCCGGCAACGCCGGTGATCGGCGCGCGGTCTTCCGGGCGCCGATCAAGCCAGTCCAGGCTCGAACGTTGCGGGTCGAAATCGACCAGCGCGACGGAGGCGCCTTCCGTCGCGAAGTAGGACGCGATGTTGGTGGCCAGCGTACTCTTGCCGCATCCACCCTTCGCGTTCATAACCATTATGTGCCGCATGTCGCTCTCCAAGGGCAATGTTGTTAGTTTGGTCAGCAGTTTATGTAAACTACAGTTGCCGATCACAAATGTCCATCCGGGCCATTGCGATACCGCGAACCACGAATGAAAGTTCACTACCATAAAATGCACGGCGCGGGGAACCGTATTCTCGTCGTCGATCAGCGCAGGAGCGCTCTGCCCCCGCCGGACAAGAGCCGGGTGCGTGAACTTGCTGCCGCGGCAGACGGTCCGGGGTTCGACCAGCTCATGTGGGTCGGCGCGGCCGAGCCGCCGTTCGCGGCCAGCTACCGGATATTCAACGCGGACGGTTCCGAGGTCGGCCAGTGCGGCAACGGCGTGCGCTGCGTCGCCCGCGTGCTCGCGGATGAGCCCGGCCACGACCAGGCCTTCACGCTGCTGAGCCCCGCCGGACCGATCGAGGCACGGGTTGCGACCGACGGCCTCGTGACGGTGAGCATGGGCCGGCCCGAATTCGACCCTGGCCGCATCCCGTTCACTGCCCCCGGGCAAGCCATGCTTTACACGCTCGAAGTCGGTGGCCGGCAGGTCGAGGTCGCCGCCGTTTCGATGGGCAATCCGCACTGCGTGCTGCAGGTCGAGGACATCGCCGCGGCCCCCGTCGCGACGCTGGGCCCCGTCCTGGAGCGCCATGAGCGATTCCCGGAGCGCGTCAACGTCGGCTTCATGCAGATCATCGACCGCTCCCACATTGCCCTGCGCGTCTTCGAGCGCGGCGTGGGCGAAACGCTGGCCTGCGGCACCGGCGCCTGTGCCGCCGTCGTCACGGGAAGGCAGCGCGGCCTGCTCGAGCCCGATGTCACGGTGAAACTGCCGGGCGGCGAACTCGTGGTAAGCTGGCGCGGCGAGGCCGAGCCCGTCTGGCTGACGGGCAATGCCGAACTGGTTTCTGAAGGAAGCATGGACTTATGAGTACGCAGGCCAAAGCAGATTTTGCCGACCACGGGCCGGGCGAGGACGCCGTCCACGACTATCTCGAGGCCCATCCGGACTTCTTCGAGCGTCATCCCACGCTGCTGACCTCACTCCGTCTCCCGCATGCGACCGGGGGCGCCGTATCGTTGATCGAACGGCAGATGTCGGTGTTGCGGCAGAAAGACCTGAAGCTCGAGCGACAGCTCAAGGAACTGCTCGACGTCGCGCGCGCCAACGACGTCCTCGTTGCCAAGATCCATGCGCTGACGATGCGGCTGCTGGCTGCGGCGGATCTGAACACCACCGTCGCCACGATCGAGGAGGCGATGCGCAGCGCGTTCGACGCGGACCAGGCAGTGCTCGTCATCTTCGGCGACCCTGACGCCTTCGGGGACGTCGCGGCGCGACGTTTCTTCCACGTCGTCGACCGCGACGACGACGGCCTCAAGCCATTCACGACCTTTCTCTCGGGCAAGAGCGCGCGCTGCGGCCAGATCCGCGACTCGCAGCGGGCCTTCCTGTTCCGCGACGACGCCGAGGAAATCGGCTCGGCTGCCCTCGTGCCCCTCGGGCCGGGCGCCGAGATCGGCTTTCTGGCAATCGGCAGCGTCGATGCCAGGCGTTTCCATCCGGGGATGAGCATCGACTTCCTGACGCGAATCGGCGACCTCGTTGCGGGATCCCTGAAACGCTTCTGAGCCCACGGCGATGAACGACGACGGCTGGATCGACCGCTTCGTGCGGCACCTCGAGTTCGAGCGTCGGATGTCGAAGCATACGAGCAAGAACTACCGCCGCGATCTCGAAGCGCTCGCTGCCTGGTGCGCGACAGCGGACGTCGGCGGCTGGCCGGAACTCGATTCGGAACACCTGCGCGCATGGTCGGCGTCCTGCTATCGCAAGGGCCTCTCGGCACGCAGCATCCAGCGGCGGCTTTCGGCAGCGCGCAGCTTCTTTCGCTTCCTGATGCGTGAAAAGGCCGTCAAGAAAAACCCGGTAACGTCGGTGTCGGCGCCGAAAGCGAAGAAACGACTGCCGGCGAATCTCGACGCGGACCGCATGGCGCGCCTGCTCGACATCCAGGGCGACGGCCCCATCATCGATCGCGACCGCGCGATCCTCGAGTTGCTCTATTCCTCAGGACTGCGTCTCGCGGAGCTTTGCGACCTGAATTGCGGCGACGTCGACATCCATGACGCCACCGTTCGCGTCACGGGCAAGGGCAACAAGGACCGCATCGTCCCGGTCGGACGGCACGCCCTGAAGGCGCTGCGGCAATGGCATGCATCGCGCAGCGCGCTTGCCGGTGCCGAGGAGCCCGCGCTGTTCGTCAGCAACCGGGGTACCCGCATCAGCCGACGCTCGGTACAGGCGCGCGTCACTCACTGGGCGAAACGCCAGGGCATGGACACCAACGTGTACCCGCACCTTTTCAGGCACTCCTTCGCAACCCATGTACTGGAATCGAGCCACGACCTGCGCGGCGTGCAGGAATTGCTCGGGCACGCCAACATCGCCACCACGCAGGTCTACACGCACCTTGATTTCCAGCACCTTGCCCAGATTTACGACAAGACACATCCACGCGCCCGCAAGAAGAGCCAGGACTAGGGCGCCCGCCAGGAAACAGTGATGGAACAATTCAGAGGGACCACCATCGTCTCGGTCCGGCGCAACGGCAAGGTTGCGATCGGCGGCGACGGCCAGGTCAGCATGGGCAACACGGTCATGAAGGGCAACGCGCGCAAGGTCCGCTCGCTGGCCGGCGGCCGCGTCATCGCGGGATTCGCGGGCGGTACCGCCGACGCGTTCACGTTGTTCGAACTCTTCGAGGCGAAACTGGAGCAGTACGGCAACCTGACCCGCGCCGCCATCGAGCTTGCGAAGGACTGGCGCAGCGACCGGCGCCTGCGACGGCTCGAGGCTTTGCTGTGCGTCGCCGATCCCGGCACCTCCCTGATCATTTCGGGCAACGGTGACGTCATCGAGCCCGAGAACGATCTCATGGCGATTGGTTCGGGTGGCCCGTACGCGCAGGCGGCCGCGCTGGCGCTGATCCGGAACACCGAACTCGACGCGCGCTCGATCGTCGAGAAAGCCCTGAACATCGCGGGCGACATCTGCGTATTCACGAACAAAAACCTGATCATCGAAGAACTCTAGCTGCGGCCCGCGCCGCCCGCACGAAGGCGCGGCCAGCGGCCGCGAGAAACCTATGTCACAAATGACCCCCAGAGAAATCGTCCAGGAACTGGACAAGCACATCATCGGCCAGGACGAAGCGAAGCGCGCGGTCGCGATCGCGCTGCGGAATCGCTGGCGGCGCGTCCAGATCGACGAGCCGCTCAGGAGCGAGATCACGCCCAAGAACATCCTGATGATCGGGCCGACCGGCGTCGGCAAGACCGAGATATCGCGACGGCTGGCGCGACTCGCCAAGGCGCCATTCATCAAGGTGGAGGCAACCAAGTTCACGGAAGTCGGCTACGTCGGCCGCGAAGTCGACAGCATCATCCGCGACCTGATGGACGTCGCCGTCAAGATGATTCGCGAGGAGGGCATGGCGAAGGTGCGTTACCGCGCCGAGGACGCCGCCGAGGAACGCATTCTCGACGCGCTGCTGCCGCGACCATCGCGGACCGCCGGGTTTTCCCAGGACGAGGCGCCTGCCGCCGACAATGACACCCGCCAGAAATTCAGGAAGATGCTGCGTGAGGGCAAGCTCGACGACAAGGAAATCGAGGTCGAGGTGCAGTCGATGCCGATGGGCGTCGAAATCATGGCGCCCCCCGGCATGGAGGAGATGACCAGCCAGCTGCAGGGGCTGTTCCAGAACCTCGGGGGCGGTCGCAGCCGCACCCGCAAGCTGAAGATCCGCGACGCGTTCCGCCAGCTCACCGACGAGGAAGCCGCGAAGATGGTCGACGAGGAAGAACTCAAGACCCGCGCGCTCGAGGCCGTCGAGCAGCATGGCATCGTGTTTCTCGACGAGATCGACAAGGTTGCGCGCCGCGCCGAGACCCAGGGCGCGGACGTGTCACGCGAAGGCGTGCAGCGCGACCTGCTGCCGCTCGTCGAGGGCTCGACGGTCACCACCAGGTACGGCATGGTGCGAACCGATCACATTCTGTTCATCGCCTCGGGCGCATTCAACGTCGCCAAGCCGTCGGACCTGATCCCGGAGCTGCAGGGCCGGTTCCCGATTCGCGTCGAGTTGAAATCGCTCACGACCGAGGACTTCGTTCGCATCCTGACCGAACCCGATGCCTCGCTGACCGCGCAATATGCCGCGCTGCTGGGCACCGAGGAGGTCACGCTGGCATTTTCGGCCAGCGGCGTACGACGTCTCGCCGAGGTTGCCTTCCAGGTCAATGAAAACACCGAGAACATCGGTGCGCGCAGGCTGCATACGGTCATGGAGCGCCTGCTCGAGACGATTTCCTTCGAGGCCTCGGATCGAAGCGGCCTGGCCGTCACGATCGATGGGGAATACGTCGACGAACATCTCGCCGCGCTGTCGAAGAACGAAGACCTGAGCCGATACATTCTCTAGGCATCCGGCCGGCGACCCGGCTAACGGCCAACGCCTACCGATAAGCCACAACTGGCCTGCGCCGGCGCCGAAGGGTATTCTCGCCTGCCGGAAGCATCACCACGACGGCACCATGACCAAGTCACCGCAGACTGACGACCAGACGCATTTCGGCTACCGGACCGTGTCCACGGACGAGAAGGCCGGCCTCGTCCGCGGCGTGTTCGATTCGGTCGCCACGCGTTACGACCTCATGAACGACCTGATGTCGGCCGGGCTGCATCGTCTCTGGAAGCGCCGCACGGTGGACCAGGCGGCCGTGCGTCCGGGTCAGGCCGTACTCGACCTCGCAGGCGGCACCGGCGACCTCGCCCGCGCGTTTGCCGGCAAAGTCGGCAAGGACGGGCATGTCGTGCTCGCCGACATCAACATGGCGATGCTCGAACGGGGCCGCGAACGCCTGGTCGATGCGGGCGTCGCCGGGAACCTCTCGATCGCGCAGGTGGACGCGCAGCAACTCCCGTTCGCCGATCAGAGCTTCGATTGCATCACGATCGCATTCGGGCTCAGGAACGTCACCGACAAGGACGCCGCGCTCGCCGCCATGTATCGAGTGCTGAAGCCCGGCGGCAAGGCCCTGATTCTCGAATTCTCCGAGCCACTCGAGGCGCTGCGCCCGGCCTACGACCTGTACTCCTTCAAGGTGCTTCCCATGCTCGGCCGCCTCGTGGCCAACGATGCCGAGAGCTACCAGTATCTCGCCGAGTCCATACGCATGCACCCGAACCAGGAAACGCTCAAGGACATGATGGAAGCGATCGGTTTCGTGCGCTGCCGCTACCAGAACCTCGCCGGCGGCATCGTCGCCCTCCATATCGGCTATCGCATCTGAATGACGATGAATCCTCTCGAAGCGCTCATGCGCCCCGTTGCCAGCGTATTGAACCGAAATATCCGGGCGACGACGCCGGCACGGGATCTATGCCAGCGGCTCGACGGCAAGGTCGTCGCCATTCGCGTCCGCGACACGGCGCTTGCCGCATGGTTCCTGATGCACGACGACGGCCTTGAGCTGACTTTCGATCATGACGATGAGCCCGATGTCCTGATCAGCGGATCGCTCCTCACGCTCGCCCGCATGAGCGGCGCACCCGGCACCAGCGAACTCCGCACCGGCGCGCTCGAACTGATCGGCGACACCCACGTCGCCTCGGATTTCCAGCGGCTTCTCAAGTTTGCGAAGCCCGATCTCGAGGAGGAACTTGCCTCGTTCGTCGGCGATGCCGCCGCACACCGAATCGGTACGATTGCGCGCGAGCTCGGCAAGTGGGGCCGTGAGGCCCGCAGCACGATGGGCGCCAACATTCGCGAGTACGTCCAGGAAGAGAGCCGCGAAGCGCCGAGCCGATACGAGGTCGACCATTTCGCGAGCGAAGTATCGAGACTCCGCGACGACGTCGACAGGCTCGAGGCGCGCATCCGGCGCCTGCAGGCGGGCCGCTGACATGACCACGCGGCGAACATTGTTCCGGATGCTGGCGATCCAGCGAGTACTCGTGCAGTACGGCCTCGACGACATCATCAAGGAAACGCACCTCTGGCGGCCGCTGCGCTTCCTGTTCTACGTAATCCCGCGCAAGCGCCGCAAGACGGCGCCGGCTGGCGAGCGCATTCGCCTCGCGCTCGAGGAACTCGGACCGATCTTCGTCAAGTTCGGCCAGGCCATCTCGACCCGCCGCGACCTGCTGCCGCGCGACATCGCCGATGAACTCGCGAAACTACAGGATGCGGTACCGCCGTTTCCGGCTGAAGAGGCCGTGGCGATTCTCGGCGCCGCCTACGGCAAACCCGTCTCCGAGGTCTTCGAGCGCTTCGACCGCGAACCGCTCGCGGCGGCGTCGATCGCACAGGTGCACACGGCAAAACTCGCGGGCGGCACCGAAGTCATCGTCAAGGTGCTGCGCCCGGGCGTGTTGCAGCAGATCGAACGCGACCTCGCCGTGCTGCGCATGATCGCGGGCCTCGCGGAGCGTTACTGGGAACACGGCAAGCGCCTGAAGCCGATGGAGGTCGTCGACGAATACGAGCATACGATCCTCGACGAACTCGACCTGATGCGCGAGGCGGCGAACGCCGCACAGCTGAAGCGCAACTTCGAAGGCTCGGAAATGCTGTACGTACCCGAGATCTACTGGGATTACTGCCGGCCCGAAGTGCTGGTGCAGGAGCGAATCTACGGTACGCCGATCAGCGACATGGCAGCCCTCCGCGCTGCCGGGACCAACATTCAGCTGCTTGCGGAAAACGGCGTCGAAATCTTTTTCACGCAGGTGTTCCGCCACAACTTCTTTCACGCGGACATGCACCCCGGCAACATCTTCGTCATCCACGAGGACCCGGCGAAACCGAAATACGCCGCCGTCGACTTCGGCATCGTCGGCACGCTCAGCCCCGACGACCAGCGCTACCTCGCCGAAAATTTCCTCGCGTTTTTCGACCGCGACTACCAGCGTATCGCGCAGCTGCACCTCGACTCGGGCTGGGTGCCGCCGGAAACGCGCGTCGACCAGCTCGAAACGGCCGTGCGCACGGTGTGCGAGCCGATCTTCAACAAGCCGCTCGCGGAGATTTCATTCGCGCAGGTGCTGATTCGGCTGTTCCGCGTCGCGCAACGCTTCAACGTCGAAATCCAGCCGCAGATGATCCTGCTGCACAAGACGCTTTTTAACATCGAAGGGCTCGGCCGCGAACTCTATCCGCAGCTCGATCTCTGGAAGACCGCGCATCCTGTTCTCCGCCAGTGGATGGACGAGCAGATCGGCGGTCGCGCGATGCTGCGCGACGTGCGCCGCAATCTCCCGCAGCTACGTGACGCGATGCGCGAGCTGCCCGGAATCCTCAACAAGTTCGGCGAGCAGGTCGCGGAAGGACGCATCCGCTTCAACCTGCAGTCGCCGGAGCTGCAGGACATTCAGCGGCAGCTCGACGAACAGCGGCGACAGCGTTACTGGCTCACGGCAGCGGCCATCGGGATCGTGACCGGCGCGCTGGTCATGGCCACCGGAGGCGAACCTGCGCTTGGCTGGGGACTGCTGGGACTCGGCGCCATCGCGGGATTCATCGCCCGACCCTGACCAGGCCCGGCGCAGGCGCGCCACGTTGTGCTGTCCCGGTCAATGACCGCCTCACGATCGCCGGAAATCCCTTATCCGCCGCCACGCATTGCGGTAACCTGCCATTCGCGATGAACAAGACAACAGCCAGGCGCATAGCCGACGCCCTGACCTGGGCGCGAATCTGGGGAGCGGCACCGGTCACGCTCCTCGCCTGGCTCGATATGACCTGGTGGTTTTTTGCGGGCTATGTCGCCATGGCGCTGACCGATCTGTTCGACGGCTTCTTCGCGAGGCGCGCTGCGCCATCGCCCGGAGCCGGCGATTTCGACGGGCTGGCCGACCTGTTCTTTTCAGTCATGACACTCGTTTGGATCTGGATGCTCATGCCTGACTTCTATACGAGCTACGGGCTGATCTACCTGCCGTTGCTCGTGCTGATCGAAATCTACCTGGTCTCATGCCGGCTTCGTTACCCGGCGCTCGTGGTTCCGCACTTCGAGTTCGGACGCTTTTGCATGGCGCTGTTCTGCTTCCTGCTGCCCGTGATGATCGTGTTCGGCGACCAGCCCTGGTTCATTCATTCCGTGCTCGTGCTGGGCACGCTGTCCAAGTTGCAGCTGGCCCGGTTTTTCTGGGGCGCGTCGTCACACGAACGCGCCGAGGATCTCGCGGGCTGACGGCCCGCGTCGATCCGACTCGTCACGGATGCGCTTCGCCTTGGCCTACTCGACGGGCACCGGATCGGCACCATGCGCCTCGCCATTCGGCGCCCCCGACAGGCCGTTCGCCGGCGGCCCACGGGCGGCAGGGTGTTGGCCCACAAAGGAAACCGACTGATGTTGCAGGCAATTGCGCGATGGCTGCTCAGGATCGGCGGCTGGACCACGGTCGGCGGCATACCACCGGACAGGAAGGCCGTCCTGATCGCGGCGCCGCACACCTCCAACTGGGACGGGCTCTGGGCGCTCGCCTACAAGGTCGCGATCGGTATCGATGTTCACTTCTTTGCGAAGGACGCGCTGTTCTGGTTCCCGCTCGGCAACATCCTGACCGCGCTCGGCGGCATACCGATCGACCGCGGCAAGGCGAGCTCTGCGGTGCAACAGGCCATCGACTCGTTTGCAGCCGCGGACAGCTTTTATTTCGGCCTCGCACCCGAGGGTACGCGGCGCAGGACGCGCGGATGGAAAACCGGCTTCTACCGCATCGCGGAGGGTGCGCAGGTCCCGGTCTATTTCGGCTTTCTTGACTATGAGAACAAACGCATCGGCATCGGGCCGCGCTTCGAACTGAGCGGCGATCGCGACGCGGACCTCGCGGTCTGCCGCGACTTCTACAAAGACATCCGGGGCCGCTGGCCGGAGAAGCAAAGCCCGATCGAATTCAGGGAGCAGAGCGGGCCGTGACCGGACACGCTGCAGACAGCGGCCGCCGCACGATCAGGAGCTTCGTCCGACGTACCGGGCGACTGACGCCCTCCCAGGCACGCGCCCTCGAAGAGCTCTGGCCGCGCTACGGCATCGACTATCGCGGTGCGCCGCTCGATCTGGCGGCGCTGTATGGTCGCCGCGCGCCGATCGTCCTCGAAATCGGCTTTGGCAACGGCGAGACGCTCGTGGAGCAGGCGGCGGCGAGACCCGATGCCGATTTTCTCGGGATCGAGGTCCACGAGCCGGGCGTCGGCCACTGCCTGCTGAAAGCCGAACAGGCCGACGTCGGCAATCTGCGTGTCATCATGCACGACGCGATAGAGGTGCTGCAGCACGCCGTGCCGGCGGGTTCGCTACACAGGCTGAACCTGTATTTTCCGGATCCGTGGCCGAAAAAACGCCACCACAAGCGGCGTATCGTGCAGCCCGAATTCCTCCGGCTCGTGGCCGACCGGCTCGAACCCGGGGGCACCCTCCACGTCGCCACCGACTGGGCCGACTATGCCGGGCACATCGACGCGGTCGTCGGCGCATCGCCGCTCTTCGGGCTCGACGAGCGTCGTGAACATGACGGTGCGGGGCCGCTCGATCGACCACAGACCAAGTTCGAGCGCCGCGGGCTCAAGCGGGGCCACGGCATCTGGGACTGGCGTTTCATCAAATCCTGATTCTGGCCCCCTTGACTTGCGCTTCCGCCGCCATCATCTATAAATGAAAGGAGGGGGCGCCCGGATTGGTCCCCGGAGGATGCGCAACATGAACATCGGATATCCCGCCATCGGTCAATGGTTCCGCCGGCTCAACGGGACGCTGTTCGAGGTCGTTGCGGTCGATGAAGACGACGAAACCGTGGAAATTCAGCAATTTGACGGGACAATCGACGAGTTCGACATGGAACGATGGTCGCAGATGTTTCTGACCGAAGTCAGCGCACCTGACGACTGGTACGGCTCGGTCGACATGGACCCCGAGGACTACGCAGGCGACGAGAACGACCTGCCGAGCGGTTACCACGACCCGCTGGACTTTCTCGACCAGGCATAGCGACAGCGGCACTGTCCGCCAGTCCTGCCCCGGCGACTACATGCTCGTCGGGCCGGTGACGTAGACCACGCCGTCTCTGACCGTCACGGCCACTTTTCTCAGGCTGCGCCCCGAGCCCGGCCCGGCGTAGCAGTAACCGGTTTCGATTTCATAGGTCGCGCCATGCGACGCACAGATCAGCGCCCGCCCGTCCTTCGTGAGGAAACGATCCGGCGACCAGTTCAAAGGATGCCCGGCGTGCACGCAGAAATTCTGGTACGCGTAAACCTGGTCACCGCTGCGCACGACGAAACCGCGAAACGGCCAGTCACCCTCGCCGATCGAAAATTCCCGGCAGCCCGGATCGTCGAGCTCATCGAGCCGGCCGACCGGGATCTCCTTCTGATCCACGCTCACGGGACATCCTCGTTCCATGGCGCCACCTTGATGAGCAGCAGCATGCCCGGCAGCGCAAGGACGGTGCAGAGCAGGAAGAAATTCGTCCAGCCGGTTTGCTCGACGATGACGCCCGTCACCGCGTTGGCCAGGGTGCGCGGCACCGACGTCAGCGCCGTGAACAATGCGAACTGGGTTGCGGCGAACGCCGGGTTGGTGTTGCGCGCGATATAGGCGACGAATGCGGCGGTGCCTAGGCCGACGCCGAGATACTCGAACGACACCGTCACGCCGAGCATCCACAGGTTGGCGCCGACCTCCGACAACAGCGCAAAACCCAGGATGCTGACGACCTGCACCACGCCGAAGACCCAGAGCGCCCTGTTGATGCCGAGCCTGATCATGGCGACGCCGCCCGCGAGCCCGCCGATGATCGCGGCAGCGAGCGAGGCGAACTTCGCCACCGTGCCGATCTGCGTCATCGAAAACCCGACGTCGATGTAGAAAGGCGTCTGCAGTGCCGTCGCCATGTTGTCGCCGAGCTTGTAAAGGAACATGAACGCGAGCACCAGCGCTGCGCCGGCCACGCCGCGGCTGCTGACGAACTCGCTGAATGGTTCGATCAGGGCGGCACGCAGGGTTTTCGGCGGTGTCGGTTCGCTGATCGCCTCGTCGATGACGAGCGTCAGCACGATGCCGACCGCCATGAACAGGGCAACGACGACGAACACCGTGTGCCAGGGCAGGTAGTCCGCGAGGATGAATGCCAGCGAGCCCGGCACGAGCCCGGCCAGCCGGTAGGTCTGCACGTGAATGGCATTACCGAGGCCAAGCTCGACGTCGGGCAGCAATTCTCGCCGGTACGCGTCGAGCACGATGTCCTGGCTCGCGCTGAAGAATGCTACGGCCGCGGCAAGGTAAGCGACCGTCCAGATCGACAGGTCCGGCCGGATGAAGCCCATCACGGCGATCGATACGAGCAACGCAAGCTGGGTCAGCAACATCCAGCCGCGTCGGTGGCCCAGGAACGGCAGGGTGTAGCGATCCATCACGGGCGCCCAGAGGAATTTCCACGTGTACGGAAAACCGACCAGCGCGAAGAAACCGATTTCCGCGAGGCCCACGCCTTCGACACGCAACCACCCCGGGACGAGCTGGATCAGGACATAGAGCGGCAGTCCGGACGTGAAGCCCGTGAACACGCAAATCAGCATGCGGCGATTCAGGATCGCCTCCCTGAAGGTCTCCCGTCGCGCGCGTTGCTGTGAAGTATCAGCCGCCATGGCCCCAATCGTAATCCATGGTCAGCGGCGCATGATCGGAAAAGCGCTCATCCCGGTAAATTTCGGTTCGCAGTACGCGGTCGCCGAGCCCCGGGGTCACCACGTGGTAATCGATTCGCCATCCAACGTTGTTGTCCCAGGCGCGTCCGCGATTCGACCACCACGTGTACTGATCTGGCGGCTGCGGCAAGGCCCTGAATGCATCGACGAAACGGTATTCGCCGAACACCCGGTCCATCCAGGCGCGCTCCTCCGGCAGGAAGCCGGAGTTTTTCTGGTTGGCTCGCCAGTTCTTCAGGTCCGCCTCGCGATGCGCGATGTTCCAGTCTCCGCAGATGATGGTTTCGCCCCGCCGCCGCCGCAGCTTCTTCAGGTGCTCGGTGAACGAATCCATGCAGCGGTACTTTGCCTCCTGGCGCTCTTCGCTCGACGAGCCGGAGGGCAGATACAGCGACACGACGCTGATGCCGCCGAGCTGCACTTCGAGGTATCGGCCTTCCGCATCGAATTCCGGATCGCCGTAGCCGCGCACGATTTTCTTCGGCGCGTGTCGCGTGTAGATCGCGGTGCCGCTGTATCCCTTCTTCTCGGCGTCCTCGTAGAACGCGTGATAACCGGCGGGGGAAAAGATCTCGTCGGTCAGCTGATGTACCTGCGCCTTGGTTTCCTGGATGCAGACCACGTCCGCATCCTGCTTTTCCATCCAGTCAAAAAAACCCTTGCGGGCGGCCGCCCGAATGCCGTTTGCATTGAGGCTTATCACGCGAAACAAATGCCCTCTCCTGTGTCATACTCCGGTCGATCGCGGCCATGATACAGAAGCGCCGCAGCAGAACCAGAAAAGACCTTCGACATGCGCGGCTACAAAAGGGAATTCATCGAACTGGCGCTGGAACTCGGCGTGCTTCGCTTCGGCGAATTCAAGTTGAAATCGGGGCGCATCAGCCCTTACTTTTTCAACGCCGGACTGTTCAATACGGGCTACGCGGCCGCCAAGCTGGGTCGCTACTACGCTGCCGCAATCGCGGAGTCGGACGTGCGTTTCGACATGATCTTCGGGCCGGCCTACAAGGGCATTCCGCTGGCCACTCTTGCGGCCGCCGCACTCGCCGAACATCACGACATCGATGTGCCCTATTGCTTCAATCGCAAGGAAGCCAAGGCGCACGGCGAAGGGGGCAGCGTGGTCGGTGCGCCGCTGTCCGGGCGGGTCCTCATCGTGGATGACGTCATCACCGCCGGCACGGCCGTTCGCGAGGCCTACCAGATCATCCATTCCGCCGGCGCGGAAATCGCGGGGCTCGTCATCTCCCTCGATCGCCAGGAACGTGGCCAGGGCCCCTATTCCGCCGTCCAGGAACTGAAACAGACGCTCGGGATACCGGTCATCAGCATCGTCCGGCTCGACGACCTGATCGATATCCTCGAGGAGTCCAGCGAATATGAGCAATATCTTGAACCGGTTCTCAGTTACCGAAAGCAGTACGGGGTACCCTCATAAGCCATTGAATTCGGCCTTATCGGGCCCATTCGAGAGGAACGGGGCGGGAGTCGAGTTGTCATAACGAGAACCAGTCCCGTTTCGGGCAGGAATTTGCTGGCATATTTGATCTATGCGGATATTCATCATCACAGCGGCACTCGTCGTTTTCTGCTCCCAGGCCATGGCCCGGGACGAGCAAATTTACAAGTGGGTCGATGAAGACGGCAATGTGTTCTATGGCGACAGCGTGCCGCCTGAGTACGCGGAACGCCCCAAGGAAGTCCTGAACGACCAGGGTGTCGCTGTCGAGGCGCTGCAGGGCAAGAAAACCGCCGAGCAGATCGAGCAGGAGCGGATCGAGACCGCGCGCCGTGAGGAGATCGATCGGCAGCGCCGGGCGGATCTCGCGCTGCTGGCAACCTACCTGTCGGTCGAAGAGATCCAGATGCATCGCGATCGTCGGGTCGAGCTGTTCCAGGCGCAGTCCCGGGTCACCGAACTCTACCTGCGTAATCTCGAGCGGCGGCTCGAGAACCTGCGTCTCGAGGCACGCAAGTTCAGGCCCTACAGTGACGACCCCAGTGCGCCGATGATCGAAGACGACCTTGCTATGGACCTGCGGCTGACGAAAGAAACCATCGCCCGGCACGAACGCAATCTCGAGAAATACCAGAGCGACGAGCAGCAGATCATCGAACGCTTCGACGATGACATCGCGCGCTTCAAGCGGCTCAAGGGTATCGACTGATCACGAAGCCGGTCAGGTCTGACCGGAATGCCCGAAACCGCCGTCGCCGCGGTCGCTGTCTTCGAACTCGTTGACCACGCTGAAAGCCACCTGCTCCACACGGATGAACACCATCTGCGCAATACGCTCGCCCGGCTGCACCTCGTAGGCCCTGGCGCTGCGGTTCCAGCACGATATGAACACCTGGCCCTGGTAGTCGGAATCGATCAGGCCGGTCAGGTTGCCGAGGACGAGGCCATGCTTGTGCCCGAGCCCGGAGCGCGGCAGCAACACGGCAGCCAGCTTCGGGTCCGCGACGTGGATGGCAAGCCCGGTGGGCACGAGGACCGTTTCGCCCGGTGACACGGTCAGCGGCGCGTCGATGCAGGCACGCATGTCGAGTCCCGCCGAGCCGTCGGTGGCGTAATGCGGCAAGGGAATCGAATCCCCCACCCTCGGGTCGAGGATTTTCAGTTCGATCGATCGCAAATTGCTCGTCCTTCAGTCTTTGTTCCGGATGACCGTGAGGCGCGGCTGCGTGTCCGCACCGCGCGCAGCATAGAAGCGATCGGCAACCAGTTCAATCAGCTGCCGCGCCAGTTCGGTTTTTTCCGCCTGCGCAAAAGCACGCTCGCCGCCCGGCCAGAATGCGCTGACCGCGTTGTCGTCCCGGTCGAACCCGCAGTCGTCGCCGACCTGGTTCGCGATAATCATGTCGAGCCGCTTTTTGTCGAGCTTGGCGCGCGCATACTCCTCGACTCTTTCGGTTTCCGCGGCAAATCCAACGGTGAACGGTGCGGCATCGAGCGCCGCCACCGACGCGAGGATGTCCGGACAACGGACAAGATCGAGCTGCATCGACTCCCGGGTCTTCTTGATCTTCTGCCGCGGCGCATCGGCCGGGCGGTAATCCGCCACCGCGGCCGCGGCGATGAAGATGTCGGCATCGGCGACGACCTCGTGGGTCGCATCGTACATCTCCTGTGCGGTCAAGACCTGCCGCAACTCGACCCCCGGCGGCGCAGGCAGGTTGACCGGGCCACTCACCAGGATGACGGTAGCACCCTGTGCGTGGGCCGCGCGCGCCATCGCGTAACCCATTTTCCCGGAGCTGCGGTTCGTGATGTAGCGAACGGGATCGATCGGTTCACGCGTCGGGCCCGCGGTGACGACGACGGTCCTGCCCGCCAGCACGCCCTCGACGCGGCCCCGGGCGAGGTCGAATACCGCCGCCGCGATGGTGGCAGGATCGAGCATGCGACCCGCACCGCTTTCGCCGCAGGCCTGCGAGCCGACGTCGGGCCCGAGGATGTGAATGCCACGCGCTTCGAGCACGCGGCGGTTCGCCTGCGTGGCCGGGTTGTTCCACATGACGTGATTCATCGCCGGCGCCAGCGCGATCGGCGCCTCGGTCGCGAGACAGACGGTCGTCAGCAGGTCCGGCGCCCCGCCGCTGGCGATGCGGGCCATGATCTCGGCCGTTGCAGGGGCAATCAGTACGGCGTCCGCCCAGCGGGCGAGCTCGATGTGGCTCATCGCCGCCTCGGCCTCCTTGTCCCACAGGTTCGAGCGAATCGGCCGCCCCGAGACCGCCTGCAACGCGGTCTCGGTGACGAACTCGGCCGCCGACCCCGTCATGACGATCTGCACGTCTGCGCCGCGCTCGCGCAGCCGGCGAACGAGATCCGGTGTCTTGTACGCGGCGATGCCGCCTGTAATGCCCAGTACGATGTTCACGGCAATACTCGAACAAATCCTGCAAAGAGCTTATCCCGCCCGGGCCCGCCGGTGCCAGCCGCGGGCAGGGAAAGCCGGCGGTTCGCTGAGATTGATTGGTTGTAAGCACATAACCCAGGCACCGATCATGACGGCGTGGGAAAAGACACCAGGGATGCGCCAAGCGATGCGGATCTGCTCGGCATGATTATCGGGCCCGGTGGCCACAAGGCCGCCGAAGGCCTGCTGAGCCGTTTCGGGTCGCTGCGAGGACTGCTGCGCGCCGACAGGGCCGAGCTGCTCGCGTGCCGCGGCATCGGCCGGACGCATCTCGCGCGTCTCGAAGCGCTGCCCGAAATCGCGCATCGATATTTCTCCCAGTCGCTGCCTTCCGGCGTGGCGATACGCAGCCCTGCCGACACCGAGATGTTCCTTATGTCCCGCCTCCGGCACCTCGATCACGAACGCTTCTGCTGCCTGTTCCTCGACAACCGGCACCGGGTGCTGCGTTTCGAGGAGTTGTTCCGCGGCACGATCGACGGCACCAGCGTCTATCCCCGGGAGGTCGTCAAGGAAGCGCTGGCGATCAACGCCGCAGCCGTGATCCTGGCACACAACCACCCATCCGGGGTTGCCGAGCCGAGCCAGGCCGACGAGCGCATTACGCGGCGCCTGAAAGCGGCCCTCGAACTCGTGGATATCCGGCTCCTCGACCACCTCATCATCGGTGACGGCAACGCGACTTCGCTTGCCAGCCGGGGTATGCTCTGACCCCCGCGGGCGGGTCCGCGATCCGGGCCTTGTAAAGCAGCCCCGACACTGGTATAAAGTCTCGCTCTTTGCCCGCCATCGCGGGCAAGTTTTATTAGAAATCAGAGAGTTAAGCATGTCCAGGGTTTGCCAAGTGACTGGGAAGGGCCCGATGTCGGGTAATAATGTCTCCCACGCACACAACAAGACTCGTCGCCGCTTCCTGCCG
Source organism: Woeseiaceae bacterium (assembly GCA_036525955.1). GTDB lineage: Bacteria > Pseudomonadota > Gammaproteobacteria > Steroidobacterales > Woeseiaceae > UBA1847. Next base: position 24,392 of record DATCZJ010000151.1, on the reverse strand, counting down.
AACCTGCAGAGCAAGCGCTTCTGGCTCGAATCCGAGAAGCGTTTCGTGCGCCTCCGTGTTTCGCACAAGGGCCTCCGGATTATCGACAAGCACGGCATCGAGAAAGTCGTCGCCGACCTGCGCGCCAGTGGCACGCGCGTCTAACTGCAGAGGATTCGATCATGCGTGACAAGATCAAGCTCGTATCGAGTGCCGGCACCGGCCACTACTACACGGCGACCAAGAACAAGCGCCTCCATCCCGAAAAGCTGGAGACCAAGAAGTACGATCCGACCATTCGGAAGCACGTGCTCTACAAGGAAGCCAAGATCAAGTAACGGACTTCGTGCCGTCGGAAAAGCCCGCCCTGAGCGGGTTTTTTTGTGCCCGGAGCAAACGCGTGAGAATCCGGTCACAATAAGCCATGCCCGAACTACCTGAAGTTGAAACCAGCCGCCGCGGCATCGCGCCGCATATCATCGGGGCGACCGTGACCCGGGTCGTCATGCGCCAGCGCAGGCTCCGCTGGCCGGTGTCACGCGCGCTGGAGGGCAACCTGACCGGACAGCGCATCGAGTCGGTCGAGCGCCGCGCGAAGTACCTCCTGATCAATACCGCGGCTGGCAGCGCAATCCTGCATCTCGGGATGTCCGGCAGCGTGTTCATCGTGGATCACGGCGCGCCCGCGAGTTTTCATGACCACTTCGACATCGAATTCGATACCGGCAAGGTCCTGCGCTTCCGGGACCCGCGGCGATTCGGTTCGCTGCACTGGAGTCGGCGCCCGCTGCAACATGCGCTGCTCGCGGACCTCGGGCCGGAACCGCTCGGCGCAGAGTTCGACGGGGCGTACCTCTGGCGCCGCTCACGCGGCCGCAAGGTCAGCGTCAAGCAGTTCATCATGAACGGCAATATCGTCGTCGGCGTCGGCAACATCTACGCGAGCGAGGCATTGTTCCTGGCCGGCATCAATCCGCGCCGTGCCGCTGGCAGGATCGCGCTCGCACGATACATGGTGCTTGCCGATGTCATCAGGAAGGTGCTCGAGCGTGCGATCCGCGCGGGCGGCACCACGCTCAGGGATTTCTACAACGGTGACGGCGAACCCGGTTACTTCCGCCAGCAGCTTGCCGTTTACGATCGCGAAGGCCTGCCGTGCCGGACCTGCAAGACCGCGATCACGCAGATCGTCCAGGGCCAGCGCTCGACGTACTATTGCCGGCGCTGCCAGACCTGAGAAGACTCAGCCGCGGCCGCAGCGCGCCTTCAGCGCCGCGCTGACCCCGGCCGAGACAAAACCGGAAACGTCTCCTCCCAGCGAGGCGACTTCGCGCACGAGCGACGACGAGATGAAGGTATACCGGTCACCGGGCGTCAGGAAGACGGTCTCGACGTCCTCGGTCAGGTGCCGATTCATGTTCGCGAGCTGAAATTCGTATTCGAAATCCGATACGGCACGCAGCCCGCGGATGATGACCGCGAGTCCGTTGTCGCGGGCATATTCGACCGTGAGCCCCGAGTAGCCGCGGATCTCCACATTGGCGTACCGGGAGAGCGCATCTTCGGCCATCTGCACACGCTCACTGAACGTGAACATCGGCACCTTGCCGCCCGTGTCGTGGGCGATTGCAACGACGACCCTGTCGAAGATCAGGGACGCCCGGCGCACGAGGTCCTCATGGCCGAGCGTGATCGGGTCGAAGGTCCCGGGATACATTGCAGAAACGGACATTTTGCTCACTTGCCCCCCGGCGCTTGCACGAGCATGTAACGCACGTTGCCCGCCGTCTTGCTCTTGATCGCCAGCCAGCCTTCCGGCAAAGAAGGTTCCGTGGCAGCGCGATCCATTTCCAGGTAGACGAGGGCGTCTCCGGACAACAGCGAACCGCCAGCCATGAGTCTACACGTTTCTTCGAGCAAGTCGTCCGCAAACGGCGGGTCGAGAAACACGATATCGAAGGGCCCGCCGCTCGGAGCGCGCAGGAAATCGAACGCACCGGTCTCAAGGATCGTCGCGTTGCCGGCGCCCAGTGCGGCGACATTCGCGCGCAATTGCGCGGCCGCCACGCCGGAGCGCTCGACGAAAACCGCATGTTCGGCGCCCCGTGACAGCGCCTCGAGGCCGAGCGCACCCGTGCCCGCGAAAAGGTCGAGGCAACGCGCCCCCGCGATTCTCGGCGTCAGCCAGTTGAACAGCGTTTCGCGGATACGCTCGGCCGTAGGCCGCAGGCCCGGCACATCCGCGATATCCAAAAGGCGACTGCGCCAGTTTCCGGCTACAATACGCAGCCGTCCCGGCCGGGACTTGTCTTGTTTGTGTTTGGCCATCGTGGTCTCGCAACCGTTCACTGAATCGTAATCGGATGTTCGGCAAAAAGGAAAAACCCGAGAAGCGGGAAGGCTTCATCAAACGCCTGCGCGCGCGACTCAATCGCGGCGACAGCTGGCTGACGTACGATCTCGCCAACCTGGCGCCGGGCGGCAGGATCGACGCCGACGTGCTCGACGAACTCGAGTCGCTGCTCGTCATGGCCGACGTCGGCGTGGAAACCACCGAGCGCATCATCGGCGACCTGCACCAATCGCTTGCGCGCAAGGAACTCAAGGATGTCGAGGCACTGCGCCTCGGCCTGCATCGATCGATCTGCGAAATCCTGAAGCCGGTCGAGCGGCCGCTGGAAATACGCAAGGCCGACGGACCGTTCGTCATCCTGATGGTCGGCGTCAACGGCGCCGGCAAGACCACCACGATCGGCAAGCTCGCCCGGCGTTTCAAGGACCAGGGTTACTCCGTGATGCTTGCGGCCGGCGACACGTTCCGGGCCGCGGCCGTCGAGCAATTGCAGGCCTGGGGCGAGCGCAACGACGTCCCGGTCATCGCGCAGCAGGCCGGCGCGGATCCTGCCGCCGTGATGTTCGACGCGTGGGATGCCGCGCGCGCACGCGGCATCGACATCCTGCTCGCCGACACGGCCGGGCGGCTGCAAAGCCAGAAAGGCCTGATGGACGAACTGGCCAAGGTCAAGCGGGTCATCGCCCGCCGCGATGAAACCGCACCGCAGGAGATCATGCTCGTGCTCGACGCGAGCCAGGGCCAGAACGCACTCGTGCAGGCCGAGAAGTTCAACGAGGCGCTCGGGCTCACGGGTATCACCGTCACCAAGTTGGACGGCAGCGCAAAGGGTGGCATCCTGCTCGCAATCGCGAACCGGCTGGGCGTTCCGGTTCGCTTCATCGGCATCGGCGAGGCGGCGGAAGACATGCAGCCGTTTTCCGCGGAAGCCTTCGCCGACGCCCTGCTCGCATCGGGCCAACAGGACTGAGAACGTCGTTTGATGATTCAACTCGACAATGTGACCAAGCGTTACCCGGGCGGACAGGAAGCGCTGGCCGGCCTGAGTCTCGAAGTCGACAAGGGCGAGATGGTGTTCGTCACGGGCCACTCGGGCGCTGGCAAGAGCACGCTGTTGCGGCTTATCGCGCTGATCGAAAGGCCCACGAGCGGCAACGTCATCGTGGACGGGCAGAATACGCGGCGCGTCAAGCGGCGGCTGATTCCGGCGTACCGCCGGCAGATCGGCATGGTCTTCCAGGATCACAAGCTGCTCTATGATCGGCCGGTCGCCGACAACGTGGCCCTGCCGCTGATCATCGCGGGCCTCGGTCATCGGGAAGCGTCGCGTCGCGTCCGTGCGGCCCTCGACCAGGTCGGGCTCCTGCACAAGGAAAAGCAGCGCCCGGAGACATTGTCGGCCGGCGAGCAGCAACGCGTCGGCATTGCGCGCGCGATCGTCACGCGGCCGAAACTTCTGATCGCGGACGAGCCGACCGGCAATCTCGACCCGGACCTGTCGCTCGAGGTCATGCGTATCTTCCGGCGTTTCAACGAAGTCGGCGTGACGCTGCTGGTCGCGAGCCACGACATCAACCTGATCGACCGGCTGGGCTGCCGCCGCATCGAGCTCGACGAAGGCCGCCTGCAGGCGGAGGTCGAACCATGGCTCTGACCCGCAACGCAGACGCCGTCGCACCGGTTCGTACTTCGGGCCCCTTTTCGATCTGGCTTGCGCGGCATGCAAGCACCGCCATCGCGTCGCTCGGCAGGTTGTGCCGGCAACCGTTGTCGAGCCTGATGATCGTGCTCGTCATCGCCGTCACGCTGGCGCTGCCCGCGGCGATCAGCATCGTCGTCAAGAACGCCAGGTCGATCAGCGGCAACTGGGATAATGCGCTCGACTTCTCGGTGTTCCTGCAGGAAGGCCTGTCGGAGAGCGAGGCCGCGGGACTCGCGCGGCTGCTCGAACAACGCGCCGACGTCGAGTCGGTGGAACTCGTCACCGCCGACCAGGCGCTCGAGGAATTCAAGGCTGCGTCGGGCTTCGGCGCGGCGCTGGATCAGCTGCCGGGCAACCCGCTGCCACACACACTCGTGGTGCGTCCGGGCGCAGGCAATACCGGTGCGACGATCGAGCTGTTGCAGCATGAAATCGAGAACCTGCCGGAAACGGCCCTGGTGCAGGTCGATACGGCCTGGGTCAAACGGTTCCACGCGATCCTCGACATCGTTCGCCAGGCCATCGCGGTCGGTTCGGTGCTGCTGGCGACGGCAATCGTCGTGATCATCGGCAACACGATCCGCCTCGATATCGAAAACCGGCGCGACGAAATCGAGGTCACCAAGCTGATTGGCGCAAGCAATGCGTTTGTCAGGCGGCCGTTCCTCTGGACAGGGTTCTGGTATGGCCTGTCGGGCGGCCTGCTGGCGCTCGGACTCGTCTGGTACGGCCTTTATCTGCTCGGCGGGCCCGTGAGTCGCCTGGCAGGGCTTTACCAGAGCAATATTGCAATCACCTCGATGAGTCTCGCTGAAAGCGCCGCCCTTGTGGGGGGCGCCGTGTTCCTGGGACTGGCCGGCTCCTGGGTCACGACGGCCAGACACATGCGCCGTATCGAGCCGCGGTAAGCTCAGCCCAATTTGTCATAATCCAGGCAGCCGGATGCCCCAGGTGACTGTATTTCCTGTGGAAATGTCCGCAGGCACCACGGAACTCCGGCGCAGCATTAGCACTCTAATTCGCCGAGTGCTAGAATTTGCGCTGTAACGGAGGGACTAGATGACAACAGCTGTTGCGACACGGAATCGGAACCTGGTACTGGCCGGCCCGGTAGGCAGTCTCGATGCCTACATTCAGGCCGTCGGCGCCATCCCTGTGCTATCGAGAGAAGACGAGCAGGCCCTGGCCAATCGATTTCGCGACGACGGCGATCTCGAAGCCGCGCGCGAACTCGTCATGGCACACCTGCGTTTCGTCGTTCACATCGCGAAAGGCTACACGGGCTACGGCCTGCCGCTGGCCGACCTGATACAGGAAGGCAACGTCGGCCTCATGAAGGCGGTCAAGCGTTTCGATCCTGCCTACGAAGTCAGGCTCGTTTCGTTCGCGGTCCACTGGATCCGCGCCGAGATTCACGAATTCGTGCTCAAGAACTGGCGCATCGTCAAGGTCGCCACGACCAAGGCGCAGCGCAAACTGTTTTTCAACCTGCGCAAGGCGAAGAAGAGCCTCGCGTGGCTTTCGGCGGAAGAAACCGCCGCTGTCGCGAAGGACCTCGGCGTCACCGTCAGGGAAGTCACCGAGATGGAGCAGCGGCTGCATTCGCGTGACGCGATCTTCGATCCGGCGCCCGATGCCGACGAGGACAGCAATTACACGCCGGCGGCCTACCTGCCGAGCCCCGACGCCGACCCGGCGCGCATCGTGGAAAAGGCCGACTGGAACGAGGATGCGACCGAGCGGATGATCGATGCACTCGATACGCTCGACGACCGCAGTCGCCGCATCCTCGAAGAACGCTGGCTCTCCGAGAAAAAACTGACGCTGCACGAACTCGCCGACGAGTACGGCGTTTCGGCCGAGCGCATCCGGCAGATCGAGGCCAACGCGATCAAGAAACTGCGCACGGCGATGGCTGCCTAGCGCGCTTTTTCCGCCAATGTCTCTCCCAGGAAGGCCGCTCACCGAGCGGCCTTTTTCATTTCCGCCGCAAGCCTGACGGACCGGCGTATCGTGCGACTTTTCCCCTGCCGGCAGATGCTAAACTGTTTGCAGGGCGCGATGCAGCACGGCGAATAGACTGCGAGACCGGCATCGCGTAGCGCCTCTTCCACATTCACCGGGATGCTGTTCGACATGACAACGGAAACAGATGACCAGTTTTACGCAAGAGCCGATGAGCATATTCATACGGCGAACGAGCAACTCGACGGCGACAACCGCGGCAAGGTCAGCGCATCGATGATGTACGCGACGGCGAGGTTCAATGCATGGATCAGCGCCTGCACTTCGCAGACGGGCGATGAACTGCTGAGCGCGAAGGGCGATATCCTCGAGTACTTCGTCGAACAATACCGGCAGATGCTCGAGGAACATCTCGACGACTATGCGCAGAATTTCGACAAGTACATGAAGTCGTAAGCTGCATATCGTCCTGGCGCGCGCTATGCCGCGACCAGCGCCGCGACGGGGCCGGGGACATCGTCAGCAGCCGCAGCATTTCGCCCCAGGAGGTGCTGCGCTTCCGGCTGTCGGCCGCCACGAGCAACGGGCGTCGGCCGCGCGATCCATGCCAGGATGCGTTTCCTGCGGCGCGCGACGAGGCTCGCCCTACCGGTACTCGAGCGAACGGTGTCGCACCCAGCCGCCATCCTCGACGCCCTGGGGGTCGTGGTGGGTCCAGTGCAGGAGACCGCCGAGATCGTTCCATTCGTACATGCCGCGCACACTGACCCGATCGCCGAGGCTCACGGGCACGCGCCCGGACAGATCGAGGTTGTGGGCGATGAGCAGCGTCCGCCCACCGCCGGTGTCGAGGATGAAACGCTGATGATGCGAGCCATCGTCGTCATCGTGCAGCAGGCGAACCACGACACCCGTGGTCTCGATCCATTCGCCGGTGTCGCGCTTGCGCAATCCCGAGTTGGCGTCCGCGGCTTTGGGCGTTCGCGTTTTCTTCGCGCTCATGCCGCCTAGCGTGCCACAAAAAACGGCGGGCCGAACCCGACCCGCCGTGACATCGCTGTTGCGTCCGGTGCTAGCCGGCGGTCACCGGCACCATCGTGATTTCAACGCGACGGTTGGCCTGCCGGCCTTGGGCGGTGCCGTTATCGGCGATCGGGCGGGATTCGCCCATGCCGACCGTGATCATGCGATCGGCAATCACGCCGCGCCCGCGGAGGTAGGTCGCAACCGACGAGGCGCGACGCTCCGACAGGCCCTGGTTGTAGGCGTCGGAGCCCGTGCTGTCCGTATGGCCTGCGACTTCGACGACCGTCTTGTTGTACTCCTGCAGCACCTTGCCGACGGAGTTCAGCACGTCGAAGAACGCCGGGCTGAGATCGGAACTGTCGGTCGCGAACGTAATGTTCCCGGGCATGTTCAGCGTGATGTTGTCACCGATGCGCGTAACGCTCACGCCGGTGCCTTCGAGTTCGGCGCGAAGCTCGGCTTCCTGCCTGTCCATGTAAGCGCCGGCCGCACCGCCCGCCAGCGCGCCGATGCCGGCGCCGATGAGCGCATGCTGGCGCCGTTCGACGGCGTCATCGCCCGAAATCAGGCCGACCACTGCGCCCGCCGCCGCGCCGATCAGGGCGCCCTTGGTGGCCTTGCTGGTCTGCTCCTCACGCGTGTAAGGATCCAGCGTCTCACAGCCGGTGGCAAAGACCGCAGCGACGGTCAGGGCGAGAATCAGTTTGCGAGATCCAGTATTCATTGTCGTTCCTTTTGCTTGCGTACGTTTGCGTGCATTGTAGGCGCCGCGTACCTGAACGGGCACTTAATCAGACCCATTATGTTCACAATAGTCACACAATTTTTCGTTATTGTGGACCGCATCACAGGTGATCCCCCCGGCGTGTAGAATGGCCGCCTGGCAGCAGGCATTTTCCATGACCGAAATCGACGGCTGGCTCGAACGGTACGCAAGAACCCACGAGAATCTCCGTAACCCGGTGGTCTACTGGGCGGCGGTGCCGTTGATCGTTCTCGGCACGGTCGGGCTGCTGTGGGCGCTGCCCGTGCCGCAGGAATTTCGCGAAATTTCCCCGTTGCTCAATTGGGGCACCGCCTTCCTGATGGCGACGACGGTGTACTACTTCATCATCTCGCTGTCGCTCGCCATCGGCATGCTGCCTTTCCTGCTCGGGGTCGCGGCTGTCCAGGTGTGGCTCGAAGGTTCGCCCTATCCGCCGTTTGGCGTTGCGATCGCCGCGCTGACCGCCGGGACCGCCGGGCTGTTTCTGGGCCGTGCGGGGGAAAATCGGCTGCGGGCCGTGGCGCAGGACTTCCAGCTCATGATGATCGGCCCCGCATGGCTGCTGTCCCTGATTTACCGACGTTTCGGTATTCCGTACTAAAAAACGCCTGTCGCAGGCGTCCAGTTGGTCTAGAATCAACGCCCGTTTTTCATACCCGGTAAGCAATCGTGAGCAGCAAGCACCTCGATCCGATGGATCTTTACGACGTCCGTTCCGAGCTCAGCGAAGACGAAGTCATGGTCAAGGACACCGTGGCCCGTTTCGTCGACGACCAGGTCATTCCGGTCATGCGCGAAGCCTTCGAGAAGCACGAATTTCCGCAACACCTGATCGCAGGCGTCGCGGAACTCGGCCTGCTCGGCAGCTCGATCGACGGCTACGACTGCGCGGGCCTCAACAGCGTGAGCTACGGACTGATCTGCCAGGAACTCGAGCGCGGCGACAGCGGCCTGCGGAGTTTCGTTTCGGTGCAGTCGAGTCTCGTGATGTTCCCCATTCACGCCTTCGGCTCGGAAGAACAGCGGCAGCGCTGGCTGCCGGCGATGGCGCGCGGCGAGAAGATCGGCTGCTTCGGCCTGACGGAACCCCACGGCGGCTCCGATCCGGCGAACATGAAGACGCATGCGAAGCGCGACGGCGATGACTGGATCATCAACGGCGCGAAAATGTGGATTACCAACGCGACGATTGCGGACGCGGCGATCGTCTGGGCGAAGACCGACGAGGGCGTCAAGGGCTTCATCGTCGAGAAAGGCACGCCGGGCTACGCGGCGCAGGAAATCGAAAACAAGTTTTCGTTACGCGCCTCGGTCACGGGCGCGCTGTTTTTCGACAACGTGCGCGTACCGAAGGAGAACGTGTTGCCGGGCGCCACGTCGCTCAAGGCTCCCCTGGGCTGCCTGACACAGGCGCGCTACGGCATCACCTGGGGTGTGATCGGCGCCGCCCAGGCCTGTCTCGACGAAGCGCTCAGGTATTCCCAGGACCGGATCCTGTTCGGCAGGCCCGTGTCGCACACCCAGGCCATGCAGATCCGGCTCGCCGACATGGCGCGCCAGATCACGACCGCACAGCTGCTGTCGCTGCGCCTCGGGCGCATCAAGGACAAGGGCGAACTGAGCCCGACGCAGGTCTCGCTCGCAAAGTGGAACAACTGCCGCATGGCGCTCGACATCGCGCGCGACGCGCGTGACATCCTCGGCGGCGCGGGCATCAGCGCCGAGTACGTGCCGATACGGCACATGCTGAACCTCGAGAGCGTGATCACCTACGAGGGCACGGAAACCGTGCATCAGCTCGTCGTCGGCAAGGAACTGACGGGCGTCAACGCCTTCGGTTGAGCCGTTGACCGGCACGCGGCTGCCAGGCAACCGGGACATGTGGCGCATCGCTGCGCCCATGATCCTGTCGAACATCTCCGTGCCGCTGCTCGGCATGGTCGACACGGGCGTCACCGGGCATCTCGAAAGCCCGGCTTACCTCGGCGCCGTGGCCATCGGCGCGACGATATTCACCTTCCTGTACATGGGAATGAACTTCCTGCGCATGGGAACGACCGGCATCGCGGCGCAGGCTTACGGGGCCGAAGACAATGACGGTCTGCGTGTCGCACTCGGACAGGCGCTCATCGTCAGCTTCACCATTGCCGTCGGGATCGTGGCGCTGCAGGTTCCCATCGCCCATGTCGGGCTGGCCCTGATCGGCGGCGACGGCGAAACGCAGACCTTTGCCGCGGATTACTTCTTCGTGCGCGTCTGGAGCGCACCCGGAACGCTCGCCAACTACGCCCTGATCGGCTGGTTTTTGGGGCTGCAAAACGCACGCGTCCCGCTGGCGATCTTTCTCACGATCAACCTGACCAACATCGTCCTCGACCTGCTGTTCGTGGTCGTCCTCGGCATGAAGGTCGAAGGCGTGGCACTCGCCTCCGTGCTCGCCGAATACGCCGGGTTCGCCGTCGGCGCAAGCTTTGCACTGCGCGCGCTGCGCGCGCATGCCGGTCACTGGCCGCTGCCGAGGCTGTTCAACCTGTCCGCCTACCGGGCGTTTTTCTCCGTCAACGCCAACCTCTTCATCCGCACGATGGCCCTGATGTTCACGATCGCTTTCGTCACTGCGCAGGGTGCGCGACTCGGCGGTGTGATCCTCGCGGCGAACGCGGTACTCATGAACTTCCAGCACCTGACCGCGTTCGGCCTCGACGGCCTCGCGCACGCCGCGGAGGCCATGGTCGGGCGTGCCGTCGGGCAGAAAAACGAGGCATCGCTCGAACACGCCGTCAAGCTGACACTGCGATGGTCACTGATTTTCGCCGCGGGTTTCACGGCGCTCTATCTCGTCGCCGGTCCGCTGCTCGTCCGGGTGCTGACCAACCTCCCCGAGGTGCGCGCAACGGCCATGCAATACCTGCCGTGGATGATCGCGTCGCCGCTCGTTTCGGTCTGGTGCTTCCTGTACGACGGCGTCTACGTCGGCATGACACGGGCCCGCGAAATGCGGAACATCATGGTGTTCTCGGCCATCGGGATATTCCTGCCCGCCTGGTACCTGCTGCAACCGCTCGGCAACCACGGGTTGTGGCTCGCGTTCCTGCTGTTCCTCGCCAGTCGCGGTATCGGGATGCATTTCGGATACAGGAAATTACGCGCATGACGACACCATTTTTCGCCCTGCATGACGACTGGTTCGTCGGCAACGACGCTGCTCGCGGACCATGGTCGCCAGACGCCTGCCATGCGGGACCCGTTACGGGCCTGCTCGTTCGCGCGCTCGAGCGGGAGGTCGGCGACAAGCAGCTGGTGCGCATCACGGCGAATTACCTGCGGCCGATCCCGATGGCCGGGTTCCGCGTCGAGGCATCGACAGTCCGTGCCGGCCGCGCCACGACATCAGCCAGCGCGACGCTGACCGATCGGGATGGAAAAGTTTGCGCGACCGCATCGAGCCTGCATCTCGTCGTCAACGATTTCGAGGGGCTGCCGACGACGTCGCTGCCCGTGCCGGACTTCGACGATGCGACGAGCGGTCTCTTTGTCGAACACGACGCGCCGCACGCAATGCGGTTTTTCGGCAACTCCGTCGAGGCGCGCTTCCCGCCCGGCGAAAACAACGGACCCGGCCCGACGACGATCTGGATGCGCACGCCACCACTGCTCGAGGGCGAGGTGCCGTCGCCGTTTCAGCGCATCTGCCCGCTTGCCGACTGCGGCAACGGCACGTCGAGGAATGCGGATTTCGAGGTGGCGACCTTCGTCAACCCGGACCTCACGATCATCCTGCACCGCCTGCCCGAATCCCTGTGGCTGGCCTCGAGCGCCGTCTCGTTCTGGGAACCGACCGGGATCGGTCTCTCGCAGGCCACGCTGTTCGACGCAAAAGGACCCGTCGGCGTCGCGTCGCAGACGCTGCTCGTGCAGCCGGTCAGCTAGCCACCGGGTTCATCGGGTCAAGAAATGCGTCCGCGCAACGCCCGGCTGGTCGTTAGGGAATTCGACGTGTTCAGGCAACCTGGCCGCTTGCCGAAAACCTGCCTTTTCGAGGACGCACCGGGAGGCGGCGTGATCCGTGTGGCAAGGTGCATAGGGACACTGGACCCCGTGTCCTCGCTCCTTGCGCGCCGCGCCAGGAGACGTGTCGTCCGCATGCTGTCCGGTGCACCGCAATGCGCGTCCCCGGTCACGCAGCCCTCGCCGCCTCGGCCTCGCAGAGGCGATGTGCTTTGGCCCTGGCCCAGAAGTATCCGAGCACGCCGGTCAGGACATTCGCGAGCGCAAACGCGCCGAATATGCCCGCGACGCCGAACCACTCGCGGCCCATCCATGCGAGCGGCACATACAGCGCCATGATGCGCGTGACGCTGATGACGACGCCCGGCATCGGGTTGCCGAGCCCGTTGAACGCGGCGTTCACCACCATCACGATGCCGTACGCACCGTAACTGATCGGGGCGATCAGTAAAAACAGCTTCGTCACGTTGATCACCTCCGGGCTGTCGCTGAACAGCCGCGGCAGATGACCGGACAGCAGTGCGAGCAGCGCGGCGATGACAAGGCCGCTGACCAGGCAGAACGCGGCGCAGAGCCGGAGCGCCTGCTGGATCCGGCCCTCCTTGCCTGCCGACAGGTTCTGGCCGACGAACGGCCCGATGATCGCCGACATGGCGTAGTAGATGACGAGCACCATCGACTCGATGCGATTCGCAACGCCGAACCCGGCCACGGCCTTGGGTCCGAAATCCGCAATCATCGCCGTAATGAGCGCCGCGCCGATCGGTATGATCGCGTTGGTGCCCGCCGCCGGCAGCCCGACATGCAGAATGTCCACCCAGGATCGCCGCATTTCCGCGACATCGGGTTTCCTGAAAGTGACGAGGTCGAGTCGGTAACGAAGATAGTACATGCCGGCAAGGAAGAAACTGCCGCGCGCCAGCAGTGCCGCGGTCGCCGCGCCATTCAGCCCCATCGCGGGAATCGGTCCGAAGCCGAAGATGAAGATCGGGTCGAGAATCACGTTGAGGATCGCCGCGGCGATCATGAGCTTGCTCGGCAGCCGCGTGTCGCCCGTCGCGCGCATGCTCGCCGTGCCGACCATGCCCAGCACGATGAACGGCACCGCGCCGTAGAGAATCGTCATGAAGCCGCGAATCATCGGCAACATGTCTTGCGGCGCGCCGAGCGCAAGGAACAACGGGTCGATCGTCAACACGCCGATCGCGGCGATCAGGGCCGTAATCAGGAACGACAGGATCAGGCTGTCGGTCGACAGGCGCCGCGCTCGATCGTGATCGTCGGCGCCGATGGCCCGTGCCACGACCGACGACGTGCCGGCGCCCAGACCGATCGCCACGCTCGTCACGATCATCAGGATCGGAAAGCCGAAACTGTAGGCCGCGAGCGCCCGGTCACCGACGCGGCCGAGAAACCACGCATCGACGAAAGCCTGCGCCATGAGCGTCGTGATGCCGAGCAGCATCGGCGCCGTCATGCTGATCAGGTGCCGACCAACAGGACCCTGGGTCAGCCTGGCGCCACGCGGTTCCATGAATTTCCGATACGTTATGATTGAACGGCGACGATTACAGGTATCCACGATGAAACTCAAGAGCGAAGTCATCATCGATGCAGACCGGGCAACGGTCTGGCGATTGTTCGACGACCCGGACAACCTCGCCAGATGGCAGCCGGCACTCGAGTCAGCCAGGCTGGTTTCCGGCGCGCGCGGACGACCCGATGCCGTGTCGGAACTTGTTTACGACGAGAACGGCCGCAAAGTCGTCCTGACAGAGACGATCACCGCAAGGCGCGAACCGGACTTCATCGGCGGCACGTACGCATCAGGCACGGGCTCCGCCGTCGTCCTGCATCGCTTCGAAGATGCCGGTGATGACCGCACGCGCTGGATCGGGCACTGGAACCACAGCTTCAACGGGGCGATGCGATTTCTCGCGTTGCTGTTTCGACGCTCGATGCAAAAGCGCGTCGAAGCCGACATGCGGCGCTTCCGGGACTTCGTCCACGCACGAACCGGCAACGACTGATCAGAAGACGCGTTCCGCCGTCACCACGTAGCGCATCGGGCCGCCGGTCTCCGCGGTGTCGAACGGGTAACACGTGATCAGCGTCAGCATCGCACGCTCCGTATCGAGCACGACGCTCGCGTGGCGCGAATCGACGACATCGGCCCCGATCACGCGATACAGGTGCGGCTGGCCCGCCGGCGACTCGATGCCGATCGTGTCGCCCACCTCGAGTTCCCGGAGGAAGCGAAAATGCGTGTCGCGGTGCCCCGCAATCACGCTGTTGCCGGCACTGCCCGGGGGCGCGCTGCCGTCGAGGTGACCGGGTCCGAACGCGAGCGTCCTGCCCGATCCGCCGGACAGCACGATCAGGTTGACGTCATGTTTGCCGGATACCAGCCTCGCCACGGGCCAGGTGTCTGCCCACGGCCAGGGCACGGGGCGCGGGGCGCCGGCCCCTGCGCGCTGCCAGGCGTGCTGCAGCAACTCCTGCGCCAGCCAGGCCTTGGCCGGGATGTAGGCGCCCTGGCCCATCTGCCAGAATCCGATCGCAAGCAGGCAGGTCACGACCGCGGCCCCTGCCCTAGACCACCCGCGCACGGGGCACCCGGCGCAGCAGCGCCATCAGCAGCAACGCCGCGAGCAGGCAGGCCGCGCCGGCCGCGCGCAATGCCGGTCCGTCGGTCGCGGTCGCCGGGAAACCGAAGATCGCGCTGCCGTTCTGCCCGTAGGGCAGCAGGTTCGCAAGCTGCTCGCTCGACAGCGGATCACCGGCAGGGCGTACCGGCGTCCTGTCGATGGCGACGAGACTCGTGTACTTGCTGACGAGGTGGTGCGCGACCGCGGTGTCGACGATTGCCGCCCGCAACTCGTCGCCGTTGCCGCCGCGCCGCTCGGCATCCATGAGTTCGCCGATGCGGGCCCGCGCCCAGAGCGCCGCAACGCCTGCGTCCTGCGCCACCCTGTCGAGCGCCAGGCCGTCCGACCAGCTGCCCGCTGCGGTGTTGCCGCTGACGTGGACCGTGTCGCCCGCCCCGGGCATCCCGGTCAGCCTCGCCTTGATCGTGACGGGCTCACCGAGATAGAGGTCCGGGACGACGGACGGGTAGCTGTCCACGACGACGCTGCTCGGCCACGCGACATCGATGCCCGTCACCTGCGGATGCTCGAGTTTGCGAAAAAGGGCGTCCATCTTCTCCTGCACCTCGTGCAGGGCGCTGATCAGCGTGAACGAGCCGCGCCCGGCTTCGGCGGCCTTGCGCATGAAGAGGCTGTTGGGCGCCGAGCCGATACCAACCGTGAACAGGCGCGCCTGCCCGAGCGCCCCTTCGATCAGCGCGAACATCTCGTCCTCGTAGCCCACGCTGCCATCGGTGATGAACACCACCTGGCGCAGGTGCGTTTCGAAGGCGGGCGACAGTAACGCCAGCTCGAGCGCCGGCCGCATTTCCGTGCCGCCGTTCGCCTCGAGGCTCGCGACGAAGCGTTGTGCGCTCGCGATGTTCAGGCCGGTCGCCGGCAGGCTCCCCGGTGACAGCGCGCTGGTCACGGAGTTGAACTCGATGACGTTGAACCGATCGCCGGCATCGAGGCCCTGCAGCGCTCGCTGCACGGCGCTCTTCGCCTGTTCGATCGACACGCCGTGCATCGAACCCGAGGTATCGACGATGAATATCACCTCTCGCGGCACGCTCACCGCGGGGACTTCGCCCGCGTCCGGCGGCATGACCATCAGCAGGTAATACGGCTGGCCGTCGATCGACTCGGAAAAAGCCATCGCGCGCGGCGCCGCCGACGGCACGGGTTGCCATACGAGCTCGAAATCGTGATCTGTCTGCGCCCTCGAATCGTTCAACTCGACGCTGTAACGGCCGCCCTGTTCCCGCACGGTGACCGGGTGATAGCGGCTCGCGATGATGCGCAGCGGCATGCCCGCGTTGATCGCTGCCTCGAGCCGGATACCGTGAGCCTGCGATGCCGTCACCTGCGGCGGCGTGATCATGGACGCATCGGGCACCCTATCGGTATCCGGCGACCAGCCACTCCCCTGCCGATCGGGCAGGCCCGAACCGGAGATGTAGCGCGGCGTCAGCGTCATCGGGAATCGAATGCTGAAGCGGCCATCTTCAAAGCGAATGTCTTCCAGGTACTCGATGTCGACGACCACGCGTTCCCCCGGCGCGACATTTGCCACTGCCGTCGTAAACAGGTTGGCGCGCTGTTGTTCGACGAGGCTGGCCTTCTTTCCTTGCCGCTTTGCCTCGCTGTAGGCTTTTCTGGCTTGTTCCTTTTCACGAATTTCTCCCTCGATGAACCTGTCGCCGACATGCAACCTCAGGCGATCGACCGCAGCCCGGTCCGGCAACGGAAATACGTAGATGCCCTCGACCCAGTCGTTACCCGTGTTATGAAAGACCTGGCGTACCCTGACCCGTGCGACGAGCCCGTTGACCTGCAGATCCACTTCCGTGTCCAGCAGGGTTGCCGTGGCGTAGCCCTGCTGCATGCGCCAGAGCAGACTGCCGCCCTGCACCTGGTCCGGCGCCGTCACCTGGGCGCGGGCCGGCCCCGGCGAAATAGCCAGCAACAGGATCAGCATCAGGACCCAGAACCACGAGCGGAAATCGGAATTTGTCGGTTGCATTGCGGTCTCCCTTTGTCATGGCTGTCATTGAACAGCCGCAAAGCGCAGGACCGCGGGCCGCGTCATGGCAATGCACCGGCGGAATGTGGCAAATTGTGGCGTCCACAGGAGGAACCGGACGTGCCCAAGAGGATCGCCATCGTCGAGGACGAAGCCGCCATTCGCGACAACTACGCCGCAGCGTTCCGCCGTGAGGGTTATGCCGTCGATGCGTTCGAGGCGCGGCAAGCCGCGCTCGACGCTTTCGCGAGCCGGCTGCCGGACCTCGTGGTCATCGACGTGAACCTCAAGGACGACGTGGAAGGGGGCTTCGAGCTGTGCCGCGAGCTGCGCGCGCGTTCGCGCGACCTGCCGATCATTTTCCTCACCGCGCGCGACAGCGAGTTCGACGCGGTGTCCGGCCTGCGGCTCGGCGCCGACGACTATCTCACCAAGGACATCAGCCTGCCGCACCTGATGGCGCGTATCGCCGCCCTGTTTCGCAGGCTCGACGCGATGCAGCGCCCGCAGGCGAGCGAGAGCCGCATCGTGCGGGGCGAGCTGTCGATCGATACGGAGCGCATGTCCGTTCACTGGCGCGACCAGGCGGTCGGACTGACGCTCACCGAATTCTGGCTCGTGCACGCGATGGCGCGATACCCGGGCCACGTCAAGAATCGCCAGCAACTGATGGACGCGGCACAGGCAGTTCTCGACGACAACACGATCACGTCGCACGTCAAACGTATCCGCCGAAAATTCATTGCGATCGACGGCGACTTCGATGCGATCGAGACGGTTTACGGCATGGGCTATCGATGGCTCGCCGACTGAACCTGCGGTCGCGATGACCCTCAAACGCCAGTTGTTGCTCGTCAGCCTGCTCACCCTGATGCTGCCGTGGGCCGGATGCGAGTTCATTCGCGAGACCGAGTCCGCGCTGCGTGAAGGCCAGCAACAGATGCTTGCCGGAACCGCCAGGGCGCTTGCCGCGACGCTCGCGCAATACCGGGAGGAGTTCCCGCGGCCCGACGATGAATATGCCGCCGGCGACAGGCTCTACATTCACGAACTCGCGTCGCGGCCCAGCATCGACGGCTATTTCGATGACTGGCCGCTGCCGACGTCGACGCACCGGGTCCTGCGCGGCACGGACGGCCCCGTGCGTGCCGTACTCGGCGCGCATGCCGACACCCTGTTCCTGTATGTCGAGGTCAGCGATCGCGAGCTCGTGTTCGCGACGCCCGGCGCGCTGTTGGCCGAGCGAAACTCGGCCAGTGCGGATCGCGTGAGTTTCGTCACCAACAACCCGCCGTACCTCGCCGAGACCATCACCTTTGCCGCGGAAGCGCCCGGGCCGATCCTGAGTTACCGGCAGACTGCCTACGGCGTGGCGCCGGAGCCCGCCATCGAGGCCTGGTGGCAGGACGTCCCGGGCGGCTACCGGGTCGAGGCCCGGATTCCCGCGACGCTCGCGGGTACTCATCTCGGCATCGTCGTTCACAATACCGCGAGCCCCGCAGATCCGGGCGTGCGCAGCGCGAGTTTCGCGGGGCGCGGCCCCGGACCCGCCATGCGCGAACTCGACTCGATCGTGGAAATTTCGGCGTCGCTGGTGCAGCCCGGCATGCGGCTCATCGTGACCGACCGGGACGGGTGGCGAATCGCCACCGTGGGACAGCTGACCGCGAACGGCGGTCGGCATGTCGGCGGCGGCCTCGCCCGCCGCATCTACGACCTGCTGGTCGAGTCGGGTACCGAGGCCGAACTGGCCGAACCCGACCCCCAGGGCAGGGAGCACCAGCCGTACGTGAGCGCCGCCCTGCAGGGCCGCGAGATGGCGAGCTGGTTTCGCAGTGCCGCCAGTGGCCGCGCGATCGTCGCCGTGGCGGCGCCGATCGGCGCCGTAAACGCGCCGACCGGCAGCCTCGTGTTGCAGCAGGGCACCGATGCCATCCTGAGCCTGACCAATTCGGGCCTTTCCCGGCTCATCAATGTCACCGTGATCGCGACGCTCCTCGTAGGCGGGGCACTGCTCGGATATGCGACCTGGTTGTCGCGGCGCATCCGCGCGCTGTCGGTCGCGGCCGAGCGCGCGCTCGAAGAGGAGGACCTCTCGTCGCCTTTGCCGAGCGCGCTCGCTGACGACGAGGTCGGTGGCCTGTCACGCAGTTTTTCCTACGTTTTGCGGCAACTCGGTGATTACAACGAATACCTGCGCACGCTGGCATCGAAGCTGTCGCACGAACTGCGCACGCCGCTCGCGATCGTGACATCGTCGCTCGAGAACCTCGAACACGAACCGCTGAATGAAGCGGCGCAGGGATACACCGGGCGGGCCCGCGAGGGCACCGAGCGCCTGCGCGCGATTCTCAACGCGATGAGCGAGGCCAGTCGCGTCGAGGAGCTGATGAAACATGCCGAACCGGAGCCTTTCGAACTCGGCAAGGTCGTCGAGTCGATGACCTCCGCGTACAGCGACGTTTACCCGGAACGCGTATTCGACTTCGCCTGCCCGCTGGCCGACACCGCGATGCGGGGCTCCCCGGAACTCGTCATCCAGTTGCTCGACAAGCTTGTGGACAACGCCGTGAGCTTCAGCAGCAGCGGGGACCACATAGCCATCGACCTTGGGGGTGACGAGCGCCACCTGCAGATCACGGTTACGAACCCCGGGCCGCCGCTTCCCGGGCGCATGCGAGGGCAGCTGTTCGACTCGATGGTCTCGCTGCGCGGTGGCGGCGGCTCACGGCACCTCGGGCTGGGGCTCTACGTCGCGCGGCTGATTGCGGAAGGGCACGGCGGGCGGATTGAGGCCGATAACGTCGAGGGCGGCGTACAATTTACCGTCACGCTGGCGAAAGGCACGAAGGCCGGGGGGGCGGTTGCGGGCTGACGATGCAGGACTGCAGGATTTCCGGCGCCTTGTGGATGAACGCGATGCTGAATACCCGTCTTTCGAACCCGTGCCGCTGGACATCCCCGGCCGCTGCGGGCTCAATTGAATTGATTGCCGGGCAAGAAGCCCGGCCGAACGTTGAAGGAATACACAGTGCTACCAGAACTGAACCCCGTCGAAATTCGCATCATCGGCTGCCTGATCGAGAAATCGATATTCACACCTGACCAGTATCCGCTGACGCTCAACGCGCTGACCAACGCCTGTAACCAGAAGTCCAGCCGCGAACCTGTCATGACGCTCCAGCCCGGCGAAGTTCAGCACGCCGTCCGCGGACTGGAAGCGAAACACCTCGTCACGAGCAAGGAAAACTTCAAAAGCCGTACGGAGAAGTATTCGCAGCGTTTCTGCAATACCCGCTACAGCGACCTGCAATTCGACGATGCGCAGCTCGCGATTGTCTGCCTGCTGTTGCTCCGCGGACCGCAGACTCCCGGCGAACTTCGCGCCCGCAGCGGCCGACTGCACACCTTCGCCGACAACGAGGCCGTAATCCGTGCTGCAAACAGCCTGATCGAGCGTGACACAGACCCCCTGCTCGTCAGGTTGCCGCGAACGCCGGGACGCAAGGACGCTGAGTACATGCACCTGTTCGGTGGTCCGGTCGATATCGAGGCTCACGTGAGCCACGCGCTTGCCGACAAACCCTCGGGAACCTCCGAAAGGATCAGCGTATCGGAACTCGCAGAGCGCGTAAGCAAGCTCGAAGAAGCGGTCGAAGAACTGAAGCAACTGTTGCTGTAACTGTTACGCACTTTCGAATTAGGGCATCATCGACCCTCGAAACTGAGGATCCCCGGGGGGACCGCAGCAGGTGCAAAATCGCATCAGGAGCTTGATTCAGGAACTGCGCAGCCGCAGCGTCTTTCGGGCGCTCATGGCGTATTCGGTCGTGTCCTGGATGCTGCTGCAGGTTGCCGACGTCACCTTCGACCGCCTGCCGATACCCGATGGCGCGATGACGGCACTGATCGTGCTGGTCATCATCGGCTTCCCGATTACCGCGATTCTTGCGTGGGCCTACGAACTGACGCTCGATGGCATCGTCAGGCACGAGGAAGTGCCGGACGGCGCACCGCGCATCGCGTTCGCCAAGTACATCCTGATCGTTCTGGCCGTCACGGCCGCCAGCGGCGCCCTGATGTACTACGTGTCACAGGAGTACTGGGAACCGTCACGCCATTCGATTGCCGTGCTGCCTTTTACGAATCAGAGCAACGAAGCGGACACGGACTATTTCAGTGACGGACTGACGGAGGAAATCCGCAGCCTCATCGTGCGGCTCAACGAGTTCCGCGTCGTGGCAATGGGCACGAGCTACCAGTTGAAGGAAAACATCACCGACGTCGCGACGATCGCCGAACGGCTCGGTGCCGAAGTCGTCCTGCTCGGCAGCGTCCGAAAGTACCAGAACAAGGTGACGGTGACAGCGCGGCTGATAGACGGAAAGAGTGGCGCCGAGCTCTGGTCCGAAAATTACGCGCGGGAGCTGTCGGACATTTACACGATTCAGGAAGACATCGCTCGCCGCGTCGCGCGCGCGTTGCATGTCGTCCTGCCGGTCTCGGCAAGCCGCCGACTCAAGAATCTCGGCACACGCAATGTCGATGCTTACGATGCCTACCTGCGCGGCCTCGATTATTTGCGCAGACCCTCGGACGAAACGTCGTTGCTGCTCGCGGAAGGGTATCTGCGGGAAGCACTGGCGATCGACCCCGATTTTGCGAACGCCTATGCGGCGCTGTGCCGCAAGCACCTCGAGAGTTACGAGTTGTCGAAAGATCCCGAGCGCTTTGGCCGCGCCGAGGAGTCCTGCCAGAAAGCGCTCGACATCAACGAGGAATCGGCCGTGGTACACATGGCGCTGGGCGACCTGTATCTCGCCTCCGGCAAATACGAGAACGCACGCGCGGCGTTCGAAGAGGCAATCAAGGACAATGGCCAGCTGGCAGACGTCTACATCGGCCTGGGGAACACCGACCTTGCGCAGGGACGAAACGCCGATGCCGAGACTAATTTTCGACGCGCCATCGAAACGGACGTCACGTACTGGGCAAGCTTCAATGCGATGGGCAATTTCCTGTTCAAACACGGACGTTTCCTGGAGGCGGCCGAGTTCTACACGATGTACGTCAACAGGACCGATGACGACGCCGACGCCCTGAATAATCTCGGCGCAGCCTATTATCTTGCCGGGGACTTCAAGAAGGCGGCCGAGGCCTGGGACAGCTCGCTAACAATCAAGCCGACGCGCAACGCGTACTCCAACACCGGCTCAATGTATTACTACATCGGAGACTTCGATCGCGCCGCGGATCGCTACGCGATAGCCGTCAACCTGGCGCCGAACGATTACCAGCTTTGGGGCAACCTCGGCGATGCCTACTCCTTCACCGACGACAAGAAGTCCGCGGCCGTAATCAGTTACAAGCGCGCGATTGAGCTCGGCGAGCAAAAGCTCGAGATCAATTCGAGCGATGTCGACATTATTTCTGACCTTGCTTACTATTATTCGAGAGTTGGGAATCGTGAGCGGGCCATCGCAATGGACGCTCGCGCGCGCCGCGAAGCGGCGGACAACATGTACGTCCACTATAACAGCGCACTTACAAACGCCGGGCTCGGCAGGACCGACGAAGCGTTGACCGCGCTGGAGCGCGCTGTCGAGCTCGAATACGAGCCGGAACTGTTGCGCCTCGACCCGGTGCTCGCACCGCTCAGAGAAGAAGAACGATTCAAACGTCTGGCTTCGAAAGAAAGCCGATAATCCAGTCAGTCCAACAGCCCAGGGGAACATCATGAAGGTATTTGGTTCTATTGCATGCATGGCGCTTGCCGCCACCGCTTTGATGCTATCCAGCGCGGAGTCGCTGGGTCAGGCTTGTGACCAGGGCGGAAATCACACGATCCAGGTACAGGCCGATGCCGACGGCATGCCGGTACTGAGCTACCGCGGCGGCTCGGCCGAGGAAGTGCATGTCTGCGTCGGCGACACCGTACAGTGGGTCCTGACCGGTTCGGACCGCGCCTTTTTCGTCGATTTCTTCGGCGGTGCACCTTTCGACGGTGCAGCCAAGCGTGGTTCGAGCAACAGCGTCGTATCCGTCGTGATTGGCGACGTCGCTCGCAAGGGTTATGACTATGGCGTCGGTTTCGCCGACGGCGAACCGATGGATCCGCGCATCGTTGTCAAGTAAGCCGGGACCTGCGGGGCTGGGCTAACGAGGGTTTTTCAAGGGGCGCCCCGGTCCGGGTTACCGGGCCCCCGGTCGCTCGAGCGCACGGCCCGCGACGGTCACCCGCCTCGTTCACCTCAACACCGGGTCTCGTCGTCGCGCTGTCGCGGTGACAGGCGAGAGCGAAGACCGAATCCGATGACGTCGCCTCGTGTCGAGTCGGCGGGTGCCGTGGCAGCCAGGCACCTTGCTGCCGGATTTCGGACATGCGACATGACTTTCCGCTGGCGCGGCCATTGGTTTATAATCGTGGCGCGCTCCAAGGGACTTGAATGACAAAGGATGGGAATTCAAAGAGCGGCAGCCCGAACTTCCGGGTGCAAGCCACCTTCTTAGCCGTAATCGTTGGCGTAATGCTCGGTATCGGTGGCTTTACATTTCTCTACGCGGAAGGCTTCTCCTACCTCAGCTCCGACCCGAAGGCCTGCGTCAACTGCCATATCATGCGGCCGCAGTACGATTCGTGGCAAAAAGCGAGTCATCACGCCGTCGCGAAGTGCGTCGATTGTCATTTGCCGCACAGCTTCTTCCGCAAATATCTCGCCAAGGCCGAGAATGGCTGGCACCACTCCAAGGGCTTTACGCTGCAGGACTTTCATGAGCCGATCATGATCAAGCCGCCGAACGCGAGGATCCTTCAGGAGAACTGCATCGCCTGCCATGAGGACTTTGTTCACGTGCTCGTGAGCGGCATCAATGCTGCGGCTGACGAAGTCCAATGCGTCCACTGCCACGCAGACGTGGGGCACGGAGAGACCACGGGTCTCGGCGGTGCCGAAAAAATTGCATCGATTAAGGATCACGAATTATGAGTACCTCTAAACGCGGATGGACGACCGTTGGTTTGCTGACCGTCGCCGTGACGGTCGCGATCGCGACCGCCGGCGTTACGGCGCTTCTGGTGAACATCTTCGAGAGAAAGAGCGAGGCAAGGCAACCGTTTGTGCGCCTTGTCGAGGTCACCGAGGACACGACGGATCCCGCCGAGTGGGGCGTCAACTGGCCGAAGCAATATGACTCCTATCGGCGCACCGCGGAGGCGACGCGTACGCGCTTTGGTGGCCATGGCGGCAGCGAGGCCTTGCCGGACCAGAAGATCGAGCGTGACCCCTGGTTGAAGCGCATGTTCCTGGGCTATGCATTTTCCATCGACTACCGCGACCGTCGCGGACATGCCTACATGCTGGTCGACCAGGAAAATACGGAGCGTCAATCGAAGCCACAGACCGGATCCTGCCTGCACTGCCACGCCTCGATCATGCCGCTGTACCGCAAACTCGGCGACGGCGACGCGATGGCCGGTTTTGCCAAGAGCTACCAGTATTCCTACAAGGACCTGAATGCCGAACTGCATGATCTGGGGCACGCACACCCGGTCTCCTGCGTTGACTGCCACGATCCCGACACGATGGCGCTCAGAGTTACGCGGCCGGGATTCATCTATGGCATACGGGCCCTGGCCGCCGGTGACGCGCCGGTTCCGCATTTGCCGACGGTGCAAAAATGGCGCGAAGGCAAGCGCAGTGCCGCCTACGATCCAAACGTGGATGCCAGCCGCACGGAGATGCGCAGCTACGTCTGCGCCCAGTGTCACGTCGAGTACTATTGCGCCAACAAGATGCCGTTGACTTTCCCATGGGGCGACGGACTGACTGCTGACAACGTCGAGACTTTCTGGAACAAGACCACGTTCGAAGGCGGGCAACGCTTCTTCGATTACAAGCATGCAGAGAGCGGTGCTGAGATCCTGAAGGCGCAGCACCCCG
>DATCZJ010000150.1:0-6644 GCA_036525955.1 Woeseiaceae bacterium | reverse complement strand
TTGGGAGGGCCTCGAATTCATGGGCTATTCCCCGCTGATCTACGCGTACCGCCAAACCGACATCGCGATCACCGGCAACGGCGCGCTCGAGGGCGGTGCCGACGAGACGCATTGGTGGCCCTGGAAAGGTGGCCGCTTCTCCATCGGCAAGACGGAGGAAGACCAGAAGTTTGCGCGTTCCGCGCTGATGCAGGATGCCGAAAATCATGTGCCCGCGCAGGAACGGGTCTACGCCGATGGCGCCTATCTCCGTCCCCCGTTCATCCAGCCGTTCGATTGTGACAACGTCCTGATCGAGGACGTTACGATCCGCGACGCACCTTTCTGGCTGATCAATCCCGTCCTGTGCCGTAACGTCACCGTCCGCGGCGTCACCTGCGAGAGCCTCGGTCCCAATTCTGACGGTTGTGATCCCGAGTCGTGCCGCAACGTGCTCATCGAGAACTGCCGCTTCAATACCGGTGACGACTGCATCGCCATCAAGTCCGGACGCAATGCCGACGGGCGCCGCATCAATACCCCGTGTGAAAACATCGTCATCGCCGATTGCGACATGCAGGCTGGCCATGGCGGTGTCGTGATAGGCAGCGAGATATCCGGCGGTGTGCGCAACGTGTTTGCGGAACGCTGCCGCATGAGCAGCCCCGATCTCGAGCGCGCGATCCGCATCAAGACCAACTCCGTGCGCGGCGGCGTCATCGAGCACCTGCGATACCGCGACATCAAGGTCGGCGAGGTCCGCGATGCCATTGTCATCAACTATTTCTACGAGGAAGGCGACACCGGAGAGTTCGACCCGATCGTGCGCGACGTGGTGATCGAGAACCTGTCGATCGAGACTGCAAAGCGCGTCTTCCAGGTCCGCGGATTCGACAGGGACCCGATCCGCGACATGACGCTGAAAGACGTCGTGGTCATGTCGGCTGAAGAAACAGGCATCATCGAACACGTTCGAAACTTCGAGACACACAACGTCACGATCAACGGCAACCCTTATGAGTTCAAGTAAATTGACACGGCGCGACTTCGTCGCAGCCTCGGCGGCCAGCGCCCTTTTTGCCGCCTCGCCCACCTTCGCCACCGGTCAAAAGCGCCGCGTTGCGCTGGTCGGTACCGGCATCCGCGGCACCGGGTTCTGGGGCAAGTACCTCAACGACAACTACGGCGACGTCATCGACTATGTCGGGCTTTGCGACATCAATCCGGGGCGCCTCGACTATGCCCTCGACTACATGAGTGTCGACTGTCCGGTATTCGCCGACTTCGACGCGATGCTTGCCGAGGCAGAGCCCGATCTCGTCATAGTCACAACG
The DNA here is from genome assembly GCA_036525955.1 of Woeseiaceae bacterium. Lineage (GTDB taxonomy): Bacteria > Pseudomonadota > Gammaproteobacteria > Steroidobacterales > Woeseiaceae > UBA1847. The sequence continues at coordinate 5,331 of DATCZJ010000150.1, read as the reverse complement.
GTCGACTCGACGCATGACGAGTTCATCGTCAAAGGATTGCGTGCCGGCCTGGACGTCGTCACCGAGAAGCCGATGACGACGGACGAGACCAAGTGCCAGGCGATTCTCGACGCGGTAGAGGCGTCGACGGGCAAGCTGATCGTCGCCCTCAACTACCGCAATGGCATCATCTTCTCACGGCTCAAGGAACAGCTGCTCGGCGAGAAGATCGGCGAGCTGACGTCCATCGATTTTCACTGGTACCTGAACACCTACCACGGCGCGTCTTATTTCCGCCGCTGGCACGGGCTGCGCGACAAGGGCGGCACGTTGCTGTGCCACAAGGCCGCACACCACTTCGACCTGCTGAACTGGTGGATCGATTCCGAACCCGTGGAGGTGCACGCCTACGGCGGCCTCGAGCACTACGGCCACAACAACCCGTTCCGCGGCAAGCGTTGCATGGACTGCCCGCACACCGAACGCTGCGAATACCACTGGGACATGACCGGGGACGAGCGCCTCATGCGCCTGTACCACGCCAACGAGAAGTACGACGGCTATATTCGCGACAATTGCCTGTGGCGCGAGGAGATCGACATCTTCGACAAGATGGCCGTGCAGATCCGCTACGCCAATGATGTGCAGGTCAGCTATTCATTGACGACGTATTCGCCCTACGAGGGTTTCCGCGTGGCGTTCAACGGCCGCAAAGGCCGCATGGAGACCTGGGAAGGCGTGCCCTTCCTCGACGCGATCCAGCAGGACCAGTCGTTGCTGCACGCGAAGGAGATGGATCACACGAGCCACACGCAGGCCGAGCTGCAGTACCACGAAATCGTGACGCAGCTGAATTTCCGCGACTTCGAACGCGAAAGGGTCCCCTATATCCGTTCGGGCCACTGGGGTGGCGACACGATCATGCTCGACCGAATTTTCCGCGGCATCGACAGGCGACCCGACCTCGACCACACGGCCGACGTGCGTGACGGCGCCATGTCCGTCCTGATCGGCATCGCGGCACGCAAGAGCATCGACGAGGGTCGGCCGGTCAGGATCGGCGAACTCACCTCGCTCGAGCCCGGGGTATCGAGCCGTGGCAGCCCCGCCGGCACCGCCTGAAGAGTGGCTCAGTTCACGAGGCTGTTGAGGTAATCTTCGAGATTGGTGTAGCCGTCGCCATCCGGGTCGAGCGCCCCGTCTGAAGGATCATCCCTGTCGAGCCCGAATCGCGCTTCCCAGGCATCGGGCATGCCGTCATCGTCAGAGTCGGCAGGGGCCGGCGCACTCGCATGAGCGGGCCACCCTCCAACATCACTGACGGCGTCGATAATCCTCCCGGAACCCTCCATGACCTCGGTGACGATTCTCTGATCGACCGAATCGCGCACCAGCGAGGCGCCCGCGCGCTCCAGAACGGCGTGAAACGCGGCATCCGCAGCCTGGGTGACCGCAGATTCGTGGGGGTGTTCGCGGTCCGCCAGCGCAACCCCTTCCGGCAATCGAACGATGGACAGCGGATCCTCCACTCGCTTCCCGTTCATCCAGTTGCCTGCCAGGTACATCGACGCGTACGGATTCGATTCGTTAAACGCGATTGCAGCGCGCGAGTCCGATCCCTCGAGATAATAATTGCCAACCAGGTTGTAACGCGCGATCGAATCCGTATCCGCGTTGTAGCCGCTGTGGCCGCCCGCCCAGTTGTAGAAGACGTTGTTACGGATATCGAACAGGGCGCCGATGGGATCCGTGGCCCTGTCGCGGTAGTTACCCGGCCGCGGCATTCTCGCCTTGTGATGCGCCCAGAGATTGTGGTGCATCGAGTAACGCGCCCCGCTGTCGCCCCTTAGCAAGGTGCCGTAACCGTGCTCTCCCTTCGAATGCACGGAGGCGTTCAGTGATTCGGAGATGATCGACCACTGCACGGTAACGTTGTCGATCATTCGGGGCTGGTCGAACCTCGAGGGCGCAATGGACAGCGTCTCATCCGTGGCCCAGCTCGTCGAACAATGGTCGATGATGATGTTCCTGCCCTTCTTTACGGAGATCGCGTCTGTCTCCACGCCGGCCGCGTCCCCGGGCCGCGCGCGAAGGTAACGAATGACGACATCGTCCGCGTTCACGGTCAGCGCATGCCCGCGCAGGGTTATGCCGTCCCCGGGGGCCGTCTGCCCGGCGATCGTGAGCTCACCGCGATGGATGTCCAGGTCGCGTTCGAGGTCGACGATGCCCGACACCTCGAACACGATGGTTCTCGGGCCTCGCGAGACCACCGCCGCGCGCAGGCTACCGGGACCGCTGTCTTCGAGGTTGGTCACCTTGAGAACACGCCCGCCGCGGCCGCCCCGGGCGTACTGCCCGAAGCCTTCCGCACCGGGGAACGCCAGCACTTTTGTGTCCCCCGGGGGCTCCGGCGCGGAACATGCCGGGGCGGTGCCGAAAGCCAGCAAGAGGACAAATGACCAGGTCAACCGCTCGAATCTCATAACCCTATGAAATCTCAATGTTTAGTGAATTGACCAAAAGGCACGCCCGGGAATAAACGCATAATCCGATATTTTGCCATCGATGGCAATATTGCCTATATTGTCGCGTATATGAAGGTCACTGCTCTACTGATTCTCTTTTCTTCTTTCGCGGTCGCGGGCTGCGCCACACCAGGCGCGATTGACGTCCCTGTTATTGCGCTGACCGGCGACTCCACCGTTACCGATGAGAAGGGCTGGGGCGGCGCGTTTGCCAACGCCTTATCGGGACGGGCCGTGGTTCACAATTTCGCCGCAAGCGGGCGGAGCGCGAAGAGTTACACCGACGAAGGGCGGCTGCCTCAGGCGCTTGCCGTGACGCCGGACTACGTCTTCATCCAGTTCGGTCACAACGGTCAGCCGGGGAAAGGCGCTCACCGCGAGACCGATCCCGAGGGCAGCTACCGCGACTACCTGCGGCAATTCGTGGCCGACATCCGCGCGGCCGGCGCCGAACCGGTCATTGTCAGTTCCCTGGCACGTCGCAACTTCGGCGAGGACAGCATGGTTCAGTCGACGCTCGGGCCCTGGGCCGAGGGCGCTCGCGCCGTCGCCAACGAACTCGACACGTCCTTCATCGACCTGCATGCACGAAGCATCACGCACCACAACCGCATGGGACCGGCTCGCAGCGCGCTGTTCGACATGGCGCCCGGTGACCATACTCACCTGAATGACCTGGGTGCCAGTGCAGTCACAGGGCTGATCTTCGACGCGCTCGCCGACATCAATCACCCCCTGGCGCCACTGCGGCCGATGCAGGTACGCGTCGGGGACCCGGCCACTGCCGGGAAAGACATGCCGCGCGTGAACACCCTTGCGGAGGCGATTGCACTTGCGCCGTCCGGGAGTGGCCAGGCTTTCCGCATACTTCTCGATGACGGCCGCTACGTCGAGAAGCTCGTCGTCGACAAGCCCAACGTCAGTCTCGTCGGCGCAAGCCAGTCGGCGACCGTGATCTCGTACGCCGATTCCGGCGCTTCCCTCGGCCCCGACGGCAAGCCGGTCGGCACCTGGGGTTCCTACACGGTGAAGGTGACGGCGCCCGGCTTCTCGGCGAGAGAGCTAACGATCGAGAACGACTTCGACTATGCCGCAAACCTCGCGCTTGCGGACGACGACCCCGACAAGATTCGTGACTCCCAGGGTGTCGCACTCATGCTGGCCGAGGGCAGCGACAGGGCACAATTCGATAACGTCACATTGACCGGCAACCAGGACACGCTGTTCGTCGATGCCGGCCGCAGCTATTTCCGGGACGTCCGGATTATCGGCCACGTCGATTTCATCTTCGGCGCAGGCCAGGCCGTCTTCGAACGCGCCACGATCGAGGCGCGCAACCGGGTCGGCAAGGACCCGGTCGCTTACATTACGGCGCCGAGCACGCACGTGGCGATGCCCTTCGGCTTCCTGTTCCTCGACTGCCGCCTCGTCCGGCACGACGCCGACGTGCCCGAAGGCTCGGTGAAGCTGGGCCGCCCGTGGCATCCGGGTGGGGATCCGGCCGCGAACGGCTCGGCCGTGTTCCGCGACTGCTTCATGGATGACCACATCGCCGAGGACGGCTATTCGCCGATCTCCTCGACGGTCGATGGCGTTCGGACCTGGTTCGACCTCGAGCCTGGCTCGCGATTTTTCGAACATGGATCGCACGGGCCTGGCGCGAAAGTGGGGCCACGCCGGCCGCAGCTCGACGACGCGGCGGTGCGCTACTACACCAGGGAGAATGTCCTGGGCGACTGGAAACCCTTTGCCGAAGATTGGTGAGCAATCGCAAACTGGTTACGAATCCAGGAATCGTACCAGGGCTGCCATGTTGCGGACGAATGTCCTTGTCGAGATGCCGATCTCGGGGGTCGACGTCCGGTATGGCGACGTATCGAAATCATCGCCCACGAACGTCTGCGAAAAGTCACCGGCGGCCGGCGCGGCAGGGCCTGCGCCCCGGTAGGGGTGCGACGTAAATATTAACGGCGTCGGCCAATAGCCCTCGTCGTTCAAGCTTGCCAGGAGCGACTCGACGCGCGGTTCGGTATCGCCGAAACGCGGATTCGGCGCATCGAGCAAACGCGTCGTATAGAAGCGCGGCGGTTCGAATTGGCCTCTACGGTTGAGCGGTGATGCCTTCAGCAGGGCCTCCTTCGAAGACCTTTGCAGCATCTCGTAGCGCGCGCGCAGCCCGGCCAGGTCGACTTGGCGCCATTGCACGTTATGCGTGATCGGGTTAGCGGGATCGTAGTCGTGGTAGTACTCGCCATTGACGACATTCGAGCCGCGCCGATGGGTGTAGAGCGCCCTGTTCGTGCCGATCTCGACGTAGGTCGGGAATTCCCGGCCCTTCATGCGCACCTCGCTTGCTTCCAGGCGCACCGACTCGAGCCATTCGAAGGCCTCGGGCACTCGAGCGAGAAACCGCGGCTCCCCGGTCCACTCGTAGAAATCGAGCAGGATTGAGATGTTGCCAGCCGTTGCTTGCGGCGCGAGGGCGTCCGGCTCGTAAGAACGCGCGCCGACCGGTCGCAGCGTCGCCGCGTCGTGCTGCAGGCCCCACCCCGCCTGGGGCGCGGGCTGCTGTGTCATCACGAAGATATTCATTGCCCGCCTTACGGCGTCGAGCGCTCGCCGGTCGCCGAGCGCCTGCCAGACCATCAGCAGGAACCTGATGTTCTCTTCGGCTACATCGTCATTGAACGTGATGTGGCGCGTGTAGTCCGGCCCTCCGTGCAACGCGGGCCTGTCCTCGACGAACGGGAAGCGCTGGGGCCAGCCGCCGTTGTCGTACTGGCTGTCGAGCACGAAACCGAGCGCACGCTCGAAGGGCTCCCGG
>DATCZJ010000149.1:0-20677 GCA_036525955.1 Woeseiaceae bacterium | reverse complement strand
TGAGATCTGTGTCTCTCTTGGTCTTGCCAAATTGCCAGATGGGCCCACTCCCGTATGTCGTTTCAAAGGTACCGCCAAAGGCGATACACACGAGCGATGGAGTTGCAGTTCCGATTGCTTCAGCGACTCCGTGGCAAGGCTCGCCTGGGTCATTTGCGTACACTGAGCCAAACGCGAACAGTGCCGTGATGGCGACAACGCTGCCGCCGAGCTTCTTGATAAACATGTTTTGTCCTCCGCAGTTTTTCATCTGTGGCACCGCTGGGGATTTCCTGTCCCTCGCTGGATGCGCACGTGTTGGGTATACACCCGGACGTCATACATTATGCGAGAACTGCGTCGCAAACGCTCGCTATTTGGCCTGAAACCGGCTCACCTTTGGTCTAGTTTTCAATAAGTTATGTCAAACCGAGTGCTTTAGCGCCCGCTCCGCGCGACGGTCGGGTGAATGCCGCGCCCGGTTGAGGGGCCAGTAAGGAGCCGGAGACGCTGCATGAATCGCAGTCCGCCGGAGAATTTGCCAGGAGCGGCGCCTGGGCCCGGATGGCGGCCACCCGGCGATCGTCCCGCTCGGCCGCGTACGCCGCGCCAGCGGATCACTCGCCAGCCAGACCCGGCCGTCGCATCGCGCCGGATTTCCAGGTCCGACACGAGGATGTGGACACGCTTTTCGCCGCAGCCACTTGCTCCATTCTGCATGTACTATTCAGATTGTCGCCGCGCCCACAGCGAGGCCGCGACCGCCGCCAGCGATCCGCTACTTTGTCAACCAGCAGCCGCGATTATCGCGCACGGCTGCCCGAGAAGCGCCAGCGGATCACTCGCCAGCCGGACCCGGCCGTCGCATCGCGCCGGATTTCCAGGTCTGACACGAGGATGTGGACACGCTTTTCGCCGCAGCCACTTGCTCTCTATCTTCACCTGCTATATAGAGTGTCGCCGCGCCCACGGCGAGGCCGCCACCGCCGCCAGCCGGCCGCTACCTCGCCAACCCGCAGGCGCGACCCGGCGAGATGGGCGCGCCGCCCGCCAGACGGTGCCGGGACTTTACAAAATCCGGCTTACCTGTCCTTAAGTTTGGTTTCAGTCTGAACCACCTACCGGGCGAAATCTAACCGCATTCCGGAAGATTACCTTCGCCTCATTCCCCCACAATCGGCGTCACAACGGATGACTGGGCCAAAAAAATGACCCGCATCCATGGACGACGCCGGGGTCGACGGACCCTGGCAGGGGAAGAGGGAAATCAACATGCACGCAGGGGTACTCCATCGTATTCCGTATTCGCTGGCCGGCGCTGTCGCGCTCCGGCCGGTTTGCGTATTCCCGATTCCTTATCAAATCGCCCCCTTATTCCCCCATCAGGATCGCGACCACGCGTCGCACGTACAGATTTCGTTAGGTAACGCCCAGGCCCCCTTGGCACTGGCGCAGCCGCAACCCGCCGGGTCCATTCGATTCAACCCGGCAAACAAGAAGACCTCGGTAAGAGGGAGGAGAGTCTCGTGACTACAAGAAAGATGCTGACGCAACTCAGCGATAACCACGCCACCGCGTCGAAGGTCGGCAGCTGGCTGTTCTGGCTCGCTGTTTTCGTCGCAACCCTTGCCGCAGGACGGCAGGCTCACGCCGCTGTCCAGTGTGATCAGACGATCACGGCGGATGTTGTCGTTTTCGACAGCCCGACGGTCTTCAATCGTCTCGGCGCGCAGAATCCGAACTGGATCACGTATGCGCTGCGCCGCGACACTGTCTACGTCGACTGGGGCAGCTGCGACAGGCCCGAGGGATGCAGCAGCGATCACCTGAAGCCGCTGACGCAGGTCAACAAGAGTCCCGACCTTTTGCTCGGTCACGTCGAGCTGCGTCCCGACAAGCGGCCGCGTCCGCTGGTTCTGCGCTCCGTCGCCGGCTCCTGCCTGACGATCAATTTCCAGAACCTGCTCACGGTTGATGCCAACCCGGGCGACCCGACCCCGGGCGGTCTCTTCAACGACGACCAGGTTGCAGGCCGCTGCGCAGGCATTCACGCCCAGGGCGTTGAACTGATCAGCACGTCGACAGACGACGGCAGCTTCGTCGGCAGGAACTCCCCCAATGCCCAGGTCAACCTCAATTGCAGTGGGCCCGAGAAGGTCGCCGGTCTCGTCGGTCCGGGCGGAGACATCCAGTACAAGCTCTATACGCCGCATGAAGGCGCCTTCATTTTCAACAACTACGGCGCGCAGCTCGGCAGCGAGGCGAATGCCGGTAACACGGCGGTCGGCATGTTCGGCGCGCTGAACGTGCAGCCGAAAGGCGCTCGCATTTACCGCAGCCAGGTTACCGAGGAAGAATTGCGCCTCGCAACGGTGGGATATGTGGGTTCCAACTGTGCCGCAGCCGGTGCGGACGAATACTATTACGACAACCCGATGACCCCGCATGTGTTCGACGATGCGGGTAACTACGTAAAGGGTGATGAATCCCGGGACAACCTGACCCCTGAGAAGGTCCGCGAAATCGGTGAAGTTGCCGGCGTGCATTGTCATCTGGGCGGCCAGCCGATCATCGATTACGAGGCCCTTTACCCCGTGACCATCGAGCCCTCGGTCTGGGACGCGGAAGGCAAGGCCGGCCTGCCGGTACTTAACATGCTCACTGGGCGAGGTTGCAAGAGTGACACGTCGGAAGAAACTTCCGGCTATGAGGCTGACGGCAGGTGTGCAGCAGGTTCCCACCCCCTCAACGAACTCGTGCACTCCGACATCAACGCGATCATCGCGGGACCGGATCCCGACGGTTCCTGGCGCACGGCGTGCGCCGGGGCTTCCGCAACGACCCCGAAATCAGAGTGCCCCTACCCGCTCGAGAGCGTCGGCAAGAACAACCCGCAGCTCCCGAACCGGCTCGAGGCATTCCGCGAGTTCACGTCGCAGTTCCATGACGAACAGACCAACTCGCAGGTCTTCCCGCGCTGGTACGAAGACCCCGTGCTCGGCTACACGCTGGCCGGCGTCAAGGACGCGTTCATGATCAACTACGGCTCGGGCGGTATCGGTTCCGAAATCATTGCGAACCGCCTGCACACGGGCCCGATGCACGACTGCACGGACTGCGCCTACGAGGAATTCTTCCTGTCGTCGTCCACGGTCGGCGACCCCGCGGTACTCGTCGAGTACCCGGCGAACACGGGCATCGAGCAGTGCGACCCGCACGCCATCGATGGCGAAAGCTGCTGGCGCGACCCGGTCAGGCTGGCCAACGGCCCGGTGGCGTTTCCGCAGCGGGATGAGTTCGGTGAAATCGTGCTCGATGCCAATCTCAATCCCATCATGAACCGGGTGGACAACTACGCGCTGTACCAGGAAGACCCGTCGAACGTGCACCACTCGTACATCAACGACTTCACGAAGGTGCGTAACACGCACGCGGGTTCATTCGAACAGCACATTTTCCACCTGCACAACCACCAGTGGCTGTTCAACCCGAACGACGACAACGCGAACTATCTCGACGCACAGGAAGTCATGCCGGGTTCGGGCCATACCTATGAGCTCGTCAACGGCGGCGTCGGTAACCGCAACCGGACCTCCGGTGACGCGATCTTCCACTGCCATTTCTACCCGCACTTTGCGCAGGGCATGTGGTACCACATCCGCATCATGGACGTGTTCGAGGAGGGCACGAAGCTGGCCGTCTCGATCGAGGACGATGCGAACGGCGACGGCTACCATGACACGCGCTGGGGTCTCAGGAGCGGCAAGCCCGCACCGGGCTCGCGCGCGCATGCCGACGGCGAACTGACGGACGGCATCCCGATCCCGGCCATCGTGCCACTGCCCGGCAGGGGCATGGCGCCAATGCCGGCGAAAGTCCAGGTGGCCGGCGTCGACCGCGGCGATTACAGCCTGCTGGGTGGCCGCACGAAGCCTGACGGCTCGACGCCGGATTCGTCGCAGGCCTTCGTGGACTGGACCAGCGTGAAGGGCGCTGACGGCTTAGCGGGAACACCCGACGACGTCAGCCCGGGCTATCCGTTCACGATCGCAGGCTACGAGTGTGGCTTCGAGTACAATGCAGACGGCACCAAGGTCCCGGCCAATGCTGCGACCGGCTTCTGCCCGCAGGGCGTCGTCGGCCAGCGCTTCCCGACCCCGCCGCTCGACATGCTGACCCAGCAGGGCGCCCTCGACATCACGATGACCGACGCTGGTGGCGATTGGGACAATAACCTCTGGGCCCACGTCGACAAGCGCCAGGCCGGCGGCTTCAACGGCGGTCTGCCGCGTCACGCGCTGCTCGGCTACACGTCCGGCGGTTTCTCGAAGGACACGCAGAACCGTCTCGACTTCCAGAAGGTCGTCGAGCTGGCACGTCCTGTCTATTACCCCGAGATCGGCACCGAGCTCGAACACGTCAACATGCGCTGGCACTCGGCAGCGCGCGCGCGTCCGAGCATGGCGCAGCAGCTGGGCGCCGCCCCCGTTGACAAGGGCTTCCAGATGAACGGCTCCCTCCCGGTTCCGGGCGGCCCGTTCCAGGATCCCTGCGTCGATGACGAGGGAGAGATGCTCGGCACGGCCGGTGTCGGTGACTGGTACGACGGTGATGGCGACGAGTCCACCCTCGGCACCAAGGGTGCCTCCGAATTCACGGGATACAACCCGCGAACCTACCGCGTAGCCAACATCCAGATCGACGCCGTGTTCAACAAGGTCGGCTATCACTATCCGCAGGAGCGCATTATCTCGCTGTGGGGTGACGTCGACGATCATGTCGCCAAGCGTCGTCCGCCCGAGCCGCTCGTCATGCGCTTCAACACGTTCGACTGCGGCAAGATCCTGCATGCGAACCTCGTACCGCACGAGTACGAGATCGACGACTTCCAGGTGCGTACGCCGACCGACATCATCGGTCAGCACATCCACCTGCCGAAGTGGGACCTGACGACGAACGACGGCGCAGCGAACGGCTGGAACTACGAAGACGGCGCACTCGCCCCGGGCATGGTCCGTGAGCGCATTGCCGCCATCAACGAGTTCAACCACATCATCGAAGCTGGCGGAACGACTACGGTCGGTGAGCTCCACGCTGATAAAGGCTTCCCGCTGAAAAACCACCCGCTCGCTGCAGTGCCGATCGATCTCTCGGACCTGAAGGTCGTGAAGACCATCCCGAGCGGCGACACCGGAGCCGATCTCCTCGTACCGCCGGGGACCAAGACGCTGGAAGCGAAGCCCCATCCGTTCTTCAGCCAGTCGTCGAACCCGCAGGCCATGGCCAAGATGTACCTCGGCGCACGCACGGTCATTCAGCGCCTGCTGGTCGACCCGGTCATGAACGTCGATGGCGTCGATCGCGGCCTTGGCCTCACGTTCTCGCATGACCACTACGGTCCGTCGACGTTCCAGCAGATCGGTCTCTACTCGACGATCCTCGCGGAGCCCGCAGGCTCGACCTGGAAGCACAACGAGAGCGGCGACGACCTGTATGGCCGGGAGATCGCTGCAACCGACTGTTTGGCGAATTGCACCGACGGTGGCCCGACAACCTGGCAGGCGGCTATCTTCACGCCGGCCAGCGCGCCGAATGAAAATCAACCCGACAACACGCCCAACCCGCTGTTCAACAACGTGAAGGCCGAGACCATTCCGTCGCATCGCGAGTTCTACTTCGAGATGAGCGACTTCCAGCATGCCTACGAGCCGGGTGTCTACGTCGGCGCCGACGCCGATGGCGTACCGCTGCACCACGACATCATCCAGCCGGATCCGTTCAACGCCACCGTGGCTGTTGTACCCGAGCTGCAGGATACGTGGCGCAAGGCAATCAATCCGCCGCTGAAGCTGAAGTCCGTGCCATTCCCCGACATCGTAACGGCGAACCATCTGTGTCCGGGACCTCAGCAAGCGGTCGACCCCGACACCAACAAGCCGATGTTCGAAACGAGAAAGGACCCGGCGACGTGTGATGCCAACAATGTCTGCGACGTCTTCCGCGATCCGACAACGAACGAGCCCATTCAGTTCGCAGTCGCGGCAGCACCGGTGAACGGTGAGGTCCATGCGACGAATGTCTCGCCGCTCGTACCGCGGCCTTGCGTCGAAGCGATCAACATCAGCCACAGCTCGATGTGGGTCGTGAACTACCGCAACGAGCCCGTGGGCCTGCGCGTGTTCGATCCGAACAAGATCGGACCGGACGGTAAGAAGGGTGCCCAGGCCGACGGCATGGCCGGAGACCTCGCGCTCGCTTTCCAGAGCCGTGGCGACCGCGCCATCTCCGAGCTGAACGATCCGCTCGGCAACACGCCGTACCCCGCGGCTCCCTATTGCTCGGTCAGCTCCGGCGACCTGATCAACTGCGACCGCCGCCGTGGCGACCCGTTCACCCCGATCATGCGTGCCCATGAAAATGATCACATCAAGATCAAGGTGCAGGTCGGCGCGACCGAAGAACAGCACCAGACGAGCTTCCACGGCCTCAAGTGGCTGTCGAACGGCTCCGGCTTCGGCCGCTCGCCGAACTCGGGCTGGCGCAACTTCCAGTCGCACGGTATCTCCGAGCAGTTCTCGCTGCAGATGCCGATCCTCCCGGATCGCAACCAGCGCGGCAGCTCCGTGGATTACTTCTACGGACAGGACGTCACGCGTGACGGCATCTGGTCGGGTACCTGGGGCATCATCCGCTCGTACACGAACAAGCAGTCCGACCTGGTCGAACTGCCGAGCAACGCAATGACGGGTGACATCAAGTTCGTGAACGACTCGAGCTTCTCGGGTGTCTGCCCGACCGTCCAGATGGACCAGGACGGCAATCCGCTCAAGGTCGGCAAGGGCAAGAGCGCCTCGACGATCCCGGTACCGGTGCGCAATTACACCGTGTACGCGGTGCTCGCGAACGACGTGCTGCCGTACAATCCCCTCGTCACCATCCCCAGCAACGAGCCGACGGGACCAAGGGCCCCGGGCGTATTCGTCAACGACAACGAGGGCGGTACGCTCGACCCGAACGGCGGTACGCTGGTCTACAACCGTCGTACGACGACCATCCCGATGGGCCTGGTCGACGCCGAAACGGGCGAACAGCTCGACTGGGGCAGCGGTCCGCTCAACGACCCGACCGCGATGATGTACGTCCTCGAAGAAGACCTCGAGCCGCGCTTCATCAAGGGCGTCTCGCCCGACGAGATCGGCTGGAAGAAAATCGACGGAGTCTGGAAATACGGCCCTGACGACGTGGACGATCGCTGCCAGACGGTCAAGACGAACCCCGGCGAGTGGAACCCGAACATCTGGACGAAGGGTTGTCCGGTCAAGCTGCGTGCTGGCGCACCTGTGGAGCCTGTCGTGCTCCGCGCCAATGCCGGCGAGTGCGTCGAGGTCACGCTGCACAACAAGCTGACCGACCAGGCGATGGCGCATAAGGTGTATGGTGATCCGGAGGATATCGACCGGCGCATCTTCTCCTGCGACAACGGCGGCACCGGCTACTGCAGCGGCGCGCTGGGCATCGAGATCTTCGATGAGCGGCTCGGCAAGCAGCAGCTGGACGGCGGCAAGGTGCTCGCGCGTGCCGACGGCAAGATCGTCGCGTACAACGAGGCCGAAGCGCTCGCCAAGATCGACTTCGATCATGTGCCGGATCTCGCGGGCTGGCAGGACCTGTTCTGGGTCGTCAACCGCGACCTGGGGCAGGAAGTCCGTCCGCCGGAGATGCACTTCTTCAACAACAACCTGGTGCGTCCGTCGAACATGGTCGGCCTGCATGCGCAGCTCGTCGAGTACGATGCGAGCCGCGATGACGGCCTGGTCGTGGGTTACAACCCGCAGTCGATGCTCGCTTTCCCGGGCAGCCAGCACACGTACCGCTATTACGCTGGTCATATAGAAGCCAAGTACCTGGGCGAGACGACCAAGGGCAAGAACACGTACCGGAACTTCGCGCGCGTCGCGACGCCGGTCGAGTTCGGCGGCACCAACCTGCTGTCGGCAGACCGCATCAAGCAGCCGCAGAAGGGGCTGTACGGTGCCCTCGTGATCGAGCCCGAGAAGGCAACGTACTCGATGGACACCGAGGTCGCGGACGGCCAGGGTAGCGGCATGGATAAGCGCTGGACGCGTGCCCAGATGACGATCGTCTCGCCGGAAGGCGAAGCTGGTTCTGGCGGCACTTACCGCGAAGCGGTCTCGATCGGCTTCCGGATCGCCAACCTGCGCTGGTCGGACGGCCGTGCGATCACCAACATCCACCAGGGTGAGCTGGGTCGCGAAGGTGCGGAAGACAGCGGCCACGCGGGCTTCAACTACGGCACCGAACCGTCCTGGTTCCGCTTCAAGCTGCCGCCCGACGCACCGTTCGGTAATGCCAAGACAGCGGGCAGCTTTGGTGAGATTCCCAACGTCCACGCGTTCTTCGCCAACGGGCTCACGACCGGTGAGATGAACAACTATGTTCCGGAGAACGGCATAATCAGTGCAATGGGTGACCCGGCGACACCGGTGTTCCGCACCACGGCCGGCACGCCCACGCGCATGCACGTGCTGAACGGTGCTTCGGCAGACCGTGACGCGACGTTCGTGCTCCACGGCCACGTCTGGCAGCGCGACCCGTTCGTCTGCCCGGGCGACAAATGGCACGGCCTGCTGGGCCTGTGTGATCCGTCAAAGGTTGCGTCGCGGGCGCTCGGCCTGAACCCCATCGGCAAGTACATGGGCGGCGAGGAAGGCATGGGCCACGTCTACGGACACTGGCCGATCCTGTTCGATGCCGGCGGCAGCAATGGGGTAGCTGCTGACTACCTGTTCCGCGACTACGCCCCCAGCGGCTCGCGCAACGGCATGTTCGGCATCCTCCGTGTAGAGTAGTAGGCCAAGAGGAACTCATTCGACAGGGACGTCGAACAACCAATGCGTGGAGCGGTCCGCAAGGACCGCTCCACCATTCGTTTTCAGGACCGGACTATGGTTACATAGTCGGAAAATCCATTTCCGGAGATCAAGGAGAACCACCGGTGTCCTTTCCAGCAATACGTAGTACCCGGCAACTGTCGCTAACGATCCTGCTGTCGATCACGCTCGCGGGGTGCGGCGGCAAGCAGCAGACAGACGCCGAGCCAGTGGTTGTCGACGAAGGCAACTTCGTCTCGCGCGAAGGCGTCAACGTCGAGTTTGCGCTGCGCGCGATACGACCCGGCAAGACCGGGCCGCTGCATGCCGGCGACTGGGCCGACGTCACCTTCCGCGTAACGGACGCAAGCACGGGCGAACCCATTCGGGGCCGCTACCCGGCCGCCTGGATGGATCTCGGCGAGGCCTGGGAGTCCAAGGGTGGCCGACCGATGTCGTGCCAGGATCGTGTCGTAACCTACCTGCAGGGCATCGTCGGCGTTAGGCCGATGATCGACCTCAACAGCCACTTCCTGCTGGTGCTTAATCGCGACCCTTCGATCTCGGTGATCGATCCGGTCGTCGGCATCACGGGCATCACGAATCTTTTCTCGCAGATCAACCTCAGCCGGCCCGGCGCCGACTGGGTGCTCAGCGCGGATAACAAGCGGCTCTTTGTGTCGCTACCTCTCGCAGGCAAGATTGCGATGGTCGACACCGACGTGTTCGAGGTCACTCACGAGATCGAGGCCGGCGACAACCCTGTGCGGGTCGAGCTGCAGGGCGACCAGCGCTATCTCTGGGTCGGCAATGACGGCGCAACCGCCGAGACGAGTGGCGTCACCGTCATCGATGCCGACGACCTGAAGCCCGTCAAGTTCATCGCGACGGCGCCCGGACACCACGAAATTGCGTTCACGGACGATAACCGGCACGCATTCGTCACGAATCGCGACAGCGGCACCGTCACAGTGATCGACGTGCAGACGCTGGAGATCGCGAAGACGCTGGAAACGGGACGCCGTGCCATGGCGGTCGCCTTCTCACCGCTCAGCCAGTCAGTCTACGTCACGGATGTCGACGAGGGCACGATCACGGTGATCGACGTGGAAAGCCTCGAGATACGCGGCAAGGTTCGCGCGGAGCCCGGCATCGGCCCGATGCGTTTCGAACGCACGGGGCGCTGGGGTATTGTCGTCAATACCGTCGAGGATTCAGTTTTCATTCTTGACGCATCGACCAATAGCCTGCCGCACCGCGTCAAGGTCGGAAAGCAGCCTTACGAAGTCAATTTCACGACGAGTTTCGCCTATGTGCGCTCGCTCGGCACCCAGGACGTCGGCCTGATCCCGCTGTCGGAACTCGACGAGATGTCCACGCCGCCGGTGACCTACATACCCGCCGGCCAGCGACCGCCGGGAACCGCCGCCGAAATCAGCATGGCCGACAGCATCGTGCCGTCCGTCAAGCAGGCAGCAGCCGCATACATCGTCAACCAGGCCGAGGGTACCGTCAGCTACTACATGGAGGGCATGGGCGCCCCGATGGGCAGCTTCCGTAACTACGGTCACGAAACGCGTGCCATCACGATCATCGATCGCAGCCTTTCCGAGCAGGAGCCCGGCGTCTATCGAGGTCGCGTGAAGATTCCCATCGAGGGTACCTACGACATTGCCTTCATGATGGACACGCCGCAGTTCCTGCACTGCTTCACGGCACCGGTCGAGCCTGATCCGAACCAGACGGAACAGGTGGGCCTCGAGGTCGAATATCTGACCAAGAATGGGACGATGACGATAGGCAAACCGACAACGGTTCGGTTCCGTCTGGTCAATGCCGGGAACAAGTTGCCGGCCGACGGACTCCAAGACGTTTCGGTACTGATTTACCGTTCCGACGGGCGTGGCAGGACAGTAGTGCCGGCAACGCCAGCCGGGGACGGCGTCTACGAGGCAATCGTCGCGGTGCAATCGCCAGCCACATACTACTTGCAGGTCGCCGCGCCGTCGCGCGGCCTCGACTATTCCGACCTGCCCTTCGTCAGTTTCGTCGCGATTCCGGGACAATAGGCTATGAGTTTCAGACATATCATTTCATCACTCCTGGCAGCGACGCTGCTCTGCGGCGCGGCCCTGGCCCAGGGAATCTATCCCGGTGATGCGGTCAGCGTAAACGGCGAGACCCTGAGCTATCAGCGGTTCCAGGGCTTCTACATTGATTACCGGAATTCGAAGGGTGTCGCGGTCGGCGCTCGCGGCGATCAGCTCGACCTGCTGACCCAGTTGCGCAAGGAAGCCATGGACCTGATCGTGGAACAGATGCTTGTCGCCCAGCAGGCCGAGGCAGCCGGCGTCCGCACGGACCCGGCCGACGTCGACAAGGCATTCGCCGATTTGCGCGCGAGGTTCGATTCGCAACTGTCCTTCGACACCATGCTGAAGGACGATGGCTTCACCGAGGAGTCGCTGCGCCGGCACCTGGGCCGCATGATGGCGGCACAGATGTACCTGGATGACGTCCGCACGAAGGCGGCCGAGGTCAGCGAAGCGGATGTAAAACGCTATTACGAGGACAATCGCAGCCGGCTCACGCTGCCCGAACAGGTTCGCGTTCAGCACATCCTCATCGCCTGGAAACCGATGGGCAAGCCGGACGACCGGGCCTTCATCCGCGAGCAGATCAAGCCGATTCTCGAACGGGCACGCGCAGGCGAGGATTTTGCGGCGCTTGCCCGCGAATTTTCCGACGACTATGCAACGCGCCAGTCAGGGGGCGACACCGGCTTTTTCCATCGGGGCCAGATGGCGCCGCAATTCGAGGCCGCAGCCTTCACGCTCAAGCCCGGTGAAATCTCTGATGTTGTCGAGACATCCTTTGGCGTGCACATCATCAAGCTACTCGAGCGCCAGGAAGAGGAATTGCTCGCTTACGATGACATTCACGACCGGCTGGTCGACCACGTGCGCAACGAGCAGGCCGAAGCAGCCGTGCGCGCCGAGATCGACCGCCTCGCCGCAGCAGCAGATATCAAGATCCTCATCCCGCTCGGACCCGCGGACACTAAAGGCAAGAAGTAGGAGCCGACTATGAGAACCACGACACTGGCATGCCTGTTGCTCGGACTGCTTTCGCTGGCAACGGCGCCCTCGTTTGCCGACGAGGATCCGCACGCGAAGCACCGCGCCATGATGAAGGAGAAGAGCGAGCCTGCCGCGGAGAATGCCGACATCGATCTCAGGGACCGAACACTGCTCACTCAGGACGGTGTCGAGGTGCGCTTCGTCAGTGACGTGATCGATGACCACATCGTCGTCATGGATTTCGTGTACACGACCTGCACAACGGTCTGCCCGGTACTCACGGCGCTGTTTTCACAGGTCCAGACGCGTCTCGGCGAGACTCTCGGTGACGAAGTCGTGCTCGTTTCACTGACGGTCGACGCTACGCGCGATACGCCGGAGCGCCTCAAGGCCTATTCGACGAAGCACCGCGCGGCTGAGGGCTGGACGTGGCTGACCGGACCGAAACCGACGATGGACGACGTCCTGACCGGCCTCGGGGCCTTCAGCGTCAGCTTCGAGGACCATCCCTCGATGGTGATCGTCGGCGATGCGCGCACCGGTGAATGGAAACGCCTGTTCGGCTTCCCTAACCCGGACCGCATCATGAAGCTCGTCGACGAATTCAGGGCCAAACGCGAGTCCGGCGGCTAGGTGTTCGCGCGCGCAAGCGGCTTTCGCAACGGCCCGGCTCGGTCAGCCAGCGTGGGTCGGTGGGCCTGCGTTTCGACGGCGCTATTGCTCGTTGCGACGCCCGCGGTGTTTGCGCTGGACGCGTCCGAAGTGCGCGGCCGCCAGATCTACTTCGAAGGCACGAGCGCGAGTGGCAACGAGATCAACGCCGTCGTCGGCGAAGAGGCCACCATACTGCCTGCATCGGCTCTCCCCTGTGTGAACTGCCACGGCTATGACGGCCTCGGACGCCCCGAAGGCGGCGTCGAACCGACCGACATCCGCTGGAGCCAGCTGATCAAGTCCTACGGGCATGTGCACGAGTACGGACGTCGACACGGCGCGTTCGACGAGCAGTCGCTCGGTCGGTCGGTCATCTCGGGCGTCGACCCGGCGGGCAACCGGCTGGACCGGGCCATGCCGACCTACCTGATGTCCCAGGACGATCTCAACGACCTCGTCGCCTTTATGAAGGTCCTCGAGGACCAGCTCGATCCGGGCGTGGAGAAGGATCGCGTCCGTATAGCCACCCTGCTGCCGCTGGAGGGCCCGCAGGCGGGCCTGGGCCGTGCCATGGAAGCCGCGCTGAAAGCCGCCCTGGAGGACGTCAACGCCCGTGGCGGCGTTTTCGGTCGGCGTATCGAACTCGTCACGGTAGCGCTGGGCCCGACGCCCGACGCGACTCTCGAGCGACTACAGAAGACACTCGCCGACCAGCGGACATTTGCGCTGGTCAGTGGTTACACGGTCGGCCTCGATGCAGAGCTGCTGGACCTGCTCCGTCATGACAGCGTACCGCTGGTTGGACCGTTCACGCTCGAGCCAGGAGATGCCTATCTCGACGGCACGGCTTTCTACCTCTACTCGGGTTTCGCGGACCAGGTCCGAACGCTGGCTGACGAAGCGCTCAACCAGGCGGGTGACGTCCAACGCGTCATCGTCGCGAGCCCTTCCAACGGCACCCAGAAGGCGCTCGCGGATGCGGCCGCGAAGCAGCTACTGGCAGTCGGCAGAAATGCGCCGGTAACGGCGAACTATGTGCCGGGGGACGTGGCGACGCTCGTGGAGTCGATTCGTTCGCATGACGCCGGCGCAGTCCTGTTCCTCGGAGCACAAGAGGACCTGGACGCAGTGCTGCACGAGCTTGATGTCGCCGGCCTCACACCGTCCGTGTTTGCGTTGTCCTCGCAGCTGTCGCGACCGCTGTACGGGGCGCCGCGGCGCTTCGACAGGCGTATTTTCGTCGCATACCCGACCACCTCTGCGGACATATCGCCGCGCGGGCGCGCCGATTACCTCGACCTCGCGGAACGCTACGAACTCCCGGAAATTCATCTGCAGGCACAGACCTCGGCGCTCGCTGCCGCGCGACTGTTCGTTGAGGGCCTGCAGCGCGCCGGGCGCGACCTGACCCGCAGCCGCCTCGTCGATAGCATCGAGGCCCTGTACAACTTCGAGACGGGATTCACCCCGCCGCTGATCTACGGGCCAAACCAGCGCGTCGGCGCGCTGGGCGCTCACATCCTGGTCGTCGATCTCGAAAACAGACAGTACGTGCCGGCTTCGGGCGGCAGCTGGCGGCAGGTGCTCTGAGCGAACTCAGCGAGATTCGGGTGCCAGGCTGATCCAGCGCTTTTCGGCGTCCAGCCGCCCGGCAGCAAGGTCGACACGCAGTACGTGCGCACCAAGGCTGCCGATATGCCTGTCAGCGCCGAAAGTAATGGCCGGCGTGAGCCCGGGCGAAAAATCGTCGAGACTTTCCAGTGCCGCGATCAAAGCGCCGCGGCTCGGTTCCGGTCCTGCGCGATCCAGCGCTTCGACAAGAACACGCGTCGCCGTAAATGCCGCAACCTGTGCGAGGCTTTCCGAGAAATCGATGCCGTGACGCTGGTGAAGCAATTCGAACTCTATGACACCTGCCTCCGTGTAGTCGTCGGGCAATGACGGGTACGCGAGGTAGGTGCGACCGTCAAAGCCTGTCGGCAGCTCGAAGACCACGCGTTCGGCAAATCGGGCGGGCGCCAGCAGCAGTGGCCGCCAGTCGCGGCCGTCCGCAGCTCTCGCGAATTCGAGCAGCTCGTTGCCCGACCCCAGGAACACCACGGCCTCCACGCCACTGGATACAAGCCGCGCGATGATCGACTCGGTCGGCATCGCATTGACGGCGAATCGTTCGGCGTGCACGCGTCCTTCCCAGCCGGGCCGCGCAGCCGCAGACTCGGCAATGCGATCGAAACCGACGACGTCCGGGAATACGATTGCGACGCGCGGCCGGCTGCCATTTACACCTGTTGATTCGACTAGTGCCAGCGCCTGCTCGGCGATGCTCGCCTGCGTAAAGAACTCGAAGTGTCCCGCATCCGCGTTCGTCCGCAGCGTGTAGGGGCCGATGTGCGGAACCTGCTCGGTTTCGGCAAGTTCCGAAAGTTCCTGCTCGTAGCCGGGCAGGAAGCTCGCCAGCATCGCGAACGGCTTGTCGCGCGACACAAGGTCGCGCGCTGCCCAGAACGCCGGCGTGCTCTCCGCGCCGTAGCCCGCGACAACGAGTTCGAGACGACGGCCATGAATACCGCCCGCGGCGTTGAGATCGGAAAATTGTGCCTCGATGACGCGGCGTATCGCATTCCCTACACTGGCAAGCGGTCCTTCGACCGGAAGAACGGTGCCCACGCGTATCGCATCGGAGGTCAGTCCCGGATCGTATTCCATGCCGACCCTGCCGAGATAGGCGATGAGGTCGGCCATGTCCGCGTCGGTCATCCGGTAGCGTGGCATCGTGGCTTCCAGCTTGTTCCCGTCCGGGTCCACGCCTTCGCGAATCACGTGGGCCAGCGTCGTCGCGTTGAACGGTCCGTGGCGCCGCGACAGATGCTGATGACCGTCGGCTTCAGTCAGCAAGTTCCAGCGGACCCCCGGGGCGACGTCGCCGATGCCCTCGCCGCCCGCGCCGTGGCACTGGATACAAGGCAGGATGGAAGCGGATGCGGGCGGAGCCGAGAGCTGGATCTCGGCCGTGATGACGCGGCCGCTGATCGTCTCGCCCTTGGTGTAAATGCGCTTGCCGCGCGCCTCGGCGTCGGTTAGTCCGGCGTCGTCGGCCACCGCCGCCATGCAAAGCAGCACGAGCATCGTTGCGACAAGGCGAGCCGCCGGATTATTGCTTGATTTGTAGGCTGCTCTCCGGCTCATCCTGCACTGGATGCTGTCAGTTTGCCGCATCTTCCTCGATTAACATGCGCAAACGCTCGACGACGCCGTTAGGAGGTACGTTCGGCGGAATTTTGGTCCAGTGCGCCGTGCGCACGTTGGCGGCGATCAGCAAGGTCGAGTGCGCCTCGACGTCATCGGTATATTGCCCGAGGCGCTTGACAATGAATGCAAGGTTGTCGGGATTTCCGGTCACGAAGCGCCAGCCGGCCTGATCCGCGTCATGCGTCTCGGCAAATTCCTTCATCGCGGCCGGCGTATCCCGCACGGGATCGATGCTGATCGAGACGAAGTGAATATCCGTGCCCAGGTCGACCCCGAGCATGTCGCGCACCATGGTCATTTGCCGCGTCATCAGGGGACAGGCCCCTTGGCAGTTCGTGAAAATAAAGTTAATTGCGACGACCTTGTCTTTCAGCACGTCGTCATAGAAACGTAGCGACTTGCCATCCTGGTCAAAGACCTCGAGATTGGTGAAGTAGTCGCGCGCCTTCTGTTCGGCTGCCAACTGTTCAGCGCTCGTCGCTGCGAATGCCAGTCCTGCAAACAGCGCTGACAACAGCACGCCCATTGACAGGGCACCCTGTACAAATTTCCTGATGTGCACAATGAGACCTTGTTTCCGCAGTTATTAGCCTACGAGTTTAAAGCCTTGTGGCGAAATTGCCACTCGCCACGGAGGCAGTTTCGCCTGACCGAAAGAACAGGTTTCGTGCCTCCGTCACCGCCTGGGGCGGTTATCGTCCTGCACTTCCAGCGGCAGCTCCGTCGTTTGCGGCCCCCGGCTGAAAGTGGCCCCCTTCGCCCCGACCGTATCCAGGGTCCAGCCATCATAGATTTCGCCCTCGGCGAGCTGCAAGAGCTGGTTGTTGGCTGTATTACGTAACAAGGCGACGCGCACGCCACCCGACAGCGCGACCCCGATCAGCTTGAGGCGCAGCGGCGTCGGCGGTGGTGGCGGCTCGGCTTTCTCCGGTTCCGGCATCCTGCGATCGTCAAAAAACAGCGGCCGTTCCAGCATGTCCGCGAGATCATTGATCCCGGGCGGCCGCAGCACGATCTTCTCGAACTCGGGCAGCGCGGCTTCTTCCGCTGCCGCCGCATCGGCTGCGTTTTCGGCCGGCGCCGCGGGAAACTGCCATTGCAGCGCCGCCACGAGCGCCAGGACGGCGACGGCGGCCAGCAAAGCGCGGGTCGTGGTACCGAGGAAATCGAGTTTCACTAGGATTCCTCCGGCATGTAGGCGATCAGGTCGAATTCGGCATCCATCGGCGGCATCACGGCCTGCGACTGCCGCAGCCGGCCGGCGTTGTTCCTGATCGACAGGTTGTCGAGGAACATGTGCACGTCGTCCGTCTCGATATCGTAGGCCGACTGCAGAATCGAGGGCAGCGCGCCACGCAGCCTCACCCGCAGCGCAATGCGGACAAAACCTTCCTCGGACGATGCGGGCAGGATCTGCGTGCTGACGATCTGCGCCTGGTTTTTACCTGAAATATCCTTGAGGCGCCGTTGCAGCTCGGCGCCCGCCACGGCGACCGTGTCGCTGCGCAGGGTGTTGCCGGCGGATCGCTGCGCCTGTTTCAGCGCCTCGTACTGCGGCAGCAATTCGCGGTCACGCGCGGCGATCTGCTGGTAGCGGTTCAGGCGCTCGTAGGTCTCATCGAGCGTCGCCTGCCGCGACGAATTCGCCAGCCACACGGGCAACGCCGTCACACTGAGGATCGCCACGACCGCGACGACCAGGATGCCGATGGCGAGCTGTCGCTGTTGCCTGCTGTCGCGATTCGTGATCATTCGCTTCGGCTCCGGATGATGTTGGCCGAGAGCAGGAAGCGGTCCGACTCGGTTCCGGGCACCTGGACCACGGGAGACGCGAAAGCCACATTCTCGAACATCGGCGACGCCTCGATGATCCCGATCAGCGAGGATGACGCCTCCGACTGCCCCTGCAGCTGAATCTGGTTACCGGACAGGTCCACGCGCGTCAGCCAGGTGTGATCGGGAAGGATCCGGCTGATCTCGTTGATGACCTCGACGGCCATCACTTCGCGCTGTTTCTTTTCGTAAAGAAACCGGGATGCCGCGGCAAGCCGCTCGAGCTCGCGACGAATCTTGTTGCCTTCGCGAGCCTCGGCGGCAGCCGCCTCGACCAGCGACTCGGCTTCCACGATCGCGCGGTCCTTCTGGACAATCGGCACGGTGACGGCGAAGGCCAGCAGCAGCATGCAGACGCCCGCGAGCGCGAGGTTGAGCCGGTGTTCCAGCAGCCGCCGGCTGCGCCTTCGCTCCTGCGGCAACAGGTTGACCGAGCGCAGGTTGGTGCCGTCGCGGCTGCGGCTCGTCACGACGTCGACGTTGATCCCGTGGCGGGCGACGGCTTCGAGCAGTGCATCGACCTCGCGGCGCGGCGAATAGACGAGATCCACGGTGATCTCGCGTCGCTCGAGGCTGCGGTTGCGCAGGATGAAGTCGTAGTACACCTGGTCTTCGGTGAACGGCGTGTGCTGGTCCATCTCGAACGCGAGCACCTCGCGGAGATTCTCCTCGGCCGCCAGCGGCAGGATCAGTGCGCGCACCAGCACCTTGCCGACGGGCATCAGCAGAATCGACTGCTGCACGCCGCGCGGAATTTTCGCGTCCTTGTCGCCGGATTCGTCGAGCGGCAGCGAGAACAGTGCCCGCGTGGCGCCTTCCGCGCCGAGTCCGAGCCGCAACGCCGAGTCTTCCGCCTCGATGAACAGCTTCTGGCGCCGCTGCGCGATGGCTTCCTGCACCGAGTCGGGCAGCATCGCGAGCATCTCGCCGCTCCACCACGCCCAGGCGCCGCGCAGCCGAGCGATCAGCGGTACCAGGTACCGCACGCGCAATGGATGAAAAGCGCTTTTGACGTCCAAGTTCAACCCTCTGCCGCCGGCAATGGCGGGAGTTCATGCCGCGGCGGATCCCGCCATTCCAGAATCGTATACGGCTGCTTCGATGAACGCGAAATATAGACGACCGCCTCGACCGACGCGACCGTGCCGGCACCGGCGCCGACGCTGGCATAGACATGGTAGGTGCCGTTGCTTGGCACCGCGCGCCGGGCGGCATCGGCGGACTGCGTATCGTCCTGCGTCGCTGGCTCGATGATGTTGCCACTCAGCGCCGTAACCAGCATCGGCGGCGCAGATTCCAGATCGATGCCGCCCTGGCCAGAATGGACGGTCACCAGCGGCGCCATGCACTCGAACAGCGCCTGGCTGATGCCGGGCAGGTAGCGCAGTTCCTCAGCCGAACTGAACGCCCCGTCGCGCGAGCCCCAGGGCACGCCCATGGCCGCGTAGTCGCCGTCTTCGAGACCGTTCAGGTGGGTGAGATTGTCACCGTCGCGCCAGTCGAGGATGGCGTCCACGAGCGCGGCACGGTCCGCCATCTCGATGCCGCAGGCCTTGAACGTGCTGTCGAGCAGATCGGCCGCCGCGACGTTCAGGTCGACGAGGCCGCTCGCATTGCGCACCGCGACGGTGACCACGTCGTCGCGGACGGCCAGCGGGAACGGCGTGCCGTTGGTCGGCAGCGGCTGCAGCAGTCGTTGCCCCAGCATTTCCAGAATGACGTGATTCACCGCGGCGTCTGCCAGTCCGCGCGCCCTGGCCGTCTCGACCTGCCGCGCGGCGAGCTGCACCTCGGTATGCACGTTTTTCGAGTGACCCGCGGCCATGATGCCGAGCAGGACGATCAGCCACCGCACGATGATGAGCGCCATGCCGCGCTGCCGGCGCATCATGGCTGCTCTCCGCTGCGCAGCGCGAAAACGAGATCGGGCCAGCCGCTCGTGGCGCCGTCGGCGCGCGACAGGATGCGGACGGCCCGCGGATAGAAATCGGCATCGGGCGACCAGGACTCGCGCCAGGAGACGACGCCCTTGTCGGTTTCCGTGCCGAAATATGCAAAGTGGATGTCGTCAAAATCGAGCGCGAGCACGACGCGCTCGCCGGCCAGCTGCTCGTCGAAGCGCTCGGCACCCGGATCGAACGGCGCGTAGGTCAGCGTCAGTGCCGCCTTGTCGTCGATGGTTTCGACCGCCAGCTGGTAGGTAATCAGGCCCGGACCGTGCGCGTACTGCGGCGCCGGCGCCACGAAACGGATATGCCGGTCGTCGGCGATGAACGCGATGCGCTCGTCGTCGCCCTCGCCGACACGCAGGATCGGCGCCTGCGCGAACTGCCGCCGCAGGAAGCCGGCAATCGAGCGCATTTCCTCGGTGCGGTCCGTGCGTTCCTGCCCGGCCGCCCAGCTGCGGCTCGCGATGCGCACGGCGCTCATCGACGCCGTCATGAACAACGTCAGGATCAGGATCGCGACGAGCAGCTCGACAAGCGTGAAGCCGCGATTGCGTGTCATGCGCGCGCGCATCACCGCACCAGCCCTTCGCTGTCGGCCACTTTGACGGTGCTGACGTCAATGCTCCTCTGGCGCGCGCCGTTCGGCCACGAGACGGTCACCGTGACGTAAAAACCATTGGCTTCCGCGGTCATTGCCTCGTACTCGGACGAGGGCCGGTATTCGGCGACCTGCCGCGTCCACTGGAATCGGCCACTCTCCATGCCGCTGGTCTCGCCGGCAATGAGCCGTTCGTCGAGACCGGCCATTGCGAGGCGCGTCTCTGCAATCATCACGGCTTCGGCATAGTCCGACGACACCGACACGCTTCGGAGGCCGCCGGAGAAAATTCGCAGCAATACGGTCAGGGCGAGCGCAAGAATCAGGAAGGCGACCAGCACTTCCACGAGGGTATAACCGCGGTTGCGGCGCTCAGGACACATCGTCCCCTGCCTTGCCGACACTGACGCGGCCAAGGAGCCAGTCGACCGACACGACGTAGCC
>DATCZJ010000148.1:0-20970 GCA_036525955.1 Woeseiaceae bacterium | reverse complement strand
AGCTCGCGGAATGCCGCGTAGGATCCGGGCGCGGGGTAACCGAGTGCGCGAATACGCTCGGCGATCTCGTCCACCGCCTTGGCCAGCTCCGTGTACTGCTCCTCGAACATGGTGTGCAGGGTTCTGAACAGCGGGCCGCTGACGTTCCAGTGATAGTTGTGGGTCTTCAGGTACAGCGTGTAGCTGTCGGCCAGAAGTTTCGACAAGCCGGCGGCGATCTGCTCGCGGTCTTCTTTCTCGATACCCAGGTTGATTTCCATTCTTTGTCTCCAGCGTCGTGCCGCATTCAGGACATGGGGGCATCATAGGGATGTTCAAAGTATTCGTAAAATGGTTTAATTAGATCAAATTATTCGAGTTTATGAATATATGAGATTTCCGACGCTACGCCAGCTCCAGTATTTCCTGGCACTCACAGAGACCGGTCACTTCGGGCAGGCTGCCGAGGCCTGCAACGTATCCCAGTCCGCCTTCAGCAACGCCATCAAGGAGTTGGAAACCCAGCTCCGGGTGCAGCTCGTCGACAGAACCAATCGCAACGTCACGATTTCGGCGATCGGCCAGGAAGTCGCCGTGCAGGCCAGGCTCGTGATGCTCGACATGGAGGCGCTCGTCGATATCACGCGCGGACAGCATGCGCCGCTGACGGGCGATCTTCGCCTCGGCGTGATCCCGACCATTGCGCCATTCCTGCTGCCACGCGTCTTGCCGAAGCTGCGGAACGCCTACCCGCGCCTGCGCCTGTTCCTGGTCGAGGACCAGACGCAACGCGCCTACGAGCGGCTGCTGGATGGCGAGCTCGACGTGCTGCTGCTCGCCCTGCCCTGGGAGATGCGCAGCGTCGAATCGATATCCCTGTATCGCGACAAGTTCTGCCTCGCGGTTCGTTCGGGCACTCGCAGGATCGACCCACGGAACTACCGGTTCAGCCGCCTCGAGGAAGACAGCATCCTGCTGCTCGAGGACGGCCACTGCCTCCGGGATCATGCGCTTGTCGCCTGCAAGATCCGCAACACGAAGAAGGTGCAGCGTTTCGGCGCCAGCAGCCTGCTGACGCTGATCGAAATGGTGGATGCCGACCTGGGCGTCACCTTCCTCCCGGAAATGGCCAAGGGTTCGACGTTGTTGAAGAACACGCGGGTCAAGCTGTATCCGCTTGCCGAGGACAGCTACCGGACTATCGGCCTTACCTGGCGCAAGGGAAGCCGGCGGGTAGATGAATTCCGACTGCTTGGAGACTTTCTCAAGGCCCATCGGTAGGCACGTTTGCGTATTGCCCTGCGGCGCCGACCGGCGCACGATCTTCCAACGGGGTATTGTTATGAAGCGCCTGATAGTCATTCTGGCCGCAACGACTCTGCTGGCGGCCTGTGCACAAACCGGGAACACTCGCGACGAAAAGTCGGAGGCGAAGTCCGCAGCCTTTGCCGCCAATGGCGAAGCCGCCTTTGTGGACCATTGCGCCGTCTGCCACGAGACCGGCATGCTCGGCGCACCGCGGGCAGGCGAGCCTGAAGACTGGCAGGGCCGCTCCACGCTGTGGCAGGCCGTGCTGATGGATCATGCCAGGACCGGCTATTACGACATGCCGCCGCGCGGCGGCAAGACCGACCTTCCTGACGAAGTTGTCGATGCGGCTGCCGAGTACATGCTGGAAATGACTTTCCGCAACCGTCCGGGCGACTGACCCGCGTTACAAAAAGTTACCGGGGCAGCGATTCTTTCTGCCGGCGTTTGAGCAAGCATGCGCCGCTGAACTCACCCGCCTTCCCGGAGACTACTGTGCGCCGTTTTCCAACTGTGCTCATTCTGCTGGTTTTGCCGTCATTCGCCTTTGCGCAGGGTTACGGCTCGAGGGGGCCGGCCGGTTCCTGGAAGCGGGGCGTCAGCAGCATCTACCAGGGCACCGAGTTATCGGCGTCCGGCGGCGGCTCGTCGGTTGACGTCGACGACGCATTCGGGCTCGGCCTGCGTTTGCGATGGCTACTGCAACACCTGCGGCGAAACCGCGTTCAGCTAAGGCGCAGGTCTGGGCCCCCGCTATCGATTCACCGGCGGCACGATGCTCAAGTTGAGCTACAACAGCTACCGTTACGTTGACGTCGGCTCGGCCGGCGGCATCACGCTCGACGCGGCGAAGCTCGAGTTCGCCTGGGGGTTCTGAAGCAGTGGGGTTCTGAGTCGGTCGATCACGCCCCGGGAAACCATCACCCGCCGGGGCGAATAATCGGCACCGACTCTCATTGCTGATCGGCTGTTCGGAGCGTTGGAGAGGATTGCATCGAGCGCATCAATGGCGCTTCACGCCTAAACGCAGCCCGGTCCCACCGGCAAAGCTAAGCTGCCCGGGCGCGCTGCGTCAGGACGATCCAGACGCCGCCGAGCGTGGCCAGCGAAGCAAGAACGAGACGCAGCGTCACACTCTCGGCAAGTAACAACACGCCACCGATCGCCGCGATGGCCGGTACCGACAGCTGCACGGTCGCCGCCTGCATCGCGCTCAGACCCTTGAGCGCCTCGTACCAGATGGCGTAGCCAATCCCCGACGTGACACCGCCTGACAGGATCGCCAGCAACATGCCCTGCGCGGTGAGGTGCAGATCCTGCAAGAACACGAGGCTGACCAGCGCAACGAGCGGGATACAGAAAATAAAATTGCTGGCGGTCGCGGCGAGCGGATCTGCGGTGCCGCGGCCCAGCAGCGAGTATGCGCCCCAGGCGATACCGGCAATCGCCATCAACGTCGCGCCGAGCGGATCGGGCGCGGTCAGCCCTGGCGAAACGAGGTAGACCAGGCCACCGAAGGCCAGGACCAGGCCGGCCCACGATGCGCCGCTGAAGCGGTCGCCGGCACGCAGCGCCACGCCGAACATCGTCAACTGCACGGCGCCGAACAGGATCAGCGCGCCGGTCCCGGTCGTCAATGTCATGTAAGCGAAAGAGAAGAACGCGACATAGGCGAACAGCCCTGCGACCGTTCGCCAGTCCGCACGCGCCGGTTTCCTGCGGCGCCACGTCAGCAGCAACGCAAGCACCAGCCCTCCGGACGCGATGCGCACGGTCGCAAAGGAAGCGGCGTCAATGACACCGGCACCGAGCGCCATGCGACAGAGCACCGAGTTTCCGGCGAACGCCGCCATCGCGAGTGCCGTCATGCCGATGGTCCTGATATTCATGCCGGATGCCTCTCGTCGATAGCCGCCTGCGTTCGCGACCGTCCAGCTGGCGCTGGCGCCTCGGATGGCGATGGGATAATAGTGCCGGCACCAGGAATCGAACCACAACCTTGACTCCGCCAATTCAAGTCACGGTAACAGCGACATACCGTGTTGCGGCCCTCCCGGGTGATGCCTGCGCCGCTTCAATCCCCGGCCCCGAAGGGGTCGAGGGATTGGTGCCGGCACCAGGAATCGAACCCGGGACCTACTGATTACAAATCAGTTGCTCTACCAGCTGAGCTATACCGGCACAGTGTTGCGGCGGGGCCGCGAATTATTCGCTTTTCGTCCCCTTCTGACAAGGCCACCGGCTATTGCGGGCAGGTGGCCGCTTCCCTGAGCAGCACACGTTCTTCACCGTATTTTTCGACGATCGCGCCGGCGCCTTTGCCGGGCGGCAGGCCGATATCGACGAAGTAGACACTGCCTTCGCGTGTGCGCGCGGTGATGTCGGCAGGCAGGTCCAGCGACCTCGCCTGCAGCTCGATCCGCTCGGCGCGCTCGATGTCGCCAAACAGGCCGAGCGAAATCTTGAGGCCCTCGTCTTCGGTCCGCACGAGGTAGGCATCGGTCAGGCCGCCGTCCGCCAGCTTTTTCAGCATGGCGTTCGCCTCCGCCTCGCTCGGCACATTCCGAATCTGCACCCAGTGGCCGACGAAAATCTGCCCCTCCGCCACGCGCAGCCTGGCCTTCATCCCCTCGTTCGTGTACTCGAGCACGGCGGAGTCGGCGTCTGCACTGACCTTGAATGGGCCGATCGAGACGCAGGAACGACCGATGACTGCCTCGAGATTAGATGCCTCGCCGGCCCCGAGCACCGCACCGACGCTCGCGACCGTGTCCACGTCCTGACCGGCCGTGACGTCGAGCGGCGGACCGAGGTCGCTCTCCTCGACGATCACGACACCCGGCTGCAGCTCCGGTTCGCGGAACATGCCCCATACGAAGTACAGGATGTTCGCGAGCAACAGCAACAACAGCAGGTTTTTCATTCGGTATCTTCCAGCATGATCGCGAGCCCCTGCAGCACGAGGTGCGGCCGGTGCAGCGGGGTTTCGCAAAGCGCGTTAAGGATGCGTGACGCGTCCCCTCCGGTCAAGACGATGACCGGATCGTAAGCAATTGATTGCAAAGTCCGAAATGCCCTGTCCACGGCGCCGGCGATCGCGTTGAGCGCACCCTCGCGGACGGCTGAGGCAGTGGTGCTCGCGAACATGGACGCGTCCGGCGCGCTGCTCGTTCGACCCGCGGCCACTGGCGGGATGTCGCTGGTCGCGCCGCTGAGTGACGCCGTCATCGTCGCTACCCCGGGGATGATCTGCCCACCGAGGTGCCGGCCCTCTCCATCGATCGCGTCGATCGTGACGGCGGTGCCCGCATCCACCACGAGGCAGGCCGCGCCCAATTCGTGCCAGGCCCCGACCATCGCGACCCAGCGGTCGACACCCATCCGCCGCGGCTGGGAATAGCCGCAGGTCAGCCCCCACCCGCTCTTCGCCGTGCGTGCAAAACGCACTTCGCAGCCGCAGTGCGCGCTGACGACCCCGGACAATCGCGTCGCCAGGTTCGTGCCCCCGACGTTACTCACCAATACCGTGTCGACGCCACGCGGCAGCCGCGTCGTCAGGACCTGCAGCCCATCCTCGCGCAGCTTTTGCCGCGCGATGCTGCCTGTACGTCGAATCGCACCTGAATCGAGCAGGCCCCACTTGATCCTTGAATTGCCGACGTCGAGCAGCAGGGCCCTCATGCCGTCACCGACCCGGATACCACGCGTTCCAGCCTTCCGCCGCCGGTATCGACGAGCAGCGCCCCGTCGTCCGCGAGCCCCGCGCCGGTGCCGACGACGTCGGTACGCCCCGTGTCCACGCTGAGCCTGCGGCCCAGCAACCAGTCGTGGCGTTCCCAGCGCGAGGCGAACGGCGCAAACCCGGCGGCCTCGAAATCCAGCATCGCGCTGCAGACCCCGTTGATGAGGCCTGCCACCAGCGCAACGGGCGTTGGGACCTCGTCGACAAGCGCGGCAAGATCCGTCGGCCGCAAGGCGCCCCGCCGCTCGTCACCCAGGTCGAAGCCGTCGCCCAGCCGGACGTTGATCCCGAGTCCGGCCACGATCGAGATCGACGCGCCGGATACAGTCATCGTCTCGGTGAGAATGCCCCCGAGCTTCGCGTTGCCGGCGACGAGGTCGTTCGGCCACTTCAGCCCGACGCCGACAATGCCGAGCCGCTCGAATCCGCTGACCGCGCCGATGCCGATGGCGAGCGTCAATGCGGCCAGGTTCGGCGGCTGTGTCTCGAAGGTATACGCGAGGGACAGCGCGACACCGGATCCTGGCGGCGATTGCCACTGCCGGCCATGACGGCCACGGCCCGCCGTCTGATTGTCGGTCACCGCCACGGCAAAGGTCCCGGGACGTACCGCCGGCCGCTGCATCAGGTAACTGTTGGTCGATTCGATGGCCGCAAACACTTCGCAGGCGGCAAGCCGCGCGGCAATCGCGGCATCGATCGAACCACGGATCGTGTCCGCGTCAAGCCTGGCCATCGGGGGGTCCCGACTCCTTGCGCCGGAACAGCATGGCGCGGGTGTTGCGGTGTTCGTTGCCCGCGCGCATGCGCGCGATGTTCGAGCGGTGCCAGTAGATGACGAACCCGGCCATCACCGCAAGGTAGATGAACAGCGGCTGGTCATCGGGCAGCCGCGTCAGGGCGAGCCAGACCGGCAGCGCGGTCGCCGCGGTCATCGTCGCGAGACCGACGTAACCGGTCATGACCAGCATCCAGGCCCAGACGAGCAGCACGCCGATAATCAGCTTGGGCGCGAGAATGATCAGCGTGCCGATCAGCGTGGCCGCGCCCTTGCCACCCTTGAAGCCGTGGTACACCGGCCAGACATGCCCGAAGATTGCCGCGGCGCCACAGGCCAGCGTCAGCCACTCCCGCGACAGGTTGGGGTCAGTCGGAATGAACGGCAGGTGGAGTCCGGGCACGAGGCCCGCACCAATCACGCCTTTGCCCACGTCGACGACGACCACGCCCAGGGCAAATACGGCCCCCTGCGTGCGCAAGGCGTTCGTGCCTCCGGCGTTGCCGCTGCCCATCGTGCGAATGTCGACGCCGCCGCGCAGCTTGCCGACGATCATTGCGCCCATGAGCGAACCGATGAAATAACTGATCAGGAATTTGACGCCAAGCTCGAGCATGCCATATCCGTTTTGCGGGACGACTGGTCGGCATTGTAGCATCGGCCATCAGCCAGCCGTTTGTAATCCGCATGAATGCAGAATCCGTGCATCTGTTCCTCAATCCCACGGCCGGCCGGGGGCGGGCGGGCAAGCGGCAGCGGCGCATCGTCGAACTGCTGGCAGGCTGCGGACTGCCCGTCGAACTCCATTTGAGCGAGGGCGTCGGCGACCTGGAAAGGCAGGTCCTCGAGGTGGTGAATGCGGGCGCTACGCGGATCGTCGTTGCGGGAGGCGACGGCAGTGTGCACGAAACCGCCAACGGCCTGATGCGCGCCGAGCGCAAAGCGGCGTTCGGCGTCGTGCCGACGGGCACGGGCAACGACTTCGCCAAGGCCTGCGACATCCCGCTCGACTGGCAGCAGGCGACGCAGGCGCTCGCAGGCCGTATCGTGGCGGGGAGCGCCACGCGAGCGATCGACATCGGCAGCATGAACGGGCGCTATTTCGCGAACGGCGCCGGCATCGGTTTCGATGCGCGGGTCACGCACATCGCACGTTCCTATCACTGGCCGATCGGCGACCTCGTCTACCTGCTCGCCATCTTCCGCGGAATGATCGATGGGCTGGCGTCACCGCCAATGCGCATCACGGCCGGCGATCATCGATGGGACGGCCCTGTCACGCTTGCCAACGTCGCGAACGGACCCTGGGTCGGGGGCATGTTTCACATCGCGCCGATGGCCGCTAACGGCGACGGCCACTTCGATCTGATGATTGCCGATGCCGTGACCCGACGGCGCATCCTCGGGCTGCTACCGAAGGTGATGTCGGGGGAGCACATGGGTGAGGCCGAGATACACCACTGGGCCGTCACCGACGTGCTGATCGAAACCGAGGCGCCCGTGCCGGCGCACCTCGACGGCGAGATGCAGGCGCTCGCAACGCGTTTCGAGATTGCGTTACTGCCGGGCGCCCTGCGCCTGTTGTAAGCGGCGCCGGGATCCGAGGTAAATCGCGAACAGCGCGAGCGACGCGCCGGCCAGTTCCTTCGGCGTCATGGGTCGCGCGAAAAACAGCACGTCCCAGACGAAGCTGAGCGTCGGCTGCAGCAGCAGCGCAAGCCCGGCCTGGGTCGTCGATACGTGCGGCAGGCTGCTCGCGATGAACATCATGCCGAGCCCGTGCGACAACAGCCCGTAGGCCGCCAGCCACAGCGCATCCTTGCCGGCGGGAATGACGAGCGCCTGGCCTTCGACAAACGCGGACACGCCGAGCATCGCCGCACCGACGAGCGAAATGATCGCAATCTCGCGGCTGGGAATGCGATGGGTGGAGCCCTGGCGCGCCTTGCGCATGCTGAGCAGGTAGCCCGCATACACGACGGCCGTGCACAGGCCGTAGATGACGCCCATCCGGTAATCCGCCGGCAGGCTCTGCCAGTCGAGCCCGACGATCAGGGCCAGGCCGATCAGCGCAAGCGGGATCGCGACCAGCTGCGCGGGCGCCGGGGTCTCGCGCATGATGATGATGCCGGCAGCCGTCATGATGAACACCTGGAAGTTGGCGAGCAGCGTCGACAATCCGGGGCCGATGTAGTTGATGCTGCGGTGCCAGAACCAGAGATCCAGCGCGAAGAACAGCGCCGCCAGCAGCAGGATTTGCCAGGTCCGGCGCGGCAGCTCGAGTCTCTGCCTGGTCAGCAGCAGGTACGCAGCGAGCGCCGTACCGCCAATCAGCATGCGGTAGAAACCGCTGGTCGTCGGCGATACGTCGACGAGTTTGACCCAGACGGGCGACAGGCTGATGAGCGCGGCCCCGATGAACAGTCGCAGCGTCGGGTTGCCGAGCATCGTCATCGCGGCATCAGCCACGCATCGCGGCGCGCCACGATCCCGGTGTCCGCATCGTCGTCGAGCGTGAGGAAGCAAGTGTCGGTCGGCGCGGCCGCCCAGCGCAGACGCAGCGTCAGCAACTCGTCGCCGCGAAAGACCGTGAGCTCCGAGTGATCGCCCGGGTGGTAACGCCGGGTTCGCGCCTCTGCGCCGGCCGCGTCGACCCGCAGACCGTCGAGCGCGACCAGTTCGTCACCCGGCGAAATGCCGGCAAGCTCCGCCGGCCCGCCGTTGTCCACCGTGCGAAACACGGCCCGGCCGCCCTGGTGGACCAGGGTTGCGCCGAGCCACACGGCCGGCAGGTTGGTGTCTGTCGCCGCCTTGCCGCCCTTGTCCTGCCCGCCCGTCGTACAGCGCAGGTTGTAGACGACGCCGTGGCTGCGCAGCATTGACTCCAGCGGCAACTCGCCCGTGCCGCGCACGGACGCGTCGAAGAAATCCTGGAGGTCGAGCCCGGTCACCTCGACGCAGATCTGCTCGAAGCCGTCTTCGGGCATGCCGGTTGCAGCGTCACCCCAGCGCGCCCAGGCGGCCCGCATGACGTCATCGAGCGAAAACCTGCCATCGCTGTCGAGGCGGATCTTCAGGTCGAGCGTCAGCGCGATCAGCGCACCCTTGGCGTAGTAACTCACGATCGCGTTGCCCGAATTCGCATCCTGCTTGTAGAACTTGGTCCATGCATCAAAGCTCGATTCGGCGACGCTCTGGCGACGACGCCCGCCCGTGCGCAGCACGCGCGTGATCGTCTGCCCGAGTAACTCGAGATAGCTCGCGACATCAATCATGCCCGAACGGCACAATGCGAGGTCGTCGTAGTAGGAGGTGATCCCTTCGAACACCCACAGAAGTCCCGTGTGCGTTTCCCGCGACAGGTCGTATGGCATAAATACCGCCGGCTTCATGCGCTTGACGTTCCACAGGTGAAAGTACTCGTGGCTGACGAGCCCGAGGAAGGTCCGGTATTCTTCCGACACGCCTTCGTCCCCCCGCGCAGGCAGGTTGTCGCGGCCGCAGACGAGACTCGATGACCACCGGTGCTCGAGCCCGCCGTAACCCGTCGCGGGCGCGTTCAGCAGGAAAAGGTATCGATCGAAATCCGGCGGCTTGCCGAGAAACTCGAGGTGCTGTTCGCAGACCGTTCGCAGGTCGTGGCAGAGTCGCGCCATGTCGACCCGTAAGTTGCCGCGAATCGCAATGGCGTGCGGTACACCGCCGGCCTCGAATTCGCCGATCGTCAACAAACCGATTTCGACCGGGTGGTCGATCAGCTCATCGTAGTCGGCGGCGCCGTAGCGGCCGAATCCATACTGTTCCGCGCCATCGCTTGCCATCGACGTCGCCACACGCCAGTGGCGCCCGAATGGCGCGGGTGGCGGCAGGACCTCGAGCGTACAGGCATTGGCTTCCTGGCCCGCGACAGCCGGAAACACGGCGGTGCCGTTGAAATAGGCATGACCGGTATCGAGATGCGCGCCGCGAACGCTGTCGTCATGGGCAAAGACGTCCAGTACGAAGACCAGCGCGCGATCCGTCGCGCCTGCCCGCCACCGGCTCTTGTCGAGTTTGACGACGTCGACGTCGCGACCATCTGCTTCAGCCCGGACGGCAACGACATGCTTCGCATAGTCCCGGATCATGTAGCTGCCGGGAATCCACGCGGGCATCGTGAATACCTGCCCGGCCGGGTCCGGTTCCGAGACGGTCACGCGGACCTCGAAGATATGCGCCGCCGGGTCTTTCGGTTCGATCGAATAGGCGTGCGGCTTCTTCATGCTTCTACCTCAGCGTACGGGTTCGGTCAGTTTGAGCGTCAGGCACTTCGCGGAGCCGCCTGCCTTGAGAAATTCGCTGAGCCCGACCTCGTGTACGCGAAATCCCGCGAGCATCAGCCTGGCCTTGAGCGGGTCGGACGCCTGGTTCAGGATCACGCGGTCGCCGATGTTCACGGCGTTACATGCGAAGTGTCCGGCATCGAGCGTATCGACGATGATGCGCTTGTGCGGCGGGATACGGCTCTCGATCGCGATGCGCGAATCGTAGTCGAACGCCGGCGGGTGATACATGAGGAACCCGTCGGTCAGCGGGCAGAAACAGGTATCGATATGGTAGAAGCGCGCGTCCGTCAGGCGGATCGAAACGACTTCGATATCGAAGAACCTCTGGATCTCGGCATGCGCCTCGATTTCCGTCCGAAAACCGTACCCGGTCCAGAGCCACGGGCCGCCGCGATCGAGCAGGCAGTCACCCGCACCCTCGAAGCCGATCTTCTCGTCGAGATCCAGTAACTCGAAGCCGTTCTCCGCGAACCAGTGCTTGAAGTGCCGCTCCTCGGGACGCCGCTCGTGCGGCATGAAGTGACTCGCAATCGCCTTGTTGCCGTAGACAACGCCGGCGTTCGCGGTGAACACCATGTCCGGCAGCTCGGGTTGCGGATCGATCGTGACGATATCGGCGAACTCGCCGATCGTGTCACGCAACTCGAGCCATTGCTGCTTTGCTTGCTTCAGGCTCAGCGAGTCCTCATGCCCCGCCATCCACGGATTGATGACGTACTCAACGCTGAAATGGTCGGGGGGGCACATCAAAATACTGTCTCTACTCATTCCCTGCTTCCTGAGCTCGCTATTCCCTGCCGCGTGGCAGGTGTACCTCGGCCAGCATGCATCGTACGCTGCCGCCGGCTGAGCGTTCTATGTTATCGATGGCAACGCGAACAATCCTGGCATTCGCCGCCAGCGTCTCCCGCTGTGCCGGATCGAGTGAGTCGAATGCCTGGCGCGACATCGCCAGTACCCTTTGCCCGTCCGCGTTCCTGAGTTCGAGCATGTTGCCCGCAAACGCGTCAAGCTGCGCGTAACTCAGCCGGACAACGTCATGGCCGGTGGCACGCAACCGTTCGAGCACGGCATTGCGCTGCGTCGCGTCCCGGATCGCCTCGTCGCAGATGACGGCCAGCGCCTCGCCGACATTCATCAGCACGTTCGTGTGGTAGATCGGCACGCCGCCACTGTCGACGGCGTCGAAAGCGACGACGTCGTAGCCCAGGCGCGCCGCAAAATCGGCGAGCGGCTCGCGATGGGTACGCGAAGAAAGACAGGCGTAAGCCACCCGGTTGGCGCGGTCGAATACCATGCTGCCGGTGCCCTCGAGAAAACGGCCCCGCGACTCGTGCGACGTCAGGTCGACGACCTCTCGAATCGTGAATCCCGCGACATCGCGCAGGTAGTCGAGCACATCCCCCCGCCGCTCCGTGCGCCGGTTTTCGGCTTCCATCGGGTACAGGACCACGCGGCCGTCCGCATGCATGCTGATCCAGTTATTCGGGAAGATCGAGTCGGGCGTGTGCGGTTCCGGCGTATCGTCGATGACGATCGCCTCTATGCCCGCCTCGCGCAGCGCCGCGGCGAGGCCGTCGAACTCCTCCAGGGCGGCCGCCTGCTGCGCTTCGGGCGACGCACCCGATCGGCCCTGGAACCGGTTCGATGCCGCGGTCATCGGATTGCTCTCGAAGCGCACGGGGCGAATCATCAGGACCGTCGATGCAAGTTGTGGTTCGGAATTGCCTGTCATGGTGTCATCCACACGAAACGTTGTGCATTATACGTCCGTGAAGCAACGAATCCTCAACGCACTGCTGAACCCGGCCTGGGTCTGTTTCCTCTGGGCCGGCATGACGGCCGGCATCTCGATGCTCGCGGTACCGACCTTATTCACGGCGGGGTCGATCGATCGCCCGGTCGTGCTCGATGTCGCCCGCGTCCTTTTCACCGTGCTCAACAAGGCCGAAGTCGTCGCACTGATCACTCTTCTGATCACCATCCGCGTCGGCGGGCGGGCGCGGGACTGGTGGGGCTTCGGCGCCGTGCTGACGCTGATCGTCATCGCACAAGGCGTCTGGTTGATTCCTGAGCTCTCGGCCAGGACCGACATGATCATCGCGGGTGGCACCCCACCGCCTTCGATGGCGCATGCCGTTTATTCCACGCTGGAACTCCTCAAGATCGGGCTGCTGCTGTTTCTCGGCGGGAAGGCGCTGCCGAAGCCCTGATCGGGTCCGACTGCCGTCCATCCGAGCCCCGTGCGGGCGCACCCCGTGATCGGCTTATGCCGCCGACCCGATACGCTCAGGCGGCCGCGCTCGGGCGCGCCGAAA
The DNA here is from genome assembly GCA_036525955.1 of Woeseiaceae bacterium. Lineage (GTDB taxonomy): Bacteria > Pseudomonadota > Gammaproteobacteria > Steroidobacterales > Woeseiaceae > UBA1847. The sequence goes on along the minus strand of DATCZJ010000148.1, from coordinate 8,520 downwards.
CAGCCGCGTACCAGCGCTTCAGGTCGGCCGCGTCTTCGGGCACGGGGATCTTGCCGCGCGCCGCGAAATCCACGACGACGAGCGCGGTGATGTCAGCCACCGAGAAAAAGTCGCCGCAAACGAATTCCCGGCCTTCGAGCTGGCCGTCGAGGCGCCGGAAGAACTGCAGAACGCGCTTGCGCCCACGTTCGGCGAGTTCGGGGATCTGTTCATAGGATTCGGGACCGGTGAGCGCGCGGCCGGCAAGCCCCTTCGCCGAGTTGCGGAAGGCGTCCATCATGCCGAGCAGACCCTGCTGCTCGATTTTCGTATTCCACATGAGCACGGTCGCATGCTCGACGTCATTGCGACCGAACAGGGGTGGCTCCGGGTACTGTCGCTCGAGGAAATCGCAGATCGCGATCACCTCGCTGAGGCAGGTGCCATCGTCCAGTTCGAGCACGGGCACCACGCAGTCCGGGTTCAGTTTGCGAAACGCGTCGCTGAATTGTTCCCCCGTGCCCAGGTCGACCTGCACGGACTCGATCTCCACGCCTTTTTCTGCCAGGAAGATCCTGACACGACGCGGACTCGGCGCGGTCTTGCAATCGTGGAATTTCATTTCAATCCTCCAGCGCCTTCGCGGCGTCGAGCACGGTCCTGGCATTCTGATTGAACATGATGGCGCGCGCCTTCTCGCTGCGCGACAGGTCGCTCTGCCAGCTCCTGCCAAGGTTAACACCCCTCTGCACCGCAGGGCGCACCTTCAGCGTGTCGAACCAGCGCCGCAGGTTCGGGAACCGATCGAGATCGTTGCCGAACCTCCTGTATGGCAGGATCCATGGAAAGCTCGCGATATCCGCGATCGAATAGTCGCCGGCGAGAAACTCACGGTTACGCAGCCGGACATCCATGACCGCCAGCAGCCGGTCGTATTCATCGGCGTATCGTTGCCGGGCATACGGTACGTCCTCCTGCACGTAGTTCACGAAGTGGCTTAGCTGTCCCGCCATTGGCCCGAGCCCGCCAGCCTGCCAGAACAACCACTGCAGTACCTCGAAACGACCGGCCAGGTCGGTCGCCATGTACCGGCCCGACTTTTCTGCAAGGTAGATGAGTATCGCGCCGCCCTCGAACACAGACACGCCGGTTTCGTCGTCGACGATCGCGGGCATTCGATTGTTGGGGCTGATTTTCAGGAACTCCGGTGCAAACTGTTCGCCGGCGCCGATATCGACGGGATGCACCTCGTAGGCGAGTGCGCACTCCTCGAGCATGATCGAGATTTTGTGTCCGTTCGGCGTCGGCCAGTAATAGAGATGGATCATGAGGTCACCAGAGATAGCTGATGCTGAGACTGACCTGCCGGCCCGCTGCGGGCGTGCCGGGAAAAGGCTGGTATTCGCTGTCGGCCAGGTTGTCGACCACCAGCGCAGCGCTGATTCCCCGAGGCGCGTCGGCATTCCATGCGAGTGACGCAGCCCCGAGATAGGTCGTGCTATCGCCGACACGCAGCGGATTGTCTTCCTGGCGCCGATATTCGTTGTCGAGGCGAAGCTCGAACGCGTCGGCGAAGCGATAACGAATCGCCAGCGTGGCGCGGTGCTTCGCGAAGTTCAGCGCATAAAAACTCGCGTCGACCTGTGCGTCGCCATAGTCGGCGTCCTTGTCGATCCAGGTATAGCCGGCCGCAATCTCGATCGACGCCCAGTTGCGCGTGACAAATGCCTCGAAACCGAGCACGTCGTTGTCGACAGCATTCGCCTGCCTTGCGAATGGCGCACCGGTCGCGTAAGTCCAGTCGACCAGGTCGTCATCCCGCCTGCTGAAAAACGCCATGTGGCCCTGCCACAGGTCCGCATCGTGCTTCAGCGACAGGCTCAGCTGGTTCGCGGTCTCGCGACCCAACGAGGCATTGCCGCCAAACAGTCCGGCCGGGTTCGACTTGAGCGCCGTATAGCCGGGCAGCTGCGTGGTCTCGGCATACTCGAGCCCGATCGTCGTAAGTCCAAAGCTGCCATCGCGCGCGACGGACAGACCCAGGAGTGGCGATACCGCCGTATCGTCACGATTGGAATGATCGACGGTGAGGCCTGCGCGCCAGGTCAGCGTGGCGCCGCTCTCCAGTGCCACATCGATCGACGGCACGATCGTCAATGTTGCGTAGCGCCGCTCGGAGAAGTCTCCGTTGGTCAGGTCCGTGGAGCGCACGAGTTCATCCGCGGTGAGCTGCGTACCGTAATGCCAGGAGACACGCCCCGTGTCGTGCCTGCCCTGCAGCCCGACCGCAAAGATGCGCGTTTCATGTTCGAACGCGCCCGGCACGCCGGACTCGATGGTGTCGCGATTGAAGTCGTAGTCATCGACCAGGCGGCGATAGAAGGCGCCGGCCTCCCACCAGCCTGTCGCACTGACGCGCCGGTGGTTCAGCACGGCGAGACTCGTCTGGGTGTCGTCGATTTCGGGCAGGGTCGCGAAGCCCGTGTATGCGCCCGGCCAGCCGAAGAACTTGTCCTGGAAAGCCAGCAGCAGGTCCGACTGTCGATCGTCGCCGCGATGCTGCAGCTGCAGGTTGTAGCGCTCGAAGCGGTGGTCTCCTCGCGGCACGGTGCCGTCGCCTTCGGACCGAGAAAGCGACAGGGCCGCCGCAAACTCGGCGCCGCCCTCGAGCGATTCGACGTGCGCGTAGCGCAACGACTGGAAATTGAGCCCGTCGCTGCCGGCGCCCGCCGAAAGGAAGCCACCGCGATTCAGCGGCTGCAGGCCGTAGGCGACCGTTGCGATGGCCGAGTTGAATCCGGCAACCGCATTGTCGATGCCTTTGTAGATGGCCGGCGCGGTGAGCAGGGCCGGGTCGACCGGCAGTTCCGCGACGTAGTGTCCCGTTTGCGGATCCATGATGGTCGTTGCGCCGAGCCTGAACCCGGTATTCTCGAAAACGCCGCCTTGCACGGTGACGTCGGCCTGCCCTTCCGCGATGCCGCGCGACTGTAATTCCGTCAGTGGATCGAAGCGAAGCGCCGTTGCGGCCGTCGCATAGGTGCCAGCCGGCCGGGTGTTTGCAACACGCCTCGCGTTGACCGTGATTTCCGAAATTTCCTCGTCACCCGGGACATCAGCCGCCCATGCGCCGAAAAAGGGCGCCAGCGCCGCAACAATGCCAGGCAGGAAACGCGCGGCGTTCATCGTCTTTCGCATTGTTTCACTCGGGCGACGGTTCCCTGGTCTGCCCGCCGTTCAGGCCGCCCCGTGGCGGGACGGCAGGTGCTCGGGCAGGTAAAACGCGAGATAGGTAGTCACGAGCGCTTTCGCCTCCTTGCGGCGCTGCGCCCCGATGCGTCCCTCCGCGCGCACCGCATCGCCAAAGGCGGTATCGAGGATCTGCGTGACGAACGCCATCTTCGCATGCCAGCCGTCGATATCGGGGATTACGAAGCAGCCTTCGAACATGCACGAAATACAATGCGCCATTTCGCGCACCGCATCGTTGTAACTCGAGGGCGCGCTCGAACGAATCTGTGGCAACACGCGCATGGTGTCAGCCGTCTGCATCCAGTACTCGGCGCCTCGATCCACGATGTACCCGGCCAGGTCGGGCCAGTGCCGCGGCGGTGTTTCGAATTCGGTATCGCTCAGGAAATCGACGAAGTTGTTGAGCCACTCGGTCGCAAGATCCTGCAACAGGTCGTCGATGCCGATATAGATTCGATAGGCGGACCCGCGAGAGACACCGGCAGCCTCGAAAACGTCGCTGAACTTCAGAGGACTGCCGTCGCTTTCGAGGAGCATGCGTTTCGCTTCCGCGAGCAGCCGGCGGCGATTTTCGCGACCGCGGCTACGGAGCCTGGGGATGCGTTGCTCGGAGCGACTGGTTCGGTTGTTATTCATCAAACGTACCAGGGTCACGTTTTGGAGGTTGGATTGTATCCAAACGCCTCCGCCAATCAAACAGCGCGGGACTGGAAACACGAATTGTTACATTCGATCGCGACGCGCGATCTGCAAGGCGACATGCCGAAACAAGCTGATCCCGCGCGGCTTCCGGCCCGGATGACTTCAGCCGTCAATTTGCCCTTGAATCGCGTGCCGAAGGTGCCGCTGTCGGGGCAATGGGAACATGGGAAATATGCCCAACTCGGCCCATTCGCACCAGCAGCAGCTCCTGGTCATTTGCAGCCTCCACGGCAGTGAACGACCGCTGACGCATTGAAAAAAAACCCCGCACTTGGCGGGGTTTTTCTTTGTGGTACTTGAACGCAGTCTAGAACGACATCCGGGCACGTACGTACCAGGCACCACCGTTGAAGCCGAACGGGCTGGCCTCGGAGTAGAGCTGGCCGAGGCTGCCTGCGAACGGGTTCTCGTCCGGATAGGTATCGAACAGGTTGGCGATACCACCGATGACTTCGATGTTCTCCCGGACCTGGTAGGCGACTTCTGCGTCAACCAGGAATACCGCGCCGATACCATCGACGCCGTTGCCGGTATCGTCCCATTTGCCGTAGTAATTGCCGCGCAGCAGTGTGCGGAAATCACCCTGCACGTGCGTCCAGGAGATGCTGCCCTTGATGTTCGGCAGCAAGTCCTCGAGCGCGCGCACACGGTCGGCACCGATCGGATTCACGGTTCCGACATCATCCACTTCCGTCTTGTTGTAGTTGAAAGCAACCGTGATGTCCGAGTCGCCGCTGCCGAGCTCGAAGCCGAGCTTGCCGACGACGTCGATACCGGTCGTGGTGGTGTCGAAACTGTTCGAGAAGAACTGGAATGTCGTCAGGTCGTCCAGGCCGATGAAATCTTCGCGTACGATTACGCCGTCAGCAGCCAGCCCGTTCAGCGCCTCAGACACCGTCGCGTAGTTGTTGACGTTGCCATCGGCGTAATTCAGAGCATCCAGGAAGTTAACCTGGGCGCCGAGTGCGACGCGATCCTCGAGCTGGATGTCGTAGTAATCGATCGTCCAGCTCGACTCTCCCAGTTCGAAGGCAACACCGAACGAGAAGTTGCGCGCGTCTTCAGGCCCGAGCTGCGGACGTCCGTTGCCGAAGCTCTCGATGTAATCCGCACCCAGCTGGCCCGCCGGCGAAGACAACGGCAGCGTGCCCTGGTCGCGGAGTACTCCGGCAACATTCTGCGTGGTCACGTTGGTGATGTTCGCCTGTCCCGCCGTCGGTGCATGGAAGCCCGTCGAGAACGCGCCGCGAATGCGGAAAGTGTCAGTCACATGCACCATGCCCGCGACCTTGAAGTCGGTGGTGGTGCCGAATTCGCTGAAGTCTTCGAAACGAACCGCCGCCTGCAGCGTGAGCTTGTCGGTGACGTCGGCTTCGAGGTCGATATACACGGCATTACTGTCCTGGTCGGCCGACGTGGATTCGGGGAAGCCGCCGAAGCCGTTGGAGCTCGACGAGAAGCCCTGGTCCGCCAGCGGCCCGAGTGTCCACGAGGCCTCGTCGCCTGCAAACAGGTCGAATTCTTCCTTGCGATACTGCGCGCCGAACGCGACGTTCAGGTCCGAGGCAAAGCCGACATCAAGCCCGTAGGCGAAGGCCGCGTCAGCGACGGTCTCGGTCTGCTCCTGGCCGCCGGGAATGAAGTCCCTCGGCGTGTTCGGGCCGAGCGAGGCGTTGATCGTGTTGCGGATGAAGAAATCGGTCCGGTTCGAGCCACGGAAGAGGCTGAAGTCATAGCTCAGGCCCGTGCCGATACCGAATTCGCCACGCAGACCCACGGCAATCGAGCTGTCCTCGTTGTCGCCGCCGAAGCGCGGAACGAAGCCGGTCGGAATCGTCTCGAGGAACGAGAAGCAGTTGGCGCTGGCCGTGACGTCTGCCAGGAAATCCGGATCCGGGAGCAAGCCAACGAGCGGAATGCCGTCGATGCAGGTCGAGCCGCCGTCCATGTCGCCGACGAGCACCGAGGGCACAGCGCCCGGAAGGGAAGACGCCAAACCGGTCAGGGGATCGACGAGCGGTCCGCGATACACGCCGGCGCGCTGTCCGCCCGACGTTGCGGCGAGCGGCGTGCGATAGAAGAAGCCGCCTTCGGCAGTGCGTTGCGCGTAGTTGCCAAAGAAGTACAACTCTGCGTTCTCATTCAGTTCGATTGCCGAATTGACGAAGAACTTGACGTCGTCAGTGACATCGGGCTGGCCCCAGTACTGCGGGACTTCGCTCGTGTAGGAGTTGATCGTCAGGAAGTCCGACTGCGAAAGATAGCCGGCGCCGATCATCGCATTGACGTCGTTACGAACGACCGACCTGACGGTACCCTCGACGTCGTTGAGTTCGGCGGTGAGATTTATGAATCCCGAATCGCCGATCGGCAAGCCTACGTTGCCGGCAACACGATAGTTGTTGCCGTCGCCTTCGTACGTCGAACCGTAATTGACATACAGTTCAGCACCCTGGGCATCGTCTCTCAGGACGAAGTTGATGACGCCGGCAATCGCGTCAGAGCCGTACTGCGAGGACGCACCGTCACGCAGGATTTCGACCTGTTTGAGGGCGAGTGACGGAATGGCGGAGATGTCGACGCCCTGTGCGCCGTCCGAGATGCCGCCGCCGAGGAATGAAATGACGGAACCGCGATGACGCCGCTTGCCGTTGACCAGGACCAGGACGTTGTCGGGCGACAGGCCACGGACGTTGGCCGGCCGGATGATCGTCGCCGCGTCGCTGATGGGCTGCGTATTCACATCGAATGACGGCACGGCGGTGCGTAACATGTCCTGAACGTCCGCGGACGAATTCTGGGCGAAGTCGGCGGCACCGATGACATCGATCGCGACCGGCGAGTCTGCCGCGGAGCGATCGGTTCTGCGCGTACCCGTTGTTACGATTTCCTCAATGAGTTCTTGTTCGTCTTGCGCAAAAGATTGTTGCGGGACTGCAACAATCAGCGGTAGCAAGAGTCCGCAAAGCAGGCCCGCCTGCAATTTATAGGTCGTCGTCATACGAGTTTCTCCCGGTCGTCAGCAGTCCAAGCTACGGAAAACACGCACATTTCGGATGTCGTGCCGGCTTGGGTCCCCCATGAATTTCCCTGCGGGTGCAGAGAAAGCGCTCTTGGCGTTGTGCTATTACGACACAACCCCCCCACACACAATATTCAAGAATATTATGTCGCCGTCAAGTCCGCTCTCTGCGGTGGCGGCGTTCTGCGGCCCTGAAACATGGCTTTGCCGGGCCATGGCGAGCTTGCGGGTCTTGCAGCCAGCGACCGCGTGATCGCCTTTTTCGGGGATGGCATTCGCCCGCATTTGCGGTTCGGCGCTCGAGCGCGTGGGGACAGAGGATCGCTGTCCCGGAGACAAAAAAAGCCGCAACCTTTCGGTTGCGGCTTTTCTGAATAAAAATCCTGGCGGTGTCCTACTCTCACATGGGGAGACCCCACACTACCATCGGCGCTGAGCGTTTTCACTTCCGAGTTCGAAATGGGATCGGGTGGTTCCCGCTCGCTATTGCCGCCAGGAAGACCGGTTAGGTGCCACGTCTCGAGAGACGTCGCCCCTGAAAAAAACAATCTGGAAAATTTCTGACAATCTGAGATTTATCTTAGCGTCGCATTACATGTCGCATACAAGCCAAAATACTTTGGCGTTATATGATCAAGCCTCACGTGCAATTAGTACTGGTTAGCTTCACACATTACTGCGCTTCCACACCCAGCCTATCAACCTCGTAGTCTTCGAGGGCACTTCAGGGACCTCAAGGGTCCAGGGAAATCTGATCTTGAAGGGGGCTTCCCGCTTAGATGCTTTCAGCGGTTATCCCGTCCGTATATAGCTACCCGGCAGTGCCACTGGCGTGACAACCGGAACACCAGAGATACGTCCACTCCGGTCCTCTCGTACTAGGAGCAGCTCTTCTCAAATTTCCAACGCCCACGGCAGATAGGGACCGACAAACTGTTACTTTCAGGAAGAATTCTTCCTTACTGACCCTGCTATTGAAGCCAGGGCGGGCAAGCCTTTCGACTTACCTCTGCATGTCGCCATGCAGATCGGACTGTATCTTCGTCTTCATGGATAAGACGTTTGGCGTACAGTCTCTGAGGGTTCCAGATTCAGTTGAATCTCGTCTAGCGACATCCGGCGATATTTGCCGGACCGATTCATCGAGAAAGCAAGCTTCAGGAGTTTCACGAAACCTTCTCTGGTCCGATGCTCTCCTTTTTGCATCTCCGAAACGATTGTCGAAAAGATCTCGAAATCATTCTTTTTGGAGGTGCGAAGTCCAAACTCTCGAAAGAACGGTATCACTTTAGTCGCAAGATCTTCCCTTGATCTCACTACATAAGCATATGTCTCGTCATCAGGATTTGCACGGTGATTGGGTTTCACATATCCGCAACCGAAAGTAATTTTCATCAAATCCAGTACGTTTCGACTGGATACATGTTGCGAAACATGAAATTCCGGCACTAGTTGCCATTTCAGCTTCACGCTTGAATTCTTTTGAATTGCTACGTGAAAACTTCCCTCACCGTCGACGAATCCAGCGATGTAATAACCGAGATTCGAATCTGGCCTTCCTTGCT
>DATCZJ010000147.1:0-9768 GCA_036525955.1 Woeseiaceae bacterium | reverse complement strand
CGAAGCGCTCGATCGCGCCGCTGCGGGATTGCGCAAGACACTCGACGAGTGCGGTCCCGCGGGGCTCGCCGGTTTTGGTTCGGCGAAGGGCTCCAATGAAGAGGCCTACCTGTTCCAGAAACTCGTGCGCGCCGGTTTCGGCACCAATAACGTCGATCACTGCACGCGGCTGTGTCATGCGTCATCGGTCGCCGCACTGATGGAGGGCATTGGTTCGGGCGCTGTCACGGCGCCATTCACGGCGGCCGATGCCGCCGATTGCATCGTCGTGATCGGCGCGCGACCGGAGCAGAATCACCCGGTCGCAGCCACCTATCTGAAGAACGCCGCGAAACGTGGTGCGAAGCTCATCGTCGCGGATCCCCGCGGGCAGGGACTCGGCCGCCATGCGACCTTCAACCTGCCGTTCAAGGCCGGTACCGACGTGGCACTCTTGAACGCGATGCTCCACACGATCATCGAAGAGAACCTGCACGACCCGAAGTACCTGCAGTCGCACGCGGAGGGATTCGAAGCGCTCGCGGAGCGCGTCAGGGCATTCCCGCCGGAGGAGATGGCCGACGTCTGCGGCATCGATGCGGCAACCATCCGCGAAGTGGCGCGCCTCTACGCGACCTCGAAGAACTCGATCATCTTCTGGGGTATGGGGATCTCGCAGTCCGTGCATGGCACGGACAATGCGCGTGGGCTTATCGCGCTGGCGCTGGTCACGGGACACGTGGGCCGCCCCGGCACCGGGCTGCATCCGCTGCGCGGGCAAAACAACGTGCAGGGCGCATCGGACGCGGGGCTGATCCCGATGTTCTATCCCGACTACAAGTCGGTCGAGGACGACGGCAACCGGCAGCGTTACGAAGATTTCTGGGGAACCACGCTCGATCGCAAGCGCGGTCTCACCGTGGTCGAGATCATGAACGCGATCCTCGCGGGCCAGGTGCGCGCGATGTATATCCTCGGCGAGAACCCCGCGATGTCGGACCCGGACCAGGCGCATGCGCGCGAGGCGCTCGCGACACTCGAGCACCTCGTCGTACAGGATATTTTCCTGACCGAGACGGCATGGCAGGCAGACGTCGTGCTGCCGGCGTCGGCGCACCCGGAAAAAACCGGCACCTTCACCAACACCAATCGACAGGTGCAGCTTGCGCGCGAGGTCGTGCCGCTGCCAGGTGACGCGCGCCAGGACTGGTGGATCACGCAGGAAATCGCGCGGCGCATCGGGCTGGACTGGCATTACACGCACCCGCGCGACATTTTTCTCGAGATGACTCGAATCATGCCGTCGCTCGCAAACATCTCCTGGGAGCGGCTCGAACGCGAGGACGCGGTGACCTATCCCTGCGACGCGCCGGACAAACCGGGCAATGCGATCCTGTTCGGCGAAGGCTTCCCGACAAAAAGCGGCCGCGCGAGGATCGTGCCGACCGACCTGACGCCGCCCGACGAATTACCGGACGACGAGTACCCGATGATCCTGACGACGGGACGCCTGCTCGAGCACTGGCACACCGGCGCCATGACGCGGCGCGCAACCCTGCTGAACGAACTCGAGCCGGAAGCTGTCGCCTGCCTGTCGCCGCATGATATCGAGCGGCTGGCGCTGCGGCCCGGAGACCGCATCCGCGTCTCGACGCGGCGCGGCGCGATCTCGCTGCGCGTGCGGCTCGACCGCGAGGTCGCAGAGGGCATGGTGTTCGTGCCGTTCTGTTACACGGAAGCCGCCGCCAACGTGCTGACCAATCCGAAGCTCGATCCGTTCGGCAAGATACCCGAGTTCAAATTCTGCGCGGCGCGTGTCGAGCCGGCCGACGGCGTGACTGCGGCCCAGGCGTAATCGGCACGGTCTGCGCCCTGTCTTGTCGCGGTGCCGGTGTCATCTGGTGGCGACCCAAACCGTCATTCGGGTTCGATCGGCGCGTGGTAGATGTGATCGAACACGCGATCCATGCGCTCGTTGAGCAGGCCCAGAAACAGGTCGATGTCCGCGATGTGGTGGAAGGTCACAAAGCCGGTCTCGAGGAACTCCTGCAGGGCGCCGAAGCCCGCAGCGTGCGCGGGTCGGCGCATTGTCCTGAGCAGCGCGCTGATGAGCGGAATGCGTACCAGCGTCTTCAGCGTATCGCCGAGTTCGACGGCGAGCGCGACCAGCCCCATGCACTCCTCGTAGGAGCTCACCTTGCGGCAGGCCAGGCAATAGGCTCGCTCGGAAATCACGCGCGGCAGCCTGCCCTCGACGAGTAGCGCGCGACAGATACCGAGATTGATCTGCAGCGAACTCGCGTTGAGTTCGACTGCGGCCGCGGCCGTTTCCATCGGGTGCAATGGCAGGGTCGCGACAACGACAGGCGCAGCCCGCTCGATCTCGCGGTCGCGACCTGCGACGCCGACACCCGCGAGGTCGCTGACGATGAAGTCGACCGCGTCCGCATAACCTTCCTCGTCCAGGAGGTCGCTGAAGAAGGGCAGCAGGTAGCCGAGCTGCCATCGCGTGAAGCGATCGTAGGCGTGGTACAGGACCGGATCGTCGAGGTACTCTGCATGCAGCGCGTTGCTGCGTGCGATCGCAAGACGGAACCGGTCCCCGGCGAGTTTTCGATTCGAGCGTGCCATCGGCCTCGATTATCGCAGAGACCAGGTCAGGGCGTCTCTCGACTGCGGCAAGCTGGCGGTCGCGGTGATTCAGCGGCGGCGTTTCGGTCCCTGTCCGCCGTTCGTCTTGCGGGATGTCGTCGGCGACGGATCGGAGTCCGTCCAGAGTTCGATGTGCTCGACGGTATCGTTCCTGTCGCCGTGGACCAGCGTCGACTTTCGCATGCAACCCAGCCGGGATACTTTGACGGTCTCCGTCGTGACTTTCGGGCGGCGCATGGCGCGACTCTCCATTGTGGCGGGACTGCGATCACTATCGCCGCCGGCCCGCAAGATGGCAATCGACTCGGTCACACTGCTCGTACCTTGCAGTCGATCGCCCTAAAAAAGCGCCCGAACGATCAGCAGGAACCCGAAGATGGCGAGCGGGATTCCGATCGGTGCAGCGACGACCGATATCGTGATAGCGACACCGGCAGCCATGATGCCGAGACCGAGGACGGCGCAGAGCATCCGCCCGACGAGTTCGAGCACCAGCGTCACGAGTCGCCAGATCGCGTAGAACGGCCAGAGAAGGATCGGAACGTTGCGGTCGTCGTCGCTCATTGCGGGCCTCCTTGCACCCAGTATGCCTGCGATTCCGGAATGTGCCAGGGTCGCGTGCGGCAGTTTGCCGCAAGTCGAGTGCCGGCGCCACGGCGCCGTGGCGGGCAGCGCGTCAGCGAATTGCGTGACCGCGAAGCGCTGTTGCTCTCGGTTCGGACGTATAGGCGAGACGCGCCTCATCTGCCAGAATGGATGACTATTCAAGCCGTCATTCGCGGCAAATCAATGGAGCCGCCATGAGCAGAAAAGACCGCAGCCAGCAATCGAACACGCAAACCCGTAACAGCCTCGTCGCCGCGGCGGTCGGCGTCCTGGTGCTCGTGGCATTGGCCGCGACGTTCCTGTACCCCCGCGACGAGACGCCGTCCGCGCAGACCGGCGTGGACGAACGTTCGGCGGCGCTCGAGAGCGCGCTTTCACCGACGATCGGGCCGCCGAACGCCAAGGTGCATATCGTCGAGTTTCTCGACCCTGCGTGCGAGACCTGCGCGATGTTCTACCCGATGGTGAAGAACTGGATGAAAGAGGTGCCCGACCAGATCCGGCTGACCGTTCGCCATGTCGCGTTCCACGCGGGCTCCGAGCACGCGGTCAAGGTCCTCGAGGCGAGCCGCAAGCAGGACAAGTACTGGCAGACGCTCGAGGCGTTGCTCGCGTCGCAGCAGCAGTGGGTACAGAACCACACCGTCATGCCGGACAGGATTCTGCCGGCGATCGCAAGCGTGGGCCTCGACGTTGCTCAGCTCGAGGCCGACATGAATTCGGTCGAGGTGATGCAGCGGATGGAAAAGGACAAGAAGGATTCGATCGTCCTCAAGGTGGCTGCGACGCCGGAGTACTTCGTCAATGGCAGGCCGCTGCCGAGTTTCGGCCAGCAGCAGCTGGCAAACCTGGTTCGCGAGGAACTGCAGAAATAACACTCGGGAAGCGTTGGCCACCCGCGGCCCGATGCCTTCGGGCCGCGCGGGCGTCGGTCGCCCCAAGCCGCAGTAATGCGCGTACCCCGGGCACTCGCCCGGCGGCAGGACAGGAGCCTCCGCGTCGGCCCCCGTCCTGACGGGATCAAAACGAACCCCGCCCTGAGGTCGCGGCGATCAGCCCCGGCCTGCGAGCCGCCTGTCGAGCGAGTACGCGCCGCCACCATGTGCCACCAGCAGCAGGAACCCGCCGGCGATGGCGACGTTCTTCATGAACATGACCATCTGCATCTGGTCGCCGAAGTTGCCGTGGAAAATGGCGCCCGACAGCAGGCTGAAACCGGCCAGGCCGAACGCGGCCAGCCGTGTCCTGTAGCCGACGATGACCGCGAGGCCCAGTACCACCTCGGTCAGTATGACGAGCGGTAAAAGGCTGCCCGGCACGCCCATGGCCTCCATATAGCCCTGGGTGCCTTCGTAGCCGGAGATCTTGTTGAGGCCCGATACGAGGAATATCAGGGCGATAAATAGCCGCCCGAGGGGCGAGGCGAGTTCCTGCAGCTTGTTCATAGGTGTCTCCATCAGGCTTCGGATCAGTGAGATCCTGTGGAGCAAAGCCTATCTATTAACTATTCAAGAACAAACATGTCCATAAATAATTGATTGTTTCCGATTTAGGAACAGTCGTGCCGATGACCGGTCGTGCGGCCCGAATGGCAGGGCGGGGCTTATCGCCGCGATCCCGAGCGGCCCAGTAAGCCGGGCCTGGCCTGCTGAGTCCGCTGGCGTGGCAAGCCGGCGCGCCTAGCGGGGCTTGCCGCCGCGCATGCCGAGCGCAATGGCATCGAGCAGATCCAGCGGAATGCTGAAGCGAACCCGCCGCATCAGCGAGCGGCGGATGGCGCGTTTCGATGCGGCGTGCGCCCGGGGATCGAGTGCCCGGACCTCGGCGGCAAGCGCGCGGGCGCGCGCCATCAGCGCGGCGGGTTCGACGAGTTCGTCAAACAGCCCCTCCTGCGCTGCCCGTTCGGGATCGAACGTCTCGGACAGTGTCACGGCGCGCTGATAGGCGGCCGGATCGAGCCGGTGCCGCAGCATGGCTGCGCCCACGCGCGGCATCTTGAGCCCGATGGCGACCTCGTTGGCGGATATCCTGAAGTCGCCCCGGGTGCCGATGACATAGTCAGTAGACAGCATCAGGAAGACGCCCATTGCGAAAGCGTGTCCATTGACCGCGGCGATGACCGGCCGCGGATAGCCCATGACGCGCGCGGTGAGCGCATAGCCGGAACGCAGCATGCCGAGCGCAGCACTACCACCGCGTTTCATGACTTTGAGATCGAAGCCCGCGGAGAACACCTCCTCGCGGCCGGTGAGAATCACGACGGCGTCATCGCGCTCGGCGCGATCGAATGCCTCGTAGATCTCGCGCAGCACGGGCGGCGACAGCGCGTTGCGTTTGCCGTCGTCAATGCGAACCGTCGCCAATCCTTCATCCAGCGTGTATTGAACGAATTCCATGCTTTCTGCTTCTCGAACCAGGTCTTGTCGTCGCCGTCAGGTCCAGCGGGTAGTTGCGAAAGCATAGCAGCTGGCACGCTTGCCGCGCGCATGGATGCAACGCGACTGGCGAGTCGTATCGTCGTCACCTTGCTTCGCCCAGGGAATCGCGGCCTACTACGCTTACTGGCGGCAACGAGCCCTGGAGGAACGGATGCGCTCGGGAAACTGGTTTGGCCTTGTCATTCTCATCGGCAGTGTCGCCCTGGCTGACGTGGCGGAATCACCGCTGCAGAAGGCGCAGATCGGTGACCTGCGGCTCGTGTCGGGAGAAGTCCTGCTGGATTGCGAAGTTGGCTATCGCACGGCGGGCAAGCTGAACGCCGACCGTTCCAACGTGATCGTATTCCCGAGCTGGTACGGGGGCAGCGCTGCCGATCTGCTCAACTTCGGCATTGTCGGGCCGGGTGGAATCGCGGATACCGATCGTTACTACGTGATCCTTGTCGATGCGCTGGGCAACGGCATCTCGTCCTCTCCATCGACGAGCGCGCGCCAGCCCGGCAAGGCGTTTCCTGCCATCGCCATCGACGACATGGTCAACGCCGCGCACACGCTGCTGACGCGGCAACTGGGCTTCGAGCATGTGCATGCTGTCATGGGTATTTCCATGGGCGGCATGCAGACCCTGCAATGGATTGCGCAGTATCCCGGCTTCATGGACAAAGCCGTGGCCATCGACGGCTCGCCGAAGTTGACGTCCTATGACCTGCTGCTGTGGCACACCCACGTGGACACCATCGAGCTGTTGCAGCAGGCGGGCGTTGACGAGTCCCGGATCATGCGTCTGAACGCGCAACTGTCTCAGCTCAACCTCTGGACGCCCGAGTATTTCGTTGCCAACGTGCCGCCAGACGAACTGCATGGATTCATTGCGCGCAATACGACCGGCGCCGAGCAAAAACACCCGGACGATGTGCTTGCGCAACTGCAGGCGATGATCGCACATGACGTCTATGCTGACTTCAACGACGCCGAACGCGGCTACGAAGACAGAATCCAGGCGGAGGTCATGATTGCCGGCGGCCCCAGCGATCACATGGTCAACGCGGCGCCGGCAAAAGCGCTCGCGGCCACGCTGGGCGCACGGTATGCAGAAATTCTCAGCGACTGCGGCCACATCGGCACCGCCTGCGAGATGCAGCGTGTCGCTGCGATGGTGAGCGAATTTCTCGAATGACAGATCAGCGCCCGCTGTCCTGATGCGTGCAGAGCGCCGGCCTTGCTGGTGCATGCCGCGACCCGGACCGCCGTTTCCACCATAAAATCGCAGAAAACGGCCCAGAAATGTGGGCTGTGTCCCGTTTTCTCCCCGTTGACGTGATCTATCCTGAACCAGTGTATGGCACTGGCATGTAACTTGCTTGGGCCGCCAGGATGAGGGGGCGCGACGGACCCGGCTGGCGGGCAGGGTTGCAGGGCCGGGAACAGGTGATTGCATGAGAAATTTAACGACGGTACTCGCGCTGGCATTCGCACTTTCAGTCGCTGCGATTCATCCCGCTGCGGCGCAGCAAGAGGCTGCGGCATCGACGGGACTGCAGATCGAGATCCAGTCGCCGAGTGCTGACTTCGTCGCCGACAACGGCGAGCGCATGGTCGAAGTGGAAGGTGTCGCATCCACCATCGGTGGCGTGCGCTACCTGGACATGATCTTCGTCATGGATACCTCGACGAGCCTGCGTGCGACGGATCCCAACGATTTTCGTTCCGAGGGCGCGATCGGCCTCGTGCAGAACCTGTCGCCGCGCAGCGATATCAAGATCGGCGTCGTCACGTTCGATAACGATGGCGAGATAGCGCTGCCGATGTCGTCGGATCGCGGGGAAGTCGCCAGCGCGCTGCGCAACATGCCGCGCTCCGGCAGCACCAACCTGGCGGCAGGCATCATCACGGCACTCAAAGAACTTCGCGTTCATGGTCGCCCCGGGTCGTCGCGGATCATCATGCTGTTCACCGACGGCCAGTCGAACCGCAGGCGGGCGCACATGGCAGCAATGGAGGCGCACGCCGAGGGCGTGACCATCCAGACATTGCTGCTCGGAGCCGACCGGACGGGCTCGGAGATTCTCGACGAAATTTCCTGGGCGACGGGTGGCAGCCTGGTGCAGGTCGCCGATCCGTCCAGGCTTCCCGAGGCGTTCCTCAATCTCAGGACCACGGGCGTGGACAGCGTCATGCTGAGCGTCAACGGTTCCGCGCCGGTTGCTGCGAAACTTGCCGGCGGCACCTTCATGGGCAGCCTGCCGCTCGATGTCGGTGACAATCGCATCGTCGCGTTTGCGACCAGCCTCGACGGCAGGACGCAGGAATCATCGGTGACCGTCACGGTCCGCGACGCGAGTTGTGCGGCGCTGGAAGTCGCCGCCGTCAAGGGCGGGCAGCCGGTCATGTCGCTTAGCGACCGCGCAGTCGAGATCGTCGTCGACGCATCGCGGAGCATGTGGGGTCGGATCGACGACGAACCCAAGATGGCGGTCGCGAAGAACATCCTCGAGGACGTCTCCTACTGGTTCCCCGAAGACATCGAGCTCGCGCTACGCGCCTATGGCAGTCGTAGCCCGAGCGAGAGTAACGACTGCGCGGATTCGGCGCTGCTCGTGCCGTTTGGCGACAACAATCGTTACCCGATTCGTGCGGCTGTAGAAAGCCTGCGCCCGCTGGGCCAGACACCGATCGCGTTCGCGCTGAACCAGGCAGGCGCCGACTTCAGCCCGGACCAGGATGATCGCGCGGTCGTGCTCGTGACTGACGGCATAGAGAGTTGTGGTGGTGACCCGGTCCATGCCGCCCGCATGCTGCGCGAGCAGGGTATCGTGGTCCACCTGATCGGCTTCGGGATGGGCAGCGCGGCAGACGAGGACACCCAGAGCCTGCGCGCAGTGGCTGCCGCGTCCGGCGGACGCTATGTCACAGCGGGCAGCGCCGAGGAACTGAAGGACGCGCTGGCGCAAACCGTTGCGACGTCCTACAGCGTGTACAAGGGAAATATCGAAGTGGCGAGCGGCTCGCTCGGATCGGGGCGGTCCCTGTATCTGCCCGAGGGCGAGTATCGCTTTGAGTTGCACACGGCAACGCCATACTCGGTGCCGCTGAGCCTGACTTCGCGCGGACGCGTCACGCTGACGCTCGAAAAACAGGGCGACAGTGTCCTCCACCGCGAGCGCCGTGACCCGATCGAGTATCGCTCCTGCGACGACGCGGTCGCCGTCATCGAACGCCTCGAGGCGGGCGATGCGCAGCTGGCCCCACTGCGGACAGCCACGCACTGACAGCGCCGCGGCCGCGATTCAGACGGCCACGGGCACACGGAACGCCCCGCCTCGGGGCGTTTCCTTTTGGCGCGCCGAGACCCGCGCAACACAAGCCGTGGCCGCGTGCCCAATCGAAACCTGACTCCGATGTATGATGGCCCCACCGGCCGACCGGTTGCCCTCCGGCATCCATCCCAGCGCGGCCGGGAGGAGACTCATGAGCCAGACACGCCTGCTATCAAAGTCCCGTAACGTATTGCGGAACCGCTGCCTCTCCCTGGCCGTTTTGCCGGCCATCATCCTGTGCGGTTGCGAACCCCGGGAAGCCGGTCAGACGCCAGCCGAGGCGCAGGACCGTGCCGCCGAAAAGACACACGTGTTTTCCTGCGATGACGGCCAGTCGCTGCGCATGCGGTTCCTGGGGCCCGAGACCATCGAGGTAATCGCCGGCGACAGTACTTATGTGCTGCAGCGCACGCCGACTGCCTCCGGTGCACGCTACGCTTCAGCCGACGCCGAGTTCTGGAACAAGGGTGAGGAGGCGCTGTTTGCGGCCGGAGGTCTTCGCACATCCTGCCTGAAGTCCGTGGAATAGTCGGCGTGACCGCTGCTTCCCGATGAACCCAGGCGAGCAAAGCACGGAAGTCGACTACCGCGCGGAATTCGACATTCCCGAAGGGGTCTGCTACCTGAACGCGGCCTACATGACGCCGCAGCCGCGCCGTGTCGTCGCGGCGACCCTGCATGGGGTGGATCGGCGAGCAAAGCCATGGGGAATCACGCCTGCGGATTTTTTTGCGGAAGTCGAGGCCTTGCGGAAGGCCTTCGCACGCCAGGTTGCG
>DATCZJ010000146.1:0-57306 GCA_036525955.1 Woeseiaceae bacterium | reverse complement strand
AAGACGCCGACCGGTGCGCCGGCCTCATGCACGATCTCGGCGAACAGCATCGCCGAAAGCGGCGCGATCTCGGAGGGTTTGAGAACCGTCGTGCAGCCGGTCAGGAGCGCCGGAATGACCTTCAGCGTGATCTGGTTCATCGGCCAGTTCCAGGGCGTGATCAGGCCGCAGACGCCAATCGGTTCCTTGAGGACGCGGGTCGTGCCGATCTTTTCTTCGAATTTGAAGGTTTCCAGCGCCTTGAGCGCAGCCTTGATGTGCTGCGGTCCACTGCCGGCCTGGGCGCCCTTGGCGAGTCCCCAGGGGGCGCCCATCTCGTCCATGAGTGCCTCGGCCACGTCGTCATGACGCCGCGCGAACTCGGCGAGAATGGCCTGCAGCAGTGCCATGCGCTCTTCGCGCGTGGTCTTGGAAAAGGTTTCGAAAGCTCGTTTGGCGGCGGCTACCGCGCGGTCCACGTCGGCGGCAGAACCCAGGCTGATACGGCCGTAGACGGCTTCCGTTGCGGGATTGACGACGTCCATCGTGCGCGGCTCGACAGGGTCGACCCACTGGCCGTCGATATAGAACTGGAGCTTCTCGAGCATAAATCGGTCCTCGTTGAACAAGCCGCGAATCATAGCCTAAAAACGGGCCCCGGGCCCCCCGGTTTTGCGGGGAAACGGCCCGCCGCGGACGAATTTCGCACGGCGCGGCGCGATTGCCGGCGCGGTGCGCGGCCGGCCTGCCGGTGCCGGCTCCGCGGCGCGCATTCCCGCTGTGAGCGGCCTGCGGACGTGTTGACGGGTGGGTCGTGCGGCCCCCCGCGGGGGCGGCCGCCAGGCGCGGCGCTCAGTGGCCGGAAAGCAGCTTCTGGCGATACTGCGCCGGCGGCATGTCGTACCAGGATTTGAACGCGGTGGTGAACGAACTGATGTTCGAGTAGCCGAGCAGCATCGCGATTTCCATCAGCCTGAGTCGCGCATCGCGCAGGTAATTGATGGCGAGTTCGGCGCGTACTTCCGTGAGGATCTTCTGGAAGCTCGTTCGCTCGGCCTTCAGCCTGCGCTGCAAAGTGCGCCTGCTGAGCCGCAGCGCGCTGCACGCCGCATCCGCGTTGGCTTCGCCACGCGCCATGAGGTCGGCCAGCTTGCGTTTTAGCTGTCCTGCGATATCGTCTTCAAAATACAGCGACTTCATGTATTTCTCGGCTTGTTCGATAAGTTGCAGGTACATGGTCGTTGCTTCCCGCCGGAAAGCCCGGCTGCGCACATTACGATACAGAGTGCGCCGAGTTTAGCAAAGGAGAGAACATGTCGTCCCCGGTGAAATACGCACTCGAGGGGAATGTCGGCGTCATTACCGTCGATAACCCGCCCGTCAACGCGCTCTCACAAGGGGTCAGGCAGGGCCTGCTCGACGCCTTCAATGCCGGACAGGCCGACGCCAGCGAGGCGCTGCTGATTATCTGCGAGGGCCGCACTTTCATCGCCGGCGCGGACATTACGGAATTCGGCAAGCCGCTCGCCGAACCCTGGCTGCCGGACCTGTTCAACCGGATCGAGCAGTCGGACAAGCCGGTTGTCGCCGCGATTCACGGCACTGCGCTCGGCGGCGGGCTCGAGACCGCCCTTGCGGCGCACTACCGCTGCGCTGTCGACTCGGCCCGGGTCGGTTTCCCCGAGGTCAGGCTGGGGCTGTTGCCGGGAGCCGGCGGCACGCAGCGGACGCCACGGCTGGCCGGCGTCGAGGCGTCGCTGGACCTGATGACCAGCGGTGAGCCGATCCCGGCCCGACAGGCGCTCGATCTCGGCCTCGTCGATCACATCGTCGAGGGCGACCTGAAGCGTGGTGCCCTCGACTGGGTGGCCGGGCTGCTCGCAGACGGCGCGCCGGCGCGGCGCAGCAGCGAATTGCCCGTGCCGGCGCATGATCCGGGCATTTTCGACACGTATCGGGCGGCGCTTGCGAAGCGTGCGCGGGGGCAGATTGCCCCGCAGTGCATCGTCGACTGTGTCGAGGCCGCGGCGACCAGGCCGTTCGCGGAGGGGCTCGGCATCGAGCGCGCCAGGTTCATGGAGCTGATGGGCGGTCCGCAATCGGCCGCGTTGCGGCACGTGTTTTTCGCCGAGCGCGAGGCGACCAGGATCGAGGGCCTCGGCAAGGACACGCCAACGCGCAGTATCGCGCGCGTCGGCATCGTCGGCGGCGGCACCATGGGCGGCGGAATCGCGATGTCGTTCGCGAATGCCGGGTTCGCGGTGACGCTCGTGGAGGTCAGCGACGAGGCGCTGGAACGCGGACTGGCGATCATCGAGCGCAACTACGCCGGCAGCGTGAAGCGCGGCAAACTGACCGAGGAGGCAGCAGCAATGTGTCGCTCGCGGATCGCCGGTGCGACCGATTACGCCTCGCTCGCGGAAGCCGATCTCGTGATCGAGGCCGTGTTCGAGGATCCCGAACTCAAGAAGACGATCTTTGCGAAGCTGGACGGTATCTGCAAACAGGGCGCCATCCTCGCAACGAACACGTCGTACCAGAACGTCGATGAGATAGCGGCCGCGACGCAGCGCCCCGGGGATGTCATCGGGCTGCATTTCTTCAGTCCTGCCCACATCATGAAGCTGCTCGAGATCGTGCGTGGTGCGAAAACTGCCGACGACGTGCTCGCGACCTGCATGGGGCTTGCGAAAAAAATCGGCAAGGTCGCCGTGGTGTCGGGCGTCTGTTATGGCTTCATCGGCAACCGCATGCTGGCGCCGTACGGCAGGCAGGCGCAGTTGCTGTTGCTGGAGGGCGCGACGCCAGGCCAGGTCGACTCGGCCATGGAACACTGGGGCATGGCGATGGGACCGCTGCGAGTCTTCGACCTGGCGGGCCTCGACGTCGGTTACAAGGCACGCCAGGCGCTGCCCGACGCGCAGAAGGGCGATCCCGCGCCCTACAAGGTTGCCGATGCGCTCGTCGAATCGGGCCGTTGCGGTCAGAAGACCGGGGCCGGATTCTATCGTTACGACGAAAACCGCAAGCCGTCACACGACCCCGAGGTGCAGGCCCTGATCGAAAAAACGTCGGCCGAGCTGGGCATCGAGCGGCGCGAGATCAGCGACGAGGAAATCGTCAATCGACTCATCGGCGCGCTCGTTGACGAGGGTCGAAAGATTGTCGCCGAGGGCATCGCGCAGCGGCCCGGGGACATCGACATCGTCTACATCTATGGTTACGGGTTCCCGGCATTCCGCGGCGGTCCGATGCACTGTGCGGAAGCGACGGGCGAGTTCTGAGTCCCCTGCGCAGGGCAAGGAACCGGCGTAACGGGTTCCGTGCCGGGTGGTCGATACGCGGTGAGCCCGTGGCGCGCCGGTCGAACTGGCCGAAGGCATCGGCCGCATGCGGCCCTGACGCTACTCGGCGCTGACCGTGGGCCAGGGATTCGGCGGCATCAGGTCCCGCGGGATCGCCGCGCGTCGCCGATTCTCCTCGGGCGGATATTGCGTGGACAGGTAGGCAATGATGCGCGCCTCGGTGTCGGGCTCGAACTGCCACAGATTCTGCTTGGCCTGCATCCAGCGAATGACCGTCAGCCATTGCTGTGCGCTGCCGCGCTGCTGCGTGATGAGTTTGGCGGAGTGACAGGCCACGCAGTTGGCGCGGACGAGTTCCCAGTCGCTGGCAATCTTCAGCCCCGTGACGGGGTCGACCGAAGCTTCCGCCTCAACGGCCGCGGGAGGCACGTCCACGATCACGACGTCGGGTTGCGATTCGGGTGCACAGGCCGCCAGTGCGGCCATCGCGAGCAGGGCACAGGTCCGGGCTGCCAAGGGGCTTCGCATCAAACGACCTGAACCGCAATTCTGTGGCAGGCGTTGTTCAGGTAGCCCTTGGGGTTCCACCCCGGCAGGACCATCGGCTGCGCGCGTCCCTTCGTATCCGTAGCCTTCGCCCAGATCTCGTAGTAGCCGCCCTGCGGAAACGCGACGGCGGTCTTCCAGTGCTGCCAGGCAAAGCGGTTGACGGGCGCCTCCAGCTCGGCTTTCTGCCAGGTGGCGCCGAAGTCGATCGAGACATGGACTTCGCTGATGTCGAGGTCGCCGGCCCAGGCATGACCGCGCAGCGCCAGCTTGGTCCCCGCGGGATGCTCGATGCCCGATTTCGGAAACGTGATCAGCGACTTGACCGGCATCGACTCGATGATGCACATGGCGTCATCGGGCACCACCGAACCCGGGGCGACGGGTTTGCAGGGCACGCGGTAGGACGAGCCGGTCATTTTTTCGCCGTCGTGCACGCGGTCGCGTACGACGATCTTTCTGAGCCACTTGCCGCTCACGGAGCCGGGCCATCCGGCACACATGAGGCGCAGCGGATAGCCGTTCATGACCGGGATGTCTTCGCCGTTCATGGCCCAGGCGATCAGCGTCTCGTCCTCGAGCGCCTTGCGCATCGGCACGCCACGCGAGATCGGTGACTTGCCCGGGTCGCCGCTGGCGTGGATGTCGGCGCCGTAAAAACCGACGTAGACGGCATTGTCCCTGATGCCCACGTGCTCGAGTACGTCGCGCAGTCGCACGCCGGTCCATTCCGGACAGCCGACCGCGCCATTCGACCACTGGTTGCCCGATGTGGGCGGCGTGAACTCGCCGCGGCCATTGCCGCCGCATTCGAGCTGCAGCTGGTAGGTGTGGTGCTCGAAATTCGCCTTGAGGTCCGCGATCGTGAGCGTCAGTTCGCGCTCGACCGATTCCCCGCCGAACGACAGCTCCCAGGCATCCAATTCGATATTCGCGACGTCCGGTGCGATGCCGTTGTTGCGCACGAACAGGTGCTTGGCGGGCGTGACGCGGTCGTCGAGCAGGTGGGCCGGCGTCTCGGCGTTGACAGGTCGATCGTTCAGGACGATCAGGCCTTCCTTGCCGGGGATTTCGAAGGGCTTGTCCGACTGTGCGATGGCCGCCGGGATCAGCCCGGCCGGCATCAGGTGCGCGAAGGGAATCGACGCGCCGACCGCGGCAGACATGGCCGCGAGACTCGTTTTCGTGAGAAAGCCGCGCCGCGTCATCGGATCGGTGCTGCGGCCCCAGAGCCTGTCATCGGCGGCGACGGGATCCGCGCCGTAGAGTTCGTGAATGCCGATCTTCTTCGTTTCCATCGATACGCCACCCCCAGGCACCGACAAATCCCGGCTAAATTTTGAATATCATAATATACTAATTTGATTCCCGCTGGCGCCAGCGGGAATTCCCGAAACGAGCAGAGGGCCATGGTGACTGATTTCCGTGACACGATCCGCGTCGCAATGCCCGGCCTGCTTCTGAGCGCGACCATCGCGCTCGCCGTGCGCTTCATCAGTGACCAGCTCGGCGGTCCCGCGATGCTGTATGCCCTCTTGTTCGGCATGGCGTTCAATTTTCTGAC
Organism: Woeseiaceae bacterium; assembly: GCA_036525955.1. Taxonomy (GTDB): domain Bacteria; phylum Pseudomonadota; class Gammaproteobacteria; order Steroidobacterales; family Woeseiaceae; genus UBA1847. Next base: position 51,912 of record DATCZJ010000146.1, on the reverse strand, counting down.
CGAAGACGAGCGGTTCGCGGCCGGCATCTACTTTGCGAGCCGCAACATCCTGCGCATCGGGGTCGCGCTCCTCGGCATCCGGATCACGACGGGCGAGGTGGCGGACCTGGGCTGGCCGGTCGTCGCCCTGATCGTGGCGAGCGTCGTCGCGACGATCCTGATCGGCGCGCTGATCGGGCGCGCTTTCGGCCTGAAAGCGGACCAGTCGGTGCTCTCGGCAGGCGCGGTCGCCATCTGCGGCGCGTCCGCCGCACTCGCGATCTCGTCGGTACTGCCGACACACAAGGATCACCAACGCAACACGATCCTGACGGTCGCCGGCGTCACGGCGCTCAGTACGATCTCGATGGTGCTCTACCCGCTGCTCGTCGTTTACCTGCAATACGACAACGTGACGGCGGGCGTCTTTCTCGGTGCGACGATTCACGACGTGGCGCAGGTCGTCGGCGCCGGCTACATCATCTCGGACCAGAGCGGGGAAATATCGACGCTGGTGAAGCTCATTCGCGTTGCCTGCCTCGTACCCGTTGTGGTCGTGATTTCGCTGATCACGCATCGCAGCCGTGCCGATTCGCCCGACAGGCGGCCGCTGATGCCCTGGTTCCTGGTCGCCTTCGTCGTCCTGGTCATCGTCAACAGCATCGGCTGGGTTCCCGAGCAGGCCCATACGTTGCTGACGCCGGTCTCGAGCTGGTGCCTGTTGACGGCAGTCGCGGCGCTCGGCGTCAAGACCTCGCTGAAGACGCTGACCGAGGTCGGGATGGCGCCCGTCGGTGTCATGGTGTTACAAACCCTTCTGCTCGCCGCACTCGTAATGGTCGGCATTTCTCTCATGAGGTAGCGCGACATGGTCAATCTCGTTCCCCCGCATGGTTCCGATTCCCTGAAACCGCTCCTGATGCCGAAAACGGAGAGAGCCGCCGAGGCAGAGCGGGCGGAGCGCCTGAAACAGGTGCCCCTGTCGAGCCGCGAGGTGTCGGACCTGTTCATGCTCGGCATGGGCGCCTACACGCCGCTCCAGGGTTTCATGGGTGAGGCAGACTGGCGCGGCTGCTGCGAAACCATGAGGCTCGCAGACGGAGTGTTCTGGCCCATCCCGATCACGCTGTCCTGCGCGCAGGACCTCGGTGACAGCATCCGGATCGGCGAGGACGTCGCGCTCACGGACGGCGATACCGGGGAAATCCTCGGCGTACTGACCGTGCAGGAGAAGTATGCGATCGACCGCGAACTGGAGTGCTCGCACGTGTTCCGCACTACGGACACGGCGCATCCCGGTGTCGACAAGGTCATGCGGCAGGGGCCGGTCAACCTGGGCGGTCCCGTGCGCACGTTCTCGGAAGGGCATTTCCCGAAGACCTACGCCGGGCTCTACCACCGGCCGGCCGAGACGCGAGCGCTGTTCCTCGAAAAGGGCTGGTCGCGGGTCGCCGCATTCCAGACACGCAACCCGATGCATCGCAGCCACGAGCACCTCGCCAAGATCGCCATCGAGGTCTGCGACGGCGTGCTGATCCACCAGGTGCTCGGCGCGCTCAAACCGGGCGACATCCCCGCCGAGGTCAGGGTCAGGGCGATCGACAAGCTCGTCGAGCACTATTTCGTGGATGGCACGATCGTGCAGGCCGGCTACCCGATCGAGATGCGTTACGCGGGGCCGCGCGAGGCGTTGCTGCATGCCGTGCTGCGCCAGAATTTCGGCTGTTCGCACCTCGTCATCGGACGGGACCATGCCGGTGTGGGCAGCTACTACGGGCCTTTCGATGCGCACCACATTTTCGACACGCTGCCGCCGGGCAGCCTGCAGACCCAGCCGCTGAAGATCGACATCACGTTCTTCTGCTACAGGTGCGACGGCATGGCCACGGGCCGGACCTGCCCGCACGAGGCGCAGGACCGGCTCGCCATCTCGGGCACGCGCCTGCGCGAGATGTTTGCGAAAGGGGAAACCATTCCGCCCGAGTTCAGCCGCGACGAGGTCGTCGCGGTGTTGCGGCAATACTACGACGGGCTGGAGCGCCCGTAATCACGCCCGTTTGACAGATACCCCCCCGACGAATTACAAACGGCATCGGGGGAATAAGAAAAACAGAATATTCTAAATTAGTGCCGGGTCCATCCAAGGGGGATATTTGATGTTCACGAGCAATCCCTTCGCCGAAATTTCGGCGTCGATAGCACCTTCCGTCATGCAGGCATACATCGTCCTCATGATCGTGCTGGTCGCGGCTGGAACGATCTTCGACATCCTGCACAAGAAGAGCGCGCAGTACTTCCGCGCCAACATGCAGAAGTCGAAGGCGAAGGGAGCCAAGGTCAGCGGCGGGGAAATACTCTCGATCGCGATCAAGACGGCGGTTGTCGACGTTGCCGCCTCGGGCGAGTTCTGCAACATGCGGCGCCGCATCGCGCATCTCCTCGGCATGTATGGCTTCATCTTTTTCGCGCTGTCGACCGCGATGATGATCTTCTGCTATCCGACCCGCGACATCGCGACGCCGGCGATCTGGCCGCAGCTATGGTGGCTCGGTGCGGCGATGATCTGCGTCGGCGGCTACTGGTTCTGGTTCTTCATCCGCGTCGATGTCGCGGCCGAAGGCGGTTCGCCGTTCCGGCTCATGAAAGCCGACCTGTTCATTCTGTCGCTGCTCGGCAGTGCGACGTTCGCGCTGCTCTGGGGATACCTCCAGGCGAAGGGACACGCATGGACGATGATCGCCTTCTGGCTGCACGTTGTCTTCACGACGATCCTGTTCGGATCGGTGCCCTGGTCGAAGTTCGCCCACATGTTCTTCAAGCCGGCGGCGGCGTTCGAGAAGCGTCTGTCGAAGGCCAATGGCACCCGGGCGAACCTGCCGGCGCCCGCCGACGTGCCGGAAAAGTTCAGCAAGGGCAGCCACATGCCGCGTAATTACTGAGGGGAACGCAACACATGCCTACTTTCGTTTATATGACTCGTTGCGACGGCTGTGGACACTGCGTCGATATCTGTCCGTCCGACATCATGCACATCGACAAGACCTATCGCAGGGCGTTCAACATCGAGCCGAACATGTGCTGGGAGTGCTATTCCTGCGTGAAAGCCTGCCCGCAGAATGCGATCGATGTGCGCGGTTATGCCGACTTTGCGCCGCTCGGCCACAGCGTGCGCGTGCTTCGCGAACCCGAGAAAGGCACGATTTCGTGGAAGGTCAAGTTCAGAAACGGCCATGAGAAGGACTTCGTGTCGCCCATCCGCACCACGGACTGGGGGAGCATACCGTCGCCCGCCGAACTGCCGCCGCCGAGCGAGGAAGATTTCAAGAGCCAGATACTCGCTCACGAACCGGATGCATTGAATATCAAGGGCAGTCTGCCGGTGCTCGCGCGGGACCGACTCAAAAAGGGAGTGATCTGATGGGCCTGTTCTCACGCAAGAAAACGCATTTTGTCGATGCCGACGTTCTGGTCATCGGTGGAGGCATGGCCGGTTGTGGCGCCACTTACGAGGCACGCCACTGGGGTCGCGACCTGAAGATCGTCTGTGTCGAGAAAGCGAATATCGAACGCAGCGGCGCGGTCGCCCAGGGACTGTATGCCATCAACTGCTACATGGGCATGCAATGGGACGAGAACCAGCCCGAGGATCACGTGCGTTATGCGCGCAACGATCTCATGGGCCTCGTGCGCGAGGACCTCGGCTACGACATCGCCCGACACGTCGACGCCACGGTCCACAAGTTCGAGGAGTGGGGCCTGCCGATCATGCGCGATCCGAAAACGGGTCGATACCAGCGTGAAGGCAAGTGGCAGATCATGATCCACGGCGAGAGCTACAAGCCGATCGTCGCGGAGGCCGCGCGCAAGGCCGCGACCGAGGTCTACAACCGCATCATGGTCACGCATTTGCTGATGGACACGAAGAAGAAGAAACGCGTGGCCGGCGCCGTGGGCTTCAACGTCCGTACCGGCGACTTCTACGTGTTCCGCGCCAAGGCCGTGATCGTGGCCGCGGGCGGCGCATCGCATATCTACAAGCCGCGTTCCGTCGGCGAGGGCATGGGTCGCACCTGGTACGCGCCCTGGAGCAGCGCCTCAGCGTATGCGCTGCCGATCGAGGTCGGCGCCAAGATGACGCAGATGGAAAACCGCATCGTGCTGACGCGTTTCAAGGACGGTTACGGGCCGGTCGGCGCGTACTTCCTGCATCTGAAGACCTACACGCAGAACGCTTACGGTGAGGAGTACGAGTCCAGGTGGTACGAGAACACCAAGGCGCTCGTCGGTGATTACGTGGATCGCCATCCCGTACCGACCTGTTTGCGCAACCACGCCTTCCTCGAAGAAGTGAAGGCGGGCCGCGGGCCTATCCGCATGGTGACCAAGGAAGCCTTCCAGGATCCGCACAAGGAGACCGTCGGCTGGTAGAACTTCATCGGCATGACGGTCGGCCAGGCCGTCGTCTGGGCATCCCAGGACATCGATCCCAAGCACACCAATCCGGAACTCACGACGTCCGAGCCTTACGTCATGGGTTCGCACGCAACCTGTTCGGGTGCCTGGGCCAGCGGACCCGAGGATTACGCGCCCGACGAGTACCAGTGGGGCTACAACCGCATGATGACGGTCGACGGCCTGTTCGGCGCCGGCGATACGATCGGCGGTACCGCGCACAAGTTCTCATCGGGTTCCTACACGGAGGGCCGCATCGCCGCCAAGGCTGCGGTCAACTACATCCGGGACATGGGCAGGGACACGCCGGAGGTCAGCGAGGACGAGTACCAGAGCCTGAAACAGCAGGTCTACCAGCCGCTCGAGAACTACAAGGTGGGACGCAACGAGATCGTCGCGGGCACCGTGTCGCCGAGCTACCTCCTGCCGATCCAGGGCCTGCAACGGCTCGAGAAGATCATGGACGAATACGTCGGCGGCATCAGCACGTTCTACATGACCAACGAGCCGCTCCTGACGCGCGGGCTCGAGTTACTGGCGACGCTCAGGGAAGACCTGGATCATATCGGCGCGGAAGATCTGCACCAGCTGCAGCGCGCGTGGGAGCTGAAACACCGTCTGCTGGCGTCCGAATCGGTCACGCAACATACGTTGTTCCGCAAGGAAACACGCTGGCCGGGTTACTACTACCGCGGTGACCACATGCGGCTCGACGACGACAACTGGCACTGCTTCACGCTGTCCCGTTTCGACCGGAATACGGGCGAGTGGGAAATGGAGAAGGCGCCGGTCTATCACATCGTCGACTAGTGCTGATAGCGCAGATCAGCGACACGCACATCCTGTCGCCGGAGTCCGATCGGCCCGCAGCGAACCTGCGGGCCGATTGCCTGGCGCAGTGCGTCGCCGACATCAACCTGCAGCAGCCAGACGCCGTCATCCTGACAGGCGACACGGTGCAGCATGGCCAACCCGACGAGTATGCCCTGCTGCGAGCACTGCTCGGCCCGCTGCAGGCGCCGCTGTACCTGGTCCCGGGCAATCGCGACGACAACGACGTCCTGCGCGCCGCGTTTTCCGATTGTGCCTGCTTTGCAGGCGCGGGCGATTTCCTGCAATACGCGATCGAGGATCATGCGGTGCGGCTCGTCGGCCTGGACTCGACGCTGCCGGGCGAACGCAAGGGACGTTTTTGCGAGCGCCGCCAGGACTGGCTGGCGCGGACGCTCGAGGCGCAACCCGACCGTCCGACGCTGCTCTTCATTCACCACCCGCCGTTCGACGTCGGCGACCATTATGTCGGTGGCTACCGGCTGCCCGAAGAAGCCGCCGCGCTGGACGCAATCGTCAGCCGGCACCCGCAGGTGGCCGGGTTGCTCTGCGGCCATGTGCACTGGCCCGTGCAGCGCGAGTGGGCGGGCACCGAGGCGCGCATCATGCCGAGCGTTGCGGTCGATTTACGCAAGGGCATCGACGAGGACAGGGCCCGGGGACGCCCCATTTACCTGCTGCACCGCGTATCCGGCGAGGGTCTCGTCAGTGAACCGAGGGTGGCCGGCGCAGCGACCTGAGCGGCAGTGCGCGGCAGCGCCCGCCATGATGGGCCCGGAGCCGTTTTGGCAGCGCACGTAGAAGGGGCGCGCGACCGGCAGGCCGCACGCCCCGACCAGGGAACTCAGAACGATCTCAGGCGACTTTCTTGATCAGGAAGCGGTAAATCCCGCCATCTTCCGCATGCTCGACCAGCACGTTGCCGGTCTGGCGGCAGAAGGCCTGGAAGTCGGCGACCGACCCCGGGTCGGTGGCGAGAATTTCGAGGATGCCGCCGTCAGCGACTTCCTTGAGCGCCTTGCGGGCCTTGAGAATCGGCAACGGGCAGTTCAGCCCCTTCGCGTCGAGAGTTGCGTCTGCCATGGAAATGTCTCCGTTCGGGCAATCAGTTGAATCGTCAGATGAATAGGTTGATGTCGGCGTTCGACGCGCACTCGATGTAGGTAGCGGCGCCGCCGATATCGATGCCGTCGATCATGTCGGACTTGTCGTACTCGAACAGGTCCATGGTCATCTGGCAGGCAATCATGCGAACGTCGGACTCGATGGCCATCTCGCGCAGTTCCTCGATCGACGCCACACCCTTCTTCTTGATCAGGTTCTTCATCATGACGGAGCAACCGGCGTCGACGCCCGGGATGGCCGTCAGCAGGTTCGGCAGCCCCATGTGCATGCCCATCATCGGCATCTTCATTGCGGGGTTGCCCGCGGCAGTCACCTGCAGGTTCAGCTTCTTCAGCAGCAGGGGCAGGCCGTAGAACGTGAAGAACATCGTGACCGGGAGACCCATCGCGGCAGCGGTGGTCGCAAGGATGAAAGGCGGGTAGGCCCAGTCCAGGGAGCCTTTCGTGACGATGATCGACATGCTTTTTTGTTCGTTGGACATTGCTCGGCACCTCTGAGGTTCAATCGCTGGTCGCGGATCGCATATTAGGCTATCAGAATTGTCTTTATTAGGGAATTGTAATATTCTGCGGCAGTCTTGTGTAGGGTTTTTACACGCGTGCAGAGTTCGACATCAACAAACGGTGACGGCGCGTCGGAACCCGGGCAGGGCTCCCACCCATCCGTTGCCGCGTGCACCGGACCTTTTTACATCGGCAGCGATATCTATCGCAATCGTGCCTTCGGATCGAACCATCCGTTGAGCATCGTGCGCCATGCCGCGGTCACCGACGTCCTGAAGATGCTGGGCTGGCTGCATGACGGCAACTTTCGCGAGAGCGCGCCCGCGACCTTCGCGCAGCTGACGGAATTTCACGACCGTGCCTACGTGCGCGCCCTGCAACAAGCGAACCGGACGGGCGCGGTTGCGCCTGAGATCCGCCAGCGTTACCAGATCGGCACGTTCGAAAACCCGTTGTTCCCGGGGCTCTACGATCGTGCCGCGATGACCGTGGGAGGATCGATACTCGCGGCCGAACTGGTGGCCGATGGCGGCGTTACGTTTCACCCGTCCGGGGGCACGCATCATGGCAGGCCGGACCGCGCGAGCGGATTCTGCTATTTCAACGACCCGGTGTTCGCGATCCGGACGCTGCTCGAGGCGGGCAGGGAGCGCGTGCTCTACATCGACCTCGATGCGCATCACGGCGACGGCGTCGAGGAAGCCTTTTTCGGCGAGGAACGCGTGATGACCCTGTCGATTCACGAGGAACGCCGCTGGCCGTTTTCCGGCACGCGGTCGCACCCCGCGACGGGCAACTTCAACCTGCCGGTCCCGAAAGGCTACAACGATTCGGAGTTCCGATTTCTGTTCGACCATGCGGTGCTGCCGCTGATCGGGCACAGGCATCCGGATGCGCTCGTGCTTTGTTGCGGCGCCGATTGCCTCGACGGTGATCCACTCTCCGGCATGGCGCTCAGCAATGTCGTTCTCTGGGACGCGGTCTGTGAATTGCTGGCGCTGCGCCTGCCGACGGTCATACTCGGCGGCGGCGGCTACAACCCCTGGACGGTGACGCGATACTGGGCGGGCATGTGGGGCCGCATCAATGGCTACGACATCCCGGAACGGCTCCCGCTCGAGGCAACGGAGTACCTGCAGCGCCTCGAGTGCGACCTGGTCGACGAGGAAGATGTCGCGCTCGAATGGCTGACCACGCTCGCGGACAGCGCCCGCCCGGGAGAGGTCCGCGCGACCGTCAAGGCGCTGCTCTCCGGCGGCGAGTGGCGCTTCGGCAGCTGATTTTGGTGTAGTGTTAACGGGCAATGACGGGGGAAGATGGCATGAACTGGCTGGACGCGATCAGGCGGATCGAGGACCTGGAAGACGCCGACTTCGACGCGGCGCTCGTGACCGAGTGCGAACGGCGTGCAGCCGGCAGTCCGGCGCGGCCGATCCGCTTCTCGACGCCCACGTTCCGCGAGTATGAGAGCACCGAACTCGAGGGTTGCGGCAAGAACAGCTTCCCGGCGTTTTCGATTACGGCCGGTGCCTGCGGACTGAACTGCGATCACTGCCAGAAGAAGATTCTCGAGCCCATGATTCCCGCCACCGACCCGGCCATGCTCGATGGCAAGGTCCGTCACCTGATCGAGACACAGCAGCTTAGCGGCTTCCTGCTGAGCGGTGGCTCCAACAGGAAGAACGAGATCCCCTACAGCCGCTACATGCCCGTGGTCGAGCGCCTGAAGCGTGACTTCCCGGGGCTGAAGATTGCAATCCACAGCGCGCTGCTCGACGAGCCGCGGGCGAAGGAAATGGAAGCGGCCGGCGTCGACACCGTCATGATGGACGTCATCGGCGCGCACGAGACGATTCGCGAGGTCTACAAGCTCGACCGGCCCGTCGAGGATTTCGAGGCAACGCTTGCCGCGCTCTGTTCAACCTCGATGGAGGTGACGCCGCATATCGTGATCGGCCTGCACTACGGCCGGATTCTCGGCGAAGCGAACGCGCTCGATATCGTGAGCCGTTACGCGGTCAACGCGCTCGTGCTGGTCGTCATCATGCCGTTCTATGCAAAGCCGGGTACGTTCGTGACGCCGGATACCCGCGATGTCGGCCGCATTTTTCTCGAGGCCCGCGAGCGGCTGCCGGAGCAACAGGTGCTGCTCGGCTGCGCGCGGCCACCCGGCATGCACAAACGCGTAACGGACGCTTACGCGATCATGGCCGGCCTCGACGGCATCGCTTTTCCCGCGGACGGCGCCGTCGCCGTCGCGCACACGATCGGGCGGCCGTTCGAGCAGGCGCACTCCTGTTGCTCGATCAAGCTGGGCGCCAGTCTCAAGTCAGGGCTGCAGCCCTCATTCGCAGCATGAAGTGAAGAGGACCGGAAAAAAATCATGAGCTGTATCGAAAACAAGACGAAACCGGCGGATACGCACAATGGCCGCGACCACAACCCGTTCGACGTGATGGCGCCGAGACCGCCGGCGAAGACACCGCTCGAGCGCCGCAATGGCAAGCACGTCAAGAACAACGACATACCGCCCGAAGGCGTGTATCTGCCGAACAATAATTTTCTGGCGCCGCACATGAAATCCCCCGAGTACGTGCAGCTGTCGAACGCGGCGGCGATCACCCTCGGGATCATGGGTGGCCGAATGTACCGTTGCGAATGCACGCGCTGCCTGAACCTGCTGCTGACCTACCCCGAGGGCTGCCGCGCCAACTGCGCCTATTGCGGCCTCGCAAGGCATCGCGAGGCGGAGCGCGACTACGCGGACCGCAATTTCATTCGCGTCGACTGGCCCGCAGTGCCGATGTCGCAGATCGTGGACATCGTCGCGCGCGACCCGGACAACAGCCCGTTTCACCGCATGTGCATCTCGATGATCACGCACCCGCGATCGGAGCAGGACACGTTTACCGTCCTGAAACAGTGGACCGACCGTATCGACCCGCAGGCCATCCCGGTGTCGATACTCTCGAACCCGACGACGATGTCGCGTGACGACGTAAAAATGACGAAGGATCTCGGCGCCGACATCTTCACGGTGGCGCTGGATGCGGCGACGCCGGAGGTATTCGATCGCACCCGCGGCAAGGGCGTGCAGTCTCCGCACAAGTGGAAAAAGTACTGGGACATCATGCTCGATGCGCGCGATATCTTCGGGCCGCAGAAGTTCGGTGCGCACATCATTGTCGGCATGGGCGAAACCGAGTTCGAGGTGCTGAAGCTCGTGCAGGAGCTCGTCGATCTCGGCGGGCACAGCCACATGTTCTGCTTTTTCCCGGAAAAGGGATCGCTGATGGATCACCTGCCGGCGACGCCGCGCGATCAGTGGCGCCGCGTGCAGCTCGCGCGTTATCTCATCGACTACCGCGGCGTCCGCGTCGAGCACATGAAGTTCGACGGCGACGGGCGGGTGATCGATTACGGCATTCCGGCCGCCGAGCTGTCCGGGGTGATCGAGGAGGGTGTTGCCTTCCGCACCTCGGGTTGCCCCGGCAAGTTCCGCGACGACATTTCGGCCTGCGATCGTCCGTACGGCGATTCGCCGCCGAGCGACATCGCGAGCTATCCCTTCCAGCCGAAAAAGAAAGACATCAGGAAGATTCGCAGGCAGCTCGACATCCCGGTCGCCGTCGAGTAATGCGTGAGGCCTTCCGGATCATCGACACGGGAGTCCGTGACGGGCGCGCCAATATCGCCTTCGATGCGGCGCTGATCGAGCTTCGGCAGCAGGACCGCGTGCCGGATACGATCCGGTTCCTGCGGTTTCCGCCGACCGCGCTGATTGGCAGGCACCAGGACCTGTCACGCGAAATCAACCTGGAATTTTGCGCGAGCGACGGTATCGGCACCGTACGACGCATCACGGGCGGCGGCGCCATCTACCTCGACGAGGGGCAGCTCGGCTGGGAACTCGTTTTTCATCGCAAGGCGCTCGGCATCGCGGCCTTGCCGGACCTGGCCGAAGCCATCTGCAATGCCGCGGCGGCCGGGCTCCGCGAACTGGGCGTCGATGCCCGGTTCAGGCCGCGCAACGACATCGAAGTCGGCGGCCGCAAGATCAGCGGCACCGGCGGCTTTTTCGACGGCGACATCCTCATCTACCAGGGCACGGTCTTGGTCGACATGAATCCGGAGCAGATGGTGCGCGCGCTGAACGTGCCGCGGGCGAAGCTTGCGAAACACAACCTGGATTCCGCGGCGCAGCGAGTGGTCACCCTCAGGGAATTACTCGGTGGGTCGACGCCCGGCATCGAAACGATCAAGGCGGCACTGGTCAGCGGTTTCTGCAAGGGGCTCGGCATCGAAGCCGTGGCCGGAGAAATCACCGCGGACGAGGAGGTCCTCGCCCGTCGGCATCACGACGAAGAGATCGGGACGGATGATTTCGTTGCGGACATCGACAACCCGGGGCGAACGGGCGACCTGCTCGAGGGATCCCAGACCGGCGCGGGCGGAACCGTGACCGCCTTCGTCAAGCTCGAAGGACCGACGCTCGGGCTGGTGCAAAGGGTATTGCTGACCGGCGACTTCTTCGTCACGCCGCCGCGTGTCGTGTTCGATCTCGAAGCCGCGCTCGCCGGCACGCGCATCGCCGACGTCGAAGAGACGGTCCGTGGATTCTTCCGCGACTCGGACATCGGCATGCTGAGCGTCACCGCAGACGATTTCATCGCGGCAGTGAACGATGCGCTTGTGCAGAGAGGTCGGGGCTGACGATGGCGGGCTGCAAAGACGGCAACGACGCGTTCGTACTGGCGTCCCGCGAAGCAGACCCGATGAACGTGGTGGCCGTGCTGCAGCACACTGCCGGCGAGTACCTGGGACTGATCGAGGATCACCTCGAAGGACGTCGAATCCGCTTCCAGTATTTCAGGCCGTTTGCGGCCGGCAAGCTGCCCGTGGCCGACATGCCTGCGGACGCGCTCATCCTGCTCGGCGGGGGGCCCTGGGGATCGGCCGGCGCGCGCAACCTGCCCACGTTGCAGGCGGAAATCGAGCTGACGCGCCATCGGCTCGAGGAGGGCACGCCCGTGATCGGCATCGGGCTCGGGGCACAGATCCTGGCATTGGCCGCCGGCGGCGGCAGCGAGCCGCGCGACCTGAGTTTCGAAATCGTCGAGGCGCTGCGCTGCCGGGACGATGCGCTGAACGGTTACCTGCCGGAACGGTTCCACCAGGTCGTCTACATGCGCGACTGGCCGATACCGCCGGCCGCCGCGGTGATCCTCGCCGCAGATGCCGGGGGTCGCCCGCTCGTCTGGCAGGTCGGGAGGAACGCCTTCGCTTTCGCCGGCAATCCCGGCATCAAGCTCGGCATGGTCGAAGACCTCGTGATGGAATTCGAGGAAGTGCCGGCCGAAGCGCCGGAGCAGCTGTCGGCCCTTCGCGCAGTGCAGCGGCAGGTCGAGGACGAACTGGTTCCCATCATGACGGGACTCGTACAGTGCACGGCACTGATGGCGTCGCCGCGGGCGGCGCGTAGTGACAAACCAGAATTGGATACACCAGTAATTTAGGATATGCTAATGCGCTGTTGGATGTATGTCCGGCGGCAGGGGATAGGAACAATGGCTGAAAAACTCATCATCGTCATGGCGAACACCGACCCTCGTAACGGCGAGGAACTCGGCGCGCCGATTTTCCAGGCAACCGTGGCGGCGGCCATGGACTATGACGTCGACGTGATCTGTACCGCGACGGCCGGGCGCCTGATGAAGAAGGGCGTCGCCGAAAAACTGTTCGTGAAGGAAGGATCGCCGAAGTCCGTTTACAGTTTCATCCAGGACGCACACGATGCCGGCGCCAAGTTCTACTGCTGCTCCCCGAACCTCGACCTGTTCGACATGACCAAGGATGACCTCATACCCGAGTGCGAGGGTATTGTCGGCGGCGCACACCTCATCGAGGAAGTCATGGAAGGCGACTGCAAGGTTCTGACGTACTGACCCGACCAAGAGGCAACTGCATGTCCCATTCCGCGTCGTCCCGCATACAGGAATTCATCGGTGATCCGGTTTCCGATTCTCCGCCGGTCGACCGCGGCAAGCTCGAAGAGATCTTCCAGGACATCCAGGCCGACCTGCGTTTCGACCACGAACTGAACGGCTGCCTGAACTGCGGCATCTGCACGGCGACCTGTCCGGCCGCGCATTACTACGACTTCAGCCCGCGCGAAATCGTCCAGCTGCTCTGGACCGAGAACCTCGAAGGCATCTACGACGCGATGCAGGAGAAGATCTGGTCCTGCGCGCAATGCTATACCTGCGCCGCGCGCTGCCCGTTCGGCAATTCGCCAGGCGGCCTCGTGATGCTCATGCGGGAGACCGCCATCAAGCACGGCATGGAGTCGGCGAAGAGCGTGCTGCGGCCATTCAGCCGCGTCATGCTGAAGCTGATCTCGACCGGTAACCAGCTGTCGCCCGATATGATCAACCCGGAAGGCTTTGCCGACTGGGGCCCGAACATCGCGAAAGTGGACGCGCCGCTGACAACATTGCGCAAGGCGATCCCGGTGCCGACTTTGCATACGACGAAGACGGCATGGGAAGTCAATCTCAAGACCTCGGTCGAGCTGTACACGATCTGGGAAGAGACCGGCGTGCTGGACAGTCTTGAGACGATTGATGAAAACCTGTTCGACGTCATCCTCGACATCATGGACGAGAAGCGTGATGACTATGAGGACTGGCTGGACGAGCAGGACGACGACGATTGAACCCGGGGGGTTTCGATGGCAACAGGTAACGGTAACGACGGCGAGCGCTTCACCGGTCACGGTGCGGAGTGGAAGGACGCCAATCTTTCGAAAGAGGAAGCGCACGTCGCCACGGTCTGGGTAGACCAGATCGTCAACAAGCGCTCGATGCTGACGAACAAGGATCGCGTCGAAGACATACGCGACGTGATGTGGGAACTCGAGAAGGACGGCGAGATCGTCGTACATCGCATTCGTGACGAGCATGAGCCGGTCACGGTCAAGACGCTGTACGGGTGGGACAAGAGAGTACCGACGCAGCAGCTGTGGCATCACAAGTCCTGCGGTCAGTGCGGCAACATACCGGGCTATCCGGCGTCGTTGCTATGGCTGATGAACCAGATGGACATCCGCTATCTCGACGAGACGGATCAGACGTCCTGCACCGCATGGAATTACCACGGTTCCGGCATCGGCAACATCGAGAGCCTGGCGGCCGTATTCCTGCGCAATTTCCACCAGGCGTACGTATCCGCCAAGGCACAGGGCCTGTCCGAGGGTTACTTCTACCCGCTGGTGCATTGCGGCACGTCTTTCGGCAACTACAAGGAAGTGCGCGGCTACCTGATGCAGTCGGCAAAGCTCCGGGAGCGCGTCAAGAAAATTCTCGGCAAGCTCGGGCGTCTCGTGGACGGCAAATTGCTCATTCCCGAGGAAATCGTGCACTACTCGGAATGGGTGCATGTCATGCGGGACCGCATCAAGGAACACCAGGTCATCGACTGCAGCCATATCCGGGCAACCGTGCACCCGGCCTGCCACGTCTACAAGATGGTGCCCGAGGACGCGATCTACGATGACAGCATTCTCGAGGGCAACCGCGTGGCGGTCACGACCGGCATTCTCGAAACCCTGGGAACCCAGGTCATCGACTACTCGACCTGGTACGACTGCTGCGGCTTCGGCTTCCGGCACATCATCTCCGAGCGAGAGTTCACGCGTTCGTTCGCGATCGATCGCAAGATTCGCGTCGCCCAGGACGAAGCGCGAGCGGACATGATGATCGGCCACGACACCGGATGCATCACGACGCTCGACAAGAATCAGTGGATCGGCGCGGCGGCAGGCAAGCCGGTCGACATGCCGATTCTCGCCGACGTGCAGTTCGCGGCACTCGTCTGCGGCGCGCACCCCTACAAGATCGTGCAGTCGCATTGGCATGCGTCGAGCACGGAAACCCTGATGGAAAAACTCGGCATCGACTGGCAGGCCAAGAAGGCGGAGTTCGAGGCCTATCTCAAGGATGTCGAAGCCGGCAGGGGAGAGACACTTTACGATCCGCGCCTGATGATTACGTCGGGCCCGGGATTCAAACCCCTGAGCATTACTCAATCGGGCGCCAAAGATGACTAAACCTGTTCTGATCGTTGGCGGCGGACCAGCCGGTCTTGCTGCCGCTCACAGCCTTGCAACCGTCGGTAAGCCATGCGTCATCGTTGAGAAGGAAGACCGACTCGGCGGCGCGCCGATACTGTCCGGTTACGCGAAGCTCGTGCCCACCGGCGAGTGGGCGAAGGATGCGATCGGCGGCATGGTCGAGCGTGTCCAGGGCGTCGATTCCATCGATATTCAGACTGGCGCGACCGTCACGGCATTCGACGGCGAGCCCGGCAATTTCAAGGCAACGCTGAGCAATGGCAGGAACGTCGACGCGGATGCCGCGATCCTGTGCACCGGCTTCACGCATTTCGATTCCGTCAACAAGCCCGAGTGGGGATTCGGCACGTTCCCGGACGTCGTGACGACGACCCAGGTCGAACAGATGATTTCATCCGGTCGGGGCGTGCGCTGCCCGTCCGACGGGCGCAAGCCGCAGCGCGTTGCGATCCTGCTTTGCGTCGGCTCGCGCGATCGCCAGATCGGCCGCGAGTGGTGTTCCAAGATCTGCTGCACGGTATCGTCGAATCTCGCCATGGAAATTCGCGAGGAACTGCCGGATTGCCATGTCTATATCTACTACATGGACATCCGTACTTTCGGATTGTACGAGACCAAGTACTACTGGAAGAGCCAGGAGGAATACAAGGTCAAGTACATCAAGGCCCGCATTGCCGAGGTGACCTCGGACGGCGAAAAGCTGATCGTCAAGGGCGAGGACACGCTCGTGAAGCGCCCGATCACGATTCCGTTCGACATGGTCGTCCATGCCATCGGCATGGATCCGAACGTCGACAACCGATCGATCTCGGCGACTTTCGGCGTCGACCTCGAAATTCACGGCTATATCGACGCCGCGCATCGCTACGGCGCGATGGGCGAGACGTCGCGTCCCGGCGTTTTCGTCGCGGGCGCCGCGACGGGACCGGAAACCATCGATGACTCCATTGCCCAGGGTCATGCCGCCGCCATGGCTGTGCTGACCGGCATTGGCGGTATCAGCAAGTCGGCCTGACCCGATGGCGAGCAGCAAGGCACTGCGACGACACGACATCGAGCGCCCGGTGCTCGACCTGTCGGGTGACGCATTGCGGGCCGCGCTGCAGATCATGATTGCCGGCAGCGAGGAACACGGCGGCATCGAGCGCTACATCGACGCAGTCAAGCTGAAGAGCACGATGTTTCGCCAGGCGCTCTTCGACAACGATGTCGCCGCGCTCGACCTGGAGACTTTCAAGGGCCTGTGTACGTTCATGGCAACCGTTCGCCGCCGGGTCGGCAACTGGCTCAACGAAGAAGCCTTTGCCGATATGCGCGCCGGTATCGTGGAATTATTCGACGATGACGTGTCCGTCGACGATCGCACTACGCGGTTCTGCGCAAGATTCCCGCAGGACAAGAAACATCGCTGGGTCAAGGACCTGGCCGCGGAACTCATGCACAACGCGGATCCCGAGCGTATACCGCTGATGAATCGCTGGGTCTGGGACGCGAAGTCGAACACCGGCGTGATCCGCGAGGCCTGGCACGCCGACAACGTGGATCACATCACGATTCCGGTTGCCGACGGCTATGCGACTTGCCTGACGCTGCGTGAGGAGCTCAGCCAGTTCCTCAGCGACAACGGGTTTTTCCGCGACGTGCTTTTTTATGTGGACGTGTTGTGTGCACAGGTCTATGCGCAATACATCTGCGAACAAGGCGGCAGTTACCTGCGCGCCGACTTCTCCGCTCCCGAAGATCCGATGCAACACACGCGGCGCCTGCTGGGCCTCGACGGCGTGCGGCCGGGCGACGGGCGCACGCGCCTCAAGTCCATCGACGGCGAGGCCTTCGTGCTTGATGACGGCGATGACGCCGAAGCAAACGGGATACAGAATGCCAATACATGAACAATCGCTGATTCGCCCAGAGAATCTCAAGACGCACGAGCATCTCGTCATCGATGGTGTCGACGTATCCGGTCACTGGAGCACCTTCATCGAGTCACGCGTGGTCAAGGACTACAACGAAAACCTGCAGGAGGAGGTCGCGGCGCTGCCCGGCGGGGAATACATCCATCGTTGCTGGCAATGCGGGTCGTGCACGAATTCCTGCACCGTCAACGCGATCAACCCGGACTTCAATCCGCGCTACTGGATCTACCTGATCCGCATGGGCATGGAGTCCGAGTTGCTGCGCGACAAGGACATCATCTGGCAGTGCGTGTCCTGCAATAAATGCACGTATGCCTGCCCGCGCGACGTCTTCCCGGAAGGGGTCATGAAAGCGACCGCGCACTGGCTGGAAAGGAAGGGCCATACGCCGAAGTCTCCCTCGACGCATTTTGATGAAGTGTTTACCGAGCAGATCGTGGCAACCGGAAAGATCGAGGAAGGGCGGACGATGCGCCGTTTCTTCGCACGTACCGGCCAGGGCCTGTTCCAGGACTGGTTCATCGAAATGGTCAAGCGCATGCTGCGTGGCCTGCCCGTCGGCATGCTGACGCGCATGGGCCTCGCGACGTTCGTCGCGCCCCGCACGAGCGACTGGTCCCGCGCGTCGCAGGCCATCCAGGAATACATCGACGAGCAGCACGAAAGTCAGGCCGAGGCATTAAACCTTGCGGCCCTGATCGAAACTGCCAAGCGTGACGCGGCCTGACTGAGGATTGAGTGAGCATGACGATCAAGGACAAGGAAAAGTACAAGAAGGTCGCCTACTACCCGGGCTGTGCGCTCGAGGGTACCGGGCACGCCTACAATCGCTCGACCAAGGCGGTCGGCAAGGCGCTCGGTCTCGATCTCGTGGAGGTCAAGAACTGGAACTGCTGCGGCGCGATGGAAGTCAAGAACCTCGACCCCAAGATCCAGACCTACCTGTCGTCGCGTGTCATGTCGACTGCGGCCAACGAGATGAACATGGACGTCGTGATGGCGCCCTGCAACGGCTGTTACCACAACCTGAAGAAGGCGGAATACGATCTCGCCAACGATCAGTCGTCCGCCGAGGTCGTCGACAAGCTGTCCAGGAAGGCCGGTCACAAGACGTACCAGCCGGGGCAGGTCGAGACGATACATGCGCTCGACTGGATCAAGGACGCCATCGGGGAAGACGGGCTGAAAGCGCGCGTCAAGAATTCGCTGGCCGGCATCAAGATCGCGAACTATTACGGCTGCATGTACACGCGGCCGCGGCATATCTTTCCTGAAAAAGACCAGGGGCCCGGCAGTGAGTCGACCTCCAAGCCGCACTTCATGGATGACCTGCTGGCCGCGGCCGGCGCTGAAAACGTGGAATTCCCGTTGAAGACCGCCTGTTGTGGCGGTGCGCACACGCTCTCCGACAGCGATACCTCCACGAAGCTCGTCCTCAACATTCTCAAGACGGCGAAGCTCGCCGGCGCGGACGTCATTGCGACCGAGTGTCCCACCTGTCATTCGGGGCTCGAGATGCACCAGATTCGCGCGGAAAAAAGGCTCGGCGAAAAGGTCGATATCAAGATCCTGTATTTCACGCAGTTGCTCGGCATGGCGCTAGGCCTGAAGCCACGCAAGGTCGGCGTGCACGAAAATGTCTCCGATTCGATCCGCTTCCTGAAGGAAAAGGGACTCGGGTGAGGTCGCTCGCGGACATCGAGCGCATCCTGGACGCACCGATTCCGGGCGGTGACGGCGGCGCCATCGCCGCGACATTGTTGTCCGTCGGCGAAGACGTGCTCGAGCATTGGGTGACCGCCCACGGCGGGACGCCAACCAAAGAGGAGCGAGAGGGATTTCGCTTGCTGGCTTTGCATCGGCAGGGTGCGAAGGACGACCCGAGTTTCAATGCCTGCCGGGAGACTTGCCGGGAGCTTGCCTACCACTACAATCTGGTGACGATGGATGCCGGCTCTGCGGATACTACGAATCGCCTGCAGATGATGCAGATGGTATGCAGGCACCTTCATTTATTTGTCAGCGGAAAACTGCAGGTAGCCGGGCTTGGCGATTTTTGCTGTTCCGCGCGTCCGATCCGGGCAGAGTCCGATCCTGCAATCACAACATCAAAGGAGGCATAGCAATGCCATCTGTACGGGGATGCAACCTGCCCGACGATCTGCTCTACGACGTCGATAATCACATCTGGTTTTCGGAGACCGGTGACGGCAACGTCAAGATCGGTATGACCGCGGTGGCAACGGCGATGGCCGGCAAGCTGGTCGCGTTCACGCCGAAGAAACCCGGCCGTGACGTCCGCGCCGGAAAGTCCTGCGCGACGCTCGAGTCCGGCAAGTGGGTCGGTCCCGCGAAGTCGGCGGCGGGTGGCGAGGTGGTCGCCGTCAACGAGGACCTGGTCGGCGATCCGTCAATCGCAAATGACGATCCTTACGTGGCAGGCTGGCTCATTGTTCTGAAGCCCGAGGACTGGGACAGCGTCAAGGCAGGCCTCGTCAGGGGGACGGACGTTGTCGCGCCGTACGAGGCGAAGATGGATTCCGAAGGTTTCGGCGGCTGCGCTTGATGACGCGCGAAGCTCAACAACTGGCAACAGATGAGCGTGCGAAGCTCGGTGAGCTTCATGACAAGGCTGCCCATGCCGTCGACTTGCTGAAGGCGATGGCGAATGAATGGCGTCTGATGATCCTTTGCCAGCTTTCCGAGGGCGAAAAGACCGTCAGCGAGTTGCAGGCGATACTGGGGCTGAGCCAGTCGGCACTGTCGCAGCACCTTGCCGTACTGCGGCGAGAAAAGATCGTCCAATCCAGGAAGCATGCGCAATCGGTCAGTTACTCGCTGAGCGGCGCAGATGCGACAAAGGTCATGCACACGCTACATGAAGTTTTCTGCGATTCGCAGGGGGGGGATAGAAAATGAAAACAGTATCAAGACTAACGGCTTGCGCACTGGCGGCCGGGACGTTGTTCATCAGCAGTGCAGCGTTGGCCACGAACGGCTATTTCACGCACGGCGTTGGCGCCGAATCCAAGGGCATGGCGGGAACCGGCGTGGGCTCGAATGCCGCGCAGGGGGCGATCATTTCGGCGACCAATCCTGCCTTGTCGGTTTTTGCGGACGACAAGTGGGAAGTCGGCCTCGGGATCTTCAGCCCGATGCGCAGCTATACGGCTTCACCGTCGCTCGTCAATGGCAGTTTCGGCGCGTTCACGATCGGTGAAGGCAGCTTCGACAGCGGTAGCGAGTGGTTTCCCATTCCCTACGTCGCCAAGAAATGGACATTCAACAACGGCAATGCCCTGAGCGCCGTGTTCTATGGCCGAGGGGGTATGAACACCGACTGGGAAGACCCCAATGCGTCGGCGTTTTTCGACCCCACGGGTCAGGGCGGTCTGGGCGTGCAGTTCCCCGGTACTTTCGGGGGCGGCAAAGCGGGCGTGGATCTCTCGCAGGCGTTCCTGATGGTCAGCTATGCTGGTCGGACAAGCGATCGGTTTGCGTGGGGCATCGGGCCGGTCTTCGCCGTGCAGATGTTCGAAGCGAATGGGCTGGCCTCGTTTGCGCCGTTTACCAAGACCTTCGCGGATTGCTTTATCCTGCAGGCGCCCGGCACTTGCGATCCGACACCGACGTCGCTGACGAATAACGGTCACGACCTGTCGACAGGTTTCGGTTTTGCGGGCGGCATCTGGTTCGGTTTAAACGACTACGTCAGCGCCGGTCTTGCGTACCAGTCCAAGATGTCGATGGGCGAGTTCGATGATTACTCGGACCTGTTCGCCGAGGGCGGCGGATTCGATATCCCGTCGAGCCTCAAGTTCGGATTGTCTTTCCAGGGCAGCAACAATGCCCGGCTGAATCTCGATGTCGAACACACGCAATTCAGCGAGGTAAATTCCGTTGGCAACCCGATGGCGAACATCGCGGGCTGTCCGACAGCCGGACTCGGCGGCACGGACTTCGAGTCATGCCTCGGTGGCGGCAATGGCGCGGGCTTTGGCTGGGACGACATGACGACTTATAAAGTCGGTGTCGAGATCCAGGCCAGCGAGACCAGCACCTGGCGATTTGGCTACAGCTATGGCGAGCAGCCGATCCAGAGCGCGGATGTGCTGTTCAACATCCTGGCGCCCGGCGTCATGGAGCAGCACTTCACACTCGGCATGACGCGCGCGACGCAGTCGGGCGGCGCCTGGACGTTCTCGCTGATGTACGCGCCGTCGAAGTCGATCACGGGCGTCAACATGTTCGATCCGACCCAGACGATCGAACTCGAGATGAAGCAGCTGGAATTCGAAGTCGCCTACCTTTGGTAGCTTCGACACCCGGCCTGATCGTCGGTCGGGGGCATAAAAAGTGTGGCGGCGTGGCGTCAAATCGCCGCGCCGCCCGTCTCGACAGGTGCCCGGCATGTTAATGTCGAACGGTCCCGGGCTTGGCCGGAACCCGGTGATCGCACGTTGAGGGTTCCCGCGCGAACACGCATGCCCTGACAGGGCCGACAGAAAATGCGGCCGAAGCATGCCGGTCCGCCTGCTTACCGCGCGGGCCCCGATAGGGCAAAATGGCCCTCCAGTCATCCAGGCGACATCAAGATGGGCTTACCAAAACTCGATCCCGCATTCCTGCGCCAGCAGATCGTCGGCGTCGATTCGACCTTCGAAACACCGTTCGGCGAGCGCCTGATGGTCTATTGCGATTACACCGCATCGGGCCGCTGCCTGCGTTTCGTCGAGGCCTACCTGCAGAGCCTGCAACGGGTGTACGCCAACACCCATACCGAGGACGACATCACGGGCCGCAGCATGAGCCAGCTGCTGCATGAAGCCGAGGATGCGATCAAGGCATCGGTCAACGCGGGCCCGCACGGCAAGATCATCGCCTGCGGGACCGGCGCCACGGGCGCGATCGACAAGCTGCAGCAGATCATCGGCGTGGCGCTGCCACCCGCGACCCGCAAGAACCTGGAGTCGATGTTCGACGGCAAATGCTGTGACCTGGACCAGGAGGAGTTTCGCAAGGTTTGCCGTGAAAACCAGCCCGTCGTATTCGTCGGGCCCTACGAACACCATTCGAACGAGATTTCGTGGCGGCAGTCGCTTGCCACGACGGTAGGAGTTCGCCTCGACGCGAGCGGGCATATCGACCTCGCGCATCTCGAGGCGCTGCTGCAGGATCCACGCTATCGTGACCGCAAGCGCATCGGGTCGTTTTCCGCCGCCTCCAACGTGACGGGAATTCGCAGCGATGTGCGCGCAATTGCAAGCCTGCTGCATCGTCACGGCGCACTGGCCTGTTTCGATTTTGCGGCATGTGCGCCCTACGTGACGATCGACATGAACCCGGAACCGGCCTTCGAGGGGGACGACCCGAGCATTGACGCAATTTTCATTTCACCGCACAAGTTCCTCGGTGGACCCGGGTCGAGCGGTGTGCTCGTATTCAACGAGCGCATTTACGACCGCAGCCTGCCCCCGAGCGTCAGTGCGGGCGGCACTGTCGATTACGTCGGCATCACGGACATGGATTTCATCAAGCACATCGAGGAGCGCGAAAAGGCCGGCACGCCCGGCGTGCTGCAGACGCTGAAGGCCGGCCTCGTATTCCAGGTCAAGGATGCCGTCGGTATCGACGTGATCCGGGCGCGGGAACACGAATACACGAAGCGGGCGCTCGACAGCTGGGCGAAAAACGACCGGATCGAAATCCTCGGCAACCCGGATCCGGCCAGCCGTGTCGGCATCCTGTCGTTCAACATTCGGGACCGGCATGGCAAATACCTGCACCACAAGTTCCTGACCGTGCTGCTCAACGACCTGTTCGGAATACAGTCCCGCGCCGGTTGCTCCTGTGCCGGGCCGTACGGGCATCGACTGCTGGATATCGACCAGGCGACATCCGAGAAGTACCGTGCGGCCGTCCAGCAGGGCTATTGCGGACTGAAACCAGGCTGGTGCCGCGTCGGCTTGCACTGGGTGATGGACGATGCGGAGGCAAACTACGTCATCGACGCGGTGCATTTCCTCGCCGACGAGGGCCATCACTTCCTGCGGCTTTACGATTTCGACCTGGCGACCGGTACCTGGGTGCACCGCCAGTCGGTCGTGCGGCTGCCGAAGTTTTCTCTCGAAACGGCACTCGAGATCGAGGAGGGCGAGCAGACGACGTTGCCGCTTGCGCTAAGAGAACAGCTGTACACGCACTACCTGGCGGAAGCGCAGCGCTTCGCGAACCTGCTGAAAAGCGAGCCGGAAACCGGGCGACGCGCGCTCGAGGGCGAGCTCGCGGAGCTCCAGTTCTTCTCCCTGCCGGTCGCTGACCGACGGCATTGACCGTCAGTTGTTCTTCGCCCCCTGATCGATCCACCGGGCGAGCATGGCAATTTCCGCGTCGGACAGCGGTTCCCCGCGGCCTTCCGCCCTGGATTCTTCGTGATGCGGGGGCATCCGGATTTCGGGATCCGTCTTGCCGGCGACCACCATGTACAGCGCGCTCGATACGCTGCTGCCGGGGACGATGACGGGCCCGAATTGCGTGCCCTTCATGATGTCGGCGTATTCGGTGAGGTTCAGCGCGCTGGCTTGCTGTCCTTCGCCGGACGGGTTGTGGCACTCGACGCAACGCGCATCGAGCAGCGGCTTGACGTCGTTCGCGAAACTCACTTCGCCCTGGCCGCAGCCCGCGATTGACGCTGCAGAGGCGAGGGCGACGAGACTCCAGAATTTTCGGGCCATATGTCTCTCCTCCTGAACCGTATCCGGATTCGTGCTGATCACCTGCTTATGCGCCCGCAGGCCTGCCCGGGTCAATGCGTGATAATACGGGGTCGCCCTTCAGACCCGGCGCCCGCAGCAGGCCCGCCGTTGCCCGGTTCCCGGCATCGCCGCCGGCGGGTTGCAGCGCCTGCGGCGGGGCGGGTTGACGGCCCACCGGGGGTGTCACGCGCCCGGCCGGCGCAGCTTGTCTGTCACGCGATGTCGATGACCCAGGGGGTTGTGCGGCCTCTCTGGCTGGGCTGGGGCGATAACAGGGCGCCTGCGCGGCCACCGGGTCTTGTGGCAGACCCCGATTGCATGCATGTTGAACATGTCGTTGCGTGCCAGGGGCTATTGTCCTTGGGTATCGCGATGCAACGGATGCGCGAGAAGCGCAACGGAGGACACCGATCGGATGATGCTGATGGATGACCGGATGGCGGCCATGCCAGGCGACGTCCCATGTAGACGGCGCTGGGCCGACAACGGGTGTTGCTCAGGGGGGCTGGCGCCATCAGGGATGCGACGGTCGTGTGAGTCTTTGCAGGCGGCGCGTCCCGCGACCGCCGAGATCGGAGAGCAGGTCGGGTACCGGCCGAAACCGGCCTTCGCCAGGGTATTCCATAAGCGGTATGGCTGCACGGCGAGGGATTACGACCCGTCGGGGCGGGAGGGTCGATGACATGGACGTACTGATCGTTCTGGCCGTCGCGCTGCTGGCCTCAGGACTCACGCTGTTTTCAGGATTCGGCCTCGGCACCCTGCTGATGCCTGCGTTTGCGCTGGTGTTTCCCGTCCCGGTGGCTATCGCCGCGACTGCAATCGTTCACCTCGCAAACAACCTGTTCAAGCTCGCCTTGCTGGGCAGGCACGCCAACTGGGCAGTCGCCGCGAGATTCGGCATTCCGGCAGCCATAGCCGCCGTCTTCGGGGCGGGCGCGCTGGTCGGGATCGCGGCCAGCGGAGCGGTCCTGGAATACTCGGCGATAGGCCGCAGCTGGTCGGTCACGCCCGCGCAGCTGGTCATCGGCCTGCTGATCGTGGCGTTTGCCATCCTCGAACTCAGTGGCAGGCTCGAGAAGGTGGCGATGCCCGCATCGCTCATGCCGCTGGGCGGCGCAATCTCGGGATTTTTCGGCGGCCTGTCCGGCATCCAGGGGGAGTTGCGATCCGCCTTCCTGATCAAGGCCGGGCTCGACAAGCATGCTTTTGTCGCCACGGGCGTCGTTGCTGCGGTCATGGTCGACACGGTACGGATCACGATCTACGGCGCAACGTTCCTGTCCGCGGGCCCGGAGACGCTCGGCCGCGATTCGGCCGGCCTGGTCGCGGTGGCCTGCCTCGCGGCCTTCACCGGCGCTTTCGCGGGATCACGTCTGCTTGGCAAAGCGACGCTGAAGGGCCTGCATCGGGTTGTCGCGGTCACGATGATCGCCATCGGCCTCGCGCTCGCGGCAGGCATCGTCTGACATGAAAAAGGCCGGCGCGCTGGCGCCGGCCCCGGGTCGAATCGTGAGGGATCGATCCGGCTTGCCGCTCAGGCCGCGACCTTGATCCGGCGAGGCAGCGCTTTCGCCTGTTTCGGAATCAGGATCTCCAGCACGCCGTGTCGGTCGGTGGCTTTGACCTTGTCGGCATCGACGGTTTCCGGAAGGATGAAGCGGCGATAGAAGCGCCCGCTGCCCCTTTCGGTGCGCCGGCGCAGGACCGTCTCGTCGTCCCTGGCGGCCTGCATGAAGCGTTCACCCGTAATCGTCAGGACGCCGGACTCGAGCGTGATCTCGACCTCTTTGGGGTCTACTCCCGGTACGTCGACGTAGAGCTGGAAGCGGTCCTCAAACTCGTTGATATCGACGTTCGGGACCCAGTCAGCGGTGACGCCGCTGCTGTCATTCGTTGACCAGCTCGAAAACAGGCGGTTGATATCGTCCTGCAACTGGCGCATCCCGTTCCACGGGTCGTAATGAACCAATGACATTGATTTTCCTCCTATTTTTCAAGTCCCTTAATCTGGCAGCATCTGCCATCGGCACTTCAGATAGGGGTCATCAGGACGATTTCAAGGGCGTTCCGGCGGGTCGAGCATGAAGGCGACCGGCGCCTCGATGTAGTACAGGGATTCCTGGGCAGACACGGCGACACGCAGGTGGGCGCCGTGCACGACCGTCGCCGGGATGGTGACGGTCCAGGCTTTCGTAGGCTTCTGAAAGTCCCGCGGCGCAGCAATGCCCGGGGTTTCCACGTCGTCGACCACGAGGGCGATGGTCGCCTGGTCGAGCGCGAACTCGGAATCCAGGGTCAGCTCGGTCACGCCGGGCAGGACCTGCACCGGCAGCAACGTCACTTTGAACTCGTTGTTGACCAGGTCGCACTCACCGCTGTCATAGCGGCAATTCGACCGTGCAATCAGCTTGTAGACCGCGCCGGGTTCGGCAACCTTCGGCTCCTCGCCGACAAAATTGCCGACCGCAAACCAGGCGAGGATCGACAGTATGGGCGCCACCAGCAGGGCCACCACGACATGTTTGTTTTTCCACATTGCGACATCGTACCCCAAAAAAGAGGGGGGGCGTGAAGCCCCCCCTGCGACTTGGCAATGTTTCCTAGTGTTCGACTGCGGCCCGTGCACCGTGCGGTACGCGGATGTCTTCGACCAGGTGCTGGATGTGCTCCGGCGGTGGTTCGGTGACGCGCGAGACGGCAAAGGCAACTGCGAAGTTGACCATTGCGCCGACGGCGCCAAACGCGTTGGGCTCGATGCCCAGGAACCAGTTCGGCTTCATGTCGCCGAGGTATCCGGTACCCGGGATGAACATGATGCCCGTGTGCTGGAACACGTACAGCAGCGTGACGCCGAGGCCCGCGAGCATGCCCGCGATCGCGCCCTGCTTGTTCATGCGCTTGTAGAAGATACCGAGCATGAGGACAGGGAAGATCGACGAGGCGGCCAGACCGAAGGCGAGAGCCACGGTGCCTGCCGCGAAGTCGGGCGGACGGAAACCGAGGTAACCGGCGAGCACGATGGCGAAAGCCATCGCGACGCGGCTGGCCAGCAGTTCCTGTTGCTCGGTCACGTCGGGCTTGAACACGCCCTTCAGCAGGTCATGCGATATGGCGGACGATATCGCCAGCAGCAGACCTGCTGCCGTCGACAGTGCCGCTGCCAGACCGCCTGCTGCCACGAGCGCGATGACCCAGTTCGGCAGGCCGGCGATTTCGGGGTTCGCGAGAACCATGATGTCGCGGTCCAGCTTGATCATTTCGTTCGTTTCAGCATTGGCCGAGTACTGGATACGGCCGTCGCCGTTCTTGTCTTCGAAGCCCAGCAGACCCGTCTGCTCCCACTTCTTGATCCAGTTCGGACGCTCTTCGTAGACCATGTACTCGCCCGGGGAGGGCTCGATCGTGGACATCAGGTTCATGCGTGCCATCGCGGCAACCGACGGTGCGGTCGTGTAGAGGATCGCGATGAATACGAGCGCCCAGCCGGCAGAGCTGCGTGCGTCCTTCACCTTGGGTACGGTGAAGAAGCGGATGATGACGTGCGGCAGACCTGCCGTACCGATCATCAGCGAGAACGTGTAGGCGAACATGTTCAGGCTGCTGCCGCGTTTGGCCGTGGTGTAGTCGGTAAACCCTAGATCTCTGAGCGTCTGGTCCAGGCGATCCAGCAGGTAGACGCCATCGCTCATTTCGGAGCCGAGGCCCAGCTGCGGGATCGGGTTGCCGGTCAGCGACAGCGAGATGAAGATCGCCGGAATCGTGTAGGCGATGATCAGTACGCAGTACTGCGCGATCTGCGTGTACGTGATGCCCTTCATGCCGCCCATTACCGCGTAGATGAACACGATGCCCATGCCGATCATCAGACCATAGTTGTACTCGAGCTCGAGGAAACGCGAGAAGGCGACGCCAATGCCCTTCATCTGGCCGATAACGTAGGTTACCGACGCGACGATGAGGCAGATGACGGCGACGATGCGCGCGGTCTTCGAATAGTACCGATCGCCGATAAACTCGGGGACCGTGTACTTGCCGAATTTACGCAGGTACGGTGCCAGGAGCATGGCGAGCAGCACGTAGCCGCCGGTCCAGCCCATCAGGAACACAGAACCACCGTAGCCCATGAAGGCGATGAGGCCGGCCATCGAGATGAACGATGCCGCCGACATCCAGTCTGCTGCCGTCGCCATGCCGTTGGCGACCGGATGGACGCCCGTACCGGCTACGTAGAAGTCCTTGGTGGACGATGCACGCGACCAGATTGCGATCGCGATATAGATCGCGAACGTGAGGCCGACGACAAGATATGTAGTTGCTTTTAATGTCATGGCTTCTCTCCCTAGTCGTCTTCGTGCACGTTGTGCTCACGATCGAGCTTCTGCATGCGCTTGGCATAGTAGAAGATCAGGATCACGAAGATATACATGGACCCCTGTTGCGCGAACCAGAATCCCAGTTTGTAGCCGCCGATACGAATGCTATTCAGCGGCTCAACCAGGATGATTCCGAACAGGTAGGAAACGACAAACCAGATGGCCAGACACAGCGCGACTAGCCGCAGGTTGGCATTCCAGTAGTTGAGGTTTTGAGACATACGTCCCCCTTAGCTGTATTTATTGGATTTATCACGAGGGCAATCTAGCAAACCGCCCTGTGGCGTCATTACAGACTTTAGTCGTAGGCGGATATTGCCGGCCGGGCCCCGGTAGCCAAGACCGACGTAGAAACTTGAAAAAAAATAACAAGTTATGAATACTGTCTAGAAATTACCTGGTCCCGATGTGTCGCCGTGATACGACGATAGTAGTAGACTCGGAACAAACAAAGTGCGGCCCGTGATGCCGCCGACAGAGGGGGGACCGCAAGCTTGATCAACTGGTGGGTACTGCTGCTTCTCGCGCTCGGCTATGTCTTGATCCTATTCGGCATAGCGTGGTGGGGCGACAGCCAGGATGCCAGGCGTTTCTCCGCGCCCGTGCGTGCAGCGATCTATTGCCTGACGCTCGCCGTGTACTGCACCTCCTGGACTTTTTACGGGGCGGTGGGCAGTGCGGCGCAATACGGCTGGGGCTACCTGCCGATCTATCTCGGTCCGATTCTGCTGTTCGTGTTCGGCTGGGGCATGATCCAGCGCATCGTGTCGATTGCAAAGCGGCAGAACCTGACGTCGATCGCAGACTTCATTGCCGCGCGCTACGGCAAGGCGCGCAGCCTCGCGGTGCTCATCACGGTCATTGCCACGATCGGTTCGGTGCCCTATATCGCGCTGCAGCTGAAAGCCGTCATCTCCGGATTTGACGTCGTCTCGAATTACGCAACCGCCGGCGCTGCCGAGAGCGACACCGCGTTCGTCTTCGCCGTCGCGCTGGCCGTTTTCGCGATTCTCTTCGGCACGCGCAAGATCGACGTCACGGAACACCACGATGGCATGATGCTGGCCGTTGCGTTCGAATCCGTCGTCAAGCTGTTCGCGTTCATCGCGGTCGGCGTGTTCGCATGGTGGATGATTGCTCACGGGGAGCCCGTGTCGGCCGAGGCAGCGACGCGAGCGCAGCACGTGTTTCAATTCGACCACTTGCCGGATATGTTCCTGACCCAGTTCCTGCTTGCGAGCGCAGCGATTATCTGCCTGCCCCGGCAGTTTCACGTCATGGTCGTCGAGGCACATCGCGATGCCGAAATCGGTTCCGCGCGCTGGGTGTTTCCGTCCTACCTGCTGCTGTTCTCGATCTTTGTCATCCCGATCACGATCGCGGGTCTGAGTTTCCTCCCGACCGGCGAATTTCGCGGCGATGCGTTCGTGCTGGCGTTGCCCATGCAGAGCGATAAGACGTGGCTGACGGTCCTGGCTTTCATCGGCGGGTTTTCCGCCGCGACCAGTATGGTGATCGTCGCGAGCGTTGCGCTGTCGACGATGATCAGTAATGAAATCGTCATGCCCGCCCTGCTGAGGATCAAGACGCTCGGCCTCGCTGAGCGCACCGACTATCCACAGCTGATGCTGTTCGTGCGGCGTTGCGCGATCATCGGCATTACCGCGCTGAGCTACGTCTATGCGCTGGCGACGGACCGCTCCGCTGCGCTCGCGTCTATCGGCCTGCTGTCGTTCGCGGCGGCTGCACAACTCATGCCGCTCCTGATCGGCGGACTGTACTGGCCGCGCTCGACGAAGAAAGGGGCGATCGCCGGGCTGTCAATGGGATTCATACTCTGGGCGTATACGCTGTTCCTGCCGACGCTGGCGCGGGCTGGTGCATTCAGCGACGCGTTCATCGACCGGGGTCTGTTCGGCATGCCGTTGCTGCGCCCTGAGGCACTGTTTGTCGACTTCGAGGTCACCGCGCTGACGCATGGCGTCGCGTGGTCGTTGAGTGCGAACGTCCTGGTTTTCGTGGTCGTGTCGTTCTTTACCCGCCAGTCGGTGGTAGAGCGGATCCAGGCGCGTAGCTTCAGCGCCCATGCTGACGGCGTCGGCCCGGTGCAGCCGCGCCTGACGCGTCATGATGTCACGAATGCGGATCTCCGGGTGCTGGCAGACCGCTTTCTCGGCCAGCAGCACGTCGAACGTTCTTTTACCGACTTCGCGGCAACCGACAATATCGACCTCACAGCGTCGTCGCCGGCCGACCGACGACTGGTTCAATTCACGGAACGCCTGATCGCCGGTGCCATCGGTGCCGCGTCGGCGCGCGTCGTCATGACGGCAGCGCTGCGCAAGACCGGCATGGAGATCGGCGACGTCGTGCTGCTGCTCGACGAAACCTCGCAGGCGCTGCGTTTCAATCGCCGGCTGCTCGAGGCGACGCTGGAGAACATCACGCAGGGGGTCAGCGTCGTGGATTCCTCGCAGCGACTGATCGGCTGGAACAGTCGGTATGAGGAGCTCATGAATTATCCGCCGGGCATGGTGCATGTCGGCGAGTCCGTGGCCGACCTGATTCGGTTCAACGCCGAACAGGGCCGATTCGGCGATGGCGACATCGAGGAAGAGATCGAGAAACGCATGGCGTACCTGAAGGCCGGTTCGCCGTACAAGTTTCAGAGTACGTTCATCGACGGCAAGGTCATCGAGATCAGCGGGCAGCCGATGCCGGGCGGCGGTTATGTAACGACGTACACCGACATCACGGAGTCCAAGGTCGTCGAGAGCGCGCTGGTCGAAGCCAAAGCGATGCTCGAGCAGCGCGTCATCGACCGTACGGCCGAGTTACAGAAGGCAATGGTCGCGTTGCAACAGGCCAAGGCACAAGCCGAGGATGCGAACGCCTCCAAGACCCGTTTCGTGGCTGCGGCCGCGCACGACCTGTTGCAGCCGCTGAATGCCGCCAAGCTGTTTGCCGCGTTGCTGAACGAACATCGAGAGAACATGCCTGAAGAACAACAGGATCTTGTTACCCGGGTGGAAAGCAGCCTGATCGCCGTTGAAGATCTGCTCGGAGCGCTGCTGGATATTTCGCGCCTCGATACGGCTGCGCCGGTTCCCAAGATGCGGGTGTTTCCCGTGTCGGAGATGTTCGCTGCGCTCGAAACCCAGTTCGCCGCGGCTTTTGCGGAGCACGGTCTCGGGCTGCGTTTCGTGAAATCCGAGATCCACCTGCGATCGGATCCTGCGCTGCTGCGGCGTATTCTGCAGAACTTCGTCAGCAACGCCCGGCGCTATACGCTGCACGGCGGTGTGGTGGTGGGATGCCGGCGGCGCGGCGACCAGGTGGCCATCCAGGTCGTGGACACCGGTATCGGCATCGCGGCCGAAGACCACAAGGTGGTCTTCCAGGAATTCAAGCGCCTTGGGGGCCGCAACATGCGCGCCAAGCGCGGCCTCGGTCTCGGCCTCGCAATCGTGGAGCGCATCGCAAAACTGCTGGGCCATCCGATCGGCATGCGCTCGGAGCCGGGCAGGGGCAGCCTGTTCGAGGTCGTGGTTCCGCGTGCCGAGGCGCATGAAAGCCGGCCGGCAATCACCACGCTTCGCGAGCGGCAATCGCCGGCGTCGCTCGATGGTCGTTACGTGCTCTGCATCGACAACGAGGAGAGCATCCTCGAGGGCATGAAGGGGCTGCTGGCGAAGTGGGGCGCCAAGCCGCTGGTCGCAACAGACCTCGAGTCGGCGCTGCAGCAGCTTTACTCGATTCAGAACGGCCACGAGGTGTCGCCGTCGATGTTCATCGTCGATTACCACCTCGAGGACACGGTGACCGGCATCGACGTCCTGAAGGGTTTGCGTGCGGCCTCCAGCATCGCAATCCCGGCGATCATCGTGACCGCAGACCACACGGATGCGGTTCGAGACGAAGTACGCGCTGCGGGCGATGCCATCCTGCACAAGCCGATCAAGCCCGCGGCCCTCCGCGCCTTGATTACGAGAATGCTCAGCCGCCACTAGCGGGCGGCTGGCACGTCAGTCCTCGAGTTCCGGCTTTTTGGCGGTCAGGCCCTGGACGGCCAGCACCGCCTGGGTCCGGTTGGTGACCTGCATCTTGCGCAGGATCGCAGTGACGTGGGCCTTGATCGTGGCTTCGGAGACACCGAGCTGGAACGCAATCTGTTTGTTGAGCAGGCCCTCGCTCAGCATCATCAGGACCCGGAACTGGTGCGGCGTCAGCGAACTGAGTGCAGCCGCGGTCCGTGCTTCCTCACTGTCGAGGGCGCCATCTTCCAGGTCGACACCCTCGGGGAGCCAGACCTCGCCCTCGAGAACCGCCCGGATCGCCGACTCGATGGTACGGATCGACGAGGACTTCGGTATGAAGCCGCTCGCGCCGTGCTGGATCGCGCGCCGTATGACCGACCCTTCGTCCATCGCCGAGACCACCACGGTAGGCAATGACTCATGCTTGTTGCGGATGTAGGCGAGCGCGGAAAAGCCGCTTACGCCCGGCATGTGCAAGTCGAGAAACAACAGGTCCGCGCCGGGATTCGCCTCGACGACGTCCTGCAACGTCGCGAGGCTGTCTGCTTCGAGAATCCTGGCGCCGTTGACGCAGTTGCCGATCGCGTGGGTCAGTGCCTCCCGGAACAGCGGGTGATCATCGGCAACGATGAATGTGCTTTGCTCGTCCTGCGTCACGTCCCGGCGAAATCCTCATCATTTTCGATTCTTGCGGTTCTCTATGAGGTTTTCGACGACACTCGGGTCGGCCAGCGTTGACGTGTCGCCAAGGTTGCCGTAGTCGTTTTCGGCGATCTTCCTCAGAATCCGCCGCATGATCTTACCAGATCGCGTCTTCGGTAACCCGGGCGCCCACTGCAGCAGGTCCGGGGTGGCAATCGGGCCGATTTCCTTGCGGACCCAGTTCCTGAGTTCCTTGGCCAGCTCGTCGCTCGGGCTCACGCCCTCCATCAGGGTCACGTAAACGTAAATGCCCTGGCCCTTGATCTCGTGCGGATAACCGACGACCGCGGCCTCGGCGACGGCTTCATGGGAGACGAGAGCGCTTTCGACCTCGGCCGTGCCCATGCGGTGACCCGAGACGTTCAGGACGTCGTCCACGCGGCCCGTGATCCAGTAGTAGCCGTCCTCGTCGCGGCGCGCGCCGTCGCCCGTGAAATACCGGCCCTTGAAGGTGCTGAAGTAGGTCTGGACGAAGCGTTCGTGGTCGCCGTAGACCGTGCGCATCTGGCCTGGCCAGCTGTCCAGAATGACCAGCATGCCGGACGTGGCGCCCTCGAGGAGGTTGCCGTCGGAGTCGACGATGGCCGGCTGGATGCCGAACAGCGGCCGGGTGGCGGAGCCGGGCTTCACTTCCGTGGCGCCGGGCAGCGGGCTGATCAGGATGCCGCCGGTCTCGGTTTGCCACCAGGTATCCACGATCGGGCAACGGCTTTCGCCGACGACCTTGTAGTACCACTCCCAGGCTTCCGGGTTGATAGGTTCGCCCACGGAGCCGAGCAGCCTGAGCGACTTGCGCGAGGTCTTCTTGACCGGCGCGTCACCTTCGCGCATCAGGGCGCGGATCGCAGTCGGTGCGGTGTAGCAGATGTTGACCTGGTGCTTGTCGCAGACCTGCCAGAAACGACTGGCATCGGGGTAATTCGGCACGCCTTCGAACATCATCGTCGTGGCGCCGTTCGCGAGCGGCCCGTAAACGATGTAGGAGTGGCCCGTGACCCAGCCGACGTCGGCCGTACACCAGTAGATGTCGCCAGGCCGATAATTGAACACGTAGCGGAAGGTCAGGGCGGCATAGACGAGGTAGCCGCCGGAGGTATGCAGCACGCCTTTCGGCTTGCCCGTCGACCCCGAGGTGTAGAGGATGAACAGCGGGTCTTCCGCATTCATCGGCTCGCAGGGGCAGTCGTCGTCTACCGTTTCCTCGGCCTCGTGCAGCCAGACGTCGCGACCTTCGACCCAGTCAACTTTGTTGCCGGTGTTGCGTACCACCAGGATTTTTTCGAGGGTCTTCACGTCGCGGTGCCTGGCGGCTTCGTCAACGTTCTTCTTGAGGGGCACGACCTTGCCGCCGCGCACGCCTTCATCGGCCGTGATGACGATATTGGACTCGCAGTCGTGAATTCGGCCCGCCAGCGCGTCGGGCGAAAAACCGCCGAATACCACGGAATGGATCGCGCCGATGCGCGCGCAGGCCAGCATGGAAATTGCAGCTTCCGGGATCATCGGCATGTAAATGGTGATGCGGTCGCCTTTCTTGGCGCCGATGGCCTTCAGGGCATTGGCAAAGCGGCACACCCGGAGGTGCAGCTCGCCATAGGTGATCTTCAGGTCCCGGCTCGGGTCATCCCCCTCCCAGATGATCGCGGTCTGATCGCGCTTGTCCGGCAGGTGCCGGTCGACGCAGTTGTAGCAGACGTTGAGCTCGCCGTCGTAATACCAGCGGATGTGCAGGTCGTCCTGCGCGTAGGACACGTCCTTGATCTTCGTGGGGGCCCTGGACCAGTCGACGATGCCGGCCTGTTCTTTCCAGAATCCTTCGTTGTCCTCGACCGATTTCTTGTAAAGATCGAAATACTGCTGTTCGTTAATCAGGCCATTTTTCTTGAAGTAGTCATTGACCGCGTACTTCTCACTCATCGCAATCTCCAATCAATAGTCGAGCGCGAGCCCGGAACCGGAGCCCGTCAGTCAGCCCGCTTGCCGGGGCCGTTGTAGGGTATTTTCCAATGCCGAGGGGGGTGCTGCATTAGACCATGGTCTACTCATGGCCATGATTCGACTTTTGGCTAATGGCAAAGGTGTATCCTGTAGCCGAGTATTCCGCTGGACTCACATGGTTATTTTCCCGGGGGAAAAATGATGAAAAGAACAAATCATCGGATCTTCACGTTTGCGGCGGCTTTGTCGCTGACGCTGATGGCGACCGCGCCGGCTACGCAGGCCGCGTGGCAAATCGACAGCGAAGACGGCAGCAGCAGCATCAAATTCGGCTTCCTGGCCAAGCTCAGGGGCGAGTCCGTCGACCCGCCCACCGGGAGCGCGGCGCAGGAACTGTTCTTCCGGCGCCTGCGCATACTCGCCGGGGGCAAGCTCAACGACCAGTGGTCGTTTTTCTTCGAGACCGACAGCCCCAACCTTGGTAAGGGAAACGACGGAGCAACCAAGTCCGGAGATATGTTCATCCAGGACTTCGTCGTGACCTACAAGCCGAAGAGTGATAAATTCATGGTCGACTTCGGCCAGATTCTGCAGGCAGTCACCTATAATTCGAACCAGAGCGCCGTCACGCTTCTGGCGCCCGACTACAATCCCACGAGTTTTGTCTGGGCGGGCGCACTGGACACGAAAGTCGGCCGTGACTACGGCGTCAGGGCCCGCGGCTACCTGATGAATGACAAGCTCGAATACCGTGCTTCCATTCTTTCGGGCGACAGGGGAGTGGGTTCCACGAATTCGTTCCGCTATTTCGGCCGCTTGATGTACAACTTCTTCGAGCCGATGAAGGGCTTGTTCTACACCGGCACGACGCTGGGTAAGAAGAAACACCTGGCTGTCGGCGTGAGCGTGGATACACAGGAAGATTATCAGACGACGAGTGTCGATTTCTTCTACGACCAGCCGCTTGGCGGCAATGCCTTCACAATGCAGGGCAGCTGGAGCAATGTGGACGGCGACGTCTTCTTTGCCGGCCTCCCCGATCAGGACAACACGACGCTGGAAGCCGGTTTCTACTTCGGCGAGGCGAAGCTGATGCCGTTCGTGCAGCTTTCAAGCCGCGATTTCAGTGGCGCCACGGCCGACGTTGACACATTTATGGTCGGTGTCGGTTATTACTTCCGCGGCTATAACGGCAACCTCAAGGTCTCCTGGGGTCAGTCAGAACCGGATGGTGGCCAGAGCACCGATACGATCTGGGTGCAGTTGCAGGCTTTCACCTTCTGACCTGACTGTTCCACCCAATAGCACCACTTTTGTGTTTGACCTGGCGGCACCCTTCACGGGGTGCCGCCAGTTCTCCATTGCGGCGGCTCGTGTCACAATGACCGCATGAACGAAATCCCCGAGATCGCGCAATTCCTGTCCTCACTGCCGGGGTTCGACGCACTCAACAAGGCGCAGGTCAACCGCGCCGCGGCCGCCATCAGGGTCGGCTACTACCGGTCAGGCAGCGAAGTGCTGCGCGCAGGCAATACCAACGACAGGCTGCACATCGTGCGCAGCGGTGCGCTGGAACTGCGCAATGTCGAGGAAGACCTGCTGACCCGCATCGCTGAGGGTGACTGTTTCGGCTTCCCGTCGCTGATGAACGTCGCCCCGATTCGCAACAATTCCATCGCGATCGAGGACTCGCTGATCTATCACATGGACGGCAAGGTGTTCTCCGAATTACGCCGCGAGTGCACGGACTTCGACACCTACTTCATTCGCGCCCTGTCGGACCGGCTGCTGGCGGAGCCCATCGTTTCGCGTCTGCACGGCGTCAGGGATCATGCCGTCGGCGAGCTGGTCACACGCCCGCCCGTGACGATCGACGCGACTGCCACCATTAACGAGGCGGCCAGAAAGATGGTCAGGGAGCGGGTGTCAGCGATCCTGGTGACCCGGGATGGCGAATTCTGTGGCATCGCGACAGATCGCGACATGCGGGAACGCGTCGTCGCCGCCGCACTCGATTACACGCTGCCCGTCAGTGCGATCATGACCGGCAATCCCGTGTCACTGGGCGCAGGTTCGCACGCCTACGAAGCGGCGCTCGTGATGATGCAGGAGAACATACACCACCTGCCGATCATGGCCGGCCACAAGCTGATGGGCATGGTGTCGCGCAGCGACTTCATGCGCATCGAGACCGAGCATCCGCTGTACCTCGTCAACGACATCAGCAAGCAGACGACGGTTGCAGGCATCGTGGATGCCTGTCAGCGCTTGCCTGGACTGATCGCCGGACAGATCAGGTCGGACGCCAACGGCGAGCAGCTCGGCAAGTTCATCACGACGATTACCGACACGGTGACGCGGCAGTTGTGCCGCATCGCAGAGGCGACGCTGGGTTCGCCGCCTTGCACGTATGCCTGGGTGGCCATGGGATCCCAGGGGCGCCACGAGCAGTCGGCCAAGAGCGACCAGGACAATGCGCTGGTGCTCGAGGATGCCGCGCGGCCGGAGCACGACGAATACTTCGCCGCGCTCGCCAAGATCGTCAACGACGGTCTCAACGATTGCGGCTATGTCTATTGCCCCGGCGACGTCATGGCCTCGAACCCCAGGTGGCGTCAGCCGCTGGGGACCTGGAAAGGCTACTTCAATCGCTGGATCATGGTGCCGGAAGAAAAGGCCCTGATGCATGCGAATATCTTTTTCGACCTGCGCTGCGTATTCGGTGACTCGAGGCTCGTCGATGAGCTAAAGGAAAGCATCCGCGAAGATGCGCGCAAGAACGAAATCTTCCTGTCGCTCATGGCCAAGAACGCGATGGCCTATCAGCCGCCCATCGGGTTTTTCAGGCAGTTCGTTCTCGAAAAATCCGGCAAGCACGAAAATACGCTCGACCTGAAGCTGCACGGGACCATGCCGATCGTCGAAATCGCGCGGATCCGCGCGCTCGCGGCCGGCGAAATGCGCATTACGACCAGGAACCGGTTGCGCGCGGCCGCGAAGGCCCGCGAAATCGCGGAGTCCGACGCCGCGAACCTGATCGATGCGCTGGATTTCATCGAAAAAATGCGCCTCGAGCACCAGAGCCGGCAGATGCATGCCGGGCAGCCGCCCGACAACTACCTGAGACCCGAGGAGCTGTCGCGTCTCGTGAGGCAGAATCTGAAGGCGGCATTCGGCCAGGTCCGGACCAGCCAGCAGGCACTCCTGAATCGATTCCACCTGGCATGAAGACTCGCTGGCTCGGACTCAAGCGATGGCGCGCCCGCGGGCGCGTGACCGACGACCGATTCCGGGCATTTCTGGCGGCGCCGCTGCCATCGGCCGCGGCGGTCTTCAGGGAAACCGAATTCGTGGTGCTGGACATCGAAACGACCAGTCTCGACCCGGCCACCGCCGCGATGCTGAGTGTCGGCTGGGTCATCATTCAGGACGGCATGGTCGACCTGTCGACCGCGAAGAGCCTTGTGGTCAGGCCGCCCGACGAAGTTGGTCACAGTGCGACCGTGCACGGCCTGACCGATTCCATGGTCCGCGGCGGCGTCGAGCCGCTGATCGCTTTGTCCAAGGTCATCGAGGTGCTGCAGGGCCGGGTGCTCGTCGTGCACCACTCGAGCCTCGACAAGGGCGTACTCGATCGTGAGTGTCGGCGGTATTTCGGCGCGCGATTGCTCGTTCCAATCATTGATACGCTGGCGCTGGAACATCGACGGCAATCGCGCCGTGATTTCCTCGAGGAAAACCAGTCGTTGCGCCTGTCCGCAATGCGAGAGCGCTACGGGCTGCCGCGGTACAGCGGCCATAACTGCCTCACGGACGCGATCGCGACAGCCGAACTCCTCATTGCCATGGTCGCGACCCACGGCGACCGCGACACGACGCGGCTGCGCGACCTTTACTGAACCGCGCCGTTCATTCGTCTTTCGTCCAATGGTCTGATGTGCGGCAGTTACCTAAACTGACGTCAAGACGAAACTGTGATGGAGCAGTCATGGGCAAATACGCGGAAATTCATCGGCGGTCGATCGAAAATCCTGACGAATTCTGGGCGGAAGCAGCCGCCGGAATCGACTGGGACCGGCCCTGGGATCGCGTCCTCGACGATTCGAACGCGCCGATCTACCGCTGGTTTTCCGGTGGCCAGCTGAACACCTGTCACAACGCGCTGGATCGACATGTCGATGCAGGTCGTGGCGAACAGGTGGCCATTATCTATGACAGCCCGCTGACGTCGCAGCAGCGCAAGATCACTTACAAGGACCTGCTTGCCTATGTGCGCACCTTCGCGGGCGCGCTCGTCGACAACGGCGTCGAGAAAGGCGATCGCGTCATCGTTTACATGCCGATGATTCCGGAGGCGATCGTTGCCGTGCTCGCGTGTGCGCGCATCGGCGCCGTGCATTCGGTCGTGTTCGGCGGTTTTGCGGCCAACGAGCTTGCGACGCGCATCGATGATGCCCGTCCCAAGGTCATCGTCTCAGCGTCCTGCGGCATCGAGCCAACCCGGGTCATCGAATACAAACCCTTGCTCGACCACGCCGTCGAGCTGGCGAGCCACAAGCCCGACCATTGCATCATTCTGCAACGGCCACAGGCCAGGGCGGAACTCGTGGCGCCGCGTGACGTCGACTGGCTCGATGCAGTCGCCGAAGCCTCGCCGCGCGACTGCGTGTCCGTGCTGGCCACCGATCCGCTGTATCTGCTGTACACGTCCGGCACCACGGGACAACCGAAGGGCATCATGCGCGACAACGGCGGACACGCCGTGGCGTTGCACTGGACCATGAAGCACATCTATGGCGTCGAGCCCGGTGAGGTCTACTGGGCGGCCTCCGACATCGGCTGGGTGGTCGGTCACTCCTACATCATCTATGGTCCGCTGCTGCACGGCAACACAACGATCCTCTACGAGGGCAAACCCATCGGCACGCCGGACGCGGGCGCATTCTGGCGCGTTGCTGCGGAGCACGGCGTTGCGGCGATGTTCACGGCCCCGACCGCGTTCAGGGCGATCCGCCAGCAGGATCCGAATGGCGAATTCATCGGCAAGTACGACCTGTCGAAATTACGCACACTGTTTCTTGCGGGCGAACGCTGCGATCCGGACACGTTGCACTGGGCCGAGGACAAGCTCGGAATCCCGGTGATCGACCACTGGTGGCAGACCGAGACGGGCTGGTCGATTGCGGCCAACTGTGTCGGTATCGAACTGGCCCCGGTCAAGGCCGGCTCCGTCGGCCGCCCGGCGCCAGGATGGGAAGTGCGCGCGCTTGACGCCAGGGGCCGGGATGTCGCGCCAGGCGACGTCGGTGCCATTGCCTGCAAACTGCCGTTGCCACCGGGCACTTTGCCGGGCCTGTGGAATGCCGAAGCGCGCTTTCGCAAGTCGTACCTCGAGACGTTCCCTGGCTATTACGAGACCGGTGACGCGGGTTTCATCGACGACGATGGCTACATTTTCGTGATGTCGCGCACGGACGACGTCATCAACGTGGCGGGGCACCGGCTTTCGACGGGCGCGATCGAGGAAGTGCTCGCATCGCACCCCGATGTTGCCGAGTGTGCGGTCATCGGCGCCGCGGACCAGCTGAAGGGACAGTTACCCGTGGGTTTCCTCGTACTCAAGGCCGGTGTGGACCGTAATCACGAGGACATCGTCGCGGAAGTGGTCAAGCTCGTGCGGGAACGCGTCGGGCCGGTGGCCGTCTTCAAGAAAGCCACCGTGGTGGGGCGCCTGCCCAAGACACGATCCGGCAAAGTCCTGCGCGCCACGATGCGCAAGATCGCTGACGGCGAGGAGTACAAGGTGCCTGCGACGATCGAGGACCCGAAGGTCCTCGACGAGATGCGCGCGGCCTTGAAGACGATTGGCTACGCCGGCGGATCCGGCCAGGGATAGTCGGCGATTTCGTCGGCGAGCGCTTCCTGCATCCTGCCGAGGAACGGTTCGTAGTTACGCCAGTAGTCGAGGCCGCTGCGATAGATCGGCTGCCTGACCTGTTCCGAGCTCGGCGTCCTGACGGACCTCTCGGTCTTGTGGAAATCGAGGCAGGCCGCCTCGAACGGTACGCCGACGAAATCCAGTAGCCGGCGCACCTGGGCTTCGGCATCCTCCACGACCTCTTCGTAGTGGACGCGCAGCACCTTGCCGGGTAGCGCTTCGTCCCAGTGCCGCATGAGGGCGACATAGGATCGGTAATAGCGCGTGATCTCATCGATTCCGTACGTGAATTCCTGTCCGTCGGCGAATAGCTGTTTGAAGCCGCTGAAGCAGCAGGACATCGGGTGCCGGCGGGCGTCGATGATTTTCGCATTCGGGAGCATCAGGTGGATGAGACCGACGTGCATGAAGTTGTTGGGCATCTTGTCGACGAAACGCGGCGCAGCACCGCGATGCACAGCTGTATCCGCGAGGTAGGCCTCGCCGAGTTTGCGGAAATGCCCGGCATCCAGTTCGGCGAGGATTGCCGGGTAGCGCGCCTCCTGCGACAGCAGGCGCCTGCCATTCAATCGATGCGCGGTGGCGATGACGTTCGGCAGCTCCATGGTCCCGTCGATATGGGAATGCGATGCGAGGATCTGCTCGAGCAACGTGGAACCCGATCGCGGCAGACCGACGACGAAGATCGGGTCGTCACGTTCGCTGCCGAGGCCGGGCCTGTCCCGGAACAGCGTTGCGGTGCAGAACTCCATCTGGCGCCGCATTGCGCGTTCGGCGCGTTCAGGATCGTAGCGCAGACCGGACATTCTCAGGGCGTTACCCCGCTCGTACCAGCCGAAGGAAGCTTCAAACTCGTTGCGATCCTCAAGCGCCTTGCCTAACGCGAAACACAAGTGGAAGCGATCCTCGACCGGTGTTTCCGTGCGTTCGACCTGCGCGCGCATCTGTTCGATCTCGACATCCGTGAAGCGGTAGGTCTTGAGGTTCGCCAGGCTCCAGAAAGCGTTGCCGAAGCTGGCGCGCTGGCGGTATGCGCCGCGATAGGATTCGATGCCTTCCTCGACACGGCCGACGGTTTTGAGGGCATGGCCACGCGACACGTAGGGTTCAGCAAATTCCGGGTGCTCGGCAATGACCTGGTCATACACGACAAGCGCATCGTCGAAATGGCCGATTGCGACACACTGGTTGGCATAGGTCAGCTCGAACACGTAGTTGCCCGGGAATCTCTCCCGCAACAGGCTTGCCTGTTCGAGTGCCTTCTCGAACTTCTGGCGTTTGTGCAACACATTCACGTAATCGAGGCGTGCCAGCCAGTTCTCCGGCTGCAATTCGATACAGCTTTCGAGAAGAAACTCCGCGTCATCGTAAACGAACAGCTTGATGCCGAGCAGGGCCAGCAGGCGCATCGCCTCGACGTCGTGAGGTGTCTTCCGGAGATAGGCCCGACAAAGCTGCTCAGCCCGGTATAGCCTCTGTTCCTCGATCAGGCTGGTTACCGTGACCAGCTCCGGCGGCAGCGACGACAGTCGTTCAAACTCTGCTTTCGCAATAGCGGAAGCCTTCTCGTCGTTGGCCTGCCTGTGGAGTTCTATGAGCGCCCGCCAGGCAGCGACCAGGCCGCGGTTGAGCGCGACGGCGCGCTGGTAACTCTCTCGCGCCCGCTCGAGTTCCCCCAATTGCTGGAAATTGTGCCCGGACTCCTGGAATGCCCGGGAATGGTTCGGCTCGACCGCCAGAAGCGTTGCCAGCGTCTGCAGGGCGTCCCGCGGCCTGCCCAGGTACCTGAGCGCGACGGCCCTGCAATACAGGGCGTCGCTATCCTCCGGTCGGGACGCAAGCACAGCCTCGGCCGCCGCCAGGGCCTCCTGGAGCTTTCCGGCCCGTAACAGTGCCTGAAGTTGTTCGGTAGTGTCGTCAGGCACTAGCAGGGCGCAAAACGAGGCTTCATACGAAACATGACGGCGTTGGAGTCAGGTTCAGGTTCAGGGCGCGCAAAGCCTGGCACGCCCGTCGCTTGTTCTTTCCCAAGTCCTTCCATGTTTTGCAGGAGCCGGAACATTCTTCAATGCGCTGCTAGAAGTCGTACGAGATTCGGACTCCCCAGGTTCGCGGACGATTCGTCGTTACGCGAAGGTCGGTATCCAGCGAATTGATGAACAACTGCGCACGCTCGTCAGTCAGGTTCTCCGCAAATAACTCGACGCCCCAGTTATCGGCGTTGATTCCGATCGCACCATCGATGGTGTCATACGAAGCCTGCTTGAACCGGTTCGCGACGACAATCGAGCTGAACTGGTCATCCGTATGCGCAAAAACCAGTTGTGCGTGTGCATTCTTGCCGGCGACCTCCCAGTCATAGCGTCCACTGATGTTGTATTGCAGCTCAGGGGCCAGTGCCAGATCAGACCCCGCGGGGGCGATGTTC
This sequence comes from Woeseiaceae bacterium, assembly GCA_036525955.1. Taxonomy (GTDB): domain Bacteria; phylum Pseudomonadota; class Gammaproteobacteria; order Steroidobacterales; family Woeseiaceae; genus UBA1847. The sequence goes on along the minus strand of DATCZJ010000146.1, from coordinate 8,801 downwards.
GATTCGAAGGGGGGGACCTTCACCATTTCCGTCGAATTGTATGACCACGCAGCGGCAATCGTCAGGTTGTCGGTCGCCAGCCAGGTCAGGTCGCCTTCGAAGCCCTTGATCTCGGCATCGGCGGCATTCAGGACGAAAGTGAGTACGCCGAAATTTTCAAAATCGGTAACGCCGACCTGCATATTGTCCCATTCGATCTGGTAGATCGAGCCGTTGAAGCGCAGTGAGCCATTCGCCAGCGTGGTTTTCCATCCGATTTCCGTATTGGTTACCTCGTCACTGACATAGGTCGGCGGCAGATCCTCGTTGCGATTGAAGCCGCCGGGCCGGAAGCCCTCGGACCAGGTAGCGAAGAACAACAGGTCGTCGCTAGGCGTCCAGGAAACGCTGCCCTTCAAAATGGTGTCGCTTTCCTTCAGGGGCAGATCATTGGCAAAGATCACGTCATAGCTGCGGCCGCCGTCACCGTCTTCCTCGACGCCGCAACCCGGAACGCTGCACAAGGTCGCGAAGTTCGACGAGCCGACGAGGCTCGTTTCGATGTCGTAATATCTCGCACCGAGTGTCAGCGCCAACTGGTCGGTGGCGTGGAACGTGACCTCGCCGAATGCAGCGAACTGTTCCTCGTCGCGGATGGCATCATTCATGAATGTGATGCCTTGCGCCCGCGCGTTCGGGTTGAATGTCGTGGATTGCGAGTGCGGAACGTTCGGTGCGAAATAGCCGATGGAACCGGCAACGTAAAAGTTGGTGTCAACCTTGGTCTGGATGTCATCCAGGAAAACACCGGCGACAAAGTCGACTTTTTCACCTTCCAGGTAAGACACTCGGAATTCATGTGTCGTGCGCTCGTTTTCAATGTGCGCGATCATGCCTTGCGTGGGGTCGCCGCACAGCGTGTAGTCCGGCTGGCAGATGTAGTAGTAGCCGTAAGTGCCGACCTCGGTATAGCCGCTGTAGTCGAAGCTGTTATTGACTTCACGATCGAGGAACGATCCGGCATAGACCACGTCGAGCGCACCCAGGCGGCCATTCACGGTCAGCGACAACTGGTCGAATTCGTCATCCAGCCAGTCCGGGAAGAAACGCTGTACCTGCAAGTCGCCAACCGCGCGGCTGCCGGAAGACTCCGGGTCGAGGCCCGCCAGCGATTCGGGCGAATAATCGAATACGCCGTCCACATCGAGCTGTTGCGTCATGTACTGTGGCAGCAACTCCCAGTTGTCATTGAGCGCGATCTTGGCGCTGATGCGTGCGCCCCGATACACGGCATCATTGAAGTTGTCTTCGACGTACGCGATGTTGTTGACCACCGTCGATTCCGCGCCGTCCGGAAAGCCGACCATGCCGGGCAGGTAGGCATTTTCGCCGAACACATTGTCGATGTAGCCGCCTTCGGCAGCGTTGTAAAAGACGCCGCGAATGGCGACTTTGTTGTCGATGAGGGGCAGGTTGATGAACGCCTCGACACTATTGCTCGGATCACCCTTGCTGGTGACGGAGTAACTGGCATCGAACCCCGCCTGGAATTCGTCATAAACGGGTTTGTTGGTAATGAGACGAACGGTGCCTGCCTGCGAACTCGCGCCGAACAGCGTGCCCTGCGGTCCCGGCAACACTTCAACGCGGGCGACGTCCGCGACGTAGAGGTCGAGGTTGCGCCCGCCGGAGCTGACCGGCTGTTCGTCGAGGTACAGGGCGACGTTCGGCACCGGCGCGCCGATTTCGATCGAGGTCTGGTCCGAGGAGTCGGTCGCCATGCCACGTATGAAGATGGACGACTGGCCGGGGCCTCGACCGGCCGAATTCACGTTCGGAAGGTACCGGATGTAATCATCGAAATTGGCGATATTGAGTTCGTCGAGCTTTTCCTCGCCGAGGGCCTGGATCGCAATCGGCGTATCCTGAAGGACCGTCGCACGTTTGGTTGCCGTCACGACGATTTCTTCGAATTCGGCCAGCGCAGGTGCCGCGACCACGCATCCAGAAGTGGCCAGTGCGAAACATACGGCGCGATTAATTTCCGATTTCCTGAACATGATTATTCCCCTAATCAGATGCTCTTGTTATCGCTGCATCCTAGCCGTTCTGCCCGGTTTTTGCACTATTATACGGACAGGCCCGGCCGATGATCCTGGCAGCCGTATCACGTATCTTTGCCATGGCCTTCGGCAGCCATCCTGGAGAAATTCCTGCCAATACTTGCCACATGAATAAATCCACGAATTGCCCAAAAATTCACGTCGCCCCGATGATGGACTGGACGGACCGGCATTGCCGCTATTTCATGCGGCTGCTGAGCCCCAGTGCGTTGCTGTATACCGAGATGGTCACGGCCGCTGCGATCCATCATGGCGATTCCATGCGATTTCTGCGCTTTCACCCCGACGAGCACCCGGTCGCGCTGCAACTCGGCGGCAGCGACCCGGAACTCATGGCCAGCGCGACCGGCAAAGCGGCGGCCTATGGTTACGACGAGATCAACATCAACGTCGGCTGCCCGAGCGATCGCGTGCAAAGCGGCCAGTTCGGCGCCTGCCTGATGTCGAACCCGGAGCTCGTGGCGGCGTGCTGGTCGGCCATGCAGGCCGAGACGAATATTCCCGTCAGCGTCAAGTCGCGGATCGGCATCGATGACCATGACAGCGACGCGTTCCTGTTCAAATTCGTCGAGACGCTCGCCCGCGCCGGCTGCAGGAAATTCGTGGTGCATGCGCGGATTGCGATCCTCGACGGGCTGAGCCCGAAGGAAAATCGCAGTATTCCACCGCTGGATTACGAGCGTGTGTACCGTCTCCGGCAGGCATTTCCGGAGCTCCTCATCGTGATCAACGGCGGCATCACGACGATTGGCGAGGTCGACGAGGTGCTGCGGCATGTCGACGGGGCGATGATCGGCCGCCAGGCCTATCACCAGCCGTATTTCCTGGCGGAACTCGAGCGCCACTTCAACCCGGCCTTCGTATTGCCGAAGCGCGAGGACGTCGTCGAGCGCATGCTGCCCTATATCGAAGCCGTCATGGCCGAGGGGGCGACGCTCAACAGCGTATCGCGGCACATGCTGGGTCTGTATGCGGGCCAGCCCGGTGCCAGGTCATGGCGTCGCTACCTCAGCGAACATGTGCACCGCGATGGGGCGGGACCGGAAGTGCTGGTGAACGCGCTTGCGGCGATGCCCGTCGCCGCCTGAGTGGCCGATAACGGTTTGGCGGGGCGACGGCGCGCGGCCTTCGTGTTGTTGCCGCCAAAGACTGTGCCTTTAGCGTCGCGGCCAGATACAATGCACGGCCCCGATACGTGTACCGGAGCGTCAGCGAGCAATGAGTGTGAAGTCAGCCAACCCACAACCGACGATGGCCGAGCAGGCCGACAAACACGAACTCTACGAGTTATCGGTGCAGAACGTCGCCAACGAGATCGAATTTCTGCAAACCACGTTCAAGGCACTGACCGGTCGCACGGCCTGGCTCTTTCGGGAGGATTTCTGCGGCACTGCGAGCGCCTCGTGCCAGTGGGTCCTCCAGGGCCCGGAGTTCCAGGCGATCGCCGTGGATATCGACGCCGATGTACTCGACTGGGGCAGAAAGCACCGGGTGAGCCGGCTCGATCCGGCCTCCCAGGCGCGCGTCAGGCTGATGGAATCCGACGTCATGACGGTCGAGACACCGCCGGTTGACCTGCTCGCGGCTTTCAATTTCAGCTACTTCATCTTCGACACACGCGACAAGCTCAGGGCCTATTTCAAGCGTGCCTATGATTCGCTCAAGGACGACGGCGTATTTTTCTGCGACATGTTCGGCGGGCCGGAAGCGCAGGAAGAGACGAAAGAGCGCACCAAGTTCAAGAAACACGGCTTTACCTACATCTGGCACCAGGCGGAATTTCATCCTGTCACGCATTACATTCGCTGCCACATCCATTTCAAATTCAAGGATGGGTCCCGCCTCAAGAAGGCATTTACCTACGAATGGCGGCTCTGGTCGGCACCGGAAATTCGTGAACTCCTGCTCGAGGCCGGTTTCCGCAAGGCAACGGTTTATTGGGAGGGCGAGGATGAGGACGGCGAGGGTAACGGTGAATTCACGCCGGAATCGAAAGGTGAGGCCGATCTCGCGTGGATTGCGTATATTGTCGCTGAAAAATAGTACTATTATTAGCTGGTTGCCGAGGATTTGTGAGCCGAGTTATGGCTAAAGACCTGGAAGTCGCCATCGTGTTTGCCGACGTCGTCGGCAGCACCCAGCTGTACGAGAAATTCGGCGACACGAAGGCCAGCGAGACCGTGGCGCTCTGCCTCGACGTCATGAAAGATGCGACCTACCAGTTCAACGGGACCGTCATCAAGACCATCGGCGACGAGGTGATGTCGACGTTCCCGACCGTCGACGATGCGATGAGCGCCGCGGTCATGATGCAATCGCGTATTACGAACGAGACGCGTCGCGACGGCAGCATCCCGGTATCGATTCGCATCGGGTGCCACTATGGGCCGGTCGTCCAGGAACAGAACGACATATTCGGCGCCGCGGTGCATACGGCGAATCGCATGACTTCGCAGGCCAAGGCGCGGCAGATCGTAATTTCGGGCTTTACCGTCGAACAAATGAGCCCGGATTTGCGCCGCCAGACACGCCAGATCGACGTTGCCACGGTGCGCGGCAAACTCGACGAGGTGGCGCTCTACGAACTCGTCTGGCAGCCGGACGAGGCGACCAGCATGCTCCCGACCATCGAGTGGGAGAACAAGGCGAAAAAGGCGTCGAAACTGCTGCTCAATTTCCGCGACAAGACGATCGAGGTTTCGGATCGTCGCAAGTCCGTCAATATCGGTCGTGCGGACGACAACGATCTCGTCATCAAGGGCAACCTGATATCGAGAATTCACGCCAAGATCGAGATGCGCCGCGGCAAGTTCGTGCTGATCGACCAGAGCACCAATGGCACTTTCCTGCAGGATGTGCAGGGCCGCGAGACTTTCGTGCGCCGTGACATGACGGAACTGGACAGGGAAGGCACGATTGGGCTCGGCCGCGCCGAACAGCCCGGTTCCGCGCTGGCGATCTATTACAAGATGATCGACTAGCAGTGCCGTGCACGCCCGGCTGGGCGCGCAAGGCACATGGGCGTCAGATTCTTCCGTCTCCGGCCTTGTCGAGGGCGTCTGCGATCAGTCGTTGCTGCTCGCGCAATGCGTCCGGAAGCCGGCCGCCGTAGCTCTCCAGATACTCCAGTACCGAGGCCATTTCGTCGCGCCACTGCGCGACGTCGATCGTCAGCAGTTCAGCGAGCACCTCCGGGTCGAGGTCGAGACCGTCGGTCCGCAGGTCCTCGGGATGTGGCAGGAAGCCGATCGGCGTTTCCTTGGCGTCCGCGCGATGTTCGCAACGTTCGACAATCCATTGCAGGACACGCAGGTTTTCGCCGAAGCCGGGCCACAGGAAGTGACCCTCGTCATCTTGCCGGAACCAGTTGACGTGGAAGATCTTGGGCAGGTGGCTGGCGCGCTCCGGGAACGACAGCCAGTGCGCCCAGTAGTCCGCGAAGTTGTAGCCGCAGAAGGGCTTCATGGCCATCGGGTCGCGGCGCACGACGCCGACTTCGCCGACCATCGCCGCGGTGGTTTCGGACGCCGTTCCGGCACCCACGAGGACGCCGTGCTCCCAGCTCTTGGCCTCGAATACGAGCGGTGCCACCTGCGCGCGGCGCCCGCCGAAGACAATCGCCGATAGCGGCACGCCCTCTGGCGCGTCGGCGAGAGTCGAGTAGCTGGGATTGTTGGTGGCGGCGACCGTGAAACGTGAATTCGGATGCGCGGCAGGGCCGTTGGCCGGGTCATGATCACGGCCCTGCCAGTCCGTCGCCGGCTCGCCGTGCTTCTTGCCTTCCCACCAGGGCTCGTTATCTGCCGTGGTCGCGACGTTGGTGAAGATCGCGTCATGGGTGATCATGTCGTAGGCATTCTTGTTGGTCTTGCGATTGGTGCCAGGCACGACGCCGAAATAGCCCGATTCGGGATTGATCGCGCGCAGCTTGCCGCCCTCGTCGAGGTGCAGCCAGGCGATATCGTCGCCGAGCGTCCATACGCGCCAGCCGACCATGCTCTCCGGCGGGATCAGCATGGCGAGGTTGGTCTTGCCGCAGGCGGAAGGGAAAGCACAGGCAACGTAGTGCACGGCCCCGTCGGGATTTTCCAGGCCGACGATCAGCATGTGCTCGGCCAGCCAGCCTTCCTCGCGGGCCTGGTGACTGGCGATACGGAGCGCATGACACTTCTTGCCGAGCAGTGCGTTGCCGCCGTAGCCCGAACCATAGCTCTTGATCGACAGTTCGTCGGGGAAGTGCATGATGAAGCGGCGCTCCGGGTCGAGTTCTCCCGTCGAATGCTGGCCGCGCACGAATTTTCCTTCGCGTTCAATACGTTCCAGCGCCTGACTGCCCATGCGCGTCATGAGTTTCATGTTGATGACGACGTAGGGGCTGTCTGTGATCTCGACGCCGCAGCGGGCGTAAGGCGATGCCAGCGGCCCCATGCAGTAGGGGATGACGTACATCGTGCGGCCGGCCATGCAGTTCGCGAACAGGGCGTCCATCTTCGCGTGGCCCTCTGCCGGGCTCATCCAGAGATTGTTCGGGCCCGCATCGTCCTGCTCGGGCGTGCACACGAAGGTCAGGTGCTCGACGCGTGCCACGTCATTGGGGTTCGAGCGGTGCAGGTAACAGTTCGGGTGGGTCTCTTCGTTGAGTTGCGTGAGGGTCCCGTCGGCGAGCATCAGTTCGACCAGGTCCTGATATTCTTCTTCGCTCCCGTTGCACCAGTGCACGGCGTCGGGGTTGGTGTGCCTGGCGACCTGGTCGACCCAGGCCTGAAGCTCGGCTAGCTTGGACGTCATAGAGGAAATTCCGATTATTTTCGCTGAATTTCGTGGCGGCCGGCGGGCCGGGCGATCGAGGGCCGCCATTATACTGATCCGCGCGCCCGAATCACTCCCGTATCTCACCCCGTTCTTGTCCCGCGCGCGGCAAGGCGCCCGGTTTCGAGCCGCCTCGGCCCTTGTGAGGGACTTCACAGTTTGACTGTGAGAATGGTCACAATACCAGCACAAACTCGCCAATATTATGGAAACTCGCGGGCTTTTCGCTGACATTCAAAATCAATGAGTTGCGGCGCTCCCAAGGGGGGCGTGCCGGCGCGTGGGGCGCCTCGCAACCTGATCGTGAAGGCGAGTCCAGTGGCCACCGAGTTCCGGAACGATACGCGGTTCCTGAAAAGCGTACCTGCGCGCATTGCCGCGGGTTTGCTGCTGTGCGCCTCTCTGGCACCCGCCCTCGGCGCAGGTACGCGCGCCGGCACGCTGATCGAGAGTACGGCAACCGTCGATTTCGACATGAACGGGACGGCCGAGTCGATCACGTCGAACACCGTCTCTTTCCAGGTCGCGGAGCGCATCGACGTTGTCGTGACACTGCAGAGCGGCCAGGTCGTCGTCGCCCCCAACGACGTCGATCGCGGCCTGTTGTTCACCGTCACCAACACGGGCAATGGCGACGAAGCGTTCACCTTCGCCATGGACAGCCTGCTCGGTGGTGACGACTTCGACCCCATCCCCACACAGCCCGATGCGATCTACTTCGACACGGACGGCAGCGGCGATTTCAGTACCGGCGACGTGGCCTACGTGCCGGGTGGCAACGAGCCCGTCCTGGCGCCTGACCAGGCCGTTGACGTACTGCTCGTCAACGACATCCCGGGCAACGTGGCCAATGCCGAAATCGGGCGCAGCCAGCTGACGGCGACCGCGGCCACAGGCAGCGGCGCGGCAGGCACCGTGCTGGCCGGCCTCGGTGACGGCGGCATCGACGCGGTTGTCGGGACGACTGGTGCCCTGGCCGCGGTGTTCGGTGAGTACGTCGTCGACGACGTGGCCATCAGCGTCCTCAAGGCGCAATCCGTCCTGGATCCGTCGGGCGGCACGGCGCCGGTCACGGGCGCAATCATCACTTACACGATCACGGTCGAGGTCACGAGCGCGGGGGTTGCCACCGCCGCCGCGGTGCGTGATGCGATACCGACCTGGTCCACCTTCGTGCCGGCCAGCATCACGCTGAACGGCAATCCGATTTCCGATGCGATCGATGCAGACGCCGGCGAGTTCGATACGAGCGCCGTGCCGAGCGTCGTCGTGCGACTTGGCGACCTGACCCAGGGCGATGGCGTGCAAACCGTCATCTTCCAGGTGCAGATCGATTGATTTTATTTACAGAGCGAGTGAGCGAGGAGAAACGATGAAATTTCTGACTGCAATGACATTGCTGCTGCTGGCGTTGAATGCCGCAGCGCAAAGCCACCTCGAGGTGCAGACGACCGTCCAGAAACAGGAAGTGTTCGTCAATGCGCAGGGCGAGGAGGAGACGCGCCTGGTGCCGGCGGACACCGTGCTGCCCGGCGAAACGGTGTTCTACACCATCACCTTCACCAACGTGAGCAACGAGGTTGCGGACCGCGTCGTGATTACGAACCCGATCGACGAGAGCCTCGTGTATCTCGACGGTTCGGCATTCGGCGCCGGCATGGACATCGTGTTTTCGGTGGATGGCGGCGAGACATTCGCGGCAGCGAGCGAGCTCACCGTCACCGAGGACGGTGCAGCGCGTGCGGCAGAGCCGCGCGATTTCACGCATGTCCGCTGGGTCATGCGTAACGATTTCGCCGCGGGCGCGCAGGGTACTGCGCGGTTCGCGGCAGTTTTGGAATGAAGTAGGCGCAGTTGCGCTGCACTTCGTTTGGTTTGCCGGGTTACCGG
>DATCZJ010000145.1:0-45768 GCA_036525955.1 Woeseiaceae bacterium | reverse complement strand
CGCAACGGGATCTGCAACGGTATGTCGCGAATCGTTTCAGCGGCAGGCAGGCCGGGTTGCACAAAGTAATAGGCGCCAATGACACCCGCGGTCACGCCAATGCCGCCTATGGTACCCATACCCAGCAGCACGATCGCGGCGCGAATCAGCTTATGTCGCCTAATGTGACGTGGTTTGGATCTTTTTTTCGTTGAATTAAGCATAGTTACAGGCGTTTTCGGCTGAACACCCCGGTTTCTCAAGGCAGATACAAGTCTTATCAAAGAGTAACGTGATGTTCGTCCTATGACGAAAATGTGGCTTTATTGGGGCACCGGCTCAGCGAAGCAGCATCATGCAGGGATGATAGTCATTCCTGCCTGAATGCTGCACTAAGGACTTGCAAGCGACGGATACGACTGGATCACAGATTATCTTTTGGTAGCCCCTTAACATGGGGATTGTCGGATCGTGAACACAGTCACGTTTTATTTAACATTTTATTGATATATAGTTAAATCAATGTGTTCAGGTCCAGCCTAAAATAGACCCGCAACCTACCGTCTTAGAAGGAAAAATCTGTGCTCTTTCGTAACAAGAAACAGCCACTCCTGGGCCTCGACATCACGACCTCGTCGGTCAAGCTGATCGAGCTCTCGCAGAGCGGGAAGCGCTATCGGGTCGAGTCCTATGCGGCAGAGCCAACACCCCCTAGTTCGGTGAGCGAAAAGGCCATCGTCGATGCGAAAGCCGTCGGCGAGGCGATTCGCCGCGCCGTCAAACGCGCGGGGGCGAAAGCCACGGACGTAGCGGTCGCGATCAGCGGTGACGCTGCAATCACCAAGGTTATCCAGATGCCTTCGAGTCTCTCTGCGAGGGACCTCGAGGGTCAGGTCGAGATCCAGGCGGACCAGTACATCCCGTTCCCGATGGAAGAGGTCAGCTTCGACTTCGAAGTCATCGGCCCGAACGAGAAGGACCCCGAGCTGATTGACGTCCTGCTGGTCGCCACGCGAACCGAGAATGTCGAGCAGCGCCAGGCGGCGGTTGCCGCGGCGGGCCTCGTTGCGCAGATCGTGGACGTCGAGGCGTTCGCGCTCGAGAACGCCTGTCGCCTGCTCAGTCACCAGATTCCCGACGGCGGCATGGGCCAGTCGGTTGCGGTCGTCGATATCGGCGCAAGCAGCACGACGTTCAGCGTGCTGAAGGATCTGCGCGTCGTCTATACCCGCGACTTCAACTTCGGCGGCCAGCAGCTGACCGAAGAAATCATGCGCACCTACGGGCTGTCGATGGAAGACGCCGGGCGCGCGAAGAAGCAGGGCGGGCTGCCGTCGAACTACCAGCCCGAAGTCCTCGAGCCGTTCATCGACGACATGACCCAGCAGGTCAGTCGTTCGCTGCAGTTCTACCTGGCGTCAGGTGGCGGCCGCGAGCAGCCGGACATGATCCTGGTATGCGGGGGCTGCGCCAACATCCCCGGCATCGCCGACGTCATTTCCAGTCGCGTGGGTATACCGACCGAGGTCGGCGATCCGCTCGGCCAAATGAAGATTTCATCCAAGGCCAAATCACAAGGCGTGCATAAAGATGCAACAGCACTTCTTACCGCCTGCGGCCTCGCACTCAGGAGCTTTGACTAATGCCACGTATTAATCTGCTCCCCTGGCGCGAGGCGGAGCGAAAAAAACGTCAACGAGATTTCGGTGTTGCAATGGGCGGCGCCGTGGTTGCAGGCATTGCGGTCGTCATGCTGACGATGGTGGCTTTCAACCAGATGATCGACATTCAGGAGTCGCGCAACCAGCGCCTCACCGACGAGATCGTTCAACTCGAAAAGAGTATCGCGGAAATCGATGGCCTCGAGCGCCAGAAGGAACGGCTGCTCGCGCGCATGGAGATCATCGAACAACTGCAGAAGAGCCGGCCCGAGATCGTACACCTGTTCGACGAGGTCGTCCGGCAGCTGCCGGAAGGCGTTTACCTGACGGGGCTCAAGCAGATCGGGTCGCGCGTCGAAATGCGCGGCGTGGCCCAGTCGAGCACGCGCGTGTCCGCCCTGATGCGCCAGATCGATTCCTCGGAATGGCTGTCCGACCCCGAAGTGGAGCGCGTCGAAACGACGCAGTCGGGTTCGTCGCGCCAGGCCGAATTCGTCGTATATCTGAAGCAGGTCCGCTCGGGCGTCGATCTGGAGGATGAAGAATGAACCTCGTAGAAGAACTTCAGAATCTGGACGTCAACGATGTCGGGCGCTGGCCGATGCCTTTCCGCGTTGCGGTCATTATCCTCGCGTTTGTGATCGTCACCGGAATCGGAGTCTACTTTTTTATCGTCAAGGATCTGAATCCGCGACTCGAGCGTGAAGAGGCCAAGGAGCAGGAGCTGCGCCTGACCTTCGAGAACAAGCAGCGCAAGGCGGCGAACTACGACGCCTACAAGGCGCAGCTCACGCAGATCGAGCAGTCGTTCGGCACGATGCTCAGGCAGCTGCCGGGCGAGACCGAGATCCCGAGCCTCATCGTCGATATTTCGCAGACGGGCCTGGCTGCCGGTCTGCAGGAAAAGCTGTTCCAGCCGCAGCCTGAAATTCCACGGGATTTCTATGCGGAGAAACCGATCAAGATTCGCCTGACGGGCGGTTATCACGAGATCGGGAATTTTGTCAGCGGCATTGCCGCGCTTCCGAGAATCGTGACCCTGCACGACATCACGATCACGCCCGAGAGCAAGGATTCGTTTGACAACCTGAGCATGGAAGTGACGGCTCAGACCTACCGCTATCTCGACGAGGAGGCCAAGTGACAATGCGCGCTTCTCAAACAATCAAATACGGCCTGATACTGGTCCTGTCGGCAAGTCTCGCCGCATGCGGCGGCAACATGAAAGACCTCGACCAGTTTATCAACGAGGTCAAGTCGCGCCCGGGTGGCCGCATCGAGCCGCTGCCTGAAATCACGCCGTACGAGGTATTTACCTACCGCGCCGACAAGGAAGGCATACGCTCGCCTTTTGTCCCGGATACGCCGCAGGCGGTTGGCAATGCCGCGGGCGGAACGCGGCCGGACCCGGACCGCAGCCGGGAATACCTGGAAGGTTTTCCGCTCGACACGCTCGGCATGGTCGGCACGCTGCATATCGGGGAAACCATGTACGGCCTCGTGCAGACGTCGGACGGGCTGATTCACCGTGTCGTTCCGGGCAACTACATGGGCCAGAACGACGGCCGGATTACTGGAATTTCCGAGTCTGAAATCACGCTGGTGGAAATTATTTCTGATGGTATCGGCGGCTATATCGAGAGAGATGCCGCAATCAGTCTTTCCGACTGATGCCTGAATGGAACTGGGAGTAATGGGAATGATGCTCAAAACACATCCGACGACCGCACGCCGCAACACGGTGTTCAAGCTGGTCGCATTGGTACAGGCAGCAACGCTGCTTTTCTGGGGCGCCCTGGCGAGCGCTCAGGAAAGCAACCAGCTGCAGGACATTCAGGTGCAGAGTCTGCCCGGCCAGCGCGTCGAGCTGAAACTCGTGATGTCGGAGACGGCACCCGAGCCGCTCGCATTCACCATCGAGAACCCTGCGCGTATCGCGCTCGACCTGCCGAACACGACGCTCGGCATGACGAATCGACGTCGCGACGTCAACATGGGTCCGCTCGATACGGTGCTGACGGCGGAAGCTAACGGACGCACGCGCGTAGTGCTCAATCTTGGCTCGATGGTCAAGTACGAAACGCGCCGCAGCGGCAACGTGGTGACGGTGACTCTTGGTGACGGAGAAGGCTACAGCGCGGGTACCACCCAGTTCGCCGGCGCATCGTCTGCTTCGACCCAGTCCTATGCCGCTCCCGGTGGCCGTTCCATCGCCAACGTAGATTTCCGCCGCACGCGTGATGGCGGTGGTCGAGTTGTCGTCAACCTCACAGATCCTTCGACGCCCGTTGATATTCGCCAGGAAGGCGGTCGCGTCGTGGCGGTGTTCAAGGACACGAGCCTGCCGGCTGAGCTGATGCGTCGCCTCGACGTCAACGACTTCGCAACGCCCGTGACGACGATCGATACGCTGCGCACGAACATGGATACGCGCATCGTGATTTCCGCCGAAGGCAAGTATGAGCAGCTTGCGTATCAGTCGGACAACGAATTCACGATCGAGATCAACCCGGCGCCGGAACAGGCGGACGCGGAATCGAGCCTGTTCTCCGAGACCAAGGAATACGAAGGTCAGCGCCTGACGCTGAACTTCCAGGACATCGAGACGCGCGCGGTGCTGCAGCTCCTGGCGGAAACGTCGGGCAAGAACATCGTGGTGTCCGATACGGTTCAGGGCAATGTCACGCTGCGCCTGCGCAACGTGCCGTGGGACCAGGCGCTCGACATCGTCATGACCACCAAGGGCCTCGACATGCGCCAGAACGGCAACGTGATCCTGGTGGCGCCGGCAGAAGAAATCGCTGCGCGTGAGACCGCGGACCTCGAAGCCAAGCTGGCGATCAGCGAGCTCGAGCCGCTGTATTCCGAGTTCCTGCAGGTTAACTATGCGAAGGCCGCCGATCTTGCCGCACTCATCAACGGTGAGGGCGGTGCGAACGCGATGCTGTCGGAACGCGGCAGCCTCGGCGTCGACGACCGCACCAACACGCTGCTCGTGCAGGATACGGCCGAACGCCTGCAGGACATCCGGCGCATGGTTCGCACGCTCGACATCCCGATCAAGCAGGTGCTGATCGAGTCGCGCATCGTGGTCGTCAACGACGACTTCAGCCGCGACCTCGGCGTGCGCCTCGGCGTGACGGCTTACAACGAGAATAGCAGCGATGGTGCCACGGTTATTTCCGGCACCGGCTCGGGTACGGACACGATGATCGGCTCGGTCCTCGACAACCTCGCCGATCCGGCCAACGGCACGATCTACCCGATCGAACTGCCGACGCTGAACAACCGTTATAACGTCAACGTGCCGATCGCGGACGCCGCCGGTCGCTTCGCGCTGGCCGTTCTCGAGACCGACTACCTCGTCGACCTCGAACTGACGGCGCTCGAGGCCGAAGGCCGCGGCGAGATCGTATCGACGCCGCGCGTCATTACGGCAAACCAGAAGGAAGCGCGCATCGAGCAGGGTGTGGAAATTCCGTACCAGCAATCCGCTTCGTCCGGCGCCACGACGGTGCAGTTCAAGAAGGCCGTGCTGAGCCTGACGGTGACCCCGCAGATCACGCCGGACAACAACATCATCATGGATCTGCGTGTTCACAAGGACAACGTGGGCGACATCATCTCGACGGGCGGCCTCGGCGGCACCGTGCCGAGTATCGATACGCGCGCGGTCGAAACGCAGGTGCTCGTGGCCAACGGCCAGACCGTGGTCCTCGGCGGCATCTACGAGACGGAGCGCCGCGAGACGATCTCCAAGGTGCCGATCCTCGGCGATATCCCGTTCGCGGGCGCCCTGTTCCGCTCGAAACAGCGCATCGACAACAAGGCGGAACTGCTGATCTTCGTGACGCCGCGCATCCTCGAGGAAGGCTCGAACATCTACTAAGCGGATTGCGACAAGTCCGACGAGAAAGCCAACCTTCGGGTTGGCTTTCTCTTTTGCGGGCTCTTAGGATGGGTAAAACGGCGGGACGCGATGATCGCACTGAACAACATTTTCCTGGTCGGCCCGATGGGCGCCGGCAAGTCAGCCGTCGGCAGGCAGCTGGCGCGTGCTTTGCACCTCGACTTCATCGACAGCGATGACGAAATCGAGGCGCGCACCGGCGTCGATATCGCCTTTATCTTCGAAAAAGAGGGCGAGTCGGGATTTCGCAAGCGCGAGGCTGCCGTGATCGATGAGCTGACGAGTCGCTCCGGCGTCGTGCTTGCGACGGGCGGTGGCGCAGTCATCGATCCGCAGAGCCGTTCGAACCTGGGTGGCCGCGGCTACGTCGTTTACCTGCACACGAGCGTGGATCAGCAGGTCACGCGCACCTCGCGGGGGCGCAGCCGGCCGCTGCTGGAAGCGGGCGACCCGCGTGGCGTGCTGCAGGCGTTGTTCGAAGTGCGCGATCCGATGTACCGGGAGATCGCCGACCTCGTCGTGCTGACGGACGGACGCCGCGTGAATGCGGTGGTCCGGGAGATCATCGAAAACATCAGCTGACGGGTCGCTTTGCGGTAATCTTTCGCCATGTCGCAGACTCGCACCATTGAAGTTGCCCTGGGGGCCCGTGCCTACCCGATCGTCATCGGCAGGGGCCTTTTGGGCGGCGGCTTCGACCTGGCGGCCCACGTCGCGGGGACGGACTGCCTGGTCGTCAGCAACGAAACCGTCGCACCGCTTTACCTCGAATCCCTGCGCCGCGGCCTCGCGGGCAAGCAGGTCGAGTCCATCGCCTTGCCCGATGGCGAAGCGCACAAGACACTGGCGACCATGGAATCGATTCTCGACCGGCTCGTTACCACCGGCGCCAATCGTGATACCACCGTCATCGCGCTGGGCGGCGGTGTCGTGGGCGACGTCGCGGGTTTCGCGGCCGCCTCGTACATGCGAGGCGTCGACTTCATCCAGGTGCCCACGACGCTGCTTGCACAGGTCGATTCGTCGGTCGGCGGCAAGACGGGCGTCAATCACCCGCAGGGCAAGAACCTCATCGGGGCATTCCATCAGCCGCGCCTGGTGCTGATCGATACGGACACGCTGAACACCTTGCCGGATCGCGAACTGCATGCCGGCCTCGCCGAGGTGATCAAGCACGGTGCGATCTGCGACGCGACGTATTTCGCCTGGCTCGAGGCCAGCATGCCGGCGCTGCTGGCCCGCGATCCGGCGGCGCTCGCACAGGCGATCGGCCGTTCCTGCGAGATCAAGGCGGAAGTCGTTGCGGCCGACGAGCGCGAGGGCGGTCGTCGCGCCACACTGAACTTCGGCCATACCTTCGGACACGCAATCGAACATTGCCTGGGCTACGGCGAATGGCTGCATGGTGAAGCGGTTGCGGCCGGCATGATCATGGCGGCAAAGCTCAGCGGCCTCGATACGGCGGATATCGACCGCCTCACGCGACTCGTGGCCGCGGCGGGGCTGCCGGTGGTGCCTCCCGCGATCGCCGCCGCGCAGTGGCGCGCGGCCATGGGGCTGGACAAGAAAGTGCAGGGCAAACGGCTGCGTTTCGTATTGCTGAAATCGCTCGGCGAGTGCTACGTCACGGCCGACTATGACGCCGGACGGCTGGCGGCGCTGCTCGGAGAGGCCGCCTGATGACCGCCGCGCTCGCGCCTTATGCGGCGCAGGAGTCGCAGAGCCGCGGCCGGCGCTATTCGGAGCCGCCGTCCACCTATCGCAACGAATACCAGCGCGACCGGGACCGCATTATTCATTGCACGGCGTTTCGGCGCCTCATGTACAAGACCCAGGTATTCGTGAACCACGAAGGCGACCTGTACCGCACCCGCCTGACCCATTCGCTCGAGGTCTCCCAGATCGGACGCACCGTCGCGATCGCGCTGCAGCTCAACGAAGCCCTGACGGAGGCGATCTGCCTGGCGCACGATCTCGGGCACACACCGTTCGGGCATGCCGGGCAGGATACGTTGAACGAGTGCATGCGTGAGTTCGGCGGCTTCGAGCACAACCTGCAATCGCTCCGGGTCGTCGATGAGCTCGAAGCGAAGTATGCCGACTTCCCCGGCCTCAACCTCATGTTCGAGACCCGCGAGGGCATCCTCAAGCATTGCTCGGCGAAAAATGCGCGGCTGCTCGGCGACGTCGGCGAGCGTTTCCTGGCGAGGCGGCAGCCGGGGCTCGAGGCGCAGATCGCGAACATCGCGGACGCGATCGCCTACAACAACCACGACGTCGATGACGGACTGCGCGCCGGGCTCCTGTCGCTCGGGCAGATGTGCGAGCAGCCGCTGTTCAGCAGGCACTACGAGGCCGTCACCACGCGGTACCCGGGGCTCGAGGACCGGCGGCTGATTTACGAAACCATCCGCCGGATGATCGGGGCGGTCGTCGGCGACCTGATCGAGGAAACTGCGCGCCGCCTTCGCGAGCGGTCGCCACGGTCCATGGACGACGTGCGCGATGCGGGCGGACCACTGGTCGCCATGTCGGACGGCATGCACGAACAGCACCGGTCGCTGAAGCGGTTTCTGTACGAGCACCTCTACAGCCACGAAAAGAAGCTCGCGATGACGCGCAAGGTCCAGGCGATCGTCCGCGAGCTGTTCGCGGCCTACACGACCGACGTCGCGCGGATGCCCGAAGAGTTCGCGAGCCGGGCCACGCCGCTCGACGAGGCCGGCAGGGCGCGCGTCGCGGCGGATTACATCGCGGGGATGACGGACCGATACGCAATCGCTGCCCACGAAGCCCTTTCGGGCTGATAGAATGCGCGCCCTGTAGGAGCCCGCACGTCGGGTGAACGCGCGCTACGCGCCTCCAGACTGGTAATTAACGTGATCCATAAAGACATCCCCGCCAGGGACCGCCTGATTTTCGCCATGGACGTCCCGGACTGCGGACAGGCTCGGCAACTGGCCGACGAACTCGGCGACGCCGTGACGTTTTACAAGATCGGCCTCGAACTCATGATGAGCGGCGAGTATTTCGAGCTGCTCGACTGGCTGCTTGCCCGCGACAAGAAAGTGTTCTGCGACCTCAAGTTCTTCGACATCCCCGCCACGGTGGGCTCGGCCGTGCGTTCGCTCAAGGATCGCGGCGCGAGTTTCGTAACCGTGCATGGCAACCAGTCGATCATGGAAGCGGCGGCGGAGAACAAGGGTGACACGCTCAAGGTGCTCGGCGTGACGGTGCTGACGAGCCTCGACCGCGGAGATCTCGACGACCTCGGCTTCGACTGCGATATCGAGTCGCTGGTCCTGTCGCGCGCCCGCCGCGCATTCGAGGCCGGCTGCGACGGCGTGATTTCTTCTGGACTCGAGGTGCCGAAGCTGCGCGCCGAGGTCGATAACCGCCTGCTGGTTGTGTCGCCGGGCATCCGTCCGGTGGACAACAAGCCGTCGGGCGACCAGAAGCGCGTTGTGACGGTCGAGACCGCGTTCGAGAATGGCGCCGACTACATCGTCGTCGGCAGGCCGATCCGCGATGCAAAGAGCCCGCGAGCAGCGGCCGAGGGAATTCAGGCGTCGATAGCGGCGCAGGTGGGTGTGTAGTGTCGGAACTCAGGAACGATCTTTTTCTGCGGGCGCTGATGCGCCAGCCCGTGCCGCGCACGCCGATGTGGATCATGCGCCAGGCGGGCCGCTACCTCCCTGAATATCGCGCGACCCGCGAGCAGGCCGGCGACTTCATGAGCCTGTGCCGCAATCCCGATCTCGCCTGCGAGGTCACGATGCAGCCACTCAGGCGTTACGCGCTGGACGCGGCGATCCTGTTTTCGGACATCCTCACGGTGCCCGATGCGATGGGCCTCGGCCTGTATTTCGTTTCCGGCGAAGGCCCGAAGTTCGAACGGCCGTTGCGGACGGTCGACGCGATTCGCGCGCTGCGCGTGCCCGACGTCGAGAAGACGCTCGGCTATGTCTTCGACGCCGTGCGCACGATCCGCCGCGAACTCGATGGGGCGGTGCCGCTGATCGGTTTTGCCGGCAGCCCGTTCACGGTTGGCACCTACATGGTCGAAGGCGGCTCCAGCCGCGAGTTCCCGAACATCAAGGGGCTCGCGAAGGAAGCGCCCGAGGCCCTCGACGAACTCATGAAAAAAGTCGCGCGAACGACGACCGAATATTTGAACGCGCAGATCGAGGCGGGCGCCCAGGCGGTGCAGATCTTCGACACCTGGGGTGCGGCGCTCGAGCCGGACGACTTCAGGCGCTTTTCGCTCGCGAGCATGCAACGCATCGTGGACGGCCTGATCCGCGAGCGTGACGGGCGCCGGATTCCGGTGATCCTGTTCACCAAGGGCGCCGGGCCGCTGCTGGCGGACCTTGCGGAGACCGGCTGCGACGCTCTTGGCGTCGACTGGACCACGGATCTCGCGACGGCGCGCGAACTCGTTAATGACAAGGTTGCCCTGCAGGGCAACCTCGACCCCGCGACCCTCCGGGAGAGCCCGGCCGTTATTCGCGAGGGCGTCGCGAAAACGCTCGCGAGCTATGGCAAGGGTCCCGGGCACGTGTTCAATCTCGGCCACGGCATCACGCCGGACATCGACCCCGATCATGTCACCGCGCTCGTCGAGGCCGTTCACGAACTGAGCCCGCAGTACCACCAGTAGCCATTCACGGCGGGGCGGCGGGCCGCCCGGCCGGAGGCGTTGCCGATGAAGAAGCCCCTTGCGCTCCTGCCGCTGTTACTGCTCGCCGCCGTGGTCGGCGCCTCGGCCGTGCCAAGGCCGCTCGACCCGGTACTCGTGGCGCCACACGTCTACGAAAAGGTCCTCGAGAACGATCGCGTCAGGGTCCTGAAACAGACGCTCCGGGGCGGCGAGACCCAGCCGCTGCACGCGCATCACGACCGGGTGCTCGTCTACCTTGAGCCCTGCGCGTGGCTCGAGCCGGACGGTCATGGCGGCGAAAGGATGCAGTCTTTCCGGCTGGGTGACGTGGACTGGGCAGATGCCGAGACACACGGCGGCGGCACGCCGCCGGTCGTCGCGGAGTGCCGCCTGCTGGAAATCGAGCTCCTGGAGGTGCGCTAGTCGCGCAGCGCGCGGCGCAGGATCTTGCCGACGTTGGTCTTCGGCAGCTCGTCGCGGAACTCGACCGATTTGGGGCGCTTGTAGCCCGTCAGGTTCTTGCGGCAGTGCTCGAGAATCATTTCCTCGGTCACGCCCGGGTCCTTGCGTACCGCGTAAATCTTGACGACTTCACCGGAGCGTTCGTCGGGCACGCCAATGGCGGCGGCTTCGAGCACGCCGTCGAGTTCGACGACGACATTCTCGATCTCGTTCGGGTACACGTTGAAACCCGACACCAGGATCATGTCCTTCTTGCGGTCCTCGATGAAGATGAAGCCGTCGTCGTCCATGCGGCCCACGTCGCCGGTGCGGAGCCAGCCGCCGGGCAGCATGACCTCGGCGGTTTCCGCGGGACGCTGCCAGTAACCTTCCATCACCTGCGGTCCCTTGATGCAGATCTCGCCGATTTCGCCGATGGGCAGCGGGTTGCCGTCGTCGCCCGCGATCATCACCTCGGTCGACGGGATGGGCAGACCGATCGTGCCCGTGAACTCATCGTCGATGCGACAGACGATGGCGGCAGGCGAGGTCTCGGTCAGGCCGTAGCCCTGCAGGATCGTGGTGCCGGTCTTCTTCTTCCATTCCTTCGCGACGGCCGGCTGCACGGCCATGCCGCCGCCGATGCAGACGCGCAGGCAGCTGAAGTCGACCTCGTCGAAGGCGGGCGTGTGCATGAGCGATGCGAACATCGTGTTGACGCCCGTGAACAGGTTGAACTTGTGCCGCGCCATTTCCCTGGCGAAGCCTTCGAAATCGCGCGGGTTCGTGATCAGGACGTTTTCGCCGCCCTGCGCCATCACGGTGAGGCAGTTCCCCTGCAGCGAAAAGATGTGGTACAGCGGCAGCGCCGTGATGGCGATGATCGGTTCCACGCCGGCGTAGGCATCGGCCTGCCAGACGATCGTCTGCTGCACGTTGTAGATCATGTTGCGATGGCTCAGCATCGCGCCTTTCGACACGCCAGTCGTGCCGCCCGTGTACTGCAGGTAGGCAATATCGGCGAAACCGATATCCACGTGCGCCAGCTTCTTGTCGTCGCCCATTTTCAGTGCGCGCCGGAATGTCACGCTGTTCGGCAGCCGGTAGCGCGGGACGGCTTTCTTGACGTAGCGCATTACGAGGTTGGTAATGGCGCCCTTCGGCCACCTGAGCAGATCGCCGAGGCCCGTGGTAACCACGTTATCGACGTCGGTATCGGTGATGACCTCTTCAAGAATGTGGGCGAAGTTCTCGAGGATGATGATCGCCCGCGCGCCCGAGTCCTTGAGCTGGTGCTTGAGTTCGCGCGCCGTGTACATCGGATTGACGTTGACGACCACGAGGCCGGCCCGAAAGATTGCGCACATTGCGACCGGGTACTGCAGGATGTTCGGCATCATGATTGCGACGCGTTCGCCGCGCGTCAGCCCGAGATCGTCCTGCAGGAAACACGCGAGCTGCATCGAGAGGCGGTTGAGGTCCGCATAGGTCAGCGTCGTGCCCATGTTGGTATACGCGGCATTCGCGGGATACTCGGCGAAGCTGTGCTCGAACAGGTCGCGGATAGAGCGATATGACGGCTGCGGAACATGCTCCGGCATGCCTTCCGGATAGGATTTGAGCCAGACTTTTTCTGGATGCTTGCCTTTCACCAGGGCGCCTCGTTCGTTTGTTTCAAGCCTGCAAGAGCATATCGCATCGCTCGCCGCAATGCAGACCCTCGTGTCTTTGTATCAGGGGCCGTCACGCAGCACCCGTTCGATGACTGGCCACGCGTTGTCGAGCAGCAGCGGCTGCGCCTCGGCGTTCGGGTGAATGCGGTCCTCCTGGAGCAGGGCATCGTTCAGCGCAATGCCCTCCATGAAGAACTCGATCCACTCGATGCCGAGCTTTTCGCTGACGTCGCGGTAGACCGCCTCGAACGACTCGGAATAGCGCGCGCCGTAGTTGCTCGGGATGCGTATCCCGAGCAGCACGACCGCCGCGCCCGAGGCCTTGGCCCGCAGGATGATCTGCTCGAGATTGTCGCGGATCCGCGCCGGCGGGAAACCGCGCAGGCCGTCGTTGCCGCCGAGTTCGAGGATGATGAGGGCGGGTGAGAAGTTGCCGAGGGCCTGGTCGATCCGCGTGACGCCGCCCTCGGTCGTTTCCCCGGATATGCTGGCGTTGATGACGCGATGTTCGTAACCTTGCTCCTCGAGTCGACGTTGCAACAAAACCGCCCAGGACTGGTCAACATCAATGCCGTAACCGGCGCTGAGGCTGTCGCCGAAGATCATGATGGTCGGCGACTCGACGGCCGCCGCATTGGCGCCATTCAACACAAACAGAAGAAGCAGTATTTTTCTCATGCCCGACCAATCGATAAACAGGGGCGCGGTACTTGGCGCGCACGGACTTCAGAAGCAGGTTAGCAGCCAGGAAGGGACTCTGACCATCCTGGACGACGTGAGTTTCGAGATTCCGGCCGGCGCATCGGTCGCGGTCGTCGGGCCGTCAGGCGCGGGCAAGTCGACGCTCCTGGCGCTGCTCGCCGGCCTCGACCTGCCGACGCGTGGCCACGTCACCCTTGCCGGCAGCAACCTGTCCGAGCTGGACGAGGACGGTCGGGCCCGGGTCCGCGCCGAAAGCGTCGGCTTCGTGTTCCAGTCGTTCCACCTCGTGCCGTCCCTGAATGCGCTGGAGAACGTCATGCTGCCGCTCGAGCTTGCCGGCCGTGACGACGCGCGCCAGGCCGCGCGCGAGATCATCGACCGGGTCGGCCTCGGCGAACGCTGGAGCCACTATCCGTCGCAGCTGTCGGGCGGCGAGAAACAGCGGGTGGCGATCGCAAGGGCTTTCGCGACCGAGCCGGCGGTGCTGTTTGCGGATGAGCCGACGGGCAATCTCGACAGCAAGACGGGTGCCAACATCATGGCCCTGATGTTCGACCTCAACCGGAATTCATCGACGACGCTGGTGCTCGTGACGCACGATGCGGCGCTCGCGGCGCGCTGCGAGCGCGTGCTCGAACTCGACGCCGGAAGGCTCGTGGGCGACAGCGGGGGCAATGCGTGAAAGCCCTGGTCTTCGCCCTGCGGAGTTTCGGTCGCGAGCTGCGCTCCGGCGAGATGCTCGTGTTGCTCGCCGCGGTCGGCCTCGCGGTCGGCGCGCTGACGGCCGTCGGCTTCCTGACCGACCGCATCGGCAAGGCCGTGGCGCGGCAGGCCAACGAGGTGCTGGCCGCTGACCTGCGTCTCCGGTCACCGGATCGCGTACCGCCGGAATGGTCGGCGCTGGCGCGTGACCATGGCCTCGAAACCACCGAGACGATGCTGTTTCCGTCGGTGGTGTTCGCGGGAGACGAGAACGCGCTCGCCACGATCAACGTGGTCAGCGATGGTTACCCGTTGCGCGGCACGGTCCGGATAGCGGACCGGCTGTTCGGCGAACAGCGCGTGGCCGACGGCATCCCGGCGTCCGGCCAGGCCTGGGTGGAAGGCGCGCTGCTTGCGCGCATCGGGGCCGACGTCGGCGACCTGCTCGAGGTGGGCGAGCTCCGGCTCGAGGTTGCGGCCGTGCTGACCTATCGCCCGGACCAGTCGATCGGCTTCGCTTCGCTCGCGCCGACGCTCATGATGAACATCGCCGATATCGACCAGAGCGGCCTGATTGGCGAGGGCAGCCGGGTGCGTCACGCGCTGCTCGTGGCCGGTGACGAGGCGGCGGTTTCGGCCTTCAACGCGGAGATCGAGGAGCGGCTGCCGGATTCGATCCGCGCGCGCACCCAGGAGGAAAGCGGCGACCGCGCCTATAACGCGGCTGATCGCGCGCAGCGCTTCCTGTCGCTGACCGCGGTCATCAGCCTGCTGCTGTCCGCGGTGGCCGTGGCGATGTCCGCGCGACGTTTTGCGCTGCGCCGCATGGATACCGTGGCGCTCATGAAAAGCCTCGGCGCAACGCAGCGCTTCGTGATCACGGTGGCGCTCGTGCAGCTCCTCCTGCTCGGGGTGCTGGGCATCCTGCTCGGCAGCGTCGTGGGCTACGCCGCCGAGGAGGCGCTGGCGCGTATCCTGGCCGACCTGCTGCAGGGCGACCTGCCCGATGCGGGGCTGGCGCCGGTGCTGCTCGCAAGCGGCAGCGCGCTCGTGCTGCTCGTCGGGTTCGCGCTGCCGTCGATGATTCAGCTCCGCAATACGCCACCGCTCAGGGTGCTGCGCCACGACGAGATGCCGCCGGCGCCATCGCGGCTGCTGGTCGGCGGCCTGGCGCTGGCTTCGGTTGCGGCGCTTCTGTATCGCTCCGTGGCCGACCCGCTCATGCTGCTGATCCTGATCGGCGGCATTCTCGTCATCGCGTCGGCGCTGTACCTCGTCGGCCGCGGCCTGGTCGCGGTGCTGGGGCGTTCGCGCGGCGGCGTCGGCGTGGCCTGGCGTTACGGGCTCGCGAACGTAGCGCGGCGCGGCCGCGCCAGCGCCGTCCAGGTGGTCGCCTTCGGCCTCGGCCTAACGGTGCTGCTGTTGCTGACGCTCGTGCGCACCGACCTGCTCGAAGGCTGGCGGAGGACGCTGGCCGACGACGCGCCCAATCACTTCCTGATCAACATCCAGCCGCACGAGACCGATGCCGTGGCGGCGCTGCTCGAGGCCAGCGCGATCGAGGCGCCGCAGTTCACGCCGCTGGTGCGGGCGCGCATGACGACAATCAACGGCGAGTCCGTCAAGGAGCGCAGCTACCCGAACGAGGATGGCGAGTGGCTCGCGAACCGCGAAGCCAACCTGTCCTGGTCGCGCGAGCTGAGTTCGAGCAACGAGATCGTGGCAGGCGAATGGTGGCCGGCCGACTACGCGGGTCCGCCACTCATTTCCATCGAGGAGGAGTCGGCGGTGAACGCGGGACTGGCGATCGGCGATCGCATCGCGTTCTTCGTCGCGGGCCAGGAAGTCGAGGCGGAGATTGCGAGTATCCGCAAGGTGAACTGGGATTCCTTCCAGCCGAATTTCTTCATCGTGCTGTCGCCCGGCGCGCTGGACGAGCTGCCGATGACCTACATTACGAGCATGCGGCTCGAGAAGGCCCAGCAACCCGTCCTCGTGGACCTGATGCGGGCCCACCCGAGCATCTCGGTCATCGATCTCGATTCGATCCTTTTGCAGGTGCGCGGCATTATCGAGAAGGCCAGTCTCGCGGTGCAGGCCGTCTTCCTGTTCACGCTGGCTGCCGGCATCGCGGTGCTGTTTGCCGCGGTGCAGTCGACCATCGACGAGCGGCGTTTCGAGAGTGCCATGCTGCGGGCGCTCGGCGCGCGGCGCCGCACCGTGTTCGCGGGCGTGATGGCCGAGTTCGCGGCACTGGGTCTCGCGGCCGGCATCCTGGCGTCGGCGGGCGCATCGATACTCGCCGCGATCATCGCGGTTCGGCTGTTCAACCTGCCGTACGAGTTCAACCCGCTGATCTGGGTCGTCGGTCTTGCCGCGGGCGTGCTCGTCGTCTGCGTGAGCGGCTTTTTCGCGGCGCGCAGCGCGATCGACGCGGCCCCTGCCGAGGTGTTGCGCGGAGCGTCCGTGTGACGGGCAACAAGCTGTCCTGCGGCGCGGTGGTGGTGCGCAACGGCACGACCGGCTGGCGGGTGCTGATGCTCAGGGCTTACAACCACTGGGACCTCCCCAAGGGACTGCGGGAAGCGGGCGAGGAGCCGCTGCAGGCGGCAACGCGCGAGATCGGTGAGGAGACCGGCATCCGGGCACTCGAATTCGAGTGGGGCGACCGGTATTTCGAGACGGGGCCCTACAGCCGCGGCAAGATCGCGCGCTACTACATTGCGAGAACCGATGCGGAGCAGGTCGTCATGGGCATCTCGCCCGAGACCGGGCGGCCGGAGCATCATGAATGGCGATGGGTGAGCTTCGACGAGGCCTATGACATGGGTTCGCCGCGCGTGCGCCTGGTCGTGCAATGGGCACGCCAGGTCATCGGCGCCTGATCAGACCACGCGGTTGCGCGCCCGGCCCTCGAGGAACGCCGCGATATTCGCGGTCAGTTCGTCGATCGCGTTCTGCCGCGCCGACAGCGTGCCCCAGGCAATGTGCGGCGTGATGATCAGGTTGTCGCCTTCGTAGTCGAGCAGCGGGTCGCCCGCCACGGGCGGTTCCTTCGGCAGCACGTCGATGGCCGCGGCGCGGAGCTCGCCCGCCCGCAGCGCTTCGGCCAGCGCCGGCGTATCGACCAGCGCGCCGCGCGCGGTGTTTATCAGGATCGCCGTGTTCTTCATCCTGCGGAACTCGCGCGCGCCGAACAGTCCGCGCGTGGTGTCGTTCAGCGGGCAGTGCAGCGAAATGACGTCGCTCCCGGAAAGCAGTTCATCGAAGCTCACGCGACCCTCGGGGACCTCGCTCGAACCGGGCCGTGCCGCGACGATGACGCGCATGCCGAAGGTCTCGGCCACGCGTGCAACGCCCTGGCCGAGCACGCCATGGCCGACGATGCCGAGCGTCATCGTCGACAGCTGGTCGATCGGGTGCGTGATCAGGCAGAAATCGTCGGCGCGCTGCCAGGCACCGGCGCGCACGTCGCGATCATAGGCGCCGAGATTGTGCGCGAGGCTCAGCAGGCAGCCGAAAACATGCTCGACGACCGACTGGGTGCAGTA
This sequence comes from Woeseiaceae bacterium, assembly GCA_036525955.1. Lineage (GTDB taxonomy): Bacteria > Pseudomonadota > Gammaproteobacteria > Steroidobacterales > Woeseiaceae > UBA1847. The sequence continues at coordinate 28,489 of DATCZJ010000145.1, read as the reverse complement.
AGCGCGGATGTTGCTGACCGCGATGCCGCGTCGCCGCGCCGCTGCGACGTCGATGTTGTCGGTACCGGTTGCGGTCAGGCCGATGAACCGCAATTTCGGCGCGCCTGCAAACAGCGTCTCCGACAGGATGACCTTGTTGCCGAGGACGATTTCGGCATCCCGAATGCGTTCGGCGATCTTGTCGTCGGGCGTCTCGTCGAAGACCTCGAGATCGGGCAGCAGCCTGCGCATCTCGCCGAGATCCAGGTCCGGACCCATCGTCGACCAGTCGAGCAACACCGCTTTCATGTGGATATTCGCCTTCGGCTCAAGCAAAGTACGGGACGATGAAGGATGCCTTCTGGAAACGCAAATCACTGGCCGAGATGAGCGCCGCGGAGTGGGAGTCGCTCTGCGACGGCTGCGCATTGTGCTGCCTGCACAAGGTCCAGGACGAGGATACCGAGGAGGTGTTCTACACTGACATCGCCTGCCGCCTGCTCGACATCGATTGCTGCCGCTGCACCGACTACGCGAACCGGGCCACCGAGGTGCCGGAGTGCCTCGTGCTGTCGCCCGATGAACCGGACGCGTTTCGCTGGCTGCCGGGGACCTGCGCGTACCGCCTGGTCGCCGCGGGCCGCGACCTGCCGGACTGGCATCCGCTGGTCTCCGGGAGCGCCGAATCCGTGCACGAGGCCGGCATCTCCGCCCGCGACTTCGCGGTCGCCGAGGACGAGGCGACGGGCTGGCACATCATGCAGGACGTCGGCGCCAACGAGACCGACTGACACTCGCGAGGAACCCACGCATTGAGCAATCCCCCGACCATCCCGCTCGACCGGTATCGCGAATACCCGATAGACGAGATGCGCTCGCGGCTTGCCGAGTTCTACGCGGATATGCAGCGCCGCCGGACGGTCCGGGATTTTTCCGAGCGGCCGGTGCCGCGCGACATCATCGAGACGGCGCTTAAGACCGCCAACACGGCGCCTAGCGGCGCAAACCTGCAGCCCTGGCACTTCGTCGCGATCGGCGGCGCGGCAACGAAGCAACGTATCCGCGAGGCGGCCGAGGCCGAGGAGCGAGAGTTCTACGCGCACCGCGCCTCCGAGGAATGGCTGGCAGCGCTTGCGCCGCTCGGCACGGACGATCGCAAGCCCTTCCTCGAAACCGCGCCCTGGCTCATCGCCGTGTTTCTGCAGAAGTACGGCACGCTGCCCGACGGCCGCAAGGTCAAGCATTACTACCCGGCGGAATCGACCGGGCTCGCGACAGGCCTCTTGATCGCGGCGCTGCATCGCGCCGGGCTCGCGACGCTGACGCACACGCCGAGCCCGATGAAGTTCCTGAACGAGATCCTCGGGCGGCCCGCCAGCGAGCGACCCTTCCTGCTGCTCGTCGCCGGCTACCCGGCCGACAATGCGCGCGTACCTGACATCTCGCGCAAGCCGTTCGACGAACTCGTATCCTGGGTGGAGGAGTGACCATGCGGGAGGAACCGATCGGCCTTCTCGGCCGCATGAGCGCGAACCTGCTGGGCCGGCGCTTCAGCCACTTTTTCACGGAACTCGTCCTCATCGTCGCGGGTGTCCTGATCGCACTCGCGATCGACGGCTGGGCCGAGGACCGCCGCGAGCGCGAGGCCGAGACCGAGTACCTGGAGCTCCTGCTGCGCGACGTGCGAGAGATCGAGAAGGAGGCTCAGCTGCAGCTCGAGTTCGAGCATGACAGGGTCCTGACGGCCGGCGCGGCATACACATTGCTCCAAGGCCCCAACCCGGCTGCCAGCGGCGCCGAGATCGGTGTCGCCATCTCGTCGCTGACCATGCGACGCACGATCAATCTCGGCAGCGCGACCTACGAGCAGATGGTGAGCAGCGGGCACCTGCAGCTGCTCCAGAATCGTGAGCTGCGCGATCGGCTCGTGCGCCACTTCGCGGACATGCGCAGGTCCGAAATGATCTTCAGCAAGAACAACCAGGACCTGATCGACGACGTCATCGTGCCCTATGTCATGAACGACGGGATTTCCTTCCGTGCGCGGGACAACGAAATCATTGCGTCGGTCAATCGGGCGACAGACATTCAGAACGAGGCGCTCGGGGCCGACTTCAGGCCGCCGCTGGACTCGGTGCTGGTGCAACCGCCCGACGCGGAGTCCTGGAACGATATGCGGCGCCAGTTGCTGTTTCGCCTGAATATCGCCGCAAATGGCCAGGCCCGCGCCGAACTGGCCCTCGAACAGAACCGCGTAATCGCGACCGCGATTGCGGCCGAACTGGAAACGCGCTGAGCGGCTAACCCGTGTTCTGCAGTGCCTGCGCGATGCCGTTGACGGTCGCGAGCAGCGCGCTGAAGACGGCGTCGTCCTCGCGATTGGACGCGCGCCAGCGCCTGAGCAGGTCGACCTGCATGAGGCTCATCGGATCCACATAAGGATTGCGCAGCATGATCGCGCGCTGCAGCGTGATGTCGCCTTCGAGCAGCGCTTCATGCTCGCCGAATTCGAGAATGCTGTCGCGCGTGCGTTCGAACTCGTCGCGAATGATGGGGAAGAAGCGCTCGTGCAGGTCGCCCGATAGCTTCGAGTAGTGTTCGGATACCCCGAGGTCGGATTTCGCGAGCACCATTTCCGCGTCGGCGGTCAGCGTGCGCATGAAGTACCACTCGGAGAACATCTCGTGCATCGCCGCGTCGCCGAATTCCTCGCGCGCCTTCACGAGACCCGTGCCGAAGCCGTACCAGCCCGGCAGCGTGAAGCGCGCCTGCGTCCAGGCGAATACCCACGGTATGGCGCGCAGCGCTTCGATGCCGCCTTTCTTGCGGCGTGAGGCCGGGCGCGAGCCGATGCGCATGCGCTCGATCAGGTCGATCGGCGTTGCAAGCCTGAAGTAGTCGTAGAACTCGGGCGTCTCGAAAACCAGCTTGCGGTAGGCGTCGCGGCTCGCGGACGCAATCACTTCCATGATGTCGTGCCACTCGGGCTTGTCCGTGCCACGGTGCTTGGGCATCGCCGTGGCAAGCGCGACGGAGCCGGTGATCTGCTCGAGCGTGCGCAGCGCGATGCCACGCAGGCCGTATTTCTCGTTGATGATTTCACCCTGCTCGGTCACGCGCAGGCGGCCGTTGACCGTGCCGGGCGGCGCGCCCAGCACCGCCACGTGGGTCTTGCTGCCACCGCTGCTGATCGTGCCGCCGCGGCCGTGGAACAGGGTCAGCTCGACGTCGAGCGATTCCATTGCGTTGACCAGCGAACGCTGCGCGTTCTGCAGCGCCCAGCGGGCCGATGCCAGGCCGCCGTCCTTGTTGCTGTCCGAATACCCGATCATCACCATTTGCTGGCGGCCGCGACGTTCGACATGCTCATGATAGAGATCGATCTCGAGCAGCTCCTCGATGATCGCCGGGCCGTTCTGCAGGTCGGCGACCGTTTCGAAAAGCGGCGTGACATCGAGCGGCACCTCGCCGCGGCGGTTATGCAATTCGCCCCACTGGGCGAGCAACAACACCGAGAGTATGTCGTCCGCGCCCTGGGCCATGCTGACGATGAACGGGCCGATCGACTGTGTGCCGTACTTGCGGTGGCAGAACGCGATCGCCTGGAACACGGCGATCGTCTTGCGCGCCTGCGTGCTGAGCGTCATCGGATGGCTTTCGCGGGACTTCAGCGCCGCCAGGATGCGCCTGGTCCGCTCTTTCGCGCTGCGTTCGCCCCAGTTTTCTTCGCCGAGGCACTCCCCCACCACCTTGCGGTGTACCTCGGCGTCCTGGCGGACGTCGAGCGTGAGCATGTGGAAGCCGAAAGTGCGGATGCGGCGCAGCAGTCGCTGCACGGCAAACAGGCCGGCATGCTGTCCCTTGTTGCACGACAGGCTCTCGGCAATCAGCTCGATGTCGGCGATCAGCTGCTGCACGCGCTCGTAGGGATAGATGTCGTCGTCGTAGGTCGACTGCAGGCGCTGTTGCACGAGCCGCAGGAAGACGCGATAGGGCATGTCACGGTGCCGGGCGGGCACCGCGTGGTAGGCGTTCGGGAAGATGCCGCGGTATTCCTCGATGCGTTCGAGCATGCCGTTGCTGAACGACGCGCGGTCGGTCGACTGGCTGAGCTTGGAGCCGAGCGAGGCGCATTCGTTGTAGTACAGGTCGAGAATCAGCGAGCGCTGCCGTGCCAGCGTCGCGCGAATCGTCTTGGCGTTGACGTTCGGGTTGCCGTCCATGTCGCCGCCGACCCAGGACGCGAAGCGCAGCAGGTCCGGAATCTGCACGTGCCTTCCTGTCTCCGGGTACATGCGATCGATGGCGGCGCGTATGTCCTCGTAGAACGGCGGGACGGTCCGGTAGAGCACGTCCGTGACGAAGAACAGGATGTGCTCGAGTTCGTCGGCGACCGTCATCTGCTCGTTCGGGTGCTCGTCGGTCTGCCAGCCGGTCGTCGCGAGCAGTCGGATGTTCTGCAGCGCGGCGTTGGTTTCCTGCGGCGTCATGGTCGGGTTGAGCATGTCGACGAGGTGTTTCACGATGTGCTGTTCCTTGCGCAGCATCGTGCGTCGCGTGGGCTCGGTCGGATGCGCCGTGAAGACCGGTTCGACCGACATCGAGTCGAGCAGCTTCTGCAGGCCGTCCACGTCCATGCCCGACGCCTTGAGCTTGATCAGCGTGTCTTCGAGTCCGCCGGGCTGGTAGTGCACGACATCGCGCAGGTAATCGCGCCGGCGGCGGATGCGGTGGACCTTCTCGGCCGTATTCACCATCTGGAAGTAGGTCGAGAAGCTGCGGATCAGCTTCAACGCGAGCGCCGGATCGAGGTTGGTGACGAGCGACGAGAGTTCCTCGCCGGGCCGTTCGTTGCCTTCCCGCCGCCGGATCGCGCGGAGGCGGCAGTTCTCCACGAGGTCGAACAGTTCCTCGCCGTCCTGCTCGCGGATCAGGTCGCCGACCAGGGCGCCGAGCGTGCGCACGTCGTCGCGCAGCGCCTGGTCCTTGTCCTCGAACATGATGTCCTGGCGGCGCAGCGTCTTCTGGATCCCCGTCGGCATGGCGGGATCAGTCGCGGAAATTTTCGAACTGCAGTGGCAGTCCTACGTCGGACTCCCTGAGCATCGCGATCACCGCCTGCAGGTCGTCACGCTTCTTGCCGGTGACGCGCAGCTTGTCGCCCTGGATTGCGGCCTGCACCTTGAGCTTGGCGTTCTTGATGTCCTTGACGAGCTTGCGGGCGCTGTCGGTGTCGATGCCGCGGCGCATGACGATTTTCTGTTTCGCCTGGTGGCCCGACAGCTCCGGGGTCTGCTGCTCGAGACAGCCGAGATCGACACCGCGCTTGGCGAGCTTCTGGTGCAGGATCTCGATCATCTGCTTGAGCTGAAAATCCGTCTGTGTCGTCAGCTGGATGACGGCATCATCGAGCTCGAACTTCGAATTCGTGCCCTTGAAATCGAAGCGCGTCGCAACTTCGCGATTCGCCTGGTCTACAGCGTTGCGCGCTTCGTGCACGTCGAAATCGCTGACTACGTCAAAAGAGGGCATTTGCCTGTCCCCGATCTGCCACTGCTGCACACGTTACACCCGTGGGCAGGCGTAGGCCAGACCCACCGCCGCCGCGGCAGAATCTCGCGATGTCGCCGAGATACGCGCAGCTCACGACGAGTCTGCCGTGGCCAGAATGGCAGGATGTATTTTGTCGTTGACACACGCCTGCCTCGATCCCGCGACGAGCTGTCGCAGATCTGGCAACGGCTCTGGGAGCTCCGTCGCGTCGTGCCCGTCACGGCCACGCTGCCCCTCGTCGTTTCCTCGGCCTGCCCGCTGCTGCCGGAAGAACCTGCGACCACGATCAGCGCCCCGGCCCTGCTGCCGGTGCCGGCCGACTCTGCCTGGGTGCACGGCGATGTCGATCTGGTTGCGTTCGCGCGAGCGGACGGCGATCTCGATCTCGGCGCGCTGGAGCAAGCGCTGCACGCGTGCGTGGCGTCGGGCGACGACGGCCATGATCGCGCGTCGTGGGGCAGCGACGCGCTGGCCGGCGACAGCCGGCTGAACCGGCGGCTCGCCATTCGCGTGCGCGGCTGGGGTGACGTGTTGCGCCGCCGGGGCGCGGATCCTTGCGCGCTGCAGACATTGCGAGAAGTGGAACAGCTTGCCGACTGGATCATCGCGATTCTGCGGGATGCATCGCGACAACTGGCGCGCGAGCGCGGGCATTGCCCGTCGCTCGACGCGACGAGCGCGCGCGTTCTCGATTTCGGCACCGAGATGCAGGCGCGCTGGCGCCTCGCTATCGGCGCGAGCGCGCTGCGACACCGCAATCTCTTCACGCTGTCGCCCTGGGACCTGTTTCCGTCCGACGAACCGGCCGACCTTCGTTACGCGGACCTGTTGCCGCTCGTAACCCGCGCGAACAGCGTGTGCTTTCGCAGAAACGTCGACATCGGTCACTGGAATATCAATGAATTCAGAGGCTTCCACGAGCGTCTCGCCGCGATACTGCGGTGCAAGAATGACGCCCAGCCGATTGCGAAACAGGTATGAACTGGGATACCGTCTAGCGTCGTCCAGCAAGGCCGCAAGGGGACGCTTTGCAACTGATCACTCCCGATGCTCACGGCATAGCGGTCCTCTTGTTGACCGCCGTCGCGCTGTTCCTGTTTACGCGCGACCAGATCCCGCTCGAGTCATCGTCGCTCACCATCCTGATCCTGCTGACGGCCGGGTTCCAGCTGTTCCCGTATGAGAAGAACGGCGAGGTGCTGGTTGGACCCATCGATTTCTTCGCGGGTTTCGGCAACGAGGCGCTGGTTGCGATCTGCGCGCTCATGATGGTCGGCAAGGCGCTCGAAACCACCGGTGCGCTGCAGCCGCTCGCAACGGTCGTGGGCCGTGCTTGGTCCTCACGACCCGTGCTCGCGCTCCTGACGACGCTGGTGGCGGGCGCCATCTTGAGCGCTTTCATGAACAACACGCCGATTGTCGTGCTGCTCATGCCGATCCTCGTGGGCGCGTCGCTGCGTTCCAAGTTCCCGGTATCGGGTGTGATGATGCCGATGGGCCTCGCGACGATCATCGGCGGCATGTCGACGACGATCGGCACGTCCACCAACCTCTTGGTCGTCGGCATCTCCCGCGACATGGGCATGCACGAGTTCGGCATGTTCGAGTGGGTGCTGCCCGTTGCGATCGTCGGCGGCGTTGCCATCGTGTTCCTGTGGATCGCGGCGCCGAGGCTGTTGCCCGACCGCACGCCGCCGATGGCCGACACCTCGCCGCGCATCTTCAGCGCGCAGCTGCACGTCAAGGAGGGCGGTTTCGCCGATGGCGCCACCCTGTCGGAAGTACTCGCGAAAGCGGATGGCAACCTGCGCATCGACAAGATCCAGCGCTCCGAGTCGCTGTTTCTCGCCAAGCTGCCGTCAGTCGTCATCCAGCCCGGCGACCGGCTGTTCATCAAGGACTCGCCGGAGAACCTGAAGCACTACGAGCGGCTGCTCGGCGCGACGCTTTTCAACCTGAGCGACATGGAACACCCGGTCGACGAAGAAACGCCGCTGCGCGCCGAGGGCCAGCAGCTGGCGGAGGTCGTCATCACGCGCGGTTCGCCGTTGCACTTGCGCAGCCTCGCCGCCGCCAGGTTCACGTCGAGTTACGGCCTGCTGCCGCTCGCACTGCATCGCGCGCGTGCGCCGAGCTCGCAGATCACGGGTGACATCAACCTGATCCGGTTGCGCGCCGGCGACGTGCTGCTCGTGCAGGGCACGCGCGAGGCGATCGCGCAGCTGAAGGAAACCGGTTCGATGCTCGTGCTCGACGGCACCACGGACCTGCCGCACCGCCATCATGCGAAGCGTGCGCTCACGATCATGGGGCTCGTGGTGGCGGCCGCGGCGCTCGGACTCATGCCGATTTCCGTGAGCGCGGTGGTCGGTCTCGGCCTGATGATCGCAACGGGCTGCCTGACCTGGCGCGACGCCGCCAGTTCGCTGTCGATCCCGGTCGTGATGATCATCGTCACCGCGCTCGCGCTCGGCAAGGCGCTCGTCGGCACCGGCATGGCCGATTACATCGCGCTGACTTTCGTCAGCGCGGCGTCGGCGCTGCCGCCGCCGATGATCCTGTCGGCGTTCCTGCTGCTGATGACGATCATGACCAACATCGTGTCCAACAACGCCGCGGCGGCAATCGGCACGCCGATCGGCATCGGCATCGCACAGCAGCTCGGCGTCAGCCCCGAGCCGTTCATTCTCGCCGTGCTGCTGGGTGCCAACATGAGTTTCGCGACACCCTACGGCTACCAGACCAACCTGCTGATCATGACGGCGGGCGGATACCGCTTCGTTGACTTCCTGCGGGTCGGCATACCGCTCACGATCATCATGTGGGCGGGCTTCTCGATCGTGCTGCCGATGATCTATCCGCTGTAGCCGAAGCAGGCTTGACGCACGCGGAATCGATGGGGATACTCGGATTCATGAACGCTCAGACGCGCAACAACTGGTGGTGGCTTTCCTCAGAGGAGGGGGCCGCTGGCTGACCGTTAGCTGAGCAAGTGAAACACCAAAAGCCCGTCTCTGCTGCAAACAGGACGGGCTTTTTCTTTTTTGGCTGCGGCGCAATGCCGCGACAGGGACAGACGCAAAGATGCAGGCACCATTCGACATCGCCGCCGACCTCGATACACCGGTATCGGCCTATCTGAAACTCGGCGCGCTGCGGCCGCGCTTCCTCCTGGAGAGCGTCGAGGGCGGAGAGCGCCTTGCACGGTATTCCTTCCTGGGTTTCGGCGACGCGCTCGAAGTGCGCATGGACGGCGAGGGCTTCCGCGTGAACGGCGAGCAGCGGCCGAGGCCGGTGACGCAGGCCGAGTACCTCGATGTCCTGCGCGCCGTGCTCGCGATGGCGCCGCGGCCGCAACCGGACGACGACCTGCCGTTTGCCGGGGGCCTCGTCGGCGTTTCCGGCTATGACGTCGTGCGTCTGTTCGAGAAGCTGCCGCGGGACACGGCGCCGCAGACGCAGGTGCCGGATGCGGCGTTCGTCGCGCCGGCGTCGCTGCTCGTCTTCGATCACCTGACGCGTCGCGTCGCGTTGCTGCACGACGGACCCGAGGCCGAGCGGCAGGCGCTGCGCCGCGACGTGATCCGGCTGCTGCGCGGGGCGGTGCCCGCGGCGGTCGGCGAGGTGGCGATCGGGCCGGCGACGGCGAGCCTGAGCGAGTCCGAGTACGCGGAGCGCGTCAATGCCTGCAAGGAGTACATCGCGTCGGGCGACATCTACCAGATCGTGCTGTCGGTGCTGTTCCGGGGCCGGAGCGACGTGGCGCCGTTCGAGGTCTACCGGGCGCTGCGACTGTTGAACCCGTCCCCCTACATGTTCTATTTCGACTTCGGTGATCTGCGGGTCGTGGGATCCTCGCCCGAGGCGCTCGTCAGGCTGCACGATCGCAACGCGTCGCTCCGGCCCATCGCGGGCACGCTGCCACGCGGCGCCACGCCCGATGAGGACCTCGCCAACGAGCAGCGCCTGCTGGCGGACCCGAAGGAGGCCGCCGAACACGTCATGCTGGTCGACCTGGCCCGCAACGACCTCGGGCGTGTCGCGCAAGCCGGCTCCGTGCGCGTCGACCCGTATCGCGCCATCGAGCGTTACAGCCACGTGATGCACATCGTGAGCGGTGTGCAGGGCGAGCTTGCCGACGGTTACGACCAGTTCGACCTGTTCGCGGCGAGCTTCCCGGCAGGCACGCTGGTCGGCGCGCCCAAGGTGCGGGCGATGCAGATCATCGAGGAAATGGAAGCCGTGGGTCGCGGCCTCTACGCCGGCACGGCAGGCTATTTCGGGTTGCGCGGCGACATGGACCAGGCGATCACGATTCGTACGCTGGTGTTCACGGGCGACGAGTACAGTTTCCAGGCAGGCGCGGGTATCGTTGCCGATTCGGTGCCGGCCCGCGAATACCAGGAGGTGCTCGCGAAGAGCGCGATCCTGAGACGGGCGCTCGAAATCGCCGGGGAGGGACTGTGATGGCGACCCGTGACGAATTCGCGCACGTGCGCATGCTGTTGATCGACAACTACGACTCGTTCACCTACAACCTCGTGCAGGCATTCGCCGCGCACGGCGCCGACGTGCAGGTGTATCGGAACGACGCGATCACGGTCGAGGCCGCGCTGGCGCTCGAGCCGACGCACCTCGTGATATCGCCGGGACCGGGACGCCCTGAAGACGCCGGCGTCTCGCTCGCGATGATCGGCGCGTTCGCGGGCGTCGTGCCGGTGCTCGGCGTCTGCCTCGGGCACAAGAGCATCGTGCAGCATTATGGCGGCAACATCGTTCGTGCCGAGCGGCTGATGCACGGCAAGACGTCGATGGTCGAGCACGATGGTGAGACGATATTCGAAGGCATACCGAACCCGTTCGAGGTCGGTCGCTATCATTCACTGTGTGCGCAGGCCGAATCGCTGCCGGCCGAACTCGTGGTCACCGCGAAGACCGGTCGCGGCGAGATCATGGGCGTGCGGCACAGGACGCTCGCGGTCGAGGGTGTGCAGTTTCACCCGGAGAGCGTGCTGACACCGAGCGGCATGATCCTGATGACCAATTTCATGCGGCGGGAGAAGCCATGAGCGGCGAATACAACCGGCTCCTGGACCGGCTGCTCGACGGTGAGGATCTCGGCGAGCACCAGGCCTACGCGCTCATGATGAAGCTCGCGGAAGGCGAGCTCGCGCCACCGCTGGCGGGCGCGCTGCTGGCCGGCCTGCGCGCCAAGGGCGAGACGGCCGACGAGATCCGCGGCTTCGCGACCGCCATGCGCGAGCTCGCGGTGCACCCGGCGATCCCGCCCGGGGCGCCCACCGTGGACACGGTCGGCACGGGCGGCGATGGCTCGGGCAGCCTGAACCTCTCGACCGGCACGGGCCTGCTGGCGGCGGCCTGCGGCTCGCGCGTCGTCAAGCATGGCAACCGTTCGGTCTCGAGCCGCTCGGGCAGTGCCGACATGCTGGAGTGCCTCGGCATGCCGCTGCCGCTGCTCGAAGCGGAAGCAGTGGCCTGTCTCGAAGCGACCGGCTTCACGTTCCTGTTTGCGCCGGCCTACCATCCCGCGATGAAGGCCGTCGTGCCGATTCGCGCTGCGCTCGCGGTCAGGACGGTCTTCAACGTGCTCGGCCCGCTGACGAACCCCGCGGCGCCGCCGTTCCAGCTGATCGGCGCGTACAGCCAGCCCGCGGCGAAGCTCATGGCCGACACGCTGGCGGGCATGCCGCTCGAGCGTGCCTTCGTCGTGCACGGCGAGCCGGGCTGGGACGAAGCCACGCCGGCCGGCGATTTCGTGCTCTACGACGTGCGCCCCGGCGAGGTCGCGGAGTCGATTCGCTCGCCTGCCGACTACGGGCTTGCCCGATGCAACCCCGACGAACTCGAAGGCGGCGACGCACAACACAATGCGCTCGAACTGACGCGCGTGTTCACGGGCGAAGACCGTGGCGCGCATCGCGACGCGCTGTTGATGGGCGTCTCGCTGGTGCTCGAGGTGCAGGGGGTCGTGAAGACGCCGAAAGAAGGGGTCGAGCGGGCTGCGGCAGCGATCGACGGGGGTCGCGCGAGCGAATTTCTCGATCGGCTGCGCGCGCATTTCGAGGGCCCATGAGCGACTTCCTGCAAGACATGGCGACGTCGAGCGCGGCGCGGGCCGCCGAGGCAGCGTCGTTCAAATCGTCGGACTTCGACAAGCCGATCGCGCCACTGACCCTCGGCAGTTTCGACGTCATCGCGGAAATCAAGGAGCGCTCTCCGGCGGAGGGCGACCTGTCGAGGGGCCACGGCAATCGCATGGAACAGGCGCGGCACTACGTGCGCGGCGGTGCAGCCGCGATCTCCGTCCTGACCGAACCGACCCGCTTTGCGGGCGAGCTGCGTCACCTCGAGGACGTCGTCGCCGCGGTGCCGTGCACGCCCGTCATGCGCAAGGACTTCCTCGTCGATCCTGTGCAGGTCCTCGAGGCCCGCAAGGTCGGCGCGAGCGGCGTGCTGCTGATCGCGACGATGCTCGGCGACGCCGGGTTGCGGGCGATGCTCGACTGCGCGTACGAACACGGCATGTTCGTATTGCTCGAGTCGTTCGACGAAGAAGACCTCGCGCGATGCCGCAAGCTGCTCGACAACAAGACGGACGGCGACCATGCGGCCGCGGGCCGCCTGCTGTTCGGCGTCAACACGCGCAACCTGCGCACGCTCGAGGTCGATGGCGACCGGCTGCGCCGCCTGGCGACGGCGCTGCCGGCGGGTCGCAAAGTCGCCGAAAGCGGCCTCAGGACCGCCGAGGACGCCGCGGCCGCGGCCGGCTGGGGTTACAACATCGCGCTCGTGGGTTCCGCGCTCATGCGCAGCGACGATCCGGCGACGCTGGTGCGCGCGATGCGTGCTGCCGGCGCCGGGGCGATCGCGCCATGAGCCTGTTCGTGAAGATCTGCGGGCTGCGCGATGCGCGCGACGTGGATGCAGCAGTCACGGCCGGCGCGAACGCGGTCGGCTTCGTGTTCGCCGCGTCGCCGCGCCGGGTGCGGCCCGGTGAGGCGCGCGCGATCGCCGCGGATGTGCCGCGAGACGTACGGCGGGTCGCCGTCATGCTGCACCCGTCGAATGCCGAGTGGCTCGAGGTGCTCGATGAGTTCCAGCCCGACGTCCTGCAGACAGACGCCGGCGATTTCGAGGATCTCGACGTGCCGGATCACGTCGAACGCTGGCCGGTTTACCGCGAGGGCGGCCGCGGCCCGACGGCGGTGCGGACCTGGGTCTACGAAGGTCGCAGCAGCGGCACGGGGAAGACGGTGGACTGGCAGGCCGCGCGCGCGCATGCCGCGCATGGCCGGATGATTCTCGCGGGTGGGCTCGCGCCCGCGAACGTTGCAGAGGCCGTGGCAATCGTCAGGCCCTGGGGCGTCGATGTATCGAGCGGCGTGGAATCGTCGCCCGGCAAGAAGGACACGCAATTGATCAGGGATTTCATCAGGGCGGCACGCGCCGCGGAGACGAAACAATGAGTGAACTACTCGACAGGGACGCGCGCGAGGCGTTGCTGGCCGCAGAGCTGCGCGGCGAGCTGCCGGATGCGCGCGGCCGCTTCGGGCCTTTCGGCGGCCGCTACGTGCCGGAGACGCTGGTACCGGCTTTCGAGCGGCTCGAGGCCGGCGTGCGCGAACACCTGCACGAGGCGTCTTTCCAGGAAGAATTCCGGCGCGAGTTGCGCGAGTGGGTCGGCAGGCCCACGGCGCTGACGCATGCGGCGCGGCTCGGCAAGGCCTGGGGCGCGGAAGTCTGGCTGAAACGCGAGGACCTCGCGCACACGGGCGCGCACAAGATCAACAACGCGATCGGCCAGGCGATACTCGCAAAGCGCCTCGGTGCGAAACGCATCATCGCGGAAACGGGCGCGGGCCAGCATGGTGTCGCATCGGCCGCGGCCTGCGCGCGCGTCGGCCTGCCCTGCACGGTGTACATGGGGGCCGTGGACATCGAGCGGCAGGCGCCGAACGTGGATCGCATGCGGCGGCTCGGTGCCGAGGTCGTTGCGGTGGAGTCCGGCGACAAGACCCTGCGCGCGGCGATCGACGAGGCGCTCAGGAACTGGGTCACGGACCCGGCCGGCATCTATTACCTGCTGGGGTCCGCGGTCGGTGCGCACCCTTACCCGTATCTCGTGCGCGAACTGCAATCCGTGATCGGTGAGGAGGCGCGTCAGCAGATGCTCGACCAGGCGGGCGGACTGCCGGACGTCGCGTTTGCCTGCGTCGGCGGCGGCTCGAATGCCATCGGCCTGTTCTACCCGCTGCGCGGCGACGACATCGAGCTGATCGGCGTCGAGGCGGGCGGCACGGGCAACGGGCTCGGCCAGAATGCCGCGACGCTGGCGACCGGCACGCCGGGTGTCTTGCAGGGTTCCTACACCATGATCCTCCAGGACGAGGACGGCCAGGTGCAGGAAACGCACTCGATTTCGGCGGGCCTCGACTACTCGGGTGTCGGGCCCGAGCACGCGCTGCTGCAGGCGACCGGGCGGGTCACCTACATTTCCGCGACCGACGACGAGGCGCTCGAGGCGCTCGAAGAGCTGTGCGCGGCGGAAGGCATCCTGACCGCGCTCGAAACCTCGCACGCGTTTGCCGCGGCACGCGTTTACGCACAGCGGCACCCGGGCGCCCGCATACTGATCGGCAACTCGGGGCGTGGCGACAAGGACATGCCGACACTGACCAGGTACCCGGCGAGGATACGTACCCATGAAACCGCATGAGCGCATCAGCGCGGCGATCGGCGCCGCGACGGAAGCGGGGCGCCCGGCACTCGTGCCTTTCATTACGGCCGGCTACCCGGCCCCCGAGACTTTCCTGGAAACGCTGCGGGCGGTGGCGGAGGCCGGCGACGTCGTCGAACTCGGCATCCCGTTTTCGGACCCGATGGCGGATGGCATGACGATCCAGCGTTCGAGTTTCGAGGCGCTGAAAAACGGCGTGAGCCTGAAATGGATCTTCGACCAGCTCGATTCCCTGGGCGGCGAGCTCGAGACGCCGCTGGTCATGATGTCCTACCTGAACCCGCTGCTGGCTTTCGGTTACGAGCGTCTCGCCGAGCGCGCGAGGGACACCGGCGTGTGTGGTTTCATCGTGCCGGACCTGCCCTTTGAAGAATCGGACGACCTGCGCGCGGCGCTGGAGGCGGAGGGCCTGGGGCTGATTCAGCTCGTCACGCCGGCGACGCCCGAAGCGCGCCTCGAGATGCTCTGCGATGCGTCGCGCGGCTTCGTGTACGCCGTGACGATCACGGGCATTACGGGCGGCGGCGCGGGGCTGCCGGCGGACCTGGCCGGCTATCTCGACAGGGTCTCGTCAGTCTCCGCGCTACCGGTGTGCGCGGGATTCGGCATCCGCTCGGCGGCCGACGTGTCGGCGGTCGGGGCGCATGCGGCGGGCGCGATCGTCGGATCGGCGCTCGTCGAGGTGCTGGAGCGAGGCGAAGACCCCAGGGAGTTCCTGGGGTCGCTGCGTTCCTGATTACTTCGCGGCCTCGGTCGGCGTGCCCTTTAACAGACGGTTACGACTGCAGGTCTCGACCGCGTCGAATGCTGCCGAGATGTCGGGCTGATCGTCGGCGTCCGCGACCTTGGCCCAGGTCGCGAGATCCGGATAGGTGTCGACCCACATGAAACCACCGAGATCACCGACCACGGTCTCGACGTACGAGCTCGTGATGGCGTCCGTGCCCGCGGTTGCGCGTGCCCACTTCAGCCACTTTGCGTTGACAGCCATCGCATCTTCCTTGGTCTTGCCGTCGTTGAGCGTGCAGGTGAATACGGCCGACACGGGGTCGGCGCTGGCGCCGGCCGACAGGGCCAGGAATGCCGACATGACGACGGCAGTGATTATCTTCTTCATATTAACCCCCGCTTCTTCTTGTTGATGTAATGTCAGTATAGACGGAGATTCCAGGCCCGCCATGACCAAAGCATGAAGAAGCTGACTTCCTCCGAATCCCTGATCACCATCAACCACTATCGCAACCTGCTGGCGGCGGAGGGGATCAGGACGAAAATCCGCAACGAGCACCTCGGCTCGATCCTGGGCGAGATGCCGTTCGTCGAGGTATGGCCGGAGCTCTGGATCGTCAACGATCTCGATTTCGACCGCGCGAAGCAGCTCGTCGAATCGATCGAAACCGAGAGCGAGACGACGCCGTGGACCTGCGCGCGCTGCGGCGAAGTGAACGAGGGGCAGTTTGCCGTGTGCTGGAATTGCGGTGACCCGGCCGACAGCGACGCCTGAACCGGGAAAGCCCGCCAACAATCGCGCGCCGCGCTGCCGGCAAATCAGGAAGCGTCTTGCGCCCCGGGCGCGGCGTCACGCCGGCGGACAGGCAGAATCGCAATCGACCGCAGGCTTTTGGTCAGGGCATGCCGCGCGCGAGCAGCCGGGTGCCGGCGATCTCGCTGCGCAGAACGGCGGCGACTTTCTCGGGCTGCATCGGTCGCGCGATCAGGAAGCCCTGCGCGAGATTGCAGTTGCAGCTCTTCAGGAACTCGAGCTGCGTGATCGTTTCGACGCCCTCGGCGGCGACCTCGATATCGAGGCCCTGCGCCATCGCGATGGCCGCGCGCACGATGCGCTGGTGGCTGCCGTTTTCGGCGACGTCCGAAATGAGGGTCTGGTCGAGCACGAAGCTGTCGATGAAGCCGTTGTCCAGCGACTCGAACGACACGTCGCGCGTGCCGAAGTGATCGAGCGACAGCCGCACGCCGAGCCTGCGCAGGCCGCGCAGCGTTTCGAGTTCGGCCGCGCGCTGCCGCACGACGTCGCCATCATTGATTTCGAGTTCGATGCAGCCCGGGTCGAGGGCATTGTCGGCGAGCGCCTTGGCGACGATCTCGACGAGGCGCGTATGCATGAGCTGTTGCGACGACAGGTTGATCGCCACCGACAGGTCGGGCAGTTCAAAGCGACGTTGCCAGCCCGCGAGTTGCCGGGATGCCGTCTGGATCACCCAGGCGCCGGCGGAATGAATGAGTCCGCTGGATTCGAGGATCGGCAGGAATCGTGCTGGCGGCAGCAGGCCGAAACGCGGGTGCTGCCAGCGCAGCAGCGCTTCGAGCCCGATCAGGCGTCCCGTGTTCAGATCGATGCGCGGCTGGTAGTGCAGCACGAATTCGTCGCGCACGAGCGCGTGTCTCAAGCCGACCTCGAGTTCCTCGCGCTGCGCGAGCTGCGTGTTCAGCGCGCTGGAGTAGTACTGGAAGCGGCCGCCGCCTTTCTTTTTCGCCTCATACATCGCGATGTCGGCGGCCTTGACGAGCCGCTCGGCATTGTCTCCGGACTCCGGGTACATCGCGATGCCGATGCTCGGTGTCGCGAACACCTCGCTGTTGCGAATTTCGTATTTCTCGGACAGCACCAGCAGCAGCTTCTGCGCAGCGGCGCCGGCATTCGCGGCTTCGCCGAAATCCTCGAGGCAGACCACGAACTCGTCGCCGCCCCAGCGGCCGGAAAAGTCGCCGATGCGCAGGTTGCCGCGCAGACGGTCGGCGACCTCGAGCAGCACGGCGTCGCCGATGTCGTGACCGAGGGTGTCGTTGACCGACTTGAAGCGATCGAGGTCGATGAACAGCGTCGCGAGCGGCGTTCCCTTGCGCTGGCTGCGGCCGATCGCACGTGACAGCTGTTCGAGGAACAGGCCGCGGTTTGCGATGCCCGTCAGTTCGTCGTACTGCGCGCGCTTTTGCAGTTCGCTCGTCTTGCGCGTGACCTCGGTGACGTCGCGGAACGTGATGATGCCGCCGACCAGTTCGCGCTTGCCGTCATACAGGCCCTGGCCGTTGATGCTGAGCAGCGTGTCGGGCTGACCCGGCTTGCGGTATATAGCCACCTGGTTCGCGAATTTTTCGCCGTGGCGGGCGCGCGCGAGCGGCAGGTCGGCCGAGTTGCGATAGCTGTTGCCAGACTCGTCGATACAGCAGAATCCCTGTGCCCACTCGGTGTCCATCTGCACGCGCGGACCAAGTGCGAGAATCGAGCGCGCCGCCGGGTTGATGTCGAGGACATGGCCGGATCCGTCGACGACGATGACGCCGTCATTGATGTTCATGAGGATCGACAACACGTTGACGTCGGTATCCGACAGTCGTTGCTGCAGCCGGCCACGGCGTACCGCGTGGTCGAAGATCGTGTCCTGGGCCTCGACCGAAATATCGTCGATGCAGACGTAGGCCTGCGCGCCGGCGCGCATGGCAGCGATCCCGCGGTGTTCGTTGGCCTTCTGCGTGAGCGCGACGACCGGGTAGGGCGCGAGCGACTGGATCAGCTCGGCCAGCGTCTGTCCCGACTGGGCGATCATCGGGCCCGCTTCGAGGAGGATCAGGTCGACGACGAACGGCGCATCTTCGGGCAGCGCAAGGCGGTTTCTGCGCGTGAGCATCGTGCAGCACGGCAGCGTTTCGAGTTCGTGGAGGTAATCGGTAGCGAATTCACCGCGGCCGATGTAGAGGATCGAGTGTCCGGACATGTCAGGCCGCAACCTTCAGGGGCAACTTGACTGCGATCAGGGTGGAGGCTGCTGACGACTGACAAGCTTTGATACGTGTCATGGATTCTTTTCGTTTTTCGCTTTCGCCGAAGGCCGGCCCCGGTCCGGGAGCCACCCGCATGATAACAGAATATTTAGTTAAGACAGTCGCTTAAGCGGCTTTTTTGGCGCCGGCCGGGTCCTGGCTTAAACCAAACCCGGCAGCAGCGCATCCAAGAGACAGGAGAAAGGGAGAAAAGGCACTTGGAAGCGCTTTTGACCATGGGGGCCAGCGACTATAGTCGGGGTATGCAAGCCATACAGCCGACATCGTCCGCCGAAGAGGCTCGCCTCGTCCAGCGGGCGAGGCGCCAGGACGCAGGCGCCTTCGAATCCCTTTATCGACTGCACGTGGGCAAGGTGTACGGCCTGTGCCTGCGGATGACCGGCAATGTCAGCGAGGCCGAGGACTGCACGCAGGAAGCGTTCATCAAGGCCTGGAGCCAGCTGGTCCGGTTTCGCGGCGACAGCCAGTTTTCGACCTGGCTGCACCGGATCGCGGTGAACGCGGTGCTCGGCCGGATGCGCAAGTCGAAACGCGAACAGGAGCGGCTGCAGGTTGTGGATGATGTCAATGCCACCCCGCTGTCGACCGGTGACAGCGGTACGCTGCGCGACCTGGCCGAGGCCGTGGACCGGTTGCCCGAAGGGGCCCGTCACGTGTTCGTGCTGAACGCGGTGTACGGCTACACGCACGAAGAGGCCGCCGACATGCTTGGCATAGCGGCGGGAACGAGCAAGGCACAGCTGCACCGGGCCAGGCGATTGCTGGCGCAGCAACTGAAAGAACAGGGATTCGACGAATGAACACGGATTTTGACGACAAGCTGGATCGGGCCGCGCGGCAACTCGCCCGCGACATCAGCCCGGCGCGCGACCTGTGGCCCGGCATCGCCGATGCCATTGCCACGCCGGCGCGACCGTCGCGGATGCCGATCTTTGCGCAGGCGGCGGCCGTCGTGCTGCTGGTCGGCGCGTCCTCGGGCCTGACCTGGTACTGGATGAAGGGCCAGGTGCAGCCGGTCACGCAGGTATCACCCGCCCTGGTCTTCGAGCAGGCGTCCTTCGGCGCCAATTACTCGCTGGGCGTGGACTTCCAGGTCGCGCGCGATGGCCTGGCGGCGGAGCTCGAGGTTTCGCTGGCGCGCCTGTCGCCAGAAGCCCGCGGCGATATCGAAGCGAACCTGCAAATCGTGCAGACGGCGATTTACGAGATCAACGCAGCGCTGGAGCAGGAGCCGGACAACGTGCTGCTGCAGGAGAAACTGCTGCGTGCCTACCGGGAGGAGCTCATGCTGCTCAGGCGCATCGGCGGCCTCACCCGCAACGTGATGATGAGAAATGACATCTAGACGGCATATGCCGACTTTGGATCGAGAGAGAAGGACCATGAAGAAACTGATCGCAATTGTTTTCGGCGCGCTGTTGGCGGCGTCGGTATCGGCCGAGGAATTTTCGAAGTCGCTGGATGCGGCGCCGGACGGGCATGTCGATATTTCCAATATCGCCGGCTCGGTGGAGGTCAACGGCTGGTCACGGAACCAGGTCGAAGTGAGCGGGACGCTCGGCCGCAACGTCAAGGAACTCGTCTTCGAGCGCGACGGTGATCGGGTGACCATCAAGGTCAAGGTGCCGAAAAATGGCGGCCACGGCATCAGCAGCGAGCTGGTCGTGAACGTGCCCGAGGGCAGTTCGATCGACGTCAGCACGGTCAGTGCCGAAATCACCGTGAAAAACGTCCTGGGCGAGCAGTCGCTGCAAAGCGTCAGTGGCGACGTGACCACCGAGGCGATGGCAAGCAACGTCACGGCCGCATCGGTCAGCGGTGACGTGGAAGTGACCGGCACGCAAAAGGACACCTACACGAAAGTCGGCACGGTATCGGGCGACGTGACCCTGTTCCGTGTCGCCGGCGAGGTTGCGGCCGAGGCGGTGAGCGGCGACGTGACGGTCGACGAAGGCACGTTCAGCCGCGCCACGCTCAACACGGTGAACGGCGAAATCGTGTTTCATGCCGAGCTTCGCAAGAACGGCAGGCTGGAGGGCGAAACGGTGAACGGCGAAATCGACGTCGAGCTGGCGGGCGCCGTATCGGCGACCTTCGACATCGAGACCTTCAACGGCAGCATCAAGAACTGCTTCGGGCCCAAGGCCGAGCGGACGAGCAAGTACGCGCCGGGCTGGGAACTGCGCTTCAGCGAAGGCGCCGGCGAGGCGCGCGTCGAGCTGGCTACCATGAACGGCGGGATCCGGATCTGCCAGGACTGATCACCGAGGTCAAAACAGGGCCGGGCTGCGGGAGCAGCCCGGCTTTTTTTTTGTCTGATTTGATACGCTAGCCGTCTTCCCGAAACCAGGTGTCCCCATGGGCCGTGTCTTAAAGATCCTCGCCATCGTCGTTGCGGCAGTCGTGGCGCTGTTTGCGCTCGCTGCCATCGCGTTTTTCCTGCTGTTCGACCCGAATGATTTCCGTGAGGACATCGCCGCGGCTGTGGAGGAGCGCACGGGCCGCGAGCTCGTCATCGATGGCGACGTGTCACTGGCGCTGTTCCCGTGGCTGGCGGTCGAGGTCGGGCACGCCCGGCTCGGCAACGCGCCCGACTTCGGCGCGGAGCCGTTCGCGGAGTTCGACCGCGCCCGGCTGAGTATTCGCCTGATGCCGCTCCTGCTGCGCCGTGAAGTGGCCGTCGGCACGGCCGAGCTCGAGGCACTGCGCCTCCACCTGGCCGTCAACCGCGCCGGGCGCAGCAACTGGGAGGATCTGCTCACTGCGGACGAGGCCGAAGCGCCCGAGACCGACGGCGAGGACGCTGCGACCGGCCGGCTGGATATTTCCGGGGTGACCATCGTGGATGCCGCGATTCGTTACGAGGACCGCCAGGCCGGCGAGACCTATACCCTGAGCGCCGTCAATCTGCGCATCGGGCGGGTGTCCGACGACGGGTCGCCCGTGCCGGCCAGCGGTTCGTTCAGCTTCGCAGTCGAGCCCGACGGCATGAGCGGCGACATCGAAATCGAGACCATCGTCGCTTTCGGCGACGATTTCGTCCGCTTCGACGGGCTGGATGTCGAAGGCGCGGTGTCGGGCATCGCCGATGCGCCGACGAGCATCGCCCTGTCGACGGCCGGGATCGAGATCGACACCGCGAAGCAGGTCGTTGCTCTGCAGCCGCTCAGCGTCACGGCGCTCGGCCTCGACATCGCCATCGATGCCACATCGTTCTCCTACGCGGACGAGGTGCTGCCGAGCGCGGCGGTCCGCATCGCGCCGTTCTCGCCGCAAAGCCTGATGCACCTGCTCGGCATCGAGGCGCCCGCGACCGCGGACCCGACGGCGCTCAGCAACGTCGCGGTCGAAGGCAAGGCGGCGCTGACCGCCGCGTCGATCGACCTGACGGCGCTGACGCTGGTGCTGGACGCCACGACCTTCAAGGGCAGCCTGTCGGTGCCGCGCAGCTCGGCCGGCAGCTACCGTTTCGAGCTCTCGGGCGACACGCTCGACCTGAACCGTTACATGGCGCCCGCCACCGAAGGCAGTGGCGAGGTCGCGGCCGGCGCGCCTGCCGAGATTCCCGCCGACCTGATCCGGCCGATCAACGCACGCGGCAATCTGAAGATCGGCAGCGTGCAGCTGGCCAACCTGCAGCTCGACAACGTGGTCCTGGGCCTGAACGCGGGCGGTGGCCGCCTGCGGCTGCACCCGATTTCGGCCGATCTCTACGGCGGCAAGTATGCGGGTGACGTGCGGCTCGATGTCGCGGGCGACGTGCCGATCCTGTCCGTCGATGAAAAGGTCGAGAACGTGGATCTTGCGAAGCTCGCGTTCGCGATGTTCGAGCAGCGCAACATCACGGGCAGCATCAACGGCAACTTCAAGCTGAGCGGGCGTGGCGGCGACGCCGAGGCGCTGCAGCGCGACCTGTCGGGCACGATGGCGTTTGCGCTCAGGGACGGCACCTTCGAGGGCACCGACGTCTGGTACGAACTGCGTCGCGCACGCGCGCTGCTGAAGCAGGAAACGCCGCCGCAGCCCGTGCTGCCGGCCCGCACGCCGTTCAGTTCGGTGACTGCGACGGGCGTCGTCACGCGTGGCGTCATGCGTAACGAAGACTTCGTCGCCGATCTGCCGTTCATGCGCATCACCGGCCAGGGCAGCGTCGACCTGCCCGCCGCGACCGTGGATTATCGGCTGAGCGCGCGCGTGTTCAGGAAACCCGAGGCGATGCAGGGCGCGGCGGCGGAGGAGATCGACGATCTCACCAAGGTCGTGATCCCGCTCAGCATCACGGGCCCGCTGGTCAAGCCCAGCGTCAAGCCGGATGTCGAAAAACTGCTGCAGCAGAAAGTCGAGGAAGAGGTTCGTGAGCGCATCGAAGACAAGCTCAAGGACCTGTTCAAGAAGAAGGAATGAGAGCGCCCGCGCTGCTCTTTGTTTTCCTGTGCCTCGCCGCCGGCCTGTCGCGCGCGGCGGAGATGCGCAGCATCGAGATCGACTATGCCGATGGCCAGTACCGGCTGGAGTCAGTCGTCTGGTTCGACGCGGACCCGGGCGCCGTGTACCGGGTATTCCGCAGCTGGGACCTGTCATCGCAATTCTCGAGCGCGATCGTCGAGGCGCGTGATCTCGAGGCCGATGCGCTCGGTCGGCCCGGCTTCTATGTGCTGAACCGGGGCTGCGTGCTGTTCTTCTGCAAATCGCTCGTGCGCCAGGGTTACGTCGAGTCGGAGCCGAACGTCGAGTTGCGGGCATTTGCGGACCCGGCCGAGAGCGACTTCGAATTCAGCAACGAGACCTGGGCCTTCGAAGCCGACGGCCGCGGTACGACCGTCCTTTATAAACTTCACATGAAGCCCGCCTTCTGGGTGCCGCCCGCGATCGGCCCCTGGATGATCAAGCGCAAACTCAGGAACGACGGCAGCGACGCCCTCGACCGGATCGAGGCGATCGCGCGTGGCCTGCCGGCCATGGGGGCAACGCATTGAACGACTTCGCGTCGCGCCTGCTCGCGTGGTATCGCGACAGCGGCCGCCACGACCTGCCGTGGCAGTCGCCGCGCGACGCCTATCGCATCTGGATCTCGGAAATCATGCTGCAGCAGACGCAGGTGCAGACCGTGATCCCGTACTTCGAGCAATTCATGCTGCGTTTCCCGGATGTGCAGACGCTCGCGGCGGCGCCGCTGGATGCGGTACTGCATCACTGGTCCGGCCTCGGCTATTACGCGCGCGCACGCAACCTGCATCTTGCGGCGCAGCATATCTGCGAATTGCATGGCGGCCGCTTCCCGGAGGTGATCGAGGCGGCAACGGCGCTGCCGGGCGTCGGCCGTTCGACGGCAAGCGCGATTTTGTCGCTGGCTTACGACCAGCGTCACGCGATTCTCGACGGCAACGTCAAGCGCGTGCTTGCGCGGCACGAGGCGATCGGCGGCTGGCCCGGCGCCACGGCTGTCGCCAACGCGCTGTGGGCGGTCGCGGAGCGATATACACCGGCTGCCGATACGGCCGCTTACACGCAGGCGATCATGGATCTCGGCGCGACGCTCTGCACGCGCACGCAGCCGGACTGCGAGCGCTGTCCCGTGCGCCGCGACTGCCGCGCATTGGCGGCGGGCACCGTGGCCGACTATCCCGGAAAGAAACCGCGCAAAGCGAAACCGCTGCGCGCCACGACCATGCTGATCGCGCGCATGGATGAGCGCATCTTTCTCGAACGCCGCCCGGCGGCCGGAATCTGGGGCGGCCTCTGGGGATTGCCCGAGGTGGGCGAGGACGAGATTCACGACTGGTGCCGCGAGCGGCTCGAGGCCCGGGTGATCGGCGTCGAGCGCTGGCAGCTCATGCGCCACAGCTTCACGCATTTCGACCTGGATATCCGGCCGATCGTCGTGCGCGTCGAGGCGCCATTGGGTAAAGTAGCCGACGGCGCCGACACCACGTGGTACCGTCTCGACGGCGCGCCGCCGGGCGGCATCGCCGCACCGGTCAGCAAACTCATGCAACAACTCGGGGAAAAACGAAATGTCTCGCAAGATTAAGTGCGTCATGCTCGGCGAAGGCGCCGAGGGCCTCGACTATGCGCCATACCCCGGCGATCTCGGACAGCGGATTTACGACAGCGTGTCGAAGGAAGCGTGGCAGCGCTGGCTCGCACACCAGACGATGCTGATCAACGAGTATCGACTGACGCCGATCGAGCCCGACGCGCGCAAGTTCCTCGAAACCGAGATGGAAAAATTCTTCTTCGGCGAAGGCTCCGCGGCGCCCAAGGAATTCGTGCCGCCGTCAGCGTAACGGCAGCTCGGTCTTCTTCTGCACGGTCCGGATCGCGACGCTCGAATTGACGCGCGCGACGCCCGGCAGGCGAGTCAGGCCTTCCTTGTGGATGCGTTCGAAATCCGCCATGTCGGACACGACGACCCGCAGCAGGTAGTCGAACTCGCCGGTCATGAGATAGCACTCCATCACTTCCGGAATGCCGCGCACGGCCTCCTCGAAGGCCGCGAGTTCCGATTGCTCCTCGCGGTGCAGGCCGATCTGCACGAAGACGTTCCCCGACAGCCCGACCCTGCCCTGGTGCAGCAGCGCCGCGTAGCGGTTGATCATGCCGGCGTCCTCGAGGGCGCGGACCCGCCTGAGCGTCGCCGACTCTGACAGGTTCACCATCTGGGCGAGCTGCACGTTGCTGACGCGGCCGTCTTTCTGCAGGGCCTCGAGGATCAACTTGTCGTATCTGTCCATCTTCATAAAGGATTCTTGCGTCAAACTGGCTACAATTAGCAGAAAATGCCACAAATTAGCGGTGAAGTCAGCAAAATCGCAAGCGGATGGCGTCTCGCCGCAGGTACATTGGGTACCAGAAAAACGATTGATGGTAGGGAGAGAGCCATGAAGATCGGAGTACCCAAAGAGATCAAGACCCTCGAGTTCCGTGTCGGCATGACCCCGGCCGGCGTGCACGAGGTCATTGCCGATGGCCACGAGGTCATCGTCGAGACGAATGCGGGCGCCGGCATCGGCGTGACCGACAAGGATTACGAGCTGGCCGGCGCGAAAGTCGTCGGCAGGCCCGAAGAAGTCTTCAAGGCTGCGGACATGATCGTCAAGGTCAAGGAGCCGCAGCTGCACGAATGCGCGATGTTGCGTCCGGGGCAGGTGCTGTTCACGTATCTGCATCTCGCCGCCGATCCCGCGCAGGCGGAAGCGCTGGTCAAGTCCGGCACGACCGCGATTGCCTATGAAACGGTCACCGCGAAGGACGGCTCGCTGCCGCTCCTGACGCCGATGTCGGAGGTTGCCGGACGCCTGTCGATCCAGGCCGGTGCCTATGCGCTGCAGAAAGCCAACGGCGGCTGCGGCAAGCTGCTGGGCGGCGTGCCGGGCGTGGCGCCCGCGCGCGTGCTCGTCATCGGCGGCGGCGTTTCGGGCGCCAATGCGGCCGACATGGCCGTCGGCCTCGGTGCCGAGGTGACGATCCTCGACCGCTCGCTGCCGCGCCTGCGCCACCTCGACGACATCTGGGGCGGACGCGTGCACACGGTGTACTCGACCAGGCATGCGATCGATGAGCTCGCGCCGCAGTCCGACCTGATCATCGGCGCGGTCCTGATCGCGGGCGCCGCGGCGCCGAAGCTCGTGTCCCGGCAGAACGTCAGGGACATGGCCGCCGGTTCGGTCATGGTGGACATCTCGATCGACCAGGGCGGCTGCTTCGAAACCAGCCGTCCGACCACGCACGCCGAGCCGACCTACGTGGTCGACGACGTCGTGCATTACTGTGTCACGAACATGCCGGGTGCCGTCCCCCGCACCAGCACGTTCGCCCTGACGAACGCAACCCTGCCGTTCGTCAAAGCGTTGGCTAACCATGGCTGGCTCGAGGCGCTGCGGCGCGATCCGCACCTCGCCAACGGGCTCAACGTCCATGCAGGGCATGTCAATCACGAGGCTGTCGCCCGTGATCTCGGCTATGACTATCTCTCCGCCGAGGATGCCCTCAAGGCTGCCTGACCCTTCAAACCCCCCTTCAGGATCAGGTAATCGCTAAGGCCGGGCTCTGCCCGGCCTTTTTTGTACCTGTGAAACGCCCGAATGCCGCCGATGTACCCTTGTTTTGCAAAAAAACAACACTATGCTGGAAGAGTGACATGCCATAATCATTGACGATTTAGCTTGGCAGCAATTCCAATCAGGGGGAAAGACATGAGCAGTATCGAAAAAACAACACGCGCGCTGCGCGTGTTGCCGGCAGCCATCGCGCTGCTCGGCATCTCGGCGACTGCGTCCGCCCAGAGCGTGCTTGAAGAAATCACGGTCACGGCGACGAAGCGTGAGAGCACGATCCAGGATGTGCCGTTCTCGATCAACGCACAGACGGCGAAGGACATCCAGCGCACGGGCGCGACAAATCTCGAGGAACTGTCGCGTAACGTGGCGGGCCTCACGATCCAGAACCTGGGTCCGGGCCAGAGCCAGGTCGCGATCCGCGGCGTATCGGCCGGCCAGATTGTTCGCGACCAGCCGGGCGTCAAGGAGCAGGTCGGCGTGTATCTCGACGAGTCGGTGATCTCGCTGTCGCTGTTCACGCCGGACTTCGACCTTTATGACCTCAACCGCGTCGAGACGCTGCGTGGCCCGCAGGGCACGCTGTTCGGCTCGGGTTCGGTCGGCGGCACGATTCGCTACATCACGAACAAGCCGGACACCGACGAGTTCGAAGGCAATGTCGAACTCGACATCAACACCGTCACAGACGGTGAGATGGGCTTTTACGTGAAGGGCATGGTCAACATGCCGCTGTCGGATACGGCCGCGCTGCGTATCGTCGGTTACACGACGGAGTACGGCGGCTTCATCGACGCACGCCAGGAAGACGGCAGCTTCAAGGAAGACGTGAACTCTGGCAACCGCACGGGCATGCGCGCCGCGCTGACCTTCAACGTCGGCGACAACATCACGATCACGCCGCGCATCATCTACCAGGACACAACGGCCGATGGCTTCGCCCGGCAGGAAGTCTTCAACCTGTTTGCGAACCCTTATACGGATCCATTGATCCGCCAACCGGTCCAGCTCGGAGAACGTCAGCAGCACCTGCTGCTCGACGAGGAGTTCTCGGATGAGACGCTGCTTGCCGATCTCGTGTTCGAGGCCTCGCTCGACGCATTCGACTTCACGTTTGTCGGCAGCCAGTTAGATCGCGAGATTCTCGTGAGCCGCGACGCGAGTGCACTGACAGGCAGCGTTACCGTATCGCCATTGGGCGGTCTCGGCTTCCCCGAGTCGGCCGTTTCCCTGCCGTCGAACCTGCGCGACACCACCGACCTCAAGCAGACGACCTTCGAAGTCCGCCTGAGCTCTAACGCAGATTCGAACTTCGACTGGCTCGTCGGTGCGTTCTTCTCCGATACCGAGCGCACTTACGCACAGCGCCTGCCGACGCCGGGCTACGACGCGGTGATCGACGCCGCGCTGGGCGCTGGCACGGCGGATGCGGTCAGCAATGGTATAGCGCCAGTTGATTCGCCTTACAGCGCCGACCTGCCCTACGACATCCAGCAGATGGCGATCTTCGGCGAAGTTTCGTTCGAGATGACCGACGCGCTGACCCTGACGGTCGGTGGCCGCTGGTATGACTTCGAAGAAGACCGCGTTTTCTGGTCAGGCGGCCTGTTCTCGAACGGCGATGGACCCTTCACTAATGGAACGGCTTCGGATGGCTTCACGCCGCGCGTGCTCGCGAGCTTCGAGCTGAACGACAACGTCACGCTGAACGCGCAGGCCTCGCAGGGCTTCCGCCTCGGCGGCGTCAACGATCCGCTCAACGTACCGCTGTGCAC
Organism: Woeseiaceae bacterium; assembly: GCA_036525955.1. Taxonomy (GTDB): domain Bacteria; phylum Pseudomonadota; class Gammaproteobacteria; order Steroidobacterales; family Woeseiaceae; genus UBA1847. The sequence continues at coordinate 566 of DATCZJ010000145.1, read as the reverse complement.
GCCCGAGGACGAAGCGCTGTTCGGGTCCTTCCAGGACTACGGCGATGAGACGATGTGGAACTACGAGGCCGGCGTGAAGTCGGTCTGGGGCAACGGCGTGACGTTCAACGCCGCGGCGTTCTACTCCGACATCGATGACCTGCAGGTGACGCTCGACGCGGGCTCCTGCTCGTCGCGCATCTCGTTCAACGTGCCCGAAGCGCACACGGCCGGTGTCGAGTTCGAACTCGGCGCGCAGCCGTCTGATGCGCTGTACTTCTCGCTCGCCGGCAGCGTCCTGAACGCCGAGTTCGACTCGACGGTTCGCGACGGTGACGGCAACGTCATCGCCGGCCTCGAAGAAGGCAACCGCCTCGCCTCGGTGCCGGAGTTCCAGATCGCGGCCACGGGCAGCTACACGATCCCGCTGGACATGTTAGGCGGCTCGGAAGGCTTCGTCACGGCGACGATTCACCACGTTGGCGATCGCATCACGCAGCCGTCCGACCAGGTGGCTGGTGCCGGCGATTTCGCGCACGCACTGCCGTATGCCGGCATGGACGGCACCGAGGTCACGTCGGTCGACC
>DATCZJ010000144.1:0-6423 GCA_036525955.1 Woeseiaceae bacterium | reverse complement strand
ATGGATTCTCGCTACTTGAGGTCTGCCGTACGCACTATCGAGATGAGGGGCTCGATCTGCGGCAGCTTGACGCGCTGATTCGATAGAAAATGGCTCTGCAGCCACGAGCGTCCCTAACGCATCGAAGACCGCTCTTGGCCGAAAGCGGACGTTCGGTTTCTTTTCATTTTCTGTGGAGAGAAGCGCGGCCGTATGTCGCCTTCGCCCGTTCGAGACTGGGACCCCTATTCGTGTTTTTATCCAAAATTTGTCCCACAGCGTATTCAAAGCCCCGCAGGGCAGCGCAAATGGACACCATTAGTATCAATGGGTTAGATTGCGTCTTATCGCCTGGAATTGCGCGGATTTGCGCAATACTGGAACTTAAAACCCGCAGTCCGCAAGGACGTGCCGGTTCGAGTCCGGCCCCAGGCACCATCAAGAGGCAGCCCCGTCGATTACACGAGATGATCAGGAATAGCGGCATTACATGGGTAACCTTCGCGTGTCTGGCTGCCGGCTGCGCGGACGGCAAGGAGACGGAATTGTCGGCAAAATCGATGCCGCAACCTGTGGCGGTCGTGCAGCCCGAGGGAGACGAGGCTGCGCCAGTGCCGATCGGCCCGGGCCTGCAGAGGCTCGTCGACTTGGCGAAGAACGATCTGCACACCCGCTCGGGCGCCGCGAAGGACCAGATGGAGGTGATCAAGGCCGATTTCGTCACCTGGCGCGATCGCAGTCTAGGCTGTCCCTCGGCCGGTTACCAGTACGCGCAGGTGCTCTCGCCCGGATCGCGAATTCACCTGCGCGTCGACGGTAAGGTTTATCGCTACCACAGCGGAGGCAACAGGTCGCCGTTCCTCTGCGAAACCCCGTCCCGCGAGGAGCCGCTGCCGTACGCACACGGCGAAAGCTGACAGCAACCACGACGCCACAAAAAAGGGCGGTCGTCAGACGACCGCCCTTCGTTGGTGGCTCTCGCGCCTCCCGTCGTGCTGTCAGCGCGATGGTTACTGGCGCGTTAGCGGACGCATTCGGTGACCGCGTTGGCCTCCTCTTGCGCGCCTGCGCCGTCTGTCACCGTTACCACGTTGACCAGTGCCTCGCCACGAGAGCATCGGCGGACCGTTCCCTGGAATGTCAGCGTTGCCGTGCCACCGACCAGTTCCTGGACCTGGAGATCGGTGCCGACGGCAGGCGATGTGCCGGCTCCATTGAAGAAATACGAGGCACCGACGGCGCCGGCTGCATCCTCGATACCGACGGTGAGCGGAATGCCGCCGGCGTTATTGATGCCGCCGTAGACGAACCAGATGTTGCTCGATCCCGCCTGTATCCAGACCTGGAAGGAGTGACTTGCGGTCGGGTCGCTGAACAATGGCACGTTCTCCCATTCCGCGATGAGGTAGTCGTTCACGCCGTCGCTGAGCACAGCCAGGTACCAGTTGCCGGTACTCGTCAGGTTGAGATCGGTCCAGAACGGCGCCAGCAGGTTGTTCGGCGGGGTAGCATCCGGCATGTCAAGATTGGATGCGGAAGTCGCCAGGAGGCTGGCACTGCCGGGTTCGATGGTACCGTTTACCGACATGATGAAGTCGGTGTACGTGTTGCCATTGTAGTCGAACGCCGGCAGTCCGGTGAAGATGAAACCGCCGTCATCGCAGTTGCTGGGGCAGCCGAGCGGTGCGACACCGAACGACGCCAGCGGCAGATAGCCAAATGGTGACGGCGACGCGGTCAGGTCGAGGCCGCCCGAATCCAGCATGCCGCTCCAGGCAAGTGTTCCCCGTCCGGCAGGCCCGAACGACGAGGTCGTCGAGCCATTCACGATCGTCTCGGCAGCCGAACCTCTCACGTAACGGACACCGCGCGGCAGCACGTCTACAACGTCGATCAAGCCGCTGAGATTGCCATTGGTGATCTCGATTGTGTAGTTCACCGGCTCGCCGGGTGCCGCGGTCTCCGCGTCGACGATCTTCGTTAACAGCACCGGGTTACTCGAGCGTACGGCTTCGACCGCGATCGGGATGTGCTGGTGCGGCCCGCCGTGGGTCGGCTCCAGGTAGACTTCTGCGAAATTCCAGCCGTCCGGTGCCAGGTGCGTGTCGACGGTGACGGTCAGGGTTCCGGTTTCACCGGGACCGAGCGACAGCGAACGCCGCGGTGACGTCGATATCTCGAGACCCGCGGGGCCACTTGTGGAGATGCGCCAACGGGCGGCACTGCCGGTGACGTTCTTGAGCTCGCGCGTCCAGGAACAGTGCCCGGTGCAGTTTGCCTTCGCCATGCTGGCGAGGTTCAGCGTGGACGGGTCGCCGCCCAGCGCCGGGTCGGCGTTGATGAAGTTCGTCACCGTCTCGTCAAGCACGAGGCCCGCATTGGGCGCCTGGTTGAGATCGATACGACCGGCACCGACGTCAAACGGATCGGCGGGCGTCATGCCGTCTTCCTTGAGCACGGTGTCGTTGTTCGCCGTCGTCATCAGGGCCGACCGTATTTCAGCAATGGTCCAGTCGGGGTGCAGCGCGCGAATCAGGGCTACGGAACCGGCGTGGTGCGGGCTCGCCATCGACGTGCCGCTCAGGAATCCATACTCAGGCGAGGGCGTGACGCCATCGGTGGCCAAAGCCGCCAGGACGCTGACGCCCGGGGCCGCCATGTCGGGTTTCAGAACGTCGATCGCGGCATTCGGCCCGCGGGAGCTGAATCCCGCCACGATGTCGGCATTCGCCGCATCAATGTCGACGGAGAAGCCCGAGATCGACGCCATGGTATTCAAGTTGGTTGCAAGCCAGTCCCTCAGCACGTCGCCGGCGGCATCGCCGATGTGCACGCCGGGCAGGAAGTGCGCGTCGCCGACAATCGATTCGCCCTGGGCATCAACGTTTGCGAGGACAAGACCACCGGCACCGCCGGCCAGTACGTTCGCGCCCTTGTCAACGCGCGCGATCGTGCCGCGGTCGCACACGACGATCTCGCCGCTGAAGTGACCTGCCGGGAACGGTTCGAGACACTGGGCCGGATCGGTATCATTCGCCGAGCCGTTAGCCGTCGGGAAGTCGCCGGCGTAGACGATCGAAGCCGGGCCGTATCCCGAGGTCAACCCCAACCCCTCGATGTCGGCCAGTCCGCTGCCATCGCTGGTCAAGCCAATCACGGAATTCGGCAAGGCGCGCCGGTGCGTCATGGCTGCCGTGTTGGCTGCCCACGGCGAGTTGTGGCCCGTCGTAGCGGGCCCGGGTCCGGCATTGCCGGCAGACGTGGCAACGTAGATGCCCGCGGCCGTGGCGTTCAGGAAAGCGATCTCGATGGCGTCGTTGTATGGATCGTTGCCGCCCGAAATCGAATAGTTGAATACGGCGATGCCGTTGGGCAGCACCGACGCGTCGATGACGATCTGATCGATGGCAGCCAACAGGGCAGAACCCGGGCAGCTTACAATGCAGACGTCGTAGGCGATGATATTGGCATGGGGCGCCACGCCGGAAATGTCGCGAACCAGCGTCGTCGTCGGGGCCAGGAGGGCGGCGCCCGGAATGACGTTGCCGGCCGCGGTGCTGGCTGTGTGCGAGCCATGGCCATCCGAATCCTCCGGTGAGCCGGCGTCGCTCGCCGACATGACCATGTCCCATGCGCCGATCAGCTTGTCATTGCAGAAGCCCGGATCCACGACGTCGCAATAGCTGCCGGGGATGTAATTTCCCGCGCCCAGCGGGTTGACATGATCGTAGCCGTCACCGCCGATATCGGCGAACGACGGGTGATCGTGATTGATCCCCGAGTCGAGGATACCGACCACGACACCTTCACCCCGCGATCCGCCCACCGCATTCCATATTGCGGGTGCGCCGATGTGAACCGGGCCGTCGTCGGTGTTCAGCACCTGGAAGCGTTCTTTCTCGATACTCAGGACACCGGGAACCGCAGCAATCTGCTTGGCCTCGGCGTCAGACAGAACCATCGCGACGCCGTTGAAGACGTTCTTGTATTGCCGCCGGACGTCGATGCCGTGGCCGAGTGCTGCTTCGCAATCCGCAACGAACCGATCCTGCGCGGCGCGCAGGTGTTGCTGATAGGCCTTGCTCGCGTCGGTGTTGACGTCCAACCGGCGTTTGCCGGTCATGCGATTGCTCGTGGCAGCGAGTCCGGCGATACCACCGTCATAGGCTGCCATCGCCGGGTCACTCAGGCGCACAATGTAGACGGACTTGTCGCCGCGTTCATAGGAGGCTTTACGATGCTCCTCCGTATTGCTGCCGAGGATGCCGGTGGGTTTGGGTTGATCGGCCGCGAGTTCCAGATCCGCGGCATGTGCCACCGGATCGGTAAACAACACGGCCAGCATAGCGGCTGCGGCCGCAAAGCTAGCGCAGTACTTCTTCATCGTAGAACCCCCAGGTTGTGTCGATTGAATTGTTTGTTTTTTTTCGATATTGAAAATCGGTGGCAGGGTCAGTGCCAACGTCAGTTAGATACTAGACCTGCTGAGATTTTGGTACAAACGCAACGGCGCCGAGACGTCGCAGCGTCGCGCGACGAGAGTTAGAATAATTATCAAATGTTATCTGCAACCCGCTATTTAAAATTACATAAATTGCCTGAAGAAGACGTAGCCGATATGGGGTCGAGACCCCACGGGATTATGTAAACGCGGGGCATTTTCCGGCTGTCGAAGCGTAGCAATTGGACATAATGTCGAACGACCCGGCGACGCGCCAGAACTCGAATCGCCAGTTGAAGGGGTTGCCCAATGTGGTGCGTCGCTCGGGCTTAACCGCATACAGGCCGTTAATTCGCGCCGGGGTGTTCCGATGCGACGAAACCGTTGTCGACCGCGATGCCGAAGATTGTCGCGACGACGCTCTTGGTCGCCGACTGCGGATACGACAGAGTATGTCGATGGCTGTCGCCGAAATACTCTTCGAACACGAGGCGGCCGTTGCTCACGATCAGGACGTTCTCCAGGTACGCGTCATGCCCCTGCCGGTCAATGACTGTCATCATGTCCTGCAAGGGGGCGGAATCGATCCCCCCGGCGCGCGAGCGCCGGTTAGCAAGCGCCGAGACTAACTGGGCGGCGTAGCCGCGAAGGCCATCCTGCCCCCACTACCAGCAAATCGAAAGCCCGGCTTTGTGCCGGGCTTCTTTGTGCCTGCGTGCAACTCGTTGAATGTCTGCTTTACCCCCCGAAAGCGGACAATGGGCTAATATCGGTCTGAAGGGCCGCTAATGACCCAAAGCGGCCGATCCCCAATAAACAGCACGAGGCTCCCTTGGCAATGAACTCAAGCAAGCTTGATCGATGGCTGACGGTAGGAACTAACCTAAGTGTTTTAGTCGGCATCGTCCTACTCATAGTGGAGATCAACCAGAATAACGAGTTGGTTCGTATTCAAATCGAGCAGGCGCGATCTGATACATATGTTGCATGGCAAAGGGAGGTCGCGTCAGGCGATCACGTTGCTCCGCTTCTTGCGAAACTAGGGGCGCAGGACGGCGAGTTATTCAGCAACCTGGCCTTTGAGCAGCTCGACCGCGTTGAAATAGAACGGATTCGAGCGATTGCGTCAGCACGATTCTATGATTATGAGACTCTGTACGCCCAATACGAACGTGGTTTCGTGAGCGAGGAGTACTGGAGCAACCGGATTGTCCCGGCTGTCCGCAACTGGGCACCCATCTGGGCGAAGCTCTTCGGCCCTGATGAATTGTCGTCGCGGCGGAGTTTCATTGATGAAATAAAGAGTATTACTGCAGAACAAGGCTGAGGAACCAAGGCCGCGGCGCGGCCATCATTCGAGTTCGTGAAGGTGACGCCTCGAGCAAGTGGCCTGCCGATCGCCAATCGTCTGCTTCTGAACGTCCGGTGTCGGTGAGAGCGGACATTCGCCCGGGTCGGGTGTCCGCTTTCCATCCCAAAGCCGTCATCGGGCTAGAATGAGTCTGAACGACTGCTACTGACCCAAAGCGGTCCTTACGCTCAGTCGATTTGCTCGCGGACCCTTACGGTGTCGACATGTTGGAGAAATGAGGTCGCCTTACCATCCGCGAGCGTCCACACATGCGCCATCCTTGCCTCACAGGGCTCGCCCGACTTCTTGTGGTTCCAAGTGTACTTGCCATCCGCTACGACAGTGGCGCCATCGGCAACAAGTCGTTCAACGACGACTCCCCAATTGTCGCCGATCTCGCCGAGTCGCATAAATACGTTCTCGACGACCGCCTGTGAGCCGATGTAGGTTCCGGCCAGAGGGAAGCCATCCGCCTCGGTCCAGGAAATTTCATCAGCGAAAGCGGCTGTTACGGCCGCAACGTCGCCTGATGCGAAGCTGTCATACACGCCTTGAATGATCTCTTTGTTGGTCATCGGAGCACCTTTGTTGTTCTTGTCGTGCAAAATGATAGCAGACGATCTCGCGGCTGAGGGTGCTTGCAGCGACCGCT
>DATCZJ010000143.1:0-102357 GCA_036525955.1 Woeseiaceae bacterium | reverse complement strand
AACGATCAAGAGACTCCTGAGCGTGTTTTTCATGTTCTGTCCTCGTCTGGAGTTAATGTAGTACGGCCAAACAATGTGGTAGTTTGGGCCGTTATTTAGACATTGTACTGGCCGAATGATTCGGTATTCAAACAGAACAGGGGAGGCGAACGAAATGCCGATCGAGATAAGCTTTTCGCTCAGCGACGAGGACCTGAAGCGATTTCAGGCGATCATTGACAAAACTCGCTCATCTGCCCGCGACGAGAGCACCGCGGGGGAGATCGAAGCAGCTGCCCGCGCGCTGATCTCGCAGGCCGAGCAGTCCGATTTGCCGGAATTTGTTGCTTCGCGCATGCGAAAACTCGGCATCCTGATCGAGATGATCAACGACGAGGAATGGCAGCTCCCGGAACAGGACCGGCGCCGGATCCTCAGAGCGCTTGCTTACCTTTGCAAAGCGGATGATTTGATTCCCGACTATATACCGGGACTCGGCTTCCTCGACGACGCGATTTACGCCGAGATCGTCATCCGGGAACTCCACGATGACCTCGACACTTATCTCGAATTTTGTGCGTATCGTGATCGTGAAGAACAGCGCCGCCTGGCGCGGGGAGAAGACGTCAAGGTCGGTCGTGAAGAGTGGCTTGCGAAGAAGCGCACCGCCCTGCATTCGGAACTTAAAAAGCGGCGAATGTCCCGGCGGGCGGATGGCCAGTGGCGCCTGCGGCTGTTCTGAAGAAGCGGCATTGATGCAAAGAAAAGGCCCGGCAAAAGCCGGGCCTTGTTCTTTCTGGCCTGGTCGCAGGTGCGGCTACAGGCCTGTGGGAGCGGCTTCAGCCATGAGCCCCGCGGGCCTGAAGCCCGTCCCGCCGCATGTAGCTTTCTACATCATGCCGCCCATGCCACCCATGCCACCCATGTCCGGCATGCCGCCATGGCTGTGCTCTTGCTTCGGCGCGTCGGCGACCATCGCTTCGGTCGTCAGCAGCAGGCCCGATACGGAAGCGGCATTCTGCAGCGCGTAGCGCGTGACCTTGGTCGGATCCAGGATGCCCTGCTCGATCATGTCACCGTACTCGCCCGTTGCGGCGTTGTAGCCGTAGTTGCCCTTGCCCGCTGCAACGGCATTCAGCACGACGCTCGCGTCGCCACCTGCGTTGCGAACGATCTGGCGCAGCGGCTCTTCGACTGCGCGCTTCAGGATCGCGATACCGACGTTCTGGTCGTCGTTGTCGCCCTTGAGCTTGCCGATCGAGCTGACCGCGCGGATCAGCGCGACACCGCCACCTGGAACGACGCCCTCTTCGACGGCTGCGCGGGTCGCGTGCAGCGCGTCTTCGACGCGTGCCTTCTTTTCCTTCATTTCGACTTCGGTCGCGGCTCCGACCTTGATCACGGCAACACCGCCGGAGAGCTTCGCAACGCGCTCCTGCAGCTTCTCCTTGTCGTAATCCGACGAGGAGTCCGCGATTTCGGCGTTGATCTGGTCCACGCGCGCCTTGATGTCGGCGGGACGACCGGCGCCGTCGATGATCGTCGTGTTTTCCTTGGTGATCTGGATCTTCTTGGCCTGGCCGAGATCGTCCAGCGTCGCCTTCTCGAGCGACAGGCCGACTTCCTCGGAGATGACCTGGCCGCCCGTCAGGATGGCGATGTCCTGCAGCATGGCCTTGCGGCGATCGCCGAAGCCCGGCGCCTTGACGGCAGCAACCTTGACGATGCCGCGGATGTTGTTGACGACCAGCGTCGCGAGCGCTTCGCCCTCGACGTCTTCCGCGATGATCAGCAGCGGGCGACCGGCCTTGGCCACGCCCTCGAGTACCGGCAGCAGATCACGAATGTTCGAGACCTTCTTGTCGTACAGCAGGATCAGCGGGTTCTCGTGCTCGACCTGCTGGCTGGCGCCGTCATTGATGAAGTAAGGCGACAGGTAGCCGCGGTCGAACTGCATGCCCTCGACGACGTCGAGTTCGTTGGCAAGACCCGAGCCTTCCTCGACCGTGATCACGCCTTCCTTGCCGACTTTCTGCATGGCCTCGGAGATGATCTCGCCGATCTCCGTATCCGAGTTGGCGGAAATGCTGCCGACCTGGGCGATGGCCTTGTGGTCTTCGCAGGGCTTGGAGAGTTTCTGCAGCTCGGCGACGATGGCGACGGTAGCCTTGTCGATACCGCGCTTCAGATCCATCGGGTTCATGCCGGCGGCAACCGACTTCAGGCCTTCGCGCAGAATCGCCTGCGCCAGGACCGTCGCGGTGGTGGTGCCGTCACCGGCAACGTCGGACGTCTGCGAGGCGACTTCCTTCACCATCTGCGCGCCCATGTTTTCGAACTTGTCTTCGAGTTCGATTTCCTTCGCTACCGAAACGCCGTCCTTCGTGACGGTCGGCGCGCCGAAGCTCTTGTCGAGCACGACGTTGCGGCCTTTGGGACCCAGGGTCACCTTGACCGCGTTCGCGAGAATGTTGACGCCAGCGAACATCTTCTGGCGGGCATCGTCGCTAAAACGTACTTCTTTAGCAGCCATTTTGAGATTCCTTTGTAAGCTTCAGGGCGACATACATCGCCCGGTTGATTGCAAAACTGGTAATGCGGGGCAGGTCTAGCCTTCGATGACTGCCATGATGTCGTCTTCCTTCATCACGAGCAGTTCCTCTCCGTCGACCTTGACCTCGGTTCCGGCGTACTTGCCGAACAGCACCTTGTCGCCGGCCTTGACGTCGAGGGCGCGAACTTCGCCGCTCTCGAGGATCCGGCCATTGCCGACAGCGATGACTTCGCCCTTGATCGGCTTTTCAGCCGCGGCGTCGGGGATGACGATTCCGCCGGGTGACTTGCGCTCTTCTTCCATGCGCTTGACGATGACCCGGTCATGAAGCGGACGCATCTTCATGGTTTCTATCTCCTATAAGTGGTTGATTTTTAACCGATTGTTTCCGGTCTTGCGACCGCCTGTTGTTAGCACTCGGCCTCAGCGAGTGCTAATGATAGGCATGAATTGGCAAATTTCAAGCCGGGTTCGAGGACAATTCGCCGAAAATCGGACCTGTATCGGTGACACGGAGGCACTTTGGCGCAACAATCGGCATCCCCGTGGGTCCATGGATAGGTCGACCCCCTCCGCAACCTGCAAGACGATTGCCATGACGAAGATCGAAAAAATCCTGATTCCCCTGTTTTTCGGCGCCATCCTGAATGCCACCGCCAGCGCCGAGGAGGAATTGCTGCCGGTCGAGCAGGCGTTCCAGTACGCCGTCGCGGACGCGGGCGGCGTTTTCGAGATCGACTGGGCGCTGGCCGACGGCACCTACCTCTATCGCAACAAGCTCGGGTTCGAGAGCGCGACCGACGGCGTGGTCCTCGGCACGCCCGTGCTGCCCGAGGGCCTGCATCATGAAGACGAGTTCTTCGGCCCGCAGCAGGTCTATCGCGAACGGTTCTTCGTCTCGATCCCCTACACCGTTACGGGCGATCGTCCCGCGACTGTGGATCTCGTGATCAGGAGCCAGGGCTGCGCGGACCTCGGCATCTGCTACCCGCCCCAGGTCTGGACGGCGTCCGTGCCGTTGCAGAAGCTCGCGGCGGCGAAGCCCAGGATCGATCTCGGCAAGCTCTCGCAGGCGGCGGACAGCGAATTCCCCCCCGTCGACGAAGTGTTCTTCCCCGAGGTCTTCCCGGTGGACGGCAACTCGGTCGAGGTCGGCATTCGCATCGTGCCGGGCTTCTATATTTACAGGGACAAGGTCTCCGCGCGTTCGCTGAGCGACAACGCGCAGGCGGGCCGGCTCGACCTGCCGCAAGGCAAGATGAAGACCGACGAGTACTTCGGCGACGTCGAGGTCTATACCGACAGTTTCATCGCGCCGCTCGCTATCGCACGCGCAACACCCGACGCGATGACGCTGCAACTCGAGGTCAAGTACCAGGGTTGCGCCGAGGGCGGCCTGTGCTACATGCCCCAGACCCGCGTCATCGCCGTCGAGCTGCCCGCCGCGGAAACGGTCGGCGCCCTGACGTCAGGCGGCGCCGCGCCCGTCAGCGAACAGGCGCGGCTCGCAAGAATCATCACCGAGTCGAGCATCTGGGTCGCGGCCGGCCTGTTTTTCGTCGCGGGCCTCGGGCTCGCGTTCACACCCTGCGTGCTGCCGATGGTGCCGATTCTCTCCGGGATCATTGCCGGCGAGGGCGACAACGTCACGCCGATGCGTGGCTTCACGCTGGCCCTGAGCTACGTGCTCGGCATGGCGCTCGTGTACACGGGCGCCGGCATGCTCGCCGCGGCTGCCGGCATGCAGTTGCAGGCGACGTTCAACCAGCCCTGGATCCTGATCCTGTTCGCCGGCCTGTTCGTCGTGCTGGCACTCGGCATGTTCGGCCTTTACGACCTGCAGATGCCGAGCGGGATCCAGACGAAACTCGCTGGGATCAGCGGCAACCAGAAGAGCGGCACGATGATCGGCGCTTTCGTCATGGGCGCCCTGTCGGCGCTCATCGTGACCGCCTGCGTCGCACCCGCACTGATTGCCGCGCTGACCGTCATGGCACAGACCGGTGACATGGTACGGAGCGGCATCGCGCTGTTCGCGATGAGCCTCGGCATGGGCGCGCCGCTACTGCTGGTCGGCGCAGCGCAGGGCAAACTGCTGCCCAAGGCCGGCCCGTGGATGATCGCGGTAAAGAACGCCTTCGGTTTCATGATGCTGGGCCTCGCGATCTGGATGCTGTCACGCATCCTGCCGGGCACCGTCACGATGTTGCTCTGGGCCGTCCTGGTCTTCATGGGCGGCGTCTTCATGGGCGGCCTCACGACGCTTGGCGTCGAGGCGTCATCCACCCGCAAGCTCGGCAAGGGCTTCGGCTTCCTCGCGGTGATCTACGGCATCGTTCTGCTGCTCGGCGCACTCGCCGGCGGCAGCAACCCGTTGCAGCCGCTCGCCGCCGTCAATTTCGGTTCCGGCGCGACCGCGGTCGAAGCCGAGCACGCGCTGCCTTTCAGGCGCGTCAAAACGGTCGCCGACCTGGACCGGGAGCTCAGCGCAGCCGCCGCGGCCGGCAAGACCGCGTTCCTCGACTTCTATGCGGACTGGTGCGTCTCCTGCAAGGAAATGGAGGCTTACACGTTCAGCGATCCGGCCGTCCAGGACGCGCTTGCCAACACGGTCTGGCTGCAGGCCGATGTCACGGACAACGACGCGGAAGACAAGGCCCTGCTCGATCGCTTCGGCGTATTCGGCCCGCCGACCATCATCTTTTTCGGCAGCGACGGTCAACAGCGCGAGGGCTACGAGGTCGTCGGTTACATGGATTCCGAAGATTTCATCGCGCATTTGCGGCAAGCGCTCGGAACATCTGCTAGGGTCGCCCTCCGGACAAACTGAAGAAAGCCACAGGGTATCGACGTGTCTCGAGTAATGCTGATTTTCGCAACCGGCCTGGTCGCACTCATGGCCGGCGCACTTTTCTACGCCGCGCGCATGCCCGTGCAACAGGCCACGCCCGCGAGCCCGCCCGCGGCGGCGTCTCTCGAACTGGCAGAAGCGGCCGGCCCGGAGGTCGTGAGTCATCCGTCCTTCACGTTACCCGATCTCGACGGCAAGCCGCATGCGTTTTCCGAGTGGGACGGCAAACACCGTCTCGTCAACTTCTGGGCAACCTGGTGTGCACCGTGCCGGCGGGAGATCCCGCTGCTCAAGGACTTCCAGGACGCGCACGGGCCCGACGGATTCCAGGTGCTCGGCATTGCCGTGGACTACCTCGAGGAAGTGACCGCCTACGCGGAGGAGACAGCGTTCAACTACCCGATCCTGATCGGGCAGCAGGACGCGATGGCGGTCGCCGAATCGTCGGGCATCGCTTTCATCGGGATGCCGTTCACGATGTTCGTCGCGGCGGACGGCGAACTGGTCGGCGCCTACATGGGCGAGTTGCACGAGTCGCACCTGGAGACTATTGTCGAGGTCATGGGCCGCCTCGAGCGCGGCGACCTGGACAAGGACGGTGCGCGCGCCGCCCTCGCCGCCCTCTGACCTTACGGCACGCCAAGATCCGCATTGATCCTCGGGCCCTCAAGCCAAAACTTGCATTAACATCGTATAAGCAGGGTAGAATTGTAGCCATCTTCGGCAATCTGGCTGCAATCTTCGCCCATGTCTGTTTTTTTTCCCATGCCCGTTGCTGGTGCGAAGCGCGCTGAGCCACGATGTGTTTGCCGAATCCGTGTTGAAACCATCGAACCATACCGCCTGTTTGGACTGGTTGCGTAAGCCCACGAAACGGCGCTGCAGGTCGCCGGTGACATTAGCGCACAGGCCGAGGACAAAAAAATGGACATCAGGAAAGTCAAGAAACTGATCGAGCTGCTGGACGAGTCCGGCATCGCGGAAATCGAGATTACCGAGGGAGAGGAGTCGGTCAGGATCAGCCGTTATGCGCAGGGCGCGCCGGTTGCACAGGCGCCGGTGATGGCGCACCCCATGCCGGCACATGCACCGGCCGCTGCACCCGTGGCAGCAGCGGCACCCGCACCGGCCGAGGCCAAGGAAGACGGCACGGAAGTGACGGCGCCGATGGTGGGCACGTTCTACGCAGCGTCGTCGCCCGGTGCCGCGCCCTACGTGCAGGTTGGCGACCGCGTCAGTGAGGGCGACACGCTCTGCATCATCGAAGCGATGAAAATGATGAACCAGATCGAGGCCGAAGTGTCCGGCGTCATCAAGTCGATACGCGTACAGAACGGCGAACCCGTTGAATTCGGACAGGTGCTGTTCGTCATCGATCAACGCCAGGGCGGCTGACCGGGGCTGACGACATGCTCGATAAAATCGTAATTGCTAACCGCGGCGAAATCGCGCTGCGCATATTACGCGCCTGCCGCGAACTCGGCATCAAGACGGTGGCCGTGCATTCGACGGCGGACACCAACCTGAAACACGTGTTGCTCGCCGATGAAACGGTTTGCATCGGTCCGCCCGCCTCGGCGCTGAGTTACCTCAACATGCCCGCCATCATCAGCGCGGCGGAGGTCACGGACGCGACCGGCATCCATCCGGGCTATGGCTTTCTCTCGGAGAACGCGGACTTTGCCGAACGCGTCGAGTCGAGCGGCTTCACCTTCATCGGTCCCAAGGCGGACTCGATCCGGCTCATGGGCGACAAGGTGTCGGCGATTCGCGCGATGAAGGCTGCGGGCGTTCCCTGCGTGCCGGGATCAGACGGGGCGCTCGGCGACGATCACGACGAAAATGTTCGCATCGCGCGTGCAATCGGCTACCCGATCATCATCAAGGCTTCGGGCGGCGGCGGCGGACGCGGCATGCGCGTGGTGCATTCCGAAGCGTCGCTGACCCCCGCGATCACGGTGACGAAGGCCGAGGCTCGCGCGGCATTCGGCAACGACATGGTCTACATGGAAAAATTCCTGGAAAAGCCGCGCCACGTCGAATTCCAGGTGCTTGCCGATTCGCATGGCAACGCGATTCACCTGGGCGAACGCGACTGCTCGATGCAGCGTCGCCACCAGAAAGTCATCGAGGAAGCGCCTGCGCCCGGCATCACCGAGGAACAGCGCAAGCGCATCGGCGAACGCTGCGTGAACGCCTGTCTCGAAATCGGGTATCGCAGTGCGGGCACCTTCGAGTTTCTCTATGAAAACGGCGAGTTCTACTTCATCGAGATGAATACTCGCCTGCAGGTCGAGCATCCGGTCACGGAAATGATCACCGGTGTCGACATCGTGCGCGAGCAATTGCGAATCGCAAGCGGTGAGCAGCTCCTGATCCGGCAAAGCGACGTGCGCATCCTCGGGCACGCAATCGAATGCCGTATCAACGCCGAGGACCCGAAGACCTTCATGCCCTCGCCCGGCCTCGTGACGCTCTGGCATCCGCCCGGCGGACCGGGCGTGCGAGTCGAGAGCCACCTGTACAGCGGTTACAAGGTGCCTCCGTATTACGACTCGATGATCGGCAAGCTGATCACGCACGGCGCGGACCGCACTGCGGCCCTCGCGCGCATGCGCAATGCCTTGAGCGAAATCGTCATCGAAGGCATCAAGACCAACGTGCCCCTGCACCAGGAAATCTTCCAGCACACGGCCTTTCAGCAGGGCGGCACCGACATCCACTACCTCGAGAAACGCCTCGGCCTGACCTGACACGGAGCGCAAGTACGTTGCAGTGGCGTCAGTTCGTCATGAACCTCGACAAACTGGACCCGGCCCTCGTTGAAGACCTGCTGCTCGCCGCAGGCGCCTGCTCGGTCACCCTGACCGACGCGGGCGACGACCCGGTCCTGGAACCCGGACCCGGCGAAACACCGCTGTGGGCCAGTACGCGGATAACGGGACTGTTCGAAGGCGACGCCGACCTCGACGACCTGCCGGCGCGACTGCGGCAGGCGCTCGGCATCCCGGCACTTCCCGCCTGGCGCATCGAGGACCTCGCGGACCGCGCCTGGGAGCGCGAATGGCTCAGGGACTTCGGGCCGATGCAGTTCGGCCGGCGGCTCTGGATCTGCCCGTCCGGGAGCGACGTGACGGACGCTGCGGCCGTGGTCGTGCATCTCGACCCCGGCCTGGCCTTCGGCACGGGCACCCACCCCACGACCGCCCTGTGCCTCGAGTGGCTGGACAGCCTGGCATTGCAGGGCAAAACGATGCTCGACTATGGCTGCGGCTCGGGCGTGCTCGCGATCGCTGCCCTGAAGCTGGGCTGCGAGCATGCTCAGGCCATGGATATCGACCCACAGGCCGTCATCGCGACGCGGCAGAACGCCGCGGACAACGGCGTGGCGGGCCGCCTGCAGGTGCTGGGGAGCCCCGGGGCCATTTCCGGGCGATTCGACGTCGTCGTGGCCAATATCCTCGCCGGGCCACTTGTCGAGTTTGCCGATTCGATCACATCAACACTCGCAGACCGCGGTATGCTTGCCTTGTCGGGCGTATTATGTGAACAAGCGGCCGACGTCATGGCCGCCTACGCGCCCCGGATCGAGTTCGATGAGCCCGTTTTCAGGGAGCAGGACGGCCAGGTTTGGTCACGGCTAACCGGAACCAGGAGAAACGGCTAGACGATGTACACGCAGTGCCCCGATTGCAGCACGGCATTCCGCGTCACCGCGAATGTCCTGAAACAGGCCGCGGGCAAGGTCCGCTGTGGCGGCTGCGGGCACGCGTTCAACGCGCTCGACTACCTGTCGGAAAGCCTGCCCGAGCAGCCTACCGTCAACGAACCCCAGCCCAGCCTGCCCGAGCTGAAACCCGAGCCCCTGAAAAAACACGCGGGGCTGCCGGAGTCGATATCCGCCGCGCAGAGCGCCGCGCTGCTCAAGACGCTCGACCAGCTCGCCGGCTCCGATATTCGCATCGAGGATACCGGCGTCGAATGGCGCGTTCTGGACGATGACGAGTTCGGCGACTCCCCGGTCGACGACCTGCGGTTCGAAGGCACCGCGGGCGACGCGGCAGACGGGGCGGCGCCGCATGAGCCGTTGTCCGGCGCCGGGCCGGTGGACGAGCTGCTCGACGATTCGCCGACGCCGATCGATCAGTTTCTTACCGACACGCCAAACCAGGTCGACGCGGCCGAGATCTTCGACGAGGCCGCAAACGGCCCGGCCTCCACGCCCGTCGAGGAGCTTCGTTTCGACGACAACACGCCCCTGCCCGAGGACTTCGGCTTCAGCGATGGACCCGGGGACGATCCTGCGCCAACGCGCGAGCGCGAAGATCCGGAACCGGCGACCCTTGCGGAGGCGGAGTCGGCCGAGGAGGAGCCGCAGGCCGACCTGGAACTCGCGGACCCCGACGAGTGGGAGGATCTGCTCGGTGAAGTCGACGAACTGATCGAGGCGATCGGCCCGGAAGATGACGCCGGGGACGAATGGACGGGGCGCGCGGGCGAAGACCCGGACGCGAGCGGCAAGGCCGACGAGACCGATGCGGTACTCGCAGGCGAGGACGAACAGGATCCGGGCGACGACAGCGTCGACGAACTCCTGGATATGGATACGCAGTTCGCACTCCAGGCAGAGGCCATGGGGATTGACCTGAGTGGCCGGCACGCAACCAGGATCGACGTCGACGATCGGCAGAGCGAGGAAGACCTCGAGACGGCGGCGGTCTATGTGGACGAAGACATAGAACTGGATGTCGATGGCGACTCTCGACGCGACGACGGGGAAGACGACGAACTCGAACTCGATGCGCGTGATGACGCCGCGGACGCGGCAGACGACGATCTCGACAGCGTCAATTTCGAACTCGATCTCGATGCGACCGCGGACGACGACGAAGAAGAGACGGCCCTCGGCGACATCGACGACATCGTCGACATCGATGACGATCTCGACGCGGATCTGGATGCAGACATCGACACTGATTTCGACGTCGACGAGGAAGACGAAGCCCGCGAGGACGACATCCGGGTTCTGCTCGACGACGAGCGGGACGAACCGCGCAGGGAAACGCCCTACGTGCCGCCCATGACAGAGGAAGAACAGACCATCAACATGATGATCGACCAGGATCTCATGTCCATGGCAATCGAGGACGAAGACGGCTTTGCCTCAACGATCATCATGCCGGACCAGGACGCCGCCGACATGGTCGCCGAGGAACAGGCCAGGCAGGTCTCCGCCGCTGAGGAAACGGGCGGGTTCGAGACCATCATCATGGAAGGCGAGTTCGTTCGCTCCGAACTCGACAAGGAAAAACTCGCGGCGGACGCCGCGGCAGCCGCGGTCCTGGCGAAGGAAGCCCGCGCCCGGGAAGCGGAGCGTGCAGCGCACAGCGGTCGGCGTAATTACGGCCTGATCGGCGGCGCCATGCTGCTACTGCTGCTGCTCGTCGCGCAGGTACTGCACTTCTCGCGCGACGCGCTGGCGACCAACCCGGGTTTCAACGACCTCGTGGGGTCGATGTACCGCAGCATCGGCAAGCCGCTGTCGCCCGCCTGGGACATCGCGGGCTGGCGCTTCGAGGTAACGCGCGGCAACGCCGACGAAACCACGAATTCGCTGACAATTTTTTCGCGTATCGGCAACAACTCGGACAAACCGCTGCCCTACCCGCTGATCGGCATTTCGCTGACCGACAGGTTCGAAGAGGTGGTCGGCAGCCGCGTGCTGGAGCCCGCGGACTACCTGACCGACGATCTCGACCCGCGCAAGCTGGTGCAGCCGGGCAACACCTTCAATGCCGTGATGACCATCCGGTCGCCCGCGCCGAATGCGACCGGCTTCAAGCTGAACGTCTGTTACCGGGTTTCGGGCGGTCAGCTGCGTTGCGCCATCCAGGATTTCCGCTGACTTCGGCCACGAGCCTGCGGGTGCGGTAGAATCAGCGCCCCATGGCACCCAATCCCCTGAAAATCGGACCCTACACGCTGTCCAGCCCGTTCGTGCTCGCGCCGATGGCGGGCGTCACGGACGCGCCGTTTCGAAGGCTTTGCCGCCGTTTCGGAGCCGGCATGACGACTTCGGAGATGACCACGGCGGATACCGGCCTCTGGCAGACACCGAAATCCCGGTACCGGCTCGACCTCGATCTGGACGCGGAACCCGTCGCCGTGCAGATCGCGGGATCCGACCCGCAGCAACTCGCCGAGGCGGCCCGGGCGGTTGTTGGCCGGGGCGCACAGATCGTCGATATCAACATGGGCTGTCCCGCGCGCAAGGTTTGCAACAAGGCCGCCGGTTCCGCACTGCTGCGGGACGAAAAACTCGTCGCTGCCATTCTCGGGAGCGTCGTGGCGGCGGTCGATGTGCCGGTCACGCTCAAGATTCGTACGGGCTGGGACGCGGCGCATCGCAACGCATTGACGATCGCCCGCATCGCCGAGGACGCCGGCATCCAGTCGCTTGCCATTCACGGACGGACGCGCGCGTGCCGCTACGGCGGCGCGGCCGAGTACGAGACCATCGCAGCGGTCAAGCGCGCGATCAGTATTCCGGTAATTGCCAATGGCGACATCACGACATTTGAGAAGTCGCTTGAAGTATTGCGCCTAACCAGTGCGGATGGCTTGATGATCGGCCGCGGCGCGCAGGGCAGGCCCTGGATTTTTCGCGAACTCAAGTCGCGCCTGGCGGGGTCTGCGGAAAATACGCAGCTAGAAAAAAGCGCATTGCGTGATATTATGCTTGACCACTTGGATGAAGTGCATCGGTTTTACGGGGAAGAAACCGGCGTCCGGGTGGCTCGCAAGCACCTCAGCTGGTATTGCAGGAATCTGGCGAACGCCGAAGAATATCGATACCAGGTGGTGCGCGCCGACAGTGCTTCGGCGCAAATCAGACTTACGAAGGAATACTTCGAACGGGATAACGGAGGCGTGTCCCTTGCGGCCTGAATTGCGCGAAGCGTAGGGAGATTGTTTCGTTCGCAAACGAGCTTACGTATCAGGAACAGACCGCAGTGGCCCATAACAAGAACAGGATCAAGGACCTCAAGTCCAATATCGACAAGAAGCCGCTATGCAAACATACGGAAGAAGCGCTCGACCAGTATTTTGAAACACTGAATGGCGATCGCCCCGGTGATCTCTACGATCTCGTCATCGGCGAAGTGGAACGGCCCCTGTTCAAGGCCGTCATGGATTACACGCAGGGCAACCAGAGCCAGGCTGCCGGCATTCTCGGCATAAACCGTGGCACCCTGCGCAAGAAACTCAGGACGTACTCGCTGATCCAGTAGGCGTCGTCCGGCAACCCCGACCGACTGCAGGTACAAGCATGTTTGAAGTAAGACGCGCGCTCGTCAGTGTTTCTGACAAGCGCGGACTGGTTCCTTTTGTGAGCGGGCTCGTGGATCTCGGCGTGGAGATCCTGTCAACCGGCGGCACCTGCCGGCAGCTGCGCGAAGCCGGACTCGATGTCACCGAGGTATCGGAAAAAACCGGTTTTCCGGAAATCATGGACGGGCGCGTCAAGACGCTGCACCCGATCATCCATGGTGGTCTGCTGGGTCGTCGCGGCATCGACGAAGATGTCATGCAGCAACACGACATCGAGCCGATCGACCTGCTCGTGGTCAACCTGTATCCGTTCGAGCAGACCATTGCGCGCGACGATGCCACGATCGACGATGCCATCGAGAACATCGACATCGGCGGGCCCGCGATGATTCGCGCGGCCTCGAAAAATCATGACGGCGTTGCCGTGATCGTGAGCCCCGACGACTATGACGGCGTGCTCGAGCATCTCAACAACGGCACCCTGTCCATCGAGGAGCGGCGCCGGCTTGCGGCGAAAGCGTATGCCCACACCGCGAGCTACGACACTGCGATCACGCGCTACCTGTCGGCCTCGCTCGGCGACGACGCGCTGGGCGAGCGTTTCCTGTATTCGGGCCGGCTGAGCGAGAGGCTGCGCTACGGCGAAAATCCGCACCAGTCCGCCGCGTTCTACATCGACCAGCGCGCAACGCAGGGTTCGCTCGCAACCGCCAGGCAGTTGCAGGGCAAGGCGCTGTCGTACAACAACATTGCGGACAGTGACGCGGCGCTGGAGTGCGTCAAGCAGTTCGAGCAGCCGGCCTGCGTCATCGTCAAGCACGCCAACCCCTGCGGCGTCGCGGTCGCTGCCGATATCGGCGCGGCCTACGACAAGGCGTTCAGGACGGACCCGACGTCGGCATTCGGCGGCATCATCGCGTTCAACCGGCCGCTCGATGCAGCGACCGCGAAGGCCATCGTCGACCGGCAGTTCGTCGAGGTCATCGTCGCACCGTCGATCGATGCCGATGCCGCGAAGATCACCGCGGCCAAGAAGAACGTGCGCGTCCTCGAAACCGGTCCCTGGTCCGGCGGCGCGCAACCCGGGTTCGATTTCAAGAAGGTGTCTGGCGGCCTGCTGGTGCAGGACAGCGACATGGGCCGGATCACGGCCGACGATCTCCGGGTCGTGACGAAGAAGCCGCCGACCGCGGACCAGGTCGCGGACATGCTGTTCGCCTGGACGGTCGTCAAGTACGTGAAGTCGAACGCGATCATCTTCTGCAAGGACAACATGACGATTGGCGTCGGCGCAGGCCAGATGAGCCGCGTCTATTCGACGAAGATAGCGGCCATCAAGGCGGGTGATGAAGGCCTCGAGGTCAAGGGATCAGTGATGGCCTCCGACGCTTTCTTCCCGTTCCGCGACGGCATCGACGCAGCGGCCGAACACGGCATCGCCGCGATCATTCAGCCCGGTGGCTCGATGCGTGACGAAGAAGTCATCGCGGCCGCCGACGAGCACGGTCTGGCCATGGTCTTCACGGGCATGCGACACTTCCGGCACTGATGAAGATTCTCATTATCGGATCCGGTGGCCGCGAGCACGCGCTCGCCTGGAAAGCGGCGCAGTCGCCGCTGGCCGACGAGGTACTGGTCGCGCCGGGCAATGCCGGCACGGCGCGCGAGGCGCGCGTCCGCAACGTGGCGGTGTCGTCGGACGACATAGACGCACTCGCGGCACTCGCGCAGGACGAAGGCGTCACGCTGACGATCGTGGGCCCCGAAGCGCCGCTCGTCGCCGGCATCGTCGATCGATTCCGGGAGCTCGGCCTGCCCTGCTTCGGCCCGACCGCCGCCGCGGCACAGCTCGAGGGCTCGAAGGCGTTCACCAAGGATTTCCTCGCGCGACACGGCATTCCGACCGCCGACTACCGAAATTTCTCCGAGCTCGCACCCGCGCTCGACTACATCCGCAAGGTGGGTGCGCCTATCGTGATCAAGGCCGATGGCCTTGCCGCGGGCAAGGGCGTCATCGTGGCCCGCTCTCTCGCGGAGGCCGAACAGGCCGCAACCGACATGCTCGAAGGCGGCGCTTTCGGCGTGGCCGGCGCGCGTATCGTCGTCGAGGAATTTCTCGATGGCGAGGAAGCGAGCTTCATCGTCATCACGGATGGCGAGACTGTCCTGCCACTCGCGACGTCACAGGATCATAAAGCGCGCGACGAGGGCGACGTCGGCCCGAACACGGGCGGCATGGGCGCCTATTCGCCCGCACCGGTGGTCACCCCGGAGATCGAGCGTCGCATCATGGACGAGGTCATACGGCCGACCCTGGCCGGCATGAAGGCGGACGGCAACGACTACCTCGGCTTCCTGTACGCGGGCCTCATGATCATGGCCGACGGCACACCGAAGGTCATCGAATTCAATTGCCGTATGGGCGATCCGGAAACACAGCCGATCATGGCGCGCTTTTGCTCCGACCTCGTTGCGATCTGCGCCGCGACGCTGGACGGTTCGCTGTCCGGACAGCGGGCAGAATGGGATCCGCGCGCATCGCTCGGCGTGGTCATGGCTGCCGGCGGCTACCCCGGCGCCTACGGGAAAGGAAAAGTCATCTCGGGTCTCGACGATGCGGACAGCGATGACCGGAAAGTCTTCCACGCAGGAACCACGCTCGATGACGCGGGCCGCGTGACGACCAGCGGCGGGCGCGTTTTGTGCGCCGTGGGACTCGGCGCCTCGGTCTCCGATGCGGCGCGCGCCGCTTACGACGCGGTCGCGGAGATTTCCTGGGAAGACGCCTACTACCGCCGCGACATCGGGCACCGCGCGATCGCCCGCGAATCCGCCTGAGCCCGACATGCTGACGACCGCAGAGGCGCTCGAAACGATCCTCGCAGCAATGCCCGAACTGCCCGTGGAGTCCGTGCGCAATCCCGCATGCACGGGCCGCGTATTGCGTCAGGCCGTGCGTGCCGAGCGAGACCAGCCGCCTTTCGACCGCGTCATGATGGACGGCATTGCCATACGGCATTCAGACCTTGTTTCGGGCCAGCGACAGTTCCCGATACAGGCGTCGCAGCACGCGGGCGACGCCGTGCTCAGCCTCGCGGCCGGAAGCTGTATCGAAGTCATGACCGGCGCGTCGCTCCCCGAGCATGCCGACTGCATCATCCCGGTAGAACGCATCGAGGTGCAAGGCGACGCCGCGCGTATCGAGGACGATTACGAGGCCGCTGAGGGGCAGTTCATCCATGCGCGGGCATCGGACCATGCCCGGGGCGCCTACCTGCTCACGAGGGGAAGACGGCTCACACCGCTCGATGCCGCGGTCATCGCGGCGGCGGGGCTCGCCGAAGTCGACGTCAGCCGCCAGCCCGTCATCCGCGTGATTTCGACGGGCAATGAGCTCGTGCCGGCCGGGGCGCCCATCGAGGCGCACCAGGTGCGCCTGACGAACGGGCCGGCGATCGAAGCCATGCTGTCGCAGCATGGCTACCACGACGCCGCGCACGAACACCTGCCGGACGACCGGGAGGTGCTCCTGGAGCGCATCGGGGCGCATCTCGATGCGGCCGACGTGCTGGTGCTGAGCGGCGGCGTCTCCATGGGCAAGGCGGACTTCGTACCCGAGGTGCTCGGCGAGCTCGGCGTCGAAGTGCTGTTCCATGGCGTGAGCCAGCGGCCCGGCAAGCCGATGTGGTTCGGCAAGGGGCCGACGGGACAGGCCGTGTTCGCGTTGCCCGGTAACCCGGTGTCGGCGCTGGTCTGCTGCCGGCAATACGTGATTCCGGCGCTCGAACGCGCCTCCGCGGCCCTGCCCCGGGTCCCGGAATTCGCATCGCTTGCGGCGCCGATCGCTTTTCCGCCGCGCCTCACCTGCTTTCAGCCCGTGCGGCTGATTTCCAACGCGGGCGGCACGACCCTCGCGATGCCGGTCAAGACCAACACATCGGGCGACCTGACGTCGCTGTCGTCGGCAGACGGCTACGTCGAATTACCGCTCGAGATGGAGCGTTTCGAAACCGGCATGCCGGTCCGGCTGCACCGCTGGCTGCTGCGCTGAACCGCCGCCTGCGCTTGATGCGCGCAGGCAGGTACCAGATACTCTGATCCATGCAAAGCGCAGAAGAAGCCATCGCCAGACTGCGTCGCGGCAACCGGCGTTTCATTGAAGGCAATATCGACCAGGGCCGGCACGTACATCGCAGCGATCTCGTTGACGGACAACGCCCGTTCGCGATCGTGCTCGCCTGTTCGGACTCACGTGTGCCGGTCGAGACAGTGTTCGACCAGGGCCTCGGCGACCTGTTCGTGATTCGCATCGCAGGCAACATCGTTGCGCCTTCACAGATCGGCAGCATCGAGTTCGCGACGACTGCCTACGGGACCCGGCTCGTCGTCGTGCTCGGCCACAGCAACTGCGGGGCAATCGCCGCGACCCTCGACGACCTGTCGCGCGACGTCAATCTGCTGTCGCCGTTTCTTCGCGTGATCGTCGATCGCGTGCGACCGGCGGTGGAGCCCGTACTCGCCGAACATGGCGGCAAGATCGATGTCGAAACCATGCGCAGCGCCGTGCTTGCCAACGTCCGAGCGTCGGTTGCAGCGTTGCGGCATGGCTCCGAAATCCTCAAGGGCCTGACCGATGAGGGCAAGCTTACGATCGTCGGCGCCAAGTATTCGATTGCGACCGGCGAGGTTCTGTTCCTGGAGGATTGAGTCGATGGGCGGCGAGCGCGTGACCGGACGATGTTTCTGCGGCGGCATTCGATTCGAGATTCAGGGGCCCGAGAAGTTTGCGTGCTTCTGTTATTGCGAAAGCTGCCAGCGGGCGGCCGGCGCACCGGTCGTCGCATGGGCCACTTACGTGCGCAACAGCTTCAAGGTGACGGAAGGGACGATGCGCCGGCGCGAATCGTCGCCTGGCGTGACACGCGGTCACTGCGAGCAGTGCGGCTCGGCCATTACCTACGAGAACGAAAGACGCGCGAACGACATCGACATCAGCATCAATTGCCTCGACGACCTCGAGGCGCCGAAGCTTCGCGCGCACATCTGGACCGTGGACAAGCCGTCGTGGCTGCACATTTGCGACGACCTGCCGGTCTATGAAAAGAGCATCGGTTGAACGTTGCCGCCGCGATCCGGGCGACCGCCGCCGGCATGTTGCTGCTGGCCGGCGCCGATGCCGCAGCCGGGTCCGCGTGTCACGATGCGACGCCCTGGCCACAGGCGGACCGGCTGTTTCGCGGCGATTCCGCATGGCGCGGCGCCGACGGCGCGTTCTCGGTCGATCTCGGCGACGAGCGTGTGCTGTGGCTGTTCGGCGATACCTGGATAGATCCCTCGGCGCGCGGCACGCGCGATGGCGCGACGATGATCCGCAACAGTGTCGCCATTCAGCAGGGGCTAGACCCGTCGACTGCCGGCATCGATTTCTACTGGCGCCATGGAGCAGACGGGGCGCCGCTTGAATTCCTGGCAACAGGCGGCGACGAGTGGATCTGGCCCGGCCACGGCGTGCGGGTCGGCGAGCGCCTCGTGCTGTTCTTCAATCGCGTGCGCGGCGCAGGCGAAGGGCTGGGTTTCGAGTCCGCCGGCTGGGGCGCGATGATGGTCGAAAATCCCGATGAAGCGCCCGACGAATGGCGCATCCGTGCGCTCGACACGCCGATCGATCGTGATGGCGTTATCGTGGGTTTCGCGAGCGTGCTGCGACATGACGATTTCGTGTACGCGTTCGGTACGCCAGACGCCGTCAAATCGCACCCGGTGTTTGCCGCGCGCTGGACGCCGGAACAGCTCGCGCGTGGCGACCTGCTGGCACCCGCATGGTGGGGAGGCGATGACGTCGGCTGGTTCACCGATCTTGACGCGCATGCGCGCGTGCCCCTGTTCGACCATGGCCAGAGCGAGTTGACGATCCATTACGATGCGGCAGCCGCACGATTTCTCGCCGTGCAGTCAGTCGGTTTCGGACCTGCCGATATCGCTCTGCGCGAAGCGGCCGAGATCATCGGACCATGGAGCCCACCGCGCATCGTCTTCAGGCCGCCCGAGCACGCAAAACGGGACATCATGATCTACGCCGCCAAGGCGCAGCCGGCGTTGCAGGGCGACGGTCTCGTGGTCACTTACGTGACGAACTCATTTCGCTTCGAAAATCACCTGAACGATCCGGATCTTTATTACCCGCGATTCGTCAGGCTGCGGCCCTGCCCGGACTGACTTGCCGAAAAAAAACGCGGCCATTCGGCCGCGTTTTTCCTGACTCGACGAATACCCGGCCTCAGCGCTTCATTGACTCGAAGAACTGTACGTTGGTCTTCGTGTCCTGCAACTTGCTCAACAGGAACTCGATCGCGGCAAGCTCGTCCATGGGGTGCAGCACCTTGCGCAACACCCACATCTTCTGCAGCTCGTCCGGCTGGGTCAGCAACTCTTCCTTGCGCGTGCCCGAACGGTTGATGTTGATCGCGGGGAAGACGCGCTTTTCGGCGATACGGCGATCCAGGTGGATTTCCATGTTGCCCGTGCCCTTGAATTCCTCGTAGATCACTTCGTCCATCTTCGAGCCCGTGTCGACCAGCGCCGTGGCGAGAATCGTCAGGCTGCCGCCTTCCTCGATGTTACGCGCCGCGCCGAAGAATCGCTTCGGACGATGCAGTGCATTGGCGTCGACACCACCGGTCAGAACCTTGCCCGACGAGGGCACGACGGTGTTGTAGGCGCGCGCGAGACGCGTGATCGAGTCGAGCAGGATGACGACGTCGCGCTTGTGCTCGACGAGCCGCTTGGCCTTCTCGATGACCATGTCCGCGACCTGCACGTGACGGCTGGCGGGCTCGTCGAAGGTCGACGAAATGACCTCGCCACGCACCGTGCGTTCCATCTCGGTGACTTCCTCGGGACGCTCGTCGATGAGCAGTACCATGAGGTCGACTTCCGGATTATTCGCCGAAATCGCGGACGCGATGTTCTGCAGCAGCATCGTCTTGCCGGCCTTGGGCGGCGACACGATCAGGCCACGCTGCCCCTTGCCGATCGGCGCGACCATGTCGATGATGCGCGCTGTCAGGTCTTCGGTACTGCCGTTGCCCTGCTCGAGCTTCAGCCGGTCCCTCGGGAACAGCGGCGTCAGGTTTTCGAACAGCACCTTGCTGCGGGCGGCCTCGGGACCCTCGTGGTTGATCTCACCGACCTTGAGGAGCGCAAAATACCGCTCGCCCTCCTTCGGCGGCCGAATCAGGCCGGATACCGTGTCACCGGTGCGCAGATTGAAGCGCCGGATCTGGCTCGGGCTGACGTAGATGTCGTCCGGTCCCGCGAGGTACGAACTGTCCCCGGAGCGCAGAAAGCCGAAGCCATCCTGCAGGATCTCCAGTACGCCGTCACCGTAAATGTCCTCGCCGTTGGCGGCATGGGCCTTGAGGATCGAGAAGATCATGTCCTGCTTGCGCGAGCGCGCGAGGCCCTCTACGCCGAGCGACTCTCCGAGCTCGATCAGCGCGGCTGCCGGACGCGTTTTGAGCTCCGTCAGGTTCATGATGTCCTTACTCGCCGCCAGCTGGTCCGGGGGAATTACCTCCAGGCAACTGTCATCATCCGGATACTCCGGCTGTGTGGGGCGACGACGACGGCGCCGGTTAGGGCTGCCTTTTCCTTTGTTGCCCGTTTTCACCGGGCGATTTTTAGATGAAGTACTCAAGTACCCTCTCACAGATTAGTGTCCAGAAATTCCTCGAGCTGCGAACGTGGCATCGCGCCCATCTTTTGCGCCTGCACAGCGCCGTCCTTGAACAGGATCAGTGTCGGAATGCTGCGAATACCGAACTTTTGAGCCGTGTTCGGGTTTTCGTCGACATTCAGCTTCACTACCTGCAGCTTATCGGCATACTTGTCGGCCACTTCGTCGAGAAGAGGCGCGATCATCTTGCAGGGGCCACACCACTCGGCCCAGAAATCGAGCAGAACAGCCCTGTCGTTCTGCAAAACATCGGCATCAAAGCTGCCATCCGAGGTGTGCACAATCTTGTCGCTCACCGGCTACTTCCTCCAAATAAGATACGAGTTGGATATTGGCAATGCCCGTGGTCAGACTCTCTGAGAAACGAACTTTGCGAAAACGGATGACGCTGCCATCGGTATCAGGCAAACTGTCGCAGCTTTACTGCCGAGTTATTCCGGCTTCTTTCTGGATCGATGAAAGGCGAAACTGGCGGGTGCGACGGTTGTCGCGTCGAATTAATGCCAATTTGACCGCTTCGCGAGCCATTTTGCAAGCTTTTGGCGCACATTTTCTGGTCTAAATTTTATGTCTGAAAACCATCTGAGCGACCTCAGGTTCGACTCATTGCCGCTGCACGAAAACGTGCTGGCCGGAATCCGCGAAGCAGGATTCGAATTCTGCACGCCCATCCAGGCGTCGACGCTGCCCATTGCCCTGAAACAACAGGACGTGGCGGGACAGGCGCAGACCGGTACGGGAAAGACCGCGGCATTCCTGATCGCGGCATTCGAGCGCATCATCACGAAGCCTCGCCCCGAAGGCGAAGCGCGCCAGCCCCGGATATTCGCCCTGGCGCCTACCCGCGAGCTCGCGGTGCAGATCGCCAACGATGCCGAAGTGCTGGGCCGACACACCGGGCTGACGATCGGGCTCGCCTACGGCGGCACCGACTACGACAAGCAGCGCAACATACTCTCGGCCGGGGTCGACATCCTGATCGGGACACCTGGGCGCATCATAGACTACTACAAGCAGGGCGTGTTCAAACTCGACCAGGTGGAAGTGGCCATCCTCGACGAGGCGGACCGCATGTTCGACCTGGGATTCATCAAGGATATCCGCTACCTGCTAAGGCGCCTGCCGCCGCCGGAGAAGCGGCTCAACATGCTGTTCTCGGCGACGCTATCGCACCGCGTCATGGAACTCGCCTACGAGCACATGAACGAGCCCGAACTGATTCGCATCGAGCCTGACAAGGTCACGGCCGATCGCGTACGGCAGGCCATATTCTTCCCGTCCAACGAAGACAAGCTGCCGCTGCTCATCGGCCTGATTCGCGAAATGGGTGCCTCGCGCATCATGATCTTCGTCAACATGAAGCGCGATGCGGAACACCTCCAGGAAGTCCTCGAGGCCAATGGTATCCAGGCCAGCGCCATCTCGGGCGACGTGCCGCAGAAGAAGCGGCTGCGCATGCTCATGCAGTTCCAGGCCGGCGAATTGCCGGTCTTGATCGGCACGGACGTGGCCTCGCGCGGACTGCACATTCCCGACGTGCAGTACGTCATCAATTACGACCTGCCACAGGATGCCGAGGACTACGTGCACCGGATCGGGCGCACGGCCCGTGCGGGCGCGGCAGGCGATGCCATCAGTTTCGGCTGCGAAACCTACGTGGTCTCGCTGCCCGAGATCGAGGCCTACATCGGCCACAAGCTGCCGGTCGCGAGCTACCGCCACGAAGACCTGCCGAAGATCGAGATACCGAAGCGCAGGCCTCGCGCGTCGAAGAGCGGCGGCAGGCGCGGCAAGCCCTCGGGAGACCGCAAGCCCCATTCGGGCGGCAGGCGCAGGGCGCCGCAGAAGAGCTGATTGCCGGAACCCGGGCGGTCCGCTGCAACGGTGCCGGACCTATGCCCCGGGCAGCATGTCCCTGACGGCCTCGACGCCGCGGAAACCCGAACCGCGCCGCGGCGGCTCCGAGGTATCGGGCCGGGTCACGGTCACGAGTAATCGCACACCATAGTCCGCCGCGCTCTGCAGCACGGGCTCGCTGTCGTCCACGAACAGCGTGGTTTCCGCATCGAATCCGACGTCGTCCTGCAATGCCTGCCAGAAGGCCTGCGACTCCTTCGCATGGCCGTAGTGGTGCGAACTCACGATGCCGTCGAAATAGTCGCCCAGCCCGGTCACCGCATCCTTGAGCGCCAGCGTATCGGGATGCGAATTCGTGACCAGCAGCACGCGCGCCGCACTTTTTCGAACCCGCCGCAGGAATTCGAGCGCACCGGGAAGGTATGCGATGCGGTGCGTGACGTCGTGGTGAATCTTCACGACGTCGATACCGAGCCTTTGATTCCAGTGATCGAGGCAGTACCACTCGAGACCGCCCTGCACCGAGCGGTACTGCGCAAACAGGTGATCGCGCGCCGCCGCGAAGGTCATGCCGTTCGCGGCCGCGTAGCGGCGCGGCACCAGGTCTTTCCAGATGTAATTGTCATACGCCAGATCGAGCAGCGTGCCGTCCATGTCGAGCATGAGCGTCTCGCAACGCTCCAGTGCGGCCTTGGGATCGATATTCATTGCTATACTGCGCGCCCCGCACAGGAGTGAGAACGGAAGTGGACCTGAAATCGCTGATCGAACCTGTTGTCGCGCTGGCCGAGGAAGCGGGCCGCGCGATCCTCGAAGTCTACTCGACCGATTTCGACGTGCAAAGCAAGGACGACGCATCGCCGCTCACGCAGGCAGACCTGGCTTCGCACCGGCTGATCGTCGCGGGACTGCGCGCGCTGACGCCGGATGTGCCGATCATTTCCGAGGAATCCGGCCTGCCGGCGTTCGAAATTCGCAGCCGCTGGACACGATACTGGCTCATCGATCCGCTCGACGGCACCCGGGAGTTCGTCAACCGCAACGGCGAATTCACGGTCAACATCGCGCTGATCGAAGATCGGCGACCGGTGCTCGGCGTCGTTCGCGTACCGGTGCAGGCAAAGACCTACACGGGCTGCCAGGGCGCCGGCGCCACGTGCCGCCGGGATGGCGAATTGCCCGTCGCGATCCGGGTTGCCAAAACGAGCGCCAGCCCCGTCCGCGTCGTCGGTAGCCGCTCACACCGCGGGGACAGCCTCGACGCCTTGCTCGCCGCGATCGGCGATCACGTCATGGTGCCAATGGGCAGCTCATTGAAATTCTGCGTGGTCGCGGAAGGCGGCGCCGACCTGTACCCGAGACTCGGGCCAACCTCGGAATGGGATACCGCTGCGGCCCAGGCGGTCGTCGAGCAGGCCGGCGGAAGCGTCGTGACGCTCGACGGCAAGCCCATGAATTACAATGCCAAAGCGGAGATTCTGAACCCGCACTTTCTGGTCACAGGCGCGGCTGATCGGGACTGGTTGTCAGTGCTGCCTGAACGCGAGTAGCATCGTGCCATGGCCGACAAAGTCGATACCGAATCGTTCAAGCAGCTCGAGCGTCTCCGCGAGCTGCGCGTCAGCCACAGGGATCTCGACTACCTGATCGACAGGCTGCAGGAAGACCCGATGGTTGACCAGCTGCGCATCCGCCGGCTGAAGAAGCGCAAGCTGCTGCTGAAGGACATGATCACGACGCTGGAGAGCGAACTGATCCCCGATCTCGACGCCTGAGCGTCGGCACGCCCGGCATTGCAATGCACGTGCTGCGATACCTCGCCTTCTGGTTCGTTCTCGCCGTCGTTGCTATTGCGAACGGCACGCTGCGGCAGTTCGTTTACGGCCCCTGGGTGACCGAACTGACCGCGCACCAGCTTTCCACGCTCACCGGCATCCTGTTTACAGGGCTCGCCGTGGCGGCGTTTCATCGTCGCTACCCGATCCCGACGGCGCGACAGGCGGTAAGCATCGGCGCGGCATGGCTCGCGATGACCATTGCGTTCGAATTCGGTTTCGGCCATTACGTCGCGGGTCATCCCTGGCAGACACTCCTCGCCGACTACAACCTGGCCGCCGGTCGTCTCTGGGCGCTGTTCCTCGCATGGATCGCGCTGCTGCCGACGATAATGCGCGCCTGGGCCATCCGCGGGACATGAAATTCGGCCCCGCCGGGTACGCTGCTCGGTTCGATGTAAACTCCGTGCATGTCTGACAGGAACCGTCTGCCGTGGCCGATCTGGGCGCTCATCCTGGATGGCGTCGGCACCTCGATGCTGGCCGCCGGTCTCTACGGAATGTTCGGCGGCGATGACCTCGTGTTCGCGGAGATCGTCGACCTCCACGCCCTGGGCATACCCCTGGTGATTTTTGGCGTCCTGCTGATCGCGCCGTTCGTCGCATTCACGATCTCGCACGCGCGTACGCGCCGCTGAGACGGGTCAGCGGCAAACCGGCAGCCGGCGCCGGTTCGGCGACCACGTCAGTCGAGCCACGATCGACGTCAGCCTGCAGGCGCCGGACCCCGTAATCGAGGATGGCTGGCCGGACATCGCGGCGGCCGCGATCAACGACCGAAGCGAATGCCCTGGTAGGACTCGAGCCCGCCCAGCGCGCGGCCGACCGGCACGAAGCGCCACCCCAGTCGCCGGCAGGCCTCGCGATCCCACGGACCGTCACCGTAATAGCTGATCGAATCGAAATCGGACCCCAGCTGCGCTAACGCGATGCGCATGATCTCGACGCGGTCCCACGCGTCGTCCGAACTGGCGAGCGGGATGCCATCGACCGGGAACTCGGCACTCTCGAGCTTGAGGCGCGCCGACGCGCCCCAGCCGCCCGTCGCGATCGCAACCGCGCAGTGTTGTGCGACGACCAGTTCTTCGAGCATGCGTCGCGCACCGGGGATCTCGCTGAACGGCCCGTTGTCGTCGATATGACCGCGCACCAGGCCGACGAAATGATCGCGCACGCGGTCGGTAAGGTCCGGGACCGCCGGTAGCGCATTGTCCACGAGCACCTGCGACAAGATGCCGGAGTCTGTGACGTACTCGTAATGCGCGAGTGAGTCCCGGAAACGAACCGGACCCAGCACGCCCTCGACCGCGCGACGATAGAGATGATCGTCGACCTCCGCCGATTCGAGCAGGGTACCGTCGATGTCAAAGATCACGGCATGCATGTTGCGCTCCCGTCAGTGCGCCGAGATTATCGTGTGGTCGACGACCCTGCGACTACCCGCAATTCCACCTATGCCGAGTGCGCTCACTCCACGTTGCCTGCACCGCGCAGTGCCTCGCGCAGCTGCCACTGGCGCCAGAGCAGGAAGACACTCGGGACCACGATCAGCGTCAGCACGGTCGCGCTGATCATGCCGCCGACCATCGGCGCGGCGATGCGCCGCATGACCTCGGCACCCGTACCGCCGGTCACCATGATCGGCAGGAGGCCGCCGATCGTCGAGGCGACCGTCATCATGATCGGCCGGATTCGCAGCACGGCGCCGTCGACGATCGATGCCCTGATTTCCTCGACCGTGATCTGCCGATCCTGGGCCCTGGCGTCTGCGACGTAACGGCGGATTGCCTGGTTCAGATACACGAGCATGATGACGCCGATCTCGACGGCAACACCCGAGAGCGCGATGAACCCGACTGCGACCGCGACCGACAGCTGGTAATCGAGCAGGTACAGCAGCCATAGCCCGCCGGTCAGCGCCAGCGGCAGCGTACCCATGACGATGGCCACCTCGGCGAAACGCCCGAAGTTGATGAACAGCAGCAGCACGATGACCGCCAGCGTCACGGGACCTACGACCGCAAGCTTTTCCTTGGCGCGCACCATGTACTCGTACTGGCCCGACCAGGACAGCGAGTAACCGGCCGGCAGGTCGACCTGTGCGGCCACGACGCGCTGCGCATCGGCAACATACGAGCCGAGATCCCGGTCCGCGATATCGACGTAGGTCCAGCCGTTGAGGCGCGCATTCTCGCTCTTGATCATCATCGGTCCCTCGACCGTATCGACGTCGGCGACGTCCGCAAGCGCAATGCGCGCGCCCTGCGGCGTCACGATAGGCAGCAGCCTGAGCTGCTGTACCGAGTCACGCACACGCTGCGGGTAGCGCACGTTGACCGGGTAGCGCTCGAGCCCCTCGACGGTCTGGGTCACGTTCATGCCGCCGACGGCCGAGGCGATGACGTCATGCACGTCACTGATGTTGAGGCCAAACCGCGACGCCCGCTCGCGGTCGATCACGACATCCACGTAACGTCCGCCCGCAACGCGTTCCGAGTACACGGACACCGTCCCCGGCACATTTTTGAGCACGCGCTCGATGTCCTGACCGATGCCATCGATGACCTTGAGATCCGGCCCTGCCACCTTGATGCCGACCGGGGTCTTGATGCCGGTCGCGAGCATGTCGATGCGCGTCTTGATCGGCATGACCCAGGCGTTGGTGAGGCCCGTGTACTTGACGACGCGATCGAGTTCCGCGCGCAAGCCTTCCGGCGTCATGCCGGGGCGCCACTCCTCACGCGGCTTCAACTGGATCACGGTCTCGATCATCGTCATCGGCGCCGGATCCGTTGCCGTCTCCGCGCGACCGATCTTGCCGAACACGCGCTTCACCTCGGGCACCTGCATGATCATCTTGTCGGTGTGCTGCAGCATCTCCCGGGCCTTGTCGACGGACACGCCCGGGTACGTCGTCGGCATGTACATGAGGTCGCCCTCGTCCAGCGGCGGCATGAACTCCGAACCGAGGCGCGTCGCCGGCCACAGGCCGATGACGAGCACCACGGCCGCGGCGCCCAGCGTTGCCTTGGGGAAACGGATCACGAAATCGATGACAGGGCGATACACGGCGATCAGCGCGCGGTTGATCGGGTTGCGCTGCTCACTGATGACGACACCGCGTATGAAATAGCCCATCAGCACCGGCACGAGCGTGATCGAGAGTATCGCGGCAGCCGCCATCGCGTAGGTCTTCGTATAGGCGAGCGGCGCAAACAACCTGCCTTCCTGCGCTTCGAGCGTGAACACCGGCAGGAAGCTCAGCGTGATGATCAACAGCGAGAAGAACAGGGGCGGTCCGACGTCGACCGCGGCGTCGCCGATGACGCGCCAGCGGTTCTCGCGCGTCAGCGGTTCGTGTTCGATGCGTTTGTGCACCGTCTCGATCATGACGATCGCCGAGTCGACCATGGTACCGATCGCAATCGCGATGCCGCCCAACGACATGATGTTGGCGTTGATGCCCTGCATGCGCATGATGATGAACGCGGACAGGATGCCGAGCGGCAGGCTCAGTATGATGACGATCGAGGATCGCAGGTGGAACAGGAACACCGCACAGACGACCGCGACGATGATGAATTCCTCGATGAGCTTGCTCTTCAGCGTATCGATGGAACGATTGATCAGGTCCGAGCGGTCGTAGGTCGTGACGATCTCGACACCCTCGGGCAACCCGGATTCCAGCTGCGCCAGTTTCGTCTTGACGGCGTCGATGGTCTTCAGCGCATTTTCGCCCCAGCGCATCACGATGATCGCGCCGACGACCTCGCCTTCGCCGTCGAGATCGGCGATGCCGCGCCGCATCTGCGGGCCGATCTGGATATCCGCGACATCCTCGAGCAGCACGGGCGTGCCCTGGGGGTTGACGCCGAGCGGGATCGCCCTGAGGTCCGCGACGCCGTGGATGTAGCCCGTGGCCCGCACCATGTACTCGGCTTCGCCCATCTCTATGACGGAACCGCCGGTCTCCTGGTTGCCTTCCTGGATCGCCATTTTCAGGCGTGACAGCGGGATGCCGAATGCGCGCAGCTTGTCCGGGTCCACGACCACCTGGTACTGACGCACCATGCCGCCGATCGTCGCGACTTCCGACACGCCGTCCACGGTCTGCAGTTCGTACTTGAGGAACCAGTCCTGCAGGCTGCGCAGCTGCGCCAGGTCATGGCGGCCGCTGCGATCGACGAGCGCGTATTCGAATACCCAGCCGACGCCGGTCGCGTCCGGGCCCAGCGACGATCTTGCGTTCGGCGGCAGGCTGCCGGCGACCTGGCTCAGGTACTCGAGCACGCGCGAACGCGCCCAGTAGAGATCCGTGCCGTCCTCGAAGATCACGTACACGTAGGAGTCGCCGAAGAACGAGTAACCGCGCACCGTCACCGCCTTGGGCACCGAGAGCATCGCGGTCGTAAGCGGGTAGGTCACCTGGTCCTCGACGACCTTCGGCGCCTGCCCCGGCAGCGAGGTCTTGATGATGACCTGGACGTCGGAAAGATCCGGCAACGCGTCGACCGGTGTCTGGCGCATCGCGACGATGCCCCAGGCCGCGAGCAGGATCGAAACGACGATCACCAGCAGGCGGTTCGCGATCGACCAGCGAATCAGTGCTGCGATCATGACGCGTCTCCCGGCTCTTCGTCCGCTGCGCGATCCATCGCGTCGTGATCGCTCATGTCGTGATCGCCGTGGTCCACCGGCGCCGCATCGCCCATGTCGTGACCGCTGTGATCCATCCTCATGTCGCGGTCGATCCGCGACAGCGCCGACTCGATATTGGATTCGGAATCGATCAGGAACTGCGCCGAGGTCACGACGCGTTCGCCGCCGTCGAGGCCGCTGCGAATCGCGACGCGATCACCGGACTCCACGCCAATGCGCACCGGCTGCGCACGGAATCGACCGTCGCCGATGTCGACGACGACACGGTCGATGATGCCGCCGCGGATCACGGCTTCGCGCGGCACGTGGACGATGTCGTGCACGGCGCGCCCCTCGATCACGACACGCGAGAACATGTTTGGCCGCAATGCCAGCGACTCGTTGTCGAAGCGCAGGCGCACCTTGAGCGTGCGCGTCTTGGGATCGAGTTCGGGGTAGACGTAGTCGACGACGCCTTCGAGTATCGTGCCGGGCAGATAGTCGAGTTCCACGGTCGCCCGCTGCCCGGGCTCCACCCAGGCCACCTGGCGCTCGAAGACCTCGGCGATCACCCAGACCTTGTCGAGCTGTGCAATCGACATCACCTCGAGCGAAGGCGTCACGTAGATCCCCTCGCGCACGCCGAGGTGTGCGATGACGCCATCGTTCTCGGCGACTACGCGTATCCGGCGCGATACGGCGCGATCTTTTTCGAGGCGCGCAATCTCGGCATCCGCGACACCGAGCGCCAGGAGTCGTTCTCGCGATGCGGCCTTGAGCGATGCGTTGTTGCTCT
Organism: Woeseiaceae bacterium; assembly: GCA_036525955.1. Classification (GTDB taxonomy): domain Bacteria; phylum Pseudomonadota; class Gammaproteobacteria; order Steroidobacterales; family Woeseiaceae; genus UBA1847. Next base: position 72,780 of record DATCZJ010000143.1, on the reverse strand, counting down.
TCAGCGCGGTCAGGTACTCCTGCTGTGCGTTCACCAGCGTTGGCGAATAGATCTCGAACAGGAGCTGGCCACGCTTGACCGGATCGCCGCTCGCCTTGGTCTCGAGCCTTTCGATCCAGCCGTCGACACGCGTGTGCACGTGCTGCACCGTATCCTCGTCGTAGATGATGTACCCGACCGTCTCGATGCGTCGGGGCAGCGTTCCTCTGGCCGCAATGCCCGTACGAATCCCGAGGTTGTGCGCCATCACGGGATCGATCCTGACGACGCCGGGCTGTGCATCGACCTCATCGGCGTACACCGGCACGAGATCCATGCCCATCGGCGACTTGCCGGGCCCGTCGCGCCGGTAATTCGGGTCCATCGGCGCGACCCAGTACAGAATCTCGCGCTCGCCGCTCGCAGCGGCAGGCCCGTCGCCATGCGTGTCGCTCTGCCACTGGCGGCCGAGCAGGAAACCGGCAAGCAGCAACAGGATCGCAGCCGCCAGGTAGGTCAGTATTCTGTTCATCGGGAAAATCCTCCGAGACTGGCGATCGCGGCATAGCTCTTGGCGCGTTCAACCTGCAGTCGAATATGGTCCAGGCGCGTGTTGAGGTCGTCGATCGACGCACGCATCACATCGGCGAAATCACCGGCATCGCTCTGGTAGGCGAGCATCGCAGCCTCGGCACGTACCGTTGACTGGTCGAGAATCCGCTGCTCGTAAAGCTCGATCCGGCGGCTCAGGTCGCTCCAGCGCGCATACTCTCCGGCCAGCTGGCTGCCGAGATTCGCGTTGAGCGCCGCCCTGTTTTCGAGCGCGGCGCTCTTCTCGCGCAGCGCTGCCGCAAGATGCCGGTCCTGCCGGTTCTTCGTGAAGAACGGCAGGTCGAAGCTCACGGCGAGACTCACGAAGTCGGGACGCGGCTCACCGCCCGCATCGTAGCCGTCGCGGTAGCCGTACCCGAGCTCGAGCATCCAGCCGGGCTTCTTGTTCTCCTCGGCCATGGCCACCGCCGAATGCCTCGCCGCGATGTTCGCATCCGCGGCCTCCAGCGCCGGGTGCTGCGCGAGGGCGGACTGCAGCGCCTGCATTTCGGGTATCGCGCCCCATGCCGGCATCTTGAGCGCAGCCGGCCGCCAGGCGTCCTGCCCGAGCCAGCGCGACAGCCGCGCCTGCGCTTCGGCGCGCGAACGCTCGGTTTCGATCAGGCGATCTTCGAGGCGACTCAGTTCGAGTTCAGCGCGCAGCACATCGGCCTGGGTCTTGCGACCAACGGCGTACAGCGACCGCGTGACGGATACCATGTCCGCGAAGAACGGTCGCGATTGTTCGACCACGTCGCGTGCACGTTGCCAGTAGTAGACGTCCAGCCAGGCCGCGCGGGTCCATTGCAGGACGTCGCGCTGGCGAGCGGCTGCCCCGGCCTCGGCCTCGTCGGCCATCGACTCGAATTTCTGCGTCCCGAGGCTGCGCACGCGGCTGCGCGGAAAGGCCTGACGTATGCCGAACTGCGCCTGCGTCATCGGTTCGGCCGAAAAACCGCCGCCGGATACCGGGTAGTTCATGACGCCGACGTTCATCACGGGATCGGGCAGCTGGCCCGCGGCAACCGCCTGTTCCTCGAGTGCGGCACCGCGCTCGAGCAGGGCCACCGTGCCCGGCTCACGCGCAAGCGCGAGATCTTCGGCCTCGGCCAGCGTCAGCGGCGTGCGCTGATCGGCGAATGTGGGCAGCGTCCACAGCACGATCGCCGTGGACAGAATTTTTATCAGTAAACCGGGCGAACGCCCGCAATCAACAAACATCGTTCCAACTCCTGCTAATGAAACCGAAAGGGCTCAGTGCAGAGAGCTGGCTAATCCAGGTAGACGCAGAAGAGAACGTGCGGTGGCGGAGAAGCGCCGGGCGGTTCCGGCGGGTGTGCATCGGGCGTGGCCCGATAATGCCGGACGTCGTCCAGCAGGCCCGTATAGGCGGGCGGCGGCGCCAGGCTGCCATCCGACGGATGGTCCGCGCCAGGCTTGCCGCCGCGGCTGTCGACGCTCGCGGCCGCCCTGTCGCAGCAGTCCGACTGCACCACGGAACAGGACGGCGCCTCGACTGTCCCCGCGTGGCCCTGGTGACCTCCGGCCGCGTGGCCTTCATGACCGACCATGGACTCCATATGCGCAGGCGGGCAATGCGGGCAGCTGTGCTCGACCTCGACCGCCATCGCACAGGGCGTGACGAGGAGATTCAGCCAGACGAGCAACGCCCCTAGGCCGCGACGCGTGGCCGCGAAACTGCGCCTTTCTTTGCGGGAAGTGCCTGACATCCGGCCTTTTTAGTCCTTTGGGGGCGGTCGCGCAAGGAATTACGTCGTTTTTTTCGGCCCGATGTGCGCTTCGCCGCGCCGGGCAGCCAGCTCGATCTGGCGCCGCCGCTCCTCGAGTCCTGCCCTGCGCTCGGCCCCGGTATCGGCGACGCACCTGGGGCAGGAAACGCCCTCCACGTAGTCCGGTGACGCGACATCCTCGACCGACAGGGGCCGCCGGCAGGCATGGCACTGGACGTAGCCACCCTCGGCGAGATCCCGGTCGATGGCGACGCGCTTGTCGAAGACGAAACATTCGCCCTGCCAGCGATTCTGCCCGGGCCCGACGGTCTCGAGGTAGTGGATGACGCCGCCCCGCAGATGATAGACCTCGTCGAAGCCGAGCTCGAGCATGAGCGCGGTCGCCTTCTCGCAACGAATGCCCCCCGTGCAGAACATCGCAAGCGGCCGGCCCTTCGACGTCGTCGCGAGCGTCTCGGCGAACGCCGGAAACTCGCGAAAGCTGTCGTTGCCGGGATCGATGGCGCGCGGAAACGTGCCGACTTCGTGTTCGTAGTGGTTGCGCGTGTCGATCACGACGACGTTCGGGTCGTCCAAGAGCGCGTTCCATTCTTCGGGCGACACGTACTTTCCCGTGCCGCGCTGCGGCAGGATGTCCGGCCGGCCCAGTGCCACGATCTCCTTCTTCAGCCTGACCCGCATGCGCCCGAAAGGCGCTTCCCCGGCCTCGGTCCAGCGCGCGTCGAGCTCGGCCGTAATCGTGCAGCGTTGCCGCAGCCAGTCGAACACCGTGCGAATCGCCCGCTCGCTGCCCGCAAGCGTGCCGTTGAACCCTTCGCTCGCGACGAGGATGGTGCCGAGCAGTCCCTGCTCGTCGCACAGCGCCTGCAATGCGTCACGCAACCCGGCGGGATCCTCGAGATCGAGAAAGCGGTAGAACGATACGACCTGCATCGCGCTAGTCGTCCGCCTTCTCGGATACGGCCAGCGACAGGATGCTGTGCCGGATTTCCTCACCCAGCACGAGGCGCGCATCGGCGCCGATCGACTTGATCTCGTCGTCGAATTCGAGCATGCCGTCGGCGTTGCGGCGGATCACGTCCTGGTCCTGCAGCGTGCGGATGAAATCGTGGAAAAGCGACTTGTTGAAAAAGTCGGGCGAGTGCAGGCCGTAGATCATCGACAGCCGCTCCGCGCTCTGCTGGCACATCGTCTCGAGCCTGCCGCGAGACAGGACACCCGAGCCGTGCCGCACCAGCACCGCGATGACGAGATAGAAGCGCTGCAGCATCGGCACCATCGATTGCCCGAGCATGAGCAGCTGGAAGGCCTTCTCGGACCCGGCCGGGGGTCGCACGAGGGTCGACGCGCGCTTGCCGTGAGTCAGGATCCCGAGATCCGCCAGCGCCTCGATCGCATCGGTCGTCACGGCGTCGATTTCATCGTCATCCCACTTCAGGCAGAGCTCCTTCTTCATGAACGGGTAAATCAGGCGCACCAGGCGCTGCAACTCCTCGTGTTCGAGCGCGTAACCCTGGATGAAGCAACAGGCCACCGATGCGGGCACGGCCAGGAGGTGCGTGATGTTGTTGCGGAAATAGGTCATCAGCACCGCCGTTTTTTCCGGCATGTGCACGACTTCGCCCATCGGATGGCTGGTCCTGCTGATGACCTGCAGCTTCTCACCGTGCTCGATGATCTGCTCCGGCGTCCAGTCGGGCAGGGTTACCCAGTCCGAGTAACGAAAGCGGTTCATCAGGTCCATGCTGAGCCGCAGCTGGCGCCGCAGCTCGTCCATGCCGATCTTCTGCCGCGGCGTCGCGAGCAGCACATAGGCGAGCAGGCTGTTGGGCGTCACGGCCGCAGCGGAGTTGATGCCCTGCATGATCTGGCCACCGATGGTGTCGACCACGTCGCTGATCCAGTCGGGACGATCGCCGTTTCCGGCATCGAGGCTGCGCCAGTCGGGATGCATGCGCGCAACCACGGGCTCCAGTTCGATCGGCTCGCCGAAATTCACGTACACCTTGCCGAAGTGCTCGCGCAGCGACTTGACCGACCGGATCAGTCCGAGCAGCGATTCCTTTCTCTTCTCCGCGCCGCCGAGTTCGCTGATGAACGAGTCTCCCTCGATGAGCTTTTCATAGCCGAAATAGATCGGCATGAAGACGACAGGACGGCGCGGGTTCTTGATGAACGAATGGATCGTCATGGCCAGCAGGCCGCCCTTCGGGGTCAGCAGTCGGCCCGTGCGGCTGCGGCCGCCTTCGACGAAATACTCGATCGAGTGACCGCGCGTCAGGATCTCGTGGAGATAGGCATCGAAGACAGCGGCATAGAGCCGGTTGCCCTTGAAACTGCGCCGCAGGTAAAAGGCGCCGCCACGACGCAGGATGCCGCCGATGAACGGAATGTTCAGATTGATGCCGGCTGCCACGTGCGGAATCGGCAGGCCTTCCTCGTAGACGATGTAACTCAGCAGCAGGTAATCGATGTGGCTGCGATGACAGGGCACATAGATGATTTCCTTGTCTTTCGCGACATCGTGCAACGAGCGGATATGGTTGAGTTCGACGCCGTCGTAAATCCGGTGCCAGAGCCAGCGCAGGAAACGGACCGCGACACGAACCGTCGGGTGCGATATGTCGGCGGCAATCTCCATCGCATAGTCATGCGCCTTTTGCCGCGCCGCCTCGAGCTTGCGCGGCCCGCCGTCGCCGGCTTCGGCCTCGATCACGCTTTGCACGCCCGGCGCGCGCAAGACGTGATTGACGAGAATGCGCCGGTGCGACAGATCCGGGCCGACCGTCGCGACGCGCCGCTGCCGAAAATGCACCCGCAGGATGCGCGAGACCTTGCGATACGCGACGCCGGTCCCCTCGCCCTCGGTGCTGGTGGAGCGCAGCGACAGCGGCTCGCTGAAGCTGAGCAAGGTATTCCTGCCGTGAATCAGGGTGGTCAGGAACTTGCGGGTTCGCCCGACGACATCCCAGTTTTCGGAGAGCATCAGCTTCAGGAGCGAGCCCTCCTTGTCCGGCGACCTGCCCCAGAAAATCGAGACCGGAATCAGCAGCAGGTCGCGGTCCCCGTGCTCGGCCGCCTCGACGATCCGGCGCAGCCGCTGCGAGCCCGTCTTGCGCGGACGGCGAAACAGGAAGCCCTGCATGCGCCGCAGGATGATGAATCGCTTGTATTCGCGGTTGCCGCAGAATTCGAGCGGCGCGGTGGGCGACGGCAGCCCGTTGATCGCACAGGCACGCTCGAGGGCGAGCAGGTCCGCCAGCCCGCCCCACTCCAGCACGTAACAGATCTCGGCATCCTTGTCGGTGATCAGTTCGGCCGGGACCTCGGGCTGTATCGCCGGTCGTGCCCAGATCGCAAAAATCTTGCCCGCGATCCAGTAAAACGGACGAAACAGCAGTCGCGCGATGTTCATGGGCGCCAAGTCTACCCAAAAGACCGCGGCAGCAGACGATTGACTTTCAGGAATTTGCGGCTGGTGGGCACGGCCCGCCGGACCGTGATGCCTGCCTCAGTCGTCGTTCCCGCCCTCGGCTTCCTCGAGCGCGTCGTCGACGGCCCGCTTGCTGTCCTGCAGGACGTCTTCCACGGCTTCGGCCGCGTCCTGCGCTTCGTTCAGCGCATTCGCCGCCTCTTCCCCGGCCGTCGCCGCACCTTCGCGGACCGCATCCGCCGCGGCGCTCGCGGCTTCCCTCGCCTCGCGCGCCGCATCCCGGTCGTCCGTGCCGCCGCTGCAGCCGAGCACGAGAACACTGATCGCCAGCAATGCATATTTCATGATTTTGCTCCCCGGTCGCGCATGACCGCCTGGATGAACTGCCGCAGGTACTCGTTGATTTCGTCGATGTTGCCCGTCAGGCGATGGTCGCCGTCCACGAGGTGCAGGGTCGCGGCGCAGCTGCGGGCCCAGCGGATGCTGTGGTCGACAGGCACCACGTCGTCGTGCCAGCCGTGCACGATAGAGACCGGCATCGAAGGCGGCAACGGGGTCAGCGCCTCGTAGCCTTCCATGTAGAATGCGGGCGCAAGCACGAACAGGCCGGCCGCGCCGAGCGACTCGGCAGCCGCCGTTGCGACGTGACCGCCCATGCTCGAACCGACCAGGATCAGGTCGTCGTCGATCGACTCGCAGGCCCGGACCAGCATCGAAACCCGCTCTGTCGGATCGGCGATACCCTGGTAGTCGATGCTGTCGGCCGTGCAGCCCATATCACGCACGAGTTCGGCCATGGCGCGGATTTTGGTGCCCCACGGCCCGCTCTCCTGGCCGTGAGAAAAAACGACGGTGGTCATACGAGTATTCCTTCCCCTGAGTCGCAGCATTCTTCGATATGGCGCACGAGCAGCCAGTCGCGATCCTGGCCCCAGGTCACGAAGTCGCCGAGGCGCATCGTCGGCACGCCCCATGCCCCGGACGCGGTCATCGATGCCCGGTTCGCCTCCGCATCGGCGCGCCACGCGTCGTCCTGCATCGCGGCTTTCACCTCGGGCCAGAACAGACCTGCCCGTGCCGTGACCTTGCGCATCCCCTTGTCCGTCGCCACGTCGATGCCGCGACTCCAGATCGCCTCGCCGGCATGCAGCACGAAATCGCGCGCGCGGCGCTCCGCCACGGCGTAGCGAAACACCGCGAGACAGCGCTCCGCGCCCTTGCCGACCGGATCCGCCATGCGGCCGAACGGCACTTGCAGGCGCTCGGCTTCGCGCGAGGCATCCTCCGCAATATAGAGCAGCTTCTGCCGCGGCACCGCCAGGTTTCGCTGCACCATCGGCAGCACGGGGCGCAGCGCGAGGGTCAGCCCGAAGGCGTCGGCGATCGCGAAGACGCGCCGCAGGCACAGGTACGAATAGGGGCTGCGAAACGAAACGAAGACTTCGAGCGGGGGCAACCCGCCTGCCGCGGCGGGCGGCCGCACCGGCAGCGTAAACTGCATCGCCTGCCGGATCGACGCCAGCATCGCGCTGGGCCGTTCATGACGTGCGATCCCCAGGCCGTCGAGACGCGATGCCAGGTAGTGCAGGCGATCGACGCCCCAATACCACTCGCCGCCATAATGCAGCATCGCGGCGTTGTAATGCCCGAGCTTTCCGAGCAGCGCCCGCGACCGGTCGATCACCTCGGCCGCGACGCCGCGCGGCACACCCGTGTCCATGCGCCTCGCGAGCGCCTCGACGTCGCCGCGCCAGTACAACGCCAGCACCTCGCCGAGCAGCCGGCCAAAGTCGGACTCTGTGCTGCGGTGCGCCAGCATATCGAGCAACGCACGACGCATTTCCACGGGCGGCGAGGCGCCCTTGTCGAGAAACGGAATGCCGAGTTCGCTCGCGAGCCGCGCGCAGTCCTCTGCCGCGTATTCGGGCCACATCTCGGGTGCGGCCTGGAACCCGTCGTCGAGCGCCTGCGTGAGGTACACGCGCAGCTCGATGTCGTACTGGTCCGCGAGCGCGGACAGGTAATGTGACAGCAGGTAGGAATAGGGATCGTCGAGCTGCAGGAACGCCGTGACGACATGCGGCTGTCGGGCGAGGCGGCGACGCCAATCGGCGAGGCCGCGTTTCACGCGCCGCGCCCTGGAACTGAATGCCAGGTTGAACGCAGCCGAACGCAGCCGCAACGCCATGTTCATGGCGTGTCCCAGGTCGACGACGGCTTCCAGAGCAACTCGTCGAGGTCCGGCTGCCAGCGGCAGGCCCGCATATCCACGCGGCCATTGAGCATCGGCACGCCTTCCTCGGCGAGGCGATCACGCTGCTGGCGAAATGCGCGGCTGTGCGGGTCGAACGCGCTCCGTCCCGACGCCGTGATGATGCGGTGCCAGGGCAGGTCCAGGTCCTCGGGCGAGTGGCGCAGCGCATGACCGACCTGGCGCGCGCCGCGCGGGATGCCGGCGATCTCGGCGATCTGCCCGTAGCTCGCGACACGACCGCGCGGCACGTCCGCGATCACCTCCCAGATGCGTCGCATGCGGCGCTCCCGGTCCATGCGCTCAACCCAGCCCCAGCCGCGCGCGAATTTCGCGGCGCGCATCGCTGAGGACGGTATCGCGGTCGAGCGTTTCGAGGATGTCCTTGACGACCTGTTTCGGGCCGCCGTCTCCCCAGGACTTGCCGCCTGCCAGGTATTCTTCCGCCGCACGGCCGACGAGGTAGGTACTGTAGTAGGCGATCGCGCCCTGGGCGCCGGCCGTAAGGATCGTCGACAGGCCGATCGTGCCGACCTTCAGCGCGCTCGACACGAAATGCAGCGCCCAGACGGTGCCCATGAGCGCCGCCGACTCCGCCACGATCACGCGGACGATCGAGCCGGCCTCGTTGCGGCTCAACGGCAGGTCATAGACGCGCGACAGGTGCACCACCATGCCCACGTCGATGAACGCGGCCGCGAACAGGTCGGCGACCGGCACCGGATTGCAGGCCACCGCGATGCCCTTCGCGACGCAGTACGTGCGCACGAGTTTTTCCCCGAGTTCGCGCCGTGCCGCCAGTATGCGGCGGCCGACCTGGTCCGACAGATCGGCTGCAAACAGGCTGGCGTTCAGCGCCGCCAGCGTCTTGCCTTCGGCCTCGATGATTTCCCAGAGCTTGAGTCGCAGCACCTCGATATCCGGATCGCGCTTGCGCACCGAACTCGTCTCCCGGCCGGCCGCGTCGATTTCGACCACGGTTTCGGGGCGCGGCTGGGCCGCCGCGACGATGACCTTGCCGGGATCGAGCAGTCCCTCCGTGCGCCGGCGGATCGAGTCGCACAGCTGCTCGATCTCGCTGCCGGTATAAAGGTCCGCCTTGTTGAGCACGACCAGCACCGGACGCCCCTGCGCCGAGACTGCCTTGAGCGCATCCAGCTCCGTGTCGGTGATATCGCCGTCGAGCACGAAGATGACGAGGTCCGAGCGGCCCGCGACCTCGCGCGCGAGCGCCTCGCGATCTTCCCCGCCGGCCTCGTCGAGTCCGGGCGTGTCGATCAGGTAGACGCCGCCGGCCTCGACCTCTTTCCAGGGCTCGACCGTGGAAAAGCGCGTTTCGCCATGAATCGGGCTCACCGAGAAACGCTGCTCGCCGAGCAGCGCGTTCAGCAGGGACGACTTGCCGGTGCTGACCCGGCCGACGACCGACAGGTGCAGGTGTCCGTGCTCGAGCTTGTCGAGCATCGCGCGCACGGCCTCGTAGTCGGCTGCCAGCCCCTCGCGGACGCCTTTCGGCAGCCGGGAGTCGAGAATCAGTTCTCGCAGGCTCTCGCGTGCAAGCCCCAGGTGATCGGGCTGCGCCTTATCCTGCCGGGGGCGGCTTTTCTTCCAGGGCCATCCTGGCAATGCGCCGGACACCCGCTTCCAGATGCTCACTGATTCCTTCCTCGAACGCTTTCGCGGCAGCTTCGGGGTGGAGTTCCCCATGGCGTGACAATGTCAGGACCAGGCTGCGACCCAACGCGTCAAATATAAGCCCATAGGCTACCGCGTGGACCAGCCCCCCGGCCACCGTGCCGAGCCCCGGAAACGCTTTCAGGGCGTTGCCGGCCACCGCGAGCGACAGCGGCAGGACGCGCCCGACGCGGCTCTGGCTCAGCGAGAGGAACTCCTCGATGTCGAGGTCTCTCGGCGTCGCGCCGTACAGCTTGCACAGCGCCTGGGTCATGGTCGTACCGACGTAGCCCTGGATCAGGATGTCCGTGCCGGGGCTGATCGCCGCCAGTGCGCCGACGATGGCCTTGCGCGTTGCGCTGCGAATGATCTGCTCCGAACGCTGCGTGCGATATTCCGCTTCCGCTGCAGCAAGCCGCGCCGCTGCCAGCCGGAAGACCGCGCGATCGCGGCGTTCGTCGATCGTTGCGGCCTCCTCGGAAAGCAGGCGGTTCAGCGCAATGACCAGCACGCCGATGTCTGCGGCACGCACTCGCTGGACGCGGGCCTCGCTGCCATCTCCTCGACGCTCGATAACGTCGGTCTCTCCGCCGGCCGACACCGCGACCACGTGGTCGCGCCGGACGTCGCCGCCGATCCTGTCGATGCGCTCGAGCAGCTTTTGCATCAGCTCGGCCTGCTCGGCCGGTGTGTAGCGATCGGCCTTGTTGAGCACGATGACGAGCGGCTTCTCGAATTCGATCAGCGCCTCGACCGCGCGAACTTCGCTCCGGGTCAGGTCGCCGTCGCAGATGAACAGGACGACATCGGCACGACGCGCCTCGTCGATCGCCAGTTGCGTGAGGCCCGCCTGCATGCCGCTGATACCCGGCACGTCCGTCAGCAGGATCTCGTTGCCCTCGCCGTTCGTCCAGCGATAGTGCCGAACCTCCGCCGTGGAACCGCCGACGACATCGACCGTGACATCCGCGTCCGGCACCAGCGCCCGGATCAGCGAACTCTTGCCGCCGCTGACTTCACCGAAAAAACACAGGTGCATCCTGCCCGCCGCACGGCGCACAGCGAGTTCCCGCAGCTCCGCCTGCGCGGCGCCGGTATCCACACCGGCGGCCTCGGCCTCGCGCAAGCGTCCCTCGATGTCCTCGCGCGTCAGCGGCGCCTGTTTCGCCGCCCTGTCGGGCGCGAAGCTGCGGCGCACGACGAGCCGCCAGATGAGCCACGCCGCCGTCGCTGCGAGCAGCAGCATGAAGCCGAGGTAGGCATAAAGGAATGCTGGCGGACCGGCCTTCAGCCGGTCCCAGACATTGAGCGCGGATTCGGAGATGAACAGCAGCGCACCGGTCGCCACGACAAAGACCAGCAGGATCGCGACCGCGATCACGATGCGGATAAAGCGGTCCAGTTTCATACGCGCAGATTACACCACGCCGGCATGGCGCGCCGGGTACGCGCCGCTAAAGCTGCGCTTCGACCCAGCGATCGATCCTGGCCTCGAGCATGGACAACGGCATGGCACCATCCCTGAGCACCTCGGTATGGAACGCCTTGACGTCGAAACGATCGCCCAGCGCCGCCTCGGCCTTGCTGCGCAACTCGCGTATCTTGAGCTGGCCGATCTTGTAGGCGAGCGCCTGGCCCGGTATCGCCATGAAACGCTCGGCCTCCGAGACCGCGCGCGCCTCCGCAACCGCGGAGTTCGCATACATGTAGTCGAGCACCTGTTGCCGGGTCCACCCCTTGGCATGGATACCGGTGTCGACGACGAGACGAATCGAGCGCCAGAGCTCGGCATTCTGCGCACCGAAATACTGGTACGGATCCGTGTACACGCCGATCTCCCTGCCGAGCGATTCGGCATACAGACCCCAGCCCTCGCTGAAGGCCGTGTAGCCACCGAAGCGCCGGAAATCGGGCAGCGCCTCGTTCTCGCGCTGGATCATGATCTGGAAGTGATGTCCGGGAATCGCCTCGTGCAGGTAGAGCGACTCCATCGCCCACTTCGGCCGCGCCTTGATGTCGTAGGCGTTGGCATAGAAGATGCCGGGCCGCTCACCATCGGGCGTGCCCGCCATGTAAGCGCCGCCCGAAGCGGACTTTTCGCGGAATGGCTCGACCCGGCGCACCTCGAAGCCCGTCTTCGGCGCGATATCGAACAGTTTCTTCGACAGCGCATTGATGTGCTCGGCCATGTCGCGATAACCCTGGATCAGCTGCTCGGGCTCGTCGAAAAAGAACTGGTCGTCGGTGTTGACGAACTCGAAGAATTCATGGAGGTCGCCCTCGAAACCAACGGTTTCCATGACGCCGCGCATCTCGTCGTGAATGCGGGCAACCTCGTCGAGGCCGACCTGGTGAATCTGTTCCGGCGTCATGTCGGTCGTGGTCCGCAGGCGCACCATGTAGGCGTACCAGGCTTCGCCGTCCGGCAGCGCCGACAGCCCGACCGACTCGCGCGCGCCGGCGAGGTACTCGTCGCCGACAAAATTGCTGAGTCGCTGGTACGCGGGCACGATCGTGCCTGCAATCTTCTGTTCGTACGCCGCCGCGAGACGCTCACGGTCTGCCTCACTGAAAGTATCCGGCATGTTGCGAACCGGCGCATAAAAATTGCTTTCCCTGGGATCCGCGACGATCTGGGAGTCGATCTGCGGTACGAGCTTTTCCATCAGGATGCGCGGCTGCACGACGCCCTTGCGCATACCTTCTTTCATGTTGGCGATGATCTGGTCGACGACGACCGCGAAGTCATCGGCGCGGCTCAGGAAGTCCTCGTAGTCCTTGACGGTCTTGAAGGGATGCGCGCCCTCGCCGCTGCCCAGTTGCACGAAGAAGTTCGTGATCGAATAGAACTGGTTGACCGGCTGCAGGTGGGCCGGGAAACGGAAGCCCTCGAGCGATTGCTCGCGATCGATGCGAAACAGGTCGTAACTGAGCTGGTCCTGGTAACCGAGCTGATCACGGTCGATCTGCTCCAGGCGATCGAGAAACTCCCGGTCCATGGCCTCGGCGGCCGCCAGGAACTCCGGGCTGTACGCATTGCCGAGCCGGTCGTTGTAGCGGTAATCGCCGATGAACGTCGCCTGCACGGGATTCATCTCGAGCTCGCGCTCGAAGTGCTCCTTGAAAAGCGCGTGCAGGGCCGCGCCGGCATCCACCGGCGATTCCGTGGCCTGCTCCCCGCCGCCGCAGCCGCCGAGAAGCAGGAGAACAGCCAGACAGGCCGTCGTCAGTCGTCGCATTGTTGTATCCCCAGTCTATCCAGGTTGATTCGAATCGCCTGCGCTGCCGCTCATTGTCGGCGCGAACGCAGTCGTGCTGACGCGACAGCCCGCTGCCGTCACGTGCAGTTTCAAGGAGACCGGATCATCGCAGCCCACCGGATGGAAGACCAGCACGATCGTGATGCCCCGCGGCAACCCTTCCGCGCGTCCCGCGACGCCGACGTCGCAGTCCACGACATAGCGTTCGTCCGCAAATGCACCCACCTCGGCAAGGCGCGCAAGGTAGCTGCTCACCTGCGCGCGAATGCGTGCCGCAAGCACCGCGTCCGGCTTTTCGAAGACTGCCCAGCGCGCGGCCTGCGCAATGGCGGATACCACATGCAGGCAAAAGCGCCGCACGGGCAGGCTCGCGAACTTTCGCTCGGTCTCGCTGCCCCGACCCATCGTGACCGAACCCCTGACGCGCGCGCGGCCCGCAGGCCCCTGCGCAATGACGTTCAGGCCCGCGCGGTTCAGCGCCGCCGCGTCTTCCTCGTCGATCGCGACGACCGGCAGCAATGTCCGGTGCAGACCCATGCCCTGCTGATCGAGCGACTGCCAGGGCCCGTAGACACGATCCTGCTTGCAGAGCAGGCCGGCAATCGCGCCACCGGCCGGCCTCGGGATGCCGTCGTCGCCGCTCCGTTTCCGGATGCGCGGAAAATAGCTCAGCATGTTCGGGCTCGCATATCCGAGCTCGCGCACGCCGCGCACGGCATCGTCCGGCGAGGTCCACTCCCGCCGCGGGTCGACGACCAGCATCGCGCGCCGCTCACGGCAATAGAGCTCGGCGGCCAGGACCGCGGCCGGCCCGACATCGACGCCCTTGGCGGGCGGGGGGAGATACAGCAGGTCGAAACCCTCGACCTGTTCAAGCGCGAACAGTCCCGTGCGCTGCTTGCGTGAGCCGATCAGGTCGTAGTCGCTCAGCGCCTTGCCGTCCGTGCCAGGCTGCGCCGGCTCCACGTAGGACGACAGGAACAGGCCGCGCGTGCCCATCGTCGCCTCGGGCCGGTGTGTCGGATACGGAAGATCGACGCGCGCCAGCGTCGACGACAGCAGCGCGTCGGCCACGAACTGGGCATCGTCCTTGAGATAGGACAGTCGCTTGAAGAGTTCCTGGTCTTCGACGAGCCCCGTCTTCGGGTTGACTCGCTGCAGCGTGAGGTTGAAAAGCGTGTCGTTGTCGTCGTCTATGCCGTCGTAGTCGACGGCCGCGCGAACGAGTTCGGTGGAACCCGGCTCGACGGCGCGCAGCACCAGCGCCGAACCGCTCGCCGGCAGGCAGATCATCGCGCCCCGCGCGCTGTTCGCAACGCGCACGATGTACAGCCGCTGCCCGCCATGGTCGAAGAATTGCCGGACGGTCGGTCCGAGGCTCGAATGCAGCCAGACCTCGCCGAATCGTCTCTGGTATGCGCCGAAACTGGTGACCAGTACCGGGGTATTCAGGGGGCCACGGAGGGCACGGCCGACGAAGGCAGCCGTGGTTTCGGGCGACACGTCGATAATCCGATCGAGCGCCGCGATTTCGGTGACCGTGATGCCACGATCAGCTGCATCTGACAAACCTTTCTCCGTGTCGGGTCAGACATGCGTTTCCGTATTCTAAAGCATTCGCGATGCCGGGTGCACTTGGTTAATGTAGGCGCATGGCAGGTCTACTGTTCGATCGTTATCCGCGGCTCACGCATCGCATCGACAGGCTCGCGCTCGCCAGCTTGCCGACGCCCGTGGAACGCCACGCGCTCGTGATCCCGGCCGGGCGGCGTCATGTTGCCGTCAAGCGCGACGACCTGACGAGCGCACGTTACGGCGGCAACAAGGTACGCAAACTCGAATTCCTGCTGTCGCGCGCACGGCACAAAGGCGCAACGCGCATCGTCACGTTCGGCGCGGTCGGCTCGCATCACGCGCTGGCAACCGCGATACATGCGCGGGCGGAAGGATTCGACTGCACCTGCTTTCTCGCTCATCAGAAACCCGTGGCGGGCATAGCGAGGACGCTCAACATGCACCGCCGCCTCGGCACGACACTCGTTCCATGGCACGGCGGCATCGACGACGCGCTGCGCGTCTGCAGCCGGGCGCGGCATGAAAAGCATTATTTCGTGCCACTGGGCGGCTCGAACTGGCTCGGCGCCCTCGGCCATGTCGAGGCCGCCTTCGAATTCGACGCGCAGTGGCGGACCGCGGGCCTGCCCTGCCCGTCCCGGCTCTACGTCGCGAACGGCACGATGGCCACGGCGGCAGGGCTCGCGCTGGGACTCGCCGCGGCCGGGTTGCCGACCGTCGTCCATGCCGTGCGCGTTGCGGACAATCGATTTTCCGACCCAGAGGCCCTGGCGCGCCTGCTGCACAAGACCGCGAAGATGCTGAACCGGCTGGATCCCGCGTTCGATGCGAGCATCGCCGACCGGGTCCGCATCGAATGGCGTGACGAGTTCTTCGCGGGTGGCTATGCGATCACGGACCGGCGAACGATCGACGCGATGCGGCTCGCCCGCGAACAGACCGGGCTGGAACTCGAGGGCACCTATACCGGAAAGGCATTCGCGGCGCTGCTTCACGACCTCGCATCGTCAGCGAGCGCTGACAATGACTGGCTCTTCTGGAATACGCACAGCTCGGCGCCGCTGCCGGTCGATGCAGGCAGGCCGGCGGACCCCGGTGACCTGCCGCAGGAATTCCTGCGTTACTACGATTAAAGCGCTTCGGTTTTTTCGCGCTCGATTTCCTGCGCGACTTCATCCATCAGCTCGCGCACCTCGCTCAGGCTAGGCGCTTTTGGGTCGGGCTCGACGATGTTGTGCACGACGCGCACGCGTGACAGCACCTCGTTTGCATCGTAGTGCGCGATACGCAGCGGCATGCCGTGCGGTTCGCGCGCCAGCGACCGCACATGATCGCGCAGGTGCGGATTCAGAGGCGCGTTCGACACCTCGGCCGGCGCGTCGAGCAGGGCGTCGAGTCGCGCATCCGGCGACATCGGGTCATCGGCCAGCGGCGCGTGCGCCTCGAAGTAGATGTCGCCATCGCGCCTTCCGAGCAGGTAAGGCTCATTGATGATGCGCACCGGGGTGCCGATCGCGACCAGCGGGTACAGGAACTCGATGTTCTCCGGGTAAAGCCGGATGCAGCCGTGGCTCACGCGCATGCCGACGCCATACGGCTGGTTGGTGCCGTGAATCAGGTAGCCCGGCATGTCCAGCTGCAGCACGCGGTTGCCGAGCGGATTGTCCGGACCCGGCGGCACGACGTCCGGGAGCGGATTCCCCATTTCCGCGTGTTCGCGGCGCACTGACGCCGGCACCCACCAGTGCGGGTCGCGGGCCTTGCCCGTGACAAGCGTTTCGCCCAGCGGCGTTTCCCAGCCGACGCGGCCGATGCCGATCGGATACGTCAGCACGACCTGCGGCGCGTCGCCCGACGTCTCCGGAAAATAAAACAGCCGCTTGGTCGCGATGTTCAGCACGAGACCGCGCCGCGGCACGTCGGGCAGGACGAACTGGGTTGGCAGCAGGATGGGCGTGTTCTCGCCGGGCAGCCAGGGATCGATACCGGGATTGGCCGCGACGATTTCGTCATAACCGAGGCCATACGCGCGGGCGAGGTCGGACAGGGTGTCCTCGGCGCCCGTGAACACCAGCTGCGGTTCGCCGACCACCGACTGATTGCGGGACGCCAGCTCGAAGCGGTTGGGGTCGATCGGCATGTCGCGGGGTCGTTCGTCCAGCGGGACCGGCACCGCCCGGTCCTGGTGCAGGGACGCCAGCATGTCGTCCAGCGCGGCACAGCCGCCGAGCACGGCCAGCGACACCACGAGCGCGAGGCGCCGGACCATCAGGGACTACTGCTCACAATTGGGAACGCGGCCTGCCTCCTGGGCCTCGTTATACAGCGGCAGCGTCTGTTTCCACTCGTTGACGAGGTTTTCGATACGCGTCTCGTTGGCCGGGTGCGTCGACAGCCATTCCGCCGGCGCCTTCTCGGACGATGCGTTCATGCGCTGCCAGAGCGGCACCGACTCGCGCGGATCGAATCCGGCCTTGGCCATGTAGGAGAGGCCGATGATGTCGGCCTCCGACTCCTGCCCGCGCGTATGCGGCAGCGTGATGCCGAACGCCGCACCGGCCTGCAGCGCCTGCTGCGCAGTGTACGTGGCGCCCGTATAGCCGCCGCCGAGAATGACCGCCGCGACGTTGATGCCGATGTTCGACAGGTCCGAACGCGACGCGCGTTCGTTCGAATGCCGCGCCGTCACATGCGCGATTTCATGCCCGATGACCGTCGCCAGCTGATGCTGGTTCTCGGTCACCTTCAGAATGCCGCTCAGAACGCCGATCTTGCCGCCGGGCATCGCAAACGCGTTCACCGAATCGCTCTCGAAGATCGCCAGTTCCCACTCGATTTCGTTGTATGGCGGTTCCAGCACTTCGACGACGCTCTGCGCGACGCAGGCGACGTAGTTGATCGTCTTGCGATCCGTCACGAGCGGCATGCTGGCCCGCATCTGGTTGAACGCGCGTGCGCTCTCGGCCGCGAGTTCGGCGTCGGATTTCCAGATCATCTGGCTGCGGCCCGTCGGCGACGAACCGCACGCCGCCATTGACGCGGCGACCAGGGCCAGCGACGAGAAAACGAAAAATCGATTCAGGCTCATTGCAACTCCTCGAGATCTGCCGGGATTATAGCGGCTCGGGAGCCGTCCGGCTGCAAGGGCTTGGACCGGCACCCGGTCCGCATGTTCCCGCCTAGCGGGGCAGCCTGGACTCGAAGCGCCGTCGCCAGCCGGCCTCGTCGGCCTTTTCGATCGCCGATTCGACGTTCGCCATGAGCCGCTTCTGCAGCGGCTGCTTGATCTTGTATTCGACGCGGTACAGGTCGCGCTCAGTGGCGGCGGCCTTCAGCACCTCGTCACTGGTCAGGAGTTCGTCCGCGAGACCGAGTTCCAGCGCCCGGGTTCCGTACCAGTGTTCGCCCGTCGCAACCCTGTCGAGATCGAGCGTCGGCCGGTACTTGGCCACCGCGCCCTTGAACAGCGCATGCACTTCCTCGAGCTCTTCCTTCAGCTTGGCCCTGTCCTCGTCGGTGTTCTTGCCGAACATCGTCACGGTACGCTTGTACTTGCCGGCCGTGACCTGCTCGAAATCGACACCGTGGCTGTCCAGCATGCGATTGAAATTCGGAATCTGCGCGAGCACGCCGATGGAGCCGAGGATCGCAAACGGCGCGGCATAGACTTTCGACGCCACGCAGGCCATCAGGTAACCGCCGCTGGCAGCGACCTTGTCGACACAGATGACGAGCGGGATGCCGCGATCGCGGATGCGCGCCAGCTGCGACGCCGCGAGACCGTGCTCGTGCACGAGTCCGCCGTGATTTTCCAGCCGCACGATGACTTCGTCGCCATCGTCCACGACATCGAGGACGGCACTGACCTCCTCCCGCAACGACGGCACCGCACTGGCTTTCAGGTCGCCCTTGAAGTCGATCACGAAACTGCGCGGCCTCGCGGTCGGGTGCTTGCTTTCGGCCTTCGCTTCCTTGCGACGCGCCTTGGCGTTCTTCTTGCGCTCGCTCTTCGGCAGCACCGCATTGCGCAGCGCATCCGCGATCAGCTTGTATTTCTTGTTGAGATGCTCGATTTCGAGGCCGTCATGCGCGGCCTTCCTCGACGCCGCAGCCGCGGCAAGCATCACGACGACAACAGCCGCAACGATTGTTGCCGCCTTGAGCAAAAACATTCCGTATTCAGCGAGAAACTGACTCATGCTATCCCCGGTCGGGCGGCCACGCTAAACGGCGAGGCCGACGTTGTTCTTCTGCAGCACCTGTTCGGCGCGATAACTCGAGCGCACCATGGGGCCGGCCACAACCTCCACGAAGCCTTTATCCAGGCCCTCGCGCCGCAGGGCCTCGAACTCCTGCGGCGACACATAGCGCTCGACCGGCAGGTGATTGGGCGTCGGCCGCAGGTACTGGCCCAGCGTCAGGATATCGACGTTCGCGGCACGCAGGTCGTCCATCGCCTGCAGGACCTCGTGGTCGCGCTCGCCGAGGCCGAGCATCAGGCTGGTCTTCGTCAGGATCTCGGGGCGGTGCCGCTTCGCGTGCCGCAGTACCGCGATCGTCTGCTCGTAGGACGCCCGCGGGTCGCGCACCGGGTGCGTCAGTCGCTGCACCGTTTCGACATTCTGCGCGAATACGTCCAGACCGGAGTCGACGACGCGCTCGACATGTTCCATGACACCGTTGAAGTCCGGCGTCAGCGCCTCGACCGCGGTCGTCGGGTTGAGCCGCTTGATCTCGCTGACGCAGGCCGCGTAATGGGACGCGCCGCCGTCCGGCAGGTCATCGCGATCGACCGACGTGATGACGACATACTCGAGGCCCATGAGCTGGACGGCTTTTGCCGTGTTCAGGGGCTCTTCGGAATCCAGCCAGCCCTTGGGGTTGCCGGTATCGACGGCGCAGAAGCGGCAGGCCCGCGTGCAGACCGCGCCGAGAACCATGATCGTCGCGGTGCCGGCGTTCCAGCACTCGCCGATGTTCGGGCACATCGACTCTTCGCACACCGTGCTCAGCCGGTGCTCGTGAACGATGCCGCGCGTCTGCGAGTAGCCGGCACCCGAGGGCATCCTGGCACGCAGCCACTTCGGCTTGTCGCCCCGCACGAGCGGCTCCTGATCGCGACGCGCCTTGACGCCGTTCTTGATCGCCGAGAATCCGGCGTCGGTCCTGTATTTGCGTCCGCTCGTCACGACCGGAATGCCGCGAAAATGCTTGTCGTCTCTGCTCATGTCGATCGCGCAGGGCCTTGCCGGCCGGGTTTCGGATTCGAAAGGGGCTGGCATTGTCGCACAAAAGACGCGCAAAAAAAGATCCCGGCCGAAGCCGGGAGAGTCAGGGGGAAAATTGCAGAGAACAACAAAAAATCAGTGCAGTCTGGACCAGCTCACGAGTTTCACGGCGTTTTGCCGGAGGTCGAAATTGCGGGCCAGGATTGCCTCGATGTCGCGCCGGTCCGAGCCCTGTTCCATCGGTTGGTTGAGCTCGACCACGCCGCAAAACTCGTTGCCGCCGCGATAGTCGGCGTCAGTCAGGATGAATTGCGTGTAGTACTTGGCGGACATGGCTTAACACTACGCCCGGCGGCACTCCGGAAATGTGCGCCAATACACAAATCTGACGGTGACGCGCTCCGGATGCGCAAAATACGACGCAGTTCACCAAATTCCCGGGATTTTTCGCCCCGGAAGCGTAGAATCCGCCGCTTTCAGGGATGCGGTGCACAGAATTGGCATCGCGGCATATGTAATATTCAAGGTGTGTCTGCCTTCGCTTGGGCAGATTCCTGGCCCGAAAACGTGAGGAATATGCAAATGGTTGCAAAAACCAATGCCGTCAAATGGATCCTTTGCGCCGTGCTGGCCCTGGCGGCCGGCGCCGGACTTGCGCAGGATGAACTCCGCAAGACCTTCTTCAAGGCGGCCGACGAAGCCCGCGCCGCCGCGGTGGCCGCGGACGCCGAACTGCTCGCACCGCGCAGCTGGGAACGCGGCGCCCGCGAGTACAGTGAAGCCGAATCAGCGCTGGAGCGCGGCCGCAATATCGAGACCGTGCGCAGCAACGCGGCGGAAGCCACGCAGTGGTTCAATACCGCGGCCGAAAAGGCCCGGCTGGCGCGCACGGCCTTCGCCCAGGTCCTGAAAAGCCGGCAGGACGCCGCCAACGCGCGCGCGCCCGAGCTGTCCGCCGAACTCTGGGCCAGGGCCCAGACCGTTTTCGCCGACGCGATCCGGCTCATGGAGCGCGGCGATCTCAAGGGCGCCAAGCGCCGCGACATCGAGGCGACCAGCCTGTATCGCGACGCCGAGCTCGTTGCGATCAAGGCGCAGTACCTGAATGAGACGCGGCGCCTGCTCGCGGACGCCGAGCGCGCCAGGGTCGGTCGTTATGCCCCGATTACGCTCGAAAGGGCCAAGAAGCTGCTCGCGGACGCCGAGCGCGAACTCAACGAAAACCGCTATGACACCGACCTGCCGCGGAGCCTCGCGCAACAGGCCAATTACGAGGCGAAACACGCGATCTACCTGTCGGAAGTCGTGCGCCAGGTGCGCGACAAGAACCTGACTCCCGAGCAGCTCGTGCTGCGCTGGGAGGAATCTCTCAGAGCCATTGCCGGCGTCGCCGACATCACGCCGGACATGAAGAACGGGCCCGACGACCTTACGGCCAGGCTGACCGAGTTTTTCGAGTCGCAGGCGAACCACTTGCAGGCCCTCGAGCAGGAAAAGGCCGAAAGCGAAATGCGCATCGCGGACATGGAAGAAGAGCTGCGGGCGCTCGACGAGCGCCTGGGCGGCGCCACGGCCGAACGCGCCGCGCTGGTTCAGCGTCTCGAGGCGCAGAACCGCGTCAAGCAGCAGTTCGAGCAGGTCGAGCAGATGTTCACGTCGGACGAGGCGCGCGTCTTCCGCGAAGGCAACAACGTCATCCTGCGGCTGGTCGGGCTGAGCTTCGACAGCGGCGCGTCGCAACTCAAGCCCGAGAATTTCGACCTGCTCGCCAAGGTCGAGAAAGCGATCGACGTCTTCCCGCGCAGCGAACTGATCATCGAGGGCCATACCGATTCGCACGGCGGTGACGATCTCAACCAGAAGTTGTCACAGGATCGTGCCGAGGCGGTGCAGCAATACATGATCAATGCCATGCGCATTCCGACCTACCGGCTGATTGCAACGGGTTACGGCGAGACGCGGCCGGTTGCCAGCAACGAGACCGCCGCAGGTCGCGCACGCAATCGGCGCATCGACATCGTGATTCGCCCGAACCTCGAGGCCAACTAGCAGCGGGGCGGCAGTTCCACGTGACCGCGCCACCAGTCCGCTACGGTGCGCGCGGTCACGGCATTCACGAGGTAGCCGTACTCTGAGTGCACGTTCAGTTCGCCGAACAGGCGAAAGTAATTGTAGAGCGCGGCGTCCTCGAGACTCTCGACCATCCCGAGCTGCACGATGTCCGCGAAGTCGTTCGCGAGCCACGGATCGAACGCGGTGAGCTCCCCGATGGCAGACAGGTTGCGCCAGCGCCGGATATTGTCGGGAAAGCGCGCCCTTCCCTCGCGGTCCGCGCCCTTGAGTCGCTTCTGCATGTAGCGCTGGCCGAGCGGGCTGCCCATCGTGAGCAGCAGGTCGATCTCGACCGGGGCCCGATCCACATGCGCCAGCTCCCACAGGGCGTCCCAGGCGATGACCGAGCCCATGCTGTGACCGATCAGCAGCACCGGCCGTCCCGACTCGGCCGCGGCGCGCAGCGGCATTTTCAGCATGCGCCGCGTATGGTCGGCGCAGCCGTTGTCGTTCTTGAGGTAGCGCCGCAGGTCCCGCAGATGGACCTCGGTCCGTTGGTTCACCAGGTGCGGGATCAGGAACGGCAGACGGTCACCGAGCCGGTACACCCACCGTATGACCCGCCGGCCCCAGGAACGCGCTTCCGCGATGTCCCGCGGGCTCGCCTCCGTCTGCTCGACGACGTCCTCGATCGCCGCGGCATCCAGCTCGAAGTCGCGGTGCTCGCCATAGAAATCGAAGGTCCACGACACGACATCGAAGCTGCCTGCGCTGCGCCGTATCGACTCCGCGACCGGGTCGTCGAGTCGCTCGATGCCCGCCAGCAGGCAACGCGCCAGCGCATCGCTGTGCAGCGCCGGCGCCGGTTTCGGCAGCAGGCCCGGCACATACAGGATCAGCGGCGTTTCCGCCCCGCTCATGGCTTGCGGACCCCGAGCAGATCGCAGACCTCGCCGACGTGACGGACCTCGGCGTCGGGTGCGGCATAGGTGTCGGGCCAGGCCTCCCGGCGGCGGTTGACCCAGACCGCGCGCAGGCCGGCATCGCGCGCACCCTGCACATCGTGCAGCGGATGATCGCCGACGTGCAGCGTCTCGCCCGCGTCGGCGCCGCCCGCCCGCACCGCGGCGTCGAAGATTTCGCGCGCCGGCTTGGCCGCGCCCGCCGAAGCTGCGGACACGACGCCATGGAAAAGTTTGCGTATGCCGATCCTCTCGAGATCCGCGTTGCCGTTCGTCACGGCAATCAGTACATGGTGTCGGCCGAGCGCCTCGAGCGCGGGGCGCGCCTCGGGGTACAGCGTCACCTGGTTGCGCGCCTCGTTGAACACGGCAAACGCATCATCGATCGGGAAGTCGCTGTAGCCCGCGGCTTCGCTCATGCGAGACAGCACCTCGCGGCGCAGGAACGTCAGGTCGTGCGCCATGTCGCAGTGTTCCTCGAGGACCTGCCGGCGAATCGTCAGGATCGCCTCGCTGTCGAATCGCTCGGCCATGCGCGGGTAGTACCTCGCGAGCCAGTCGCGCAACAGCGTCTCGGCGCGCTGGATCACGGGCATGATGTCCCACAGCGTGTCGTCGAGATCGATCGTAATCGTGCGTATGTCGTTCACCGGTTGCTCGCAGCCTGCCGTTCAACCACCATTGTGGGGTCAGGGATAGAGCGGAGCAAGGCGATGAAATATCTGCACACGATGGTTCGTGTCACCGACATCGACGAGTCACTGGATTTCTACTGCAACAAGCTCGGGCTCGTGGAGCTCCGGCGGACTGACAGCGCGCAGGGTCGCTTTACGCTGGTGTTCCTCGCGGCGCCGGGCAACGAGGAGGCGCAGGTCGAACTGACCTACAACTGGGATCCCGAGCCCTACGGGGAGGGCCGCAATTTCGGCCACCTCGCCTACGAGGTCGATGACATCTACGCGTTGTGCCAGCGACTCATCGATGCGGGCGTGACGATCAACCGGCCACCACGCGATGGCCGCATGGCCTTCGTGCGCTCACCGGACAATATCTCGATCGAGCTGCTGCAGAAAGGCGGCGCTCTGCCGGGCGCCGAGCCCTGGGCGTCGATGCCCAACACCGGGCACTGGTAGTCAGGCAGCGGGCGGCATCAGCGGCGGCAGGCGATCCCGCATCGAGGACGCTTCCGCCGATTCGAGCACGGTGAACGACTTGAGCGAGCGGGCGAGCGCAGCGCCGTCCCATTCCACACCGTGCGGGCCGTAGCTCGCGCCTGACAGGCGCGTGAGTTCCGCGGCCAGCGGTTCCGACACGCGCTCGGCCAGAGACCCGATGCTGCGCGGCGGACCCTCGGGCCACTGCAGGCGAGCCCATTCGAGCAGCAGCATGCGAACGGCGGCCGCGTCGCCTTCGGCGGCCGCCTTGCGCGCATCCTTCAACAGGCGCCCCTGCTGTCGCTGCGCGGGTGGCGCTTCGGGCTCCGCGGTACGGCGGGGCACCCGGCGGGCGCCGGTCCTCGACGACCAGTACCAGGCCGCGAGCGTCAGTATCCAGAGCACGGCCAAAAGCTCGGCCGATCGCTGCCAGAACGCGTCTCCGGGCGGGGCGGCTGCCGTGGGGACGGCTTCCTCCGCGGCTTCCACAGCGGGCGCCGGCTCGGGCTCGACCACGACGGGCACCGGCTCGGCCGCGACCACAAGCATGCGCGCCGGCAGCCTCGCGACGCGCCATTCGCCCGCAGCGATGTCCCACCAGGGGATCTCGACGGCGGGCAGCTCGATGTCGCCGCCACGCGTCGCGATGATCGCGTACTGCTCCCGGCGTTCGCCGCGGATGCCCTCGGGCTCGACGCTGCGCGACAGCTCCGGCTTGTCGACATACACATTGAGCCCCGTCGCATCCGGCGGCTCGATTGCCGGGATCTGGGTTTCGAGCTGGCCGAGCGCAGAGAGCAGCAGGCTGCGCGTCACGGGCTCGCCTGCCTCGAGTTCATTGGGGTCGCGGGACCAGGTCTCGTTCAGGCGCAGCTCTCGCGCTGGCAGCCAGGCCGCGTTCGGGAACTCGGCGGGCGGCTCAGGAATCGGCAGCACCCTGATCGTATGCGCGTCGGACTCGAACACCTTGCGGCCCGTGATCCGCCCGTCGCGCAGCACGCGCGCCTCGAAACGCGTGGGCGAAATGACGATTTCTCCGCTTTCCTGCGGGTACAGCGCGATCACCCGCTCGACGACGTTGTACGCGCGGCCGTTCAGCACGGCCTCGTAGGTTTTCTCCTCGCCGGCCAGTTCGATCAGGACCTCCGCGCCCGAAAACGACGGCTCCTTGAGCGCCGGCTGGCGCGTCGGCACGGCCCGATACACCCTGATGCGGTAGAGGATCTGCGCCTGGACATAGGTCTCCGCGAGATCGACTTCCGCCGTGACGAACACGTCGGCCTCGCCGGGCGGTGCATTGCCCGGCTCGTTCACCACGATGCGCACCGGGTTGCTGAGTTCGCTGCCGAGCGGGATCGGCGGGATTTCCTGCGAGCCCGTCACTTTCGGCATCAGCGACACGCTCCACAACATGCTGCGCTGGATATCGCCGTTCACGATCGAGGTGTTGCTGAGCTTGCTGACCTGGCCGACGTAGAAATTTTCCTCGAGCACGCCGAGATCCGGCTCGAGGTTGGTATTCGAATCGACCACGATCTCGAGCGTGAACGATTCGTTGAGATCGACGTTGTTGCGGTCGACCCTCGCGATCACCGTTGCAGCTGCCGGGCTCGCAATCGCCACCAGCAGTAACGCCGCCAGCAGGCGCGATAACACGGGAATCCGCCTTACCATGGTTGAATCTCGTCGTCCGGCCATATGTTGTTTCCGTCCTGGTCCTTGCCTGTCCGCTGGTACTGGTAGCGGAACTTGCGACGCAACAGCCCGCCCGGGTCATCCGGCACGCGCCGCAGCCATTGTTCGAGCGCCTGCTGCTGTTCGCGCTGCTCGCGCAGTTCTGCGAGCTCGGCCTCCGACATCTGCTCGGGCTCCCTGCCCTGCTCCGCCTCGCGCGCGGCTCGCTCCAGTTCCTCCTGGAGTGCCTGCATGTCCTCCTCGGACATCTCTTCCTCGCCACGCTGCGACTGCTTGCCTTCGCTTTCCTGTTGCTCCGACTGCGATTCGCCCTCGGAACCCTGCTGGTCGGACTGGCCTTCCGCATCGGACTGCTCGCCGTCCCCGCCAGGATTTTCGGAGGACTGCTGGTCGTCACCCTCGGTCTGCTCCTGCTGCGACGCCTGCTGTTCCTCCCTGGCCTGTTTCACGATGTCGAGGTTGTACAGCGCGTCCTCGTGCCCGGGTTCTGTTTCGAGCACCTGCTCGTAGGCATCGATGGCACCGTCGAACTCGCCCTTCTGCGCCAGCGCGTTACCGAGGTTGTACATCGCACGAACGTCGCCGCTCGTTGCAAAATCCGCGGCGCTGCCACCGTAGTCGCCGGCGTTGTAACGCGCCACGGCGCGCCACTGGGAATCCTCGAAAAGTTGCGCCGCAGCGGCCGGGTCCCCCGCTTCGAGGCTCGCCGCGGCCTGCTGGTCCGGCGTCCGCCAGAGGTCCGCCCAGAATGCGGCCTCGGCCGGCCGCGGCAGCGGTGCGATGAATACGATCGCGACCAGCACCCAGCCGCGCCGGAAGGCAAGCGCCGCGAGCGGCAGCAACAGCAGCACGAGCCACGGGCCCTCCTCGCGCCACTGGTCGGTCGAGAGCGCGTCGTCAGTCCGGCTCGCGCCGCGACCCGTCGTCGATCCCGACAGCAGGTAGTCGAGGTCGGCGTCATCGTTACTGAGCGTCGCATAACGCCCGCCGCCCGCCTCGGCAAGATCCTCGAGCCCCGACTCCTCGAGCCTGACGACCGCGATCTGGCCACGACCGTCGATGACGAATCCGCCTGCCAGCCTCGGGATCGGCGCGCCCGCACGGGTGCCGACGCCGAGTACCGACAGCGTGTAGCCCGTCGAGCGCAATTCGCTGGCCGCGTCCTCGGCGGCCGGCGACGCGCCGCCGTCAGTGATGAGCAGGACCTCCCCGTAGCCGACGCCCGCCTGCTCCAGCAACTGCCGGCCCCTGGAGATCGCCACCTGCGGATAGCTGCCGCGGCTCGGCATGATATCCGTGCTCAGGCTGTTGACGAGCGCCGCGATCGTGTCCGTGTCGCTCGTCAGCGGCGTCACGGTGAAGGCGTTGGCCGTGTAGACGATCAGCGCCGTCTGGCCGCTCTTGCGCCGCTCGAGCAGATCGAGAATCTTGAGCTTGGCACGGGCGAGACGGCTGGGCGACACGTCCTGCGCGTCCATCGACAGCGACAGGTCGAGCGCAACGACGATCGCCTGCTCGTCGCGAAAGACCGGCTGTTCGATTCGCTCCCAGGCTGGTCCGGCAAGGGCGAGCGAGGCGATCACGCCGCCGAGGCCAAGCAGCCACCAGCGATGGTCGGCCCCGCGGCCGGGCGCTCTCGACAGCACGTACGGCATCAGGCGTTCGTCGACGACCCGCTGCCAGTTGCCGGCGCCCAGCCGGCGATGACCGAGCACCCAGGCGAGCGCGATCACGACCGGGATCGCAAACAGCCAGTCGGGGCGCAGCCAGTGAAATTCAGCCGGCATGGGTCCGGGCCTCCGCGCGATTTCGCCACAGGGCACCCCACGGCAGTGCCGAGAGGCACAGCAGGCCGACGAGCGCCATCGCAACGCCGAGCGGCCAGAAGAAATAGGACTTCACCGGCCGGAACCCCGGCTCCGGCTCCTCGACCGGCTCGAGTTCGTCGAGCAGTCGATAGATGTCCTGCAGGCTCGCGGTATCGGTTGCCCGGAAGTAACGACCACCGGTCAGGTCGGCAATCCTCGTCAGCGTGCTCTCGTCGAGATCCGCCGAAGGATTGATGCTGCGACGACCGCCCAGCAGCGACGACACCTCGAGCTGATCGGCGCCGATTCCGATCGTGTAGGTCCTGAGCCCGACCTGCTGCGCGAGTTCCGCTGCCTTGACCGGATCGACCTCGCCCGCCGTGTTGGCGCCGTCGGTCAGCAGCACCAGCACCTGCTCGCCGGCTGCCACCTGCTGCTCGTGCACGCGCCGCACGGCCAGCGTGATCGCGTCGCCGATCGCGGTCTTTTCTCCGGCCAGGCCGATCTCGGCCTCGAGCAGCAGCGTGCGCACGGTCTCGCGATCGAGCGTCAGCGGCGCCTGCACGTAGGCGCGCTCGCCGAACAGGATGAGCCCGATCCGGTCGCCCTCGCGCCGCGCGATAAAGTCGCTCGCCACGGCCTTGGTGGCCGTCAGGCGATCGACGCGACGGTTGCCGAGTTCGAAGTCTTTCTGGTCCATGCTGCCCGACAGGTCCACCGCAAGCATCAGGTTGCGCCCCGCGACGGGCACATCGAGTTCGTCGCCGATGCGCTCGGGACGCGCCGCCGCGAGCACCAGCAGCAGCCAGGCGATCACGGCAAGCCAGGTCCGCCAGTTCAGCAGCTTCTCGGCCTCGGAACGATCCATGAGCGGCGCGAATCCCGACAGGTTGGGCACCTTGAGCCCGGCCTCGGCCAGGCCGCGCGCCTCGGGCAGCAGGCGCCGCACGATCAGCGGCAGCGGCAGCGCGAGCAGCGCCCAGGGCCAGGCCAGCGACCACATCAGCGGGTCCTCCGTTGCGGAATCGACAGGCGCATGCGCGCGACCGCAAGCAGCGCGCCCACGTCGACATCCGCCGGTTCGCTGTCCGGGTCGCGGTACGGCAGGGCCAGGAGGCTCCTGCCACCATCGGTATGGAAATACGGTACCGGCAGGTCACGATCCAGCCACTCGAGCCAGGCCTCGCCGGTCAGTCCCGCGACGGCCTCACGCGGCGCGTAGGCCAGCATGCCGCGGCGCAGCAATTCGGATACCTGCCTGCCGAGCCGCACGACGTTGCGGTGCTCGAGGTACTCGGCTTCGTAACGATGCAACTGCGCCAATGCAAATCGCCGCGGTGCATTGAAACGCCAGTGGCCAACGGCACGCCATATCGCGAAGGCTGCGAGCGCCGCGACGATCCCGACCAGCACCCACCAACCGGGCGCGAGCGGCCACCAGCCGACCTCGGCCGGCAGATGAAGATCGCGCAAAGGCAGCGGCGCTTCCTGCATCAGTGCGTCCTTCGGCCCAGCGCCACCTGCAGCGCGCTGACCGGGTCCTCGTCCGTGGACAGCGACATCAGGTGCACGCCGTAGCGCTGGCAGAATGACTCGAGATCGTGCAGGCGTCCGCTGTAGGCTTTCTCGTAGGCACGGCGCGCGGGCGCCGCATGCGTGTCGATGGCAATCTCGTCGTCCGGCGACACGACCCGGTAGCGGCCCGGCGGCGGCAACTGCCGCTCGATGGGGTCGCTCAGGAACACGGCGAGGACCTCGTTGTGCCGCGCCACGCTCGACAGGTAGGACTGCGCCGCGCGATCGAAACCGGTGAAATCGCTGATGACGACGACGAGGCTGCCGGGCCGCGTCACGCGACGCACCGCGGCCATCGCCTGCGACAGCGGATAGTCGTGGGGCACCGACGCTGCCTCGGGCGACTGCCAGTCCGGATGCTCGGCCAGCGCGTGCACGAAGCGCAACGCAGCCTGTCGGCCGAGGCGCGGCTTCAGTTCGCGATGCGCGGTGTCGCCGAAAATCAGCCCACCCAGCCGGTCGCCACGATGATGCGCGGCCCAGGCGAGCAACGCCGCCGCGCGGCTGGCGCTGACGGACTTGAAACACCCGCGTGTCGCGAAGTGCATCGTCGAGCGCAGGTCCACCGCGACCAGCACCGGACGCTCCCGCTCCTCGCGAAACAGCTTGGTGTACGCGGTCGTGCTGCGCGCCGTCACGCGCCAGTCGATGCTTCTTGGGTCGTCCCCGGGCTGGTAGGGACGCGACTCGTCGAATTCCATGCCGCGACCGCGAAAGCGGGACACGTAGGCGCCGGTCTGCAGAGAATTCACGCGGAGCACGTCGAGGGCGATTGAGCGCGCCGGCGCGCTCAGTCGGATCAGCCCGGTCTGGCTGACGCTGACCGGGGACGCGTTTTCGGGAATGTGATCCAGGCGAATCACGGGCGTTACGGCACCCCGACCCCGTCGAGAACGCCCTTGATGACCGAATCGGCGTCCACGCCGTCGGCTTCCGCCTCGAAGCTCAGCACCAGGCGGTGACGCAGTACGTCGGGCGCGACGTCCTGGATATCCTCGGGGCCAACGTAGTCCCGACCCTCCAGCCAGGCGTGCGCGCGCGCAGCCCGGTCGATACCCATGCTGGCGCGCGGGCTCGCGCCGTAGAGCACCTGGCCGTCGAGCGCCGGATCGACCGCGCCGGGATTGCGGGTCG
The DNA here is from genome assembly GCA_036525955.1 of Woeseiaceae bacterium. GTDB lineage: Bacteria > Pseudomonadota > Gammaproteobacteria > Steroidobacterales > Woeseiaceae > UBA1847. The sequence continues at coordinate 42,658 of DATCZJ010000143.1, read as the reverse complement.
CGACGACCACGTTGACGATGTAGGCCTCGAGTTCCGGCGACAGGTGCAGGTTCAGTATGTCCTGCCGTGCCTGCATGATGTCCCGGCGCGACAGCGGCTCGGGCGGCTGGAACGCGTCGCGCTTGCCGCTCTTCGCTTCGTTGCGGTTCAGGACCAGGATGCGGCGCTCGTCCTCGACACTCGGATAGCCGACCTTGACGTGCAGCAGGAAGCGATCGAGCTGCGCCTCGGGCAGCGGATACGTGCCTTCCTGCTCGATCGGGTTCTGGGTCGCCATGACCATGAACAGGTCCTCGAGCGGATAACTCTTGTCGCCAACGGAAATCTGGCGTTCTTCCATGGCTTCGAGCAGGGCGGACTGGACCTTGGCCGGGGCGCGGTTGATCTCGTCGGCCAGGATCAGGTTGTGGAACAGCGGGCCCTTGCGAAATTCGAAGGTGCCCTCCTGCGGCCGGTAGATATCGGTGCCGGTCAGATCGGCGGGCAGCAGGTCCGGCGTGAATTGCAGGCGATGGAAATCGCCCTCGATGCTCTCGGAGAGCACCTTGATCGCACGGGTCTTGGCCAGGCCCGGCGCACCCTCGACGAGCAGGTGACCGTCGCAAAGCAGCGCGATGAGCATGCGATTGATCAGGTGGGACTGCCCGATGATCAGGCTGCTCGCATGTGCTTCGAGCTTCTGGAACTGTTCAGCGACGCTCATTCGCGACTCCATGGGTTATAGCGGCGTGCCATTTTAGTGAGGATGCACCGGGATACCAACCGGTCGCGGGCATTTTTACGCCCTTCGCATCGCGGTTTCAGTACTATTGCCGTTTTCTGACAGCTTACAGGTCAAAGCATTGCATCGAATTGGGCCGCGAATCATTCTTGCCGGCGTGCTGCCGCTGCTGCTCTCGGCCTGCAAGGCGCCGGGCGGCGAAGCGCCGACGGCCACGGCCGTGGACGCCGCGATCGAGGACACGGGCTGCGGCCCCGCGGGCCAGCTGCGCGGTTCGTTCTTCGGCAGCCTGGATGCCGCGATCGACTGGCGCCCGCCGGACCTGACCTGCGAGAGCATGCCGCGGCCCGATCACGAAGGGATGCGGCTGCGTTTCGCGGGGCCCGCAGGCGGCGGCATACTGAGCCTGATCATCGCGATCCCCGGGCTGCGGCGCGACGCCACGGCAGAGGCCCTGCCGGCGAACGTCACGCTGACCGTCGAGGGCAGCGGCCGCTTTTTCAACACCCCGAATCTGGATGCCTGCTTCGTCGACATCACGCGACACGAACCGGGCGGCGCGGGTTCCCACACGGTCGGCGGCCTGTTGTATTGCGTGCTGCCGCTCGGCGAAATCAACGGCGACGGCGCAGTCACCATCCAGGATATGTATTTTTCCGGCACGGCCGACTGGAGCACGCCATGAGATTCGGCTTCTGCCTGTTGAGCCTGTGCCTGCTGGCCGCCTGCAGTCCGCAGCCCGCGCCGCGCGAAGGCACCGTCAAGGCGCTGGATGCCTCCTTCGATTTCGGCTTTCTCGAAATCGTCAACGATGCGGGACAGGTGATTGAGTTCGACGTCTACCTGGCTCGCGACTTCGAGCAGCAGCGACGCGGCCTGATGTTCGTGCGCAGCCTGCCGGAGACCACGGGCATGCTGTTCGTCTACGACGACGAAGCGCTGCGCTCCATGTGGATGAAGAACACGTACATCCCGCTCGACATGGTGTTTGCGCGCGCCGACGGCACGGTGTCCTCGGTCCTGCACGATGTGGCGCCGCTGAATCTCACCTCCCGGGCTTCGACCGAACCCGTGCGCTTCGTGCTGGAGCTCAACGCCGGCACAGCGCGGCGTTTCGGCATCGGCGCACAGAGCCGGCTGGTGTGGAAAGATTAGCCTTCTCGAGCGCCGCCGGCCGCAGGAACCGGACCCTGTTCCCGTGCGTCCCTTCCCGCTGGCCGACCTGTACGACCCCGAGTACTTCGCGTTCGCCGGACCCGTCATCGTCGCGTTGCTGATGCGCCGCGCCGCCCGGATCAGGATGCGGCGAACCGCCCGATCAGATTACCGCCGCGACCGAATCGGCGAGGTAATTGACGTTCCTGGCGGTAATGCCGGCAATATTGATGCGGCTCGAATCGACCATGTAGACACCGAAGTCCGACTTCAGGCGCTTGACCTGCTCGGGTGTTATGCCGAGAAAGCAGAACATGCCGGTCGCCCGCACGAGGTGGGAAAAATCGCGGTCCGGAATGCGCGCCTGCAACGCATCGTTCAGCAGCACGCGCATTTCGCGCAGGCGCGCCCGCATGCTGGCCACCTCGAGCCGCCACGCCGCCTGCAATGCGGGATCGTTCAGGATCGTCGCCACGACGGTGGCGCCGTGATCGGGCGGCACCGAATAGATCGTGCGGACCACGTTGCTGGCCTGGCTCAGCACGATGTCGCGCTGTTCCCTGTCGGCCGTGACAAATGACAGCGTGCCGACGCGGTCGCGATAAAGCCCGAAATTCTTGGAGCAGGAATTGACGACGAGCATCTCGGGCACGCGTTCGGCCAGCAGTTGCACGGGGCGCGCATCGGCCCGGATGCTCTCCGCGAAACCCTGGTAAGCCATGTCGACGAACGGCACGAGTTCGCGTTCAACGACGACGTCCGTGATCGCCCGCCAGTCTTCGGCCGAGGGATCGAGGCCCGAAGGGTTGTGGCAGCAGGCATGCACCAGCACGAGATCGCCCTTGTCCGCTTTGCGCAAGGTATCGAGCATCTCGTCGACGCGGATGACATGCCGCGCGGTGTCGTAATACGGATAGGTCTTGAGCTCCAGCCCGGCGCCGCCGAGCAACGGGATGTGATTGGCCCAGGTCGGATCACTCACCCAGACACGCGCATTGGCGCGAGCTCTCAGAATCAGCCCCGCGGCGACTCGCAATGCACCGGAACCCCCCGGTGCCTGCAGCGTCGCGATACGATCGTCGTCGATGACGCCCGCAAATGTCAGCTGCTGCATCGCAGCATTGAACTCTGGGCTGCCCGCAGTTCCGATGTACGCTTTCGTCGACTGCGTATCGACCAGTCGCTGCTCCGCCTGCTTGACCACGTCGAGAACGGGCGTTTCCCCCGCCGCGGTCCTGAACACGCCGACCCCGAGATCGATCTTTTCGGGCCTGGGATCGTTACGGTGTTCGACGATCAGGCCGAGGATGGCGTCCGCCGGTGCGCGCTGCAGGGTCTCAAACAAGATCACTCTCCACGATTGTTGCTGGCTGAAACAAGCGAACGGGGATTGTACAAATGAAAACGCCGGCTCGAAAGCCGGCGTTTTCCTCGTGCTGATTTAGCCGTCGATCAGGACTTCGGAGCCCAGACCGAGCACCAGCCTTTTGCGCTGACTGCCTTGCCAGGGAAAATCTGGCACGGACGCCATTCGTCGCCGTCGTTGCCCTGAACCAGTGCACAGTTGGCGCAATTCTGGTCAGCAGCCGGATTGGTCCGTGACGACGGATCAACGCTCGACGCGTCATGCGTATATTTCATCGACTTGGCCATCGCGTCGTCTTCCGCAAGATGCGGCAGATCAGCGGCAACAGCTTCGCGACCGGGGTGAATCAGTGCGCCGGCAGCAGCTACAGCCGACAGCTGGATGAATTTGCGACGTGCGATCTTGCTCAACGGAATCTCCTTACTTTTTACTCGGCGCCGTGTAACCGGCAACTACAAAAAAAAACGGTATACGAAACGCCGCGGATTCTAGCCGAGTTTCCTGAACGCCAGCATAACGGCATACCCCTACGCGCATCACGGTTTTTTGCGAACCATTCTCATTAATTGCTGCAGACCGCATCAACCGGGCGTGCCCCGCAGCTCTCGATCCGCGAGAAGTGCGCCTGGCGCTCCACGGCCCGGCAACCCGGACCGGTCGATGTGCCGGCAATTTGCGCGAACTCACCTCCGGCCCCAGGTACGTGCGGCTCCGCTTGCCGGACTTCTGTCGCGCGGCGTCCGATTTTGATCGCATTGAGGCTTACAGCGCAGATTTCTTCTTCTTCCGGGACTCGGGCACGCCGTCCGGAAACAGCCACGTCTCGATTGGCCGCTTCAGGAAACGCGCGAACCACAGGAATGCAAGCGCCAGCGCAATCGCGCCGAAGGGAGGTGCGATCTGCAGGATGAAGACCGGCCAGACGAACGACCTGAAGGTATTGGACAGCGAATCAAGAACGAACTGGACCAGAAATTCGACAGCCTGCCCGTTGAACAGGCTGCCGATTCCGAGCACGTCGTCAGCGAGCGACTGCAGCTCGAGCAGAACGAATGTGGCGATGAAACCGAAGGCATACAGCCCGCCACCGCGCACCAGCCAGACTTTTCGCAGCCACTCGATGAATCGCCCGCGCGGCTTGTCCAGCAACGCCTTCATTCAGACTCAGGACTTGTCCAGTTTCGTGAACTTGGTGCCTTCGAGCGTCAGGTTGTACATCAGGCCTTTCGAACCGAAGATGAATCCTACGACGGGGTCACTGATGTTCTGCGAATCGATCGTCTTGCCGGCGCCGATGTCGATCAACGCGACAGAGCCATCGACGCCCACTTTCCAGCCTTCCGACTTGCGGAAGGTCTCGAGCGCCTGCGGCGTCATGAACGCAATGACGATCGACTTGGCCTGTGCGCCGAGCTGGGCCCCGATCGACCCGCTCGTGGTCCGGTAGTACGCGACCGTGGAACCGCCAACGCGCAGCACGCCTTCTCCCGACTCGCCGCCGACGACAACGCCGACCTTGATCACGCGCGGAAACACCAGGTAACCCGCCGACTGGTTCAGAAACACTTCCCCGCCATCCACCTGGGAACGGAACACCTGCAGCGCTTCGTCGACTTCCCTGTCGATCTTTTCCGCCGACGCGGCAAACGCCACGGAAACGAACAGAAGCGTCGAAAGAATGGCGCCGGTGCGCAGCATCTTGTTGAGTGTGAACATGTTGAATCCCTTTATTGACTCGCCGTCAGAAACGGCGCTGATTGGCCCAAGCGAGCGCATATTATGCACCAGTCCATGAATCGCGACTGAACATCAGGGTGTCGCCGCCTGCAGACAGCCCTCGAGCATGCTGCGCAACACCGTGACGAGTCCGCTCGTTCGGGCGCGGTCGAATACGACGGTTTGCTCGTCCATATACGCGCGCTGCGCGAGCTCGAGTTGCACCGCGTGAATGTTTTCGTCCGGTCTGCCGTAGTGTCGCGTGATGTGTCCGCCGCGAAACCTGCCATCGAGCACCCAGCTGTAGCGGCTCGCTTCGGCGACGCCGCGCGCCGCGGCGGCGATGCTTGCCGAGCAACTGCTGCCGCCATTCGTACCGATATTGAGTATCGGCAGCTGCCCCTCGAACAGGCGCGGCACCGAACTCGCGATGGAGTGCGCATCCCAGAGCAGCGCGACGCCATGTTTCGCGCGCAGGCGCGCCAGTTCGCTCGCAATCGTATCGTGGTAAGGCCGCCAGTAACGTGCAACACGGTGCGACTTCTCCTCGCTGCTGACGCCCCCTGCGCGATAAATGGGCTCGCCGCCGAAGGTAAATTCCGGACACAGCCCGGTCGCAACCTGTCCCGAGTAGAGCGCCTCGTCGCCCGCCGGGCGATTCAGGTCGACCACGTAGCGCGAATAATTGGCCACGATCATCGACGCGCCCATGTCGCGCGCAAAATCGTAGAGCTCGGAAACGTGCCAGTCGGTGTCCGGCAGCGCCAGCGCTGCCGGCGTCATGCGTTCCCGGATGACCTCCGGAATATGGCAGCCATCGTGCGGCACGCTGACGAGCAGCGGCAACGTGCCTTCATGAAAAGAGCAGACCTCGATCACTGACTGTGGCTCGGCAATACCGAGTAGGCAAAACGACAGTAATAGCCGTCATCGATCATGGCGGCGACACGGCGGATGTCGGAAGACAGCGAGCGATCGTTCTCATAGGTCGGCGACAACTGCCGCAGTGCGGCGATGACGTCCTCGATCAACTGCGAGCTCGTCTGCGGGCGATGGAACTCGATGCCCTGCGCGGCGGCAAGCAATTCGATCGCCACGATATCCACGATGTTATCGAGCATCGTGTGCAGACGGCGCGCCGCGTACGTTGCCATGCTGACGTGATCTTCCTGGTTGGCCGAGGTCGGAATGCTGTCCACGCTCGCGGGGTGCGCGTGCGACTTGTTCTCCGACGCGAGTGCCGCGGCAGTGACCTGCGCCATCATGAAGCCGCTGTTGATGCCGCCCTCACGCACCAGGAACGGCGGCAAACCACTCAGGTTGCCGTCGATCAGCAATGCAATGCGCCGCTCTGACAATGCGCCGATCTCCGCAATGGCCAGCGCCAGGTAATCCGCGGCCAGCGCGACCGGCTCGGCGTGGAAGTTGCCGCCCGAGAGCACCGTGCCCGACTCGGCGAAAACCAGTGGGTTGTCCGTCACGGCATTCGCCTCGGTCTCGAGAACGCCGCAAACGTGGCGCAGCACGTCGAGGCACGCGCCCGTGACCTGCGGCTGGCAGCGGATCGAGTACGGATCCTGCACGCGTTCGCATTCCGCGTGCGATTTGCGGATATCGCTGCCGCGCATGAGATCGCGAAGCACGCCCGCGACGGCGATCTGGCCGCCGTGGCCGCGCACGCTCTGTATGCGCCGGTCGAACGGGGTGTCGCTGCCCTTGATGGCATCAGACGCCATGGCGCCCGCGACGAGCGCGGCCGCGAGCACGTTCTCGGTCCTGAAGACCGCGGACAATGCCAGCGCCGTCGACACCTGCGTACCGTTCAGCAGCGCGAGTCCCTCCTTGGGCGCGAGCCGTATCGGCTCGATGCCGGCCTGCCGGAGCGCCTCGTGTGCGGGCATCAGCTTGCCCTGCACGCGCACCTCGCCGATGCCGAGCAGCGCGCCTGCCAGGTGTGCGAGCGGCGCGAGGTCGCCCGACGCGCCGACCGACCCGCGCGAGGGAATGCGCGGGTAAATGCCGTTGGCGAGCAGCGCGCACAGCGTTTCGACGAGCACCACCCGCACGCCCGAGAAGCCCTCCGCCAGCGCGATGATCTTCATGAGCATGATCAGGCGGACGATGTCGTCATCGAGGTCTTCGCCGACACCGACGGCATGCGAACGCACGAGGTTTTCCTGCAGGCGCTCGAGTTCGTCGTTACCGATGCGCACCGTGGCCAGGCGCCCGAATCCCGTGTTGATGCCGTAGATGCGGCTGCCGCCCGCGAGCAGTTCGTCGATGACCTCGGCCGATTCCGCGATGCGTCGGCGCGCGTCGGTCGACAGCAGAACCTCGACGGGCTCGCGCCACGCCTGCCTGAGCTCGGCGAGCGTCACGAGCTGTTTATCGATCGTAATCTGCATCACGAGTCCCCCCGACCGATCATGGGCAGATGGAGACCATGCGCCTGCGCGCAGTCAATGGCAACCTCGTAGCCGGCGTCGGCATGCCGCATGACGCCGGTTGCGGGGTCGTTCCAGAGCACGCGCGCGATACGCCGGTCTGCCGCTTCCGAACCATCGCAGACGATCACGAGGCCGGCGTGTTGCGAATACCCCATGCCGACGCCGCCGCCGTGATGGAACGATACCCAGGTCGCGCCGCTCGCGGTGTTCAGCAGGGCGTTCAGCAGCGGCCAGTCCGATACCGCGTCGCTGCCGTCCTGCATCGCCTCGGTCTCCCGGTTCGGGCTTGCGACCGAACCGCTGTCGAGGTGATCGCGGCCGATGACGACCGGCGCCTTGAGTTCGCCGTTTCTGACCATCTCGTTGAATGCGAGGCCGAGCTTGTCGCGCTGGCCGAGACCGACCCAGCAGATGCGCGCCGGCAGGCCCTGGAAGTGAATCCTTTCGCGGGCGGCGTCGAGCCAGTTATGCAGGTGCGGATCGTCCGGGATCAGCTCCTTTACCTTCGCGTCGGTCTTGTAAATGTCCTCGGGATCACCGGACAGCGCGGCCCAGCGGAACGGACCGACACCGCGGCAGAACAGCGGCCGGACATAGGCCGGGACGAAGCCCGGGAAATCGAAGGCATTGCTGACACCCTGGTCGAATGCGACCTGGCGAATGTTGTTGCCGTAGTCGAAGGTCGGGACGCCCTGTTTCTGGAACTCGAGCATGGCGCGCACGTGCAGCGCCATCGATTCGACGGCAGCAGCGACCACCGCGTCCGGGTCACTCACCCGCGTTTCGAGCCACTGCTCGACGCTCCAGCCGATCGGCAGGTAACCGTTTGCGGGGTCGTGCGCGGACGTCTGGTCCGTGACGGCATCCGGGCGCACGCCGCGTCGCAGCAACTCGGGCAGCACTTCCGCCGCATTGCCGAGCAGTCCGACCGAGACCGGCTTCCGGTCCCGCACCGACTGCTCGATGATCGCGAGCGCGTCGTCCAGCGAATCTGCGCGCGTGTCGAGGTAGCCCGTCTCGAGGCGCATGTCGATCCGGTCGGACTGGCATTCGACGGCCAGCATCGACGCGCCTGCCATGGTGGCGGCGAGCGGCTGCGCCCCGCCCATGCCGCCGAGACCCGCGGTCAGGATCCAGCGGCCGGCAAGGTCGCCGCCGTAATGCTGGCGCCCCATCTCGACGAAGGTCTCGTAGGTGCCCTGCACGATGCCCTGGCTGCCGATGTAGATCCACGAGCCCGCGGTCATCTGGCCGAACATCATCAGTCCCTTGCGATCGAGCTCGCGGAAATGCGCCCAGTTCGCCCACGCCGGGACCAGGTTGGAGTTCGCGATCAGCACGCGCGGCGCGTCGGCGTGCGTCCTGAACACACCGACGGGCTTGCCCGACTGGACCAGCAGCGTTTCGTCGTCCCCGAGCTTTTTCAGCGTCTCGACGATGGCGTCGAAGCATTCCCAGTTGCGGGCCGCCTTGCCGATCCCGCCGTACACGACGAGATCCTGCGGCCGCTCCGCGACCTGCGGATCGAGGTTGTTCATGATCATGCGAAGCGGCGCTTCGGTAAGCCAGCTCCTGGCCTGCAGCGTGGTGCCCGTGGGCGCCTTGATGATGCGAGTCATTGTCCTAGTTTCTCCAGCTGCACCACGTCGGCGCCTGCCGAGCGTGGTGTCCCGGGTGGGGTGTAATGCCCGGTCAGCTCGTAGCGGCTCCCGGGATGGTGGAGGCGCGCGAAGGTCACGGGTTTTCCGCGCGACCAGGTGCGCCGTATCACGACGAGCGCCGGCTCGTCGTACTTCATGTCGAGATGCGCGCGAACCTCGGCATTCGGAACTTCCGCGCGGACGACCTGCTCCGCTTCCTGCAACGGCGCCATCGAGGTCAGGTAGGCGCTCGGCGTCACCCGCGTGAAATCCTGCACGAGGCAGTCCGGCGCGAAATCCGCCAGCACGTGGCGATCCTCGACCTGTATCGGCTTGCCGTTCTCGAAATGGATCAGCTGCAGGTGGAACACGGCCGCGCCCTGATCGACGTGCAATGCGCTCGCGACCTCGCCGCGCGCCTGCTTGAGCGACTGCTGCAAGACCCTGCTGGTATGCCGATGGCCGCGCCCCGCAATTTCGTCCGCGATATTCTGGACTTCGACGAGCTGCGAACGGGCGCGAAAATCGGCGACGAAGGTGCCGCGGCCCGCAACGCGCTCGACATAGCCCTCGTCATTGAGCTCTCGCATCGCGCGGTTGGCCGTCATCCGCGACACCTGCATGGCTTCGGCCAGCTCGTTTTCCGACGGCACGCGATCCGCCGGCTGCAGGTCGCCCGACAGGATCCTGCCGATGATGAGGTCCTTGAGCTGCTGGTAGCGTGGCTTCTGCACCTTCACGTGCGAGCCCTCACGGCCTCGAGCGCCCTCGCATAGCGGCGCCTTGCACGGTCACGCTCCACATGCTGCATGTCGACGACACGCCAGCTGCCGCCGACCATGACGCGCTCGACGGGGAGCGGGTAGCCCGAGAACACGAGTGCGTCGAGCCGCGATTCGTCGTCATGGCCTGCAAGCATCGGATCGTCATCCGAGAGCACCACGAGATCCGCCGGCGCACCGGTTTCGATCCCCCTGGTCCCCTGGCCCGCCGCAGACGCACCACCCTCGAGCGCGCGCAGGAACAGTTCCTTGCCGACATGGCTCTCGCGCAGCGACACGATGTTGCGGCTCTGCGTCGCGAGCCGCTGCCCGTATTCGAGCCAGCGCAATTCCTCGAACGGGTTGATCGAGATGTGGCTGTCGGAACCGATCGCGATGCGACCGCCGCTGACGAGATAGTGATGCAGCGGGAACAGGCCGTCCCCGAGGTTCGCCTCGGTGCTGGGGCAAAGCACGGCAACCGCGCCGCTCGCCGCGAGCGCTTCGGTTTCCTCGTGGTCCATGTGCGTCGCATGCACGAGACTCCACGTCGGGCCGATATCGAAATGCTCGAGCAGCCAGCGCACGGGACGACGGCCGTAACTGTGCAGACACTGCTCGACCTCACGCTGCTGTTCCGCGATGTGCAGATGCACGGGACGATCCGCCGCTGCCGCCACGATGGCATCGAGCGACGCCGGACTCACGGCGCGCAGGCTGTGCGCGCCGATGCCGACCGTCAGCATGTCCGACTCCGCCGCGCGCGCGCGCGCGTGGTGCGCGAGGAACGCCTCGACGGACATCGCGAACAGCCGCTGGTGCGGCGCCGGTTCGGGATCTTCGAAGCCGGCGCGTTCGTAAAGAACGGGCACGTAAGCGAGGCGGATGCCGGCCTCGGCCGCCGCGTCACGAATTGCGCCGAACATGGTGTCCTCGGCTGCCCTGTGCAGCGGGTCGCGGTGCAGGTAATGGAACTCGACGACGCTCGTGTAGCCCGCGCGCAGCATCTCGCAGTAGGCCTGTCGCGCGATGTCCTGCAGCGCCTCGGCATCGACCCGCGCGGCCAGTTCGTACATGCGTTCGCGCCAGGTCCAGAAATTGTCCCGGCCCGCCGGCGAACGCTGCTCGGTATGTCCCGCGAGCGCGCGCTGGAACGCGTGGCTGTGCGCGTTGCACAGGCCCGGGATGACACAGCCCACCTCCACGTCGCCGCTGTCCGCCGTCACATCCACCTCGATGTGCGCGATGCGGCCGCCTTCGATGCCGAGACGTGCGTTGTCCGCCCAGCCGCCGGGGAGCAGGAGTTTGCGTGCAAAGAGTCTCGTCATGGCCGGTCTTCAAGTTGTATATACAGGCTGCTGCATGGTAACTTCAAACGCACACCGGAGACAATGCATGCCCCGCTGGGACCAGCTATTCACTGACCTCCGCATCGCCACGATGCGCCCCGATATGCCGGGTTACGGCGAAATCGAAGACGGCGCCATCGCGGTTCTCGACGGCCGGATCGACTGGATCGGGCCACGCGCCGCGCTGCCGGGCGACGGCGCGAGAGAGGCGCGGGAACTCGGCGGTCGCTGGGTGACGCCCGCGCTGATCGACTGCCACACCCACCTGGTTTTCGCCGGCGACCGCTCCGCGGAGTTCGAGGCGCGTCTCGAGGGCGCGAGTTATGAGGACATCGCGCGCGCCGGCGGCGGCATCCTGTCAACGGTTCGCGCGACGCGCGACGCATCGGCCGAAACGCTGTTCGAGATCGCGCTGCCACGCATTCGCGCGCTGGCCGCCGAAGGCGTGGCAACCGTCGAGATCAAGTCCGGTTACGGCCTCGACATCGACACCGAGATCCGCATGCTCGAAGTCGCCCGCCGCCTCGGCGCGACGTCGGGCGTCGAGGTCCGCACGACGCTGCTCGCAGCGCATACGGTGCCACCCGAGTATCGTGGCCGTGCTGACGATTACATCGACAGGATCTGCGCAGCGTTGCTGCCCGTGGTCGCCGCAAGCGGCCTCGCCGACGCCGTCGACGCCTACTGCGAGACGATCGCGTTCGACGCGGGCCAGGTCGCACGCCTGTTCACGCGCGCCCGGGAACTCGGACTCCCGGTCAAGCTGCATGCCGATCAGCTGAGCGACACGGGCGGTGCGGCCCTGGCCGCAAGTTTCGGCGCGCTCTCCGCCGACCATCTCGAATACACGCACCCGGACGGCATCGCGGCTATGGCTGCCGCGGGCAGCATCGCGGTGCTTCTGCCCGGCGCCTTCCTGACGCTGGGCGAGACCCGGCTGCCCCCCGTCGATGCGATGCGGCAGCACGGCGTACCCATCGCGGTGGCCAGTGACTGCAATCCCGGCACATCGCCGATCTGCAGCCTCCGGACCGCGATGATGCTCGCCAGTCGCCAGTTCCGGCTGACGCCGCTCGAGTGCCTGGCCGGGGCAACGCGCAATGCGGCACGAGCACTCGGCCTCGACGACCGCGGCATTCTCGAAGCCGGCAAGCGCGCGGACATGGCCGCCTGGGACATCGGGCACCCGCGCGAGCTGGCCTACTGGCTCGGCACGCCGCAACTGGCGGAACTTATGGTCGGCGGGCAAACTACGCGCCCTTGAACACCCGCCCCCACCACCGACGCAGCTTCATCGTGACGCTCGGCCTGTTGACGGCCGTGGCCGCTTTGACCGTGGACATGAGCCTGCCCGCGATCCCGTCGATGGTCGCGGCGCTCGCGACGAACCTGCCGCTCGGCCAGAAAATCGTGGGTATCTTCATGGCGGGCATGGCGCTCGGGCAGATTCCCGCAGGCCTGTTTTCCGACCGCCTGGGCAGGCTGCCGGTGCTCTATGTCGGCATGGTGATCTTCGCGGTCGCGGCAGCCGTGGCCGCGTCGGCCGGCAGCATCGGCCTGATGCTGACCGCGCGCTTCGTGCAGGGCATCGGTGCCGCGTTTGCCATCGTGCTATCGCGCGCGATCGTGCGTGACGTGGCCTCGGGGCGGGACCTCGCGCGGCTGATGTCGCTGATGACCATGATCTTCACCGCGGCGCCCGTGATTGCGCCGACGATCGGTGCGCTGCTCGTCGCCCAGTGGGGCTGGCGGGCACCTTTCATCGTGATCGCGGCCTGCGGCTTCATGATGATCGTCGCGATCCAGCGGAACCTCATCGAGACGCACGTACCGGACGTCAACGAACACCCGGTCAGGCAACTGGTCTCGAGTTTTCGCGAATTTTTCTCTCACCGCCAGAGCATTTTCGGATTGCTGCTGATCGTCCTGCTGCCGGCCGGTTTCATGTCGATCATCGCGGTATCGGCCGCGCTTGCCGTCGAAATCTTCGGCTTCACGGTCCGGCAATACGGCCTCATATTCGCGTGTGCGGGCCTTTCGATCCTTGCGGGATCGATCAGCAACCGCTGGCTCGTCACGCGCTTCGACCAGATGCAGCTGATCGGGCTCGGGATCGTGCTGATCTTTCTCGCAAGCGCCCAGCTGTCCGTCATTGCCATACTCGACAAGGCGTCTTTCTGGTGGATCTGGAGCGCGGTCTGCCTGTTCATGTTCACCATCGCGGTGCTGACGCCGAACGCGGTGGTCGTTGCGCTGGATCCGCTGCCACGAATTGCGGGCGTGGCGTCGTCGATCCTCGGCACACTGCAAAACGTGATGGGCGCCGCCGGCGCATTGACCGCAGCCGTCATTTACGACGGCTCGATCCGCAATGCCGTGATCCTGATGGCCGGTGCGGGCCTGCTTGCGACCTGCGTGTTCCTGGCGAAGCCGCTGATTGCCCCCGGACCGCTCGTGCACCACCCCGACGAACTCGCACGCGACTAGGCGCGTGCCTGCCGGTCACGCCGGCTCCTCGTCGCCGCGCAGCGCGGGCTCCTGCACGCCGGCGATACTCGCCTGTTCGCCGGGCGCCGGGACATGTGCTTCACAAACGAACGCCGCGTAACATGCCCCGGGCTCGATCCGCTTCGCCACCCCGTCGCGCGCGAAAGTGACCCGGGCGCGTCACGGCAGTTTCGACAGGACCTCGTCGACGGGCTGGCGCGACTGTGACGGCGTGATTCTCGGATAACCGAACCACAGCACGCCGACGACAAGCTGCGCTTCCGCGTCGACACCGATAATGTCGTAGAAACGCGGGTCCCGCGTGATCTCGCCCGTCGTCCACTTCGAGCCGACGCCGGCTTTCCACAAGTACAGCATGAAGTTCTGCACGGCGGCACAGCAGGCCGCGTAATCTTCGCGCTCGCGCAGCGCATCGTCGTTGCGGGGACAGGTGACGATGAGCCAGCCCGGTTTCTCCCGCCAGGCCTTCCGCTTGTGCTCCGCGAGCTCGGCACCCTTGCTGGCCGTGACCATCGCCACGCACAGGTCGATGATCCGCGCGACGGTGTCGGCGCCCGGCAGGATGAAATGCCAGGGCTCCGTGACATAGTGATTCGGCGCCCAGGTGGCCACCTCGATCGCCTCACGAACCAGCGCTTCGGGTACCGGCGTCTGCAGGAACTGGTCGATCGTGCGCCGGCCGCGCAGCACCTCTCCGAATTCCCTGAGCGCAGGCGTTTCGTAGCTCGGTGGCGTCTTCATCAGACTCGCTCGATGATCATCGCGATGCCCTGCCCGACGCCGATGCACATTGTGCAAAGCGCGTAACGCCCGTTGCTGCGCTGCAGCTCGTATGCGGCCGTCGTGACGAGCCTCGCGCCCGACATGCCGAGGGGATGCCCGAGCGCGATCGCGCCGCCATTCGGATTGACGTGCGCCGCATCGTCCGCAACGCCGAGCTGGCGCAGCGTCGCGAGCCCCTGCGCCGCAAACGCCTCGTTCAGCTCGATCACATCCATCTCGTCGATACCGAGACCGCATTGCTCGAGGACCTTCTGCGAAGCGGGCGCGGGGCCGATGCCCATGATGCGCGGCTCGACGCCTGCGACGGCCCAGCCAACGACCCGCGCCATTGGCCGCAACCCGTAACGCGTGGCGGCCTTTTCGGACGCCAGCAACAGCGCGCAGGCGCCGTCGTTGATACCGGAGGCATTGCCCGCGGTGATGGTGCCGCCCTCACGGACGATGGGCGGCAGCTTCTGCAGCGCCTCGATCGTCGAGCCCGGCCGCGGATGCTCGTCCGTCGTGACGACGATGTCGTCGCCCCTGCGCTGCGCGATCGTCACCGGACAGATTTCTTCGGCAAACACGCCGGCCCTGGCGGCCGCTTCTGCGCGCAACTGGCTGCGCAATGCGAACGCGTCCTGGTCGGCACGCGAGACGAGGAAACCGTCGGCGACGTTCTCCGCCGTTTCCGCCATCGAATCCACACCGTACTGTTCCTCGATGCGACGATTGACGAAGCGCCAGCCGAGCGTCGTGTCGTAAAGCTCCGCGTTGCGACCGAACGCGGTCGTCTGCTTGGGCATGACGAACGGCGCGCGCGACATCGACTCGACGCCGCCCGCGATCCCGACCTCGATCGCGCCGGTCCTGATGTTGTCCGCGATGTTGCCGACGGCGTTCATGCCGGAACCGCAGAGGCGATTGATCGTGACGCCCGCCACCGTCACCGGCAGCCCGGCGAGCAGCGCACTCATGCGCGCGACGTTGCGATTGTCCTCGCCCGCCTGGTTGGCGCAGCCGAGCGCGAGATCCTCGACAGCCACCGGCTCGAGATGATGGTTGCGGGCCATGATGGCAGCCACCGGCATGGCCGCCAGGTCGTCGGCGCGGACCCCCGCCAGCGCACCGCCGTATCGTCCGATTGGCGTGCGCAGGGCGTCGCAGATGAGCGCGTCGATCATGATCCCGTTATTTGACGCCGTGCGTCATGCGCCGCAGGACGTCGTTCTTCAACGCGAAATGATTGTACAGCGCACCCAGCACATGCGCCGCCACCAGTACGGCGAGCAGGATCCATGTCACCTCGTGCACCTCTTCGAAAACTTCGTGCAGGTCGTGGTTTTCTGCAACCGGCAGTGGAATCGAGAACAACCCGAAGAAAGGCAGCGGCTTGCCGCCGGTTGCGACGATCAGCATGCCCGACAATAGCTGCACAAAAACGACGACGTACAGGCCCCAGTGGACGAGATCCGCGGCGAGTTTCTGCGGCGCGGGCGTGCCGGCCGGGTGTTCCGGCACCGGGTTGAGGAAACGCCACGCAACCCGGAGCGACATCAAGACGAACACCGCGAGGGCGATCGAGGCATGAATGAATCGCACCTCGTCGCGCGCGGCGCCCTTGTCCATGTCGTCCTGCAGCAGGCCGTAGTAGATCAGCACGAAGATACCGAGCGCGACGATCCAGTGCAGTGCCTTGGCGAGCGCGCCATATTCAATCGACGTATTGCGCAATCCCATGAGAGCAGACTCCCGTCAGGTGTTCGCCGCCCGCAGACGGTAGGCTCGACCGAGCCAGACCGCGATCATGGCCCACGCGGCGGCGATGCCGCCGATGACCATCGCGATCCCGGTCAGTCCGAGACCCGCCTTGTCGGCCAGCAGCGTAAAAAGCCATGCAGTCATGACGTCGCCGCCACGATAGATCACGACATCGATGACGGGTTTCGCCTTGAAGCGCGCCTCGCGATCGAGCACCGTGAACAGCATCTCGCGGCTCGGCCGCGTGATCGCGTAATTGCCGACGCGGCGCCCGACCTGGAACACGGCCAGCACGATCAGCACGGGCGCCGCCACGAGCGCGAGAATGCCGAGTGCCACCAGCACGGGCATCAAGGCAAGCGCGGTCTGCATGCCGAGGCGAATCACGATGCGGCTCGTGATCAATGCGGCCGTGACCAGTGTCAGCACGTTCGTCGTGATTTCGATCACGGACCAGATCTTGGCGCGGAACTCGAGCGAATACTGCCGCGTCAGGTCCTGCAGTTCGAAATAGACGAAGGTGTTGATCGTGACGTAAAACAGGATGAAAGCGCAGATCGCGAGCATGTAGCGATCCGCAAACAGCACGGAAAAGCCCGCGAAGGGATTCGTGCCGACCGCCTGCTGCGGACTCAGGTCGGCGCTCGACTCCGCGTTCTGCAGCGCGGCAACCTTGAGTCGTCGCAACACGGGGATCAGGAACACCGGCACCGTCAAAAGCGCCGCGGAAAGCAGCAGCAGGCCGTTCGCCCCGAGACGATCGACCAGTGTCGCCGTGATCACCGGCCCTGCAATCGCGCCGACCGTCGTGCCTGCCGCGATCATGCCGAACAGGCGTCGCGCCTGCTCGTTGTTGTACAGGTCGGTCATGAAACTCCAGAAGACCGACAGGTTGAACAGGCTGAAAACGCTGACCCAGACGTAGAAGCCCTTGTTGACCAGCGTCGGGTCCGGCACCTGCGTGCGAAATACGTACAGCGCAAGAAACGTCAGCGCAAAAAACACGTAGACGGCCGGCACCATGACCCGGAAGCGAACATAGGTCAGCGCAACGCCGTAGGCCGCTACCGCGATCAGGCTAAGGCCGAAATTGACGGTCCAGGTCAGGCTCAGCCCGACATTGCCCCAGTCTGCGGCCAGCGCATCCCGGAGCGGCTTGAGAATCGAATACGAGGTCATCAGCACGAACACGAGCAGGAATGACAGCAGAACCGCCGTCACCTCGTTGCGCTCGATCTTCGTGAAGCGCGCGAGCGCGCCCGTGGCCTGACCCTCGGCCATCAGTCGAGGCCGAGTTCGAAGCCGGCTTCAAGCTCCTGCTTCGAGTAAGCCCTGAATGCGATCATCGTCTCGGTCGCGACGATGCCTTCGAGGTGCCGCATCCTGTCGCTGATCACGTCCGCGAGTTCCTCGTTCTTCGTCACTCGCACGATCGCCACCAGGTCATGCCGGCCGGCCACCGAGAACACTTCCGACACGCCCTGCATGTCGGCGATCTGCTCCGCGAGCGAGGGAATGCGATTGGTTTCCGCCTTGATGAGAACGATCGCTGTGACCATTGGGAACTCCGTGCCGCCAGAAGCACAGAGCCTACCACCGCAGAGCAGAGGTCTGCACGGCTTTGGCTGACGCCCGCGGGGCCGCGGGCCGGCGGGCTACATGGCTTTTTCGAGCAGCGCGTCGGGGTTGATCGGCGTGACGCCCCGGCTCCGCGCCTTCGCGCGATACATGGCCTGGTCCGCCTCGCGCAGCAGGCCGGTCAGCGTGCTGGCATTCTTCGGGTACAGCGCGAGCCCGATGCTCGCCGCGCAACGCAGCTTGTGCGAACCGATCATGTACGGTTCCTCGAGCGCCTTGGTGAGCCGCTTGGCGAGTTTGTCGGCGATTTCGTCGTCGACATCGGGCACCAGCGCCACGAACTCGTCGCCTCCGGGCCTGCCGATGATGTCGCAGGAGCGCAGGCTCTTCTTCAGCCGCTCGGCCGCGATCTTCAACAACTGGTCGCCGATTTCGTGACCATGGGCGTCGTTGATCGCCTTGAATTCGTTCAGGTCGATGAACAGCAGCGCGCCCGTCGCATCGTCGGCACTCTTGGTCAGCCGGCGTGCCGCATTGCGTTCGAAACCGCGGCGGTTCAGCACACCGGTCAACGGATCCGACGTCGCGATCGACTCCATGTGGCGTTCCTTGGCCTTGCGGTCCGTGATATCGACGAAGGTCGCCGCAATATCGTCGCCTACCGGCTCCCAGATCATCCGCAGCCAGCGCCCGGTGCCATTACTGCGATGCTTCACCTCGACGTCGAGGCTTCTGCCCTTGCTGATCGAGCGCTCGAGGCGCTCGAGAATCTCCTCGGCCATCGGGTCGTCCATGCCACTGGTCGCCAGCAACAGGACCTCCCGCGCGCCGCAATCGGACAGGTCCTCGACGTCGCTGCCGAGAAACCGGCCAGCCGCCGCGTTGGCAAAGATGCTGCGCAGTTCCATGCTGCCGCTTTCGGCACGCACCCAGCGGAAACGGATGATGCCGTTGACCGAATGGTCGATCAGCGTCCGCAACAGCTTCTCGCTCTTGCGGACCTCGCTCTGCGCCTTCTCGACATCGCTGACGTCGCGGAACATGAGTACCTGCCCGCCACGCGCCGTCGGGCGATTGGTCGCGATGCGCGACACCTGGACGTGCAGGAAGCGGCCGGTTGTCGTCATCATCTTCTGCGGCCGGCCCGTGTCCAGTGCCTCGAAGACCTCGGGCGAATTCGCGTCGAACAGGTTCGCAAGCGGCAGGCGCAGCACATCGGTCTCGCGAACGGACAGCATGTCTTCAGCGCCATGGTTCAGGCCGATCACGCGGCACTGGTCGTCAATGACGACGACTGGATCCTGCATGTTCTGGAACACGGTCTCGTAGGCCAGCGGCGTGAATTCGAAGATCTGTTCGCCGACGATCAGCCAGCCGTACACCGGCAACATCGCGGCAAATACGAGCGGAACGTAGGAAATCGTATTGGGCCCGAAGCCCAGGTCGTACGCCGCGGTCGCAATCAGCGGACCAACGCAGGCGGCAACGAGCAGCAGCAATCCACGGCGGTGCGCGCGCGCGACCGCCGAGCTGTGTGCGACCAGCGTCAGGATCGCAGCACCGATGACGGCGTAGCTGTATGGCAGGTGCACGTACAGAAACCACGGACCCCAGCGCTCCGGCCTCGTGAGGAATTCGCCTTGCGCGTTGACGATCGACCCCGCCCACATGAGTTCGTGGTAAACGTTGGTCGCGGCCAGCGTCACCGAAATCAAAGGTATGAGCATGAGGAGCGACAGCCGCAGGCTGCTCGTATCGACGCCCGTGTATTCGCGGAAGCAGACGTAGGCGACGATTGGCACGAACGCCGTGCCGATGAAGTGCCCGGTGCGTCCGATTGAAAAGACGAGGAAGCTGTCCGACAGCAACTCGACCGCGCCGCCCAGCACCCAGAAACTGATGACAATGAACAGCAAGCCGATCGGCATGCTGCCCACCTCGCGCTTGGCGAGGATGAGACGCGCACCCAGCAGGACATAGCATGCGGTGGTCAGCAGTAGCAGCCCTGATAATCCGACGTCGAGATCCATGGCGCGGTTCTTCAACCCTTCAATAATCCTGTGGTCATAATACGGACCAGGGGCAGCCGCTACGCGGAACTGTTTCTCAGCTTTGCTGACCCGTTCAGCGCGCTCGGGGCATTGATTTCACATAATGCGGCACGTGGCGGCGCGCCGGTCATGCGCAAGCGACATCCCTCGAGGCGGGTGCCGGTCAGCCGGAGCCCGCGCCGATGCGCTCCCGGAATGCGTCGCGGCCGCAGAGCCCCAGCGCGATGAGGAACTGCGCCGCCCCCGCTTCCTGCGCCAGCAGCTTGCGACGGTACGGATCACCCGCCGATCTCGCCCGAAGGCGCCAGTAAAGCAGTGTCACGGTGGTCGCGGCGCGGGCCCGCACGAGGTCGAACAGCAATTCGAGTTCGACGGCGCCGAGCGGTTGCTGCCGCGCGTAGCCGGCCACGAACGGCGCGATGTGCGCGAGCGGATCGCCCGTCTCGTTCCTCAGATACGCGGCCCCGATCGCCACGTCCACGATGCGCGGCGCGCGCACGGCGTCGCCGAAATCGATGAAACCGCGGATATCGTCGCGCTCGCCTGTCAGGATCGCGTTTTCGGGATTGGGGTCGCCGTGTATGACCTGCCGATCCAGCGTCCGCAGTACCGGCAGCGCCCGCGTCGTAAAGTCGTCTGCGGCCGCTGCAACGCTGTCGCGCACGGCGGCCTCGTCGATATAGTCGAGCAGCCCGACCAGTTCGGCAGCGCGCTGCAGGTCCCAGAGCAGCGCCGGGTTCGGCCCCCGGTAGTCGAACCCCGCGAGCGCCGCGTCGAGCGCCGCGAGCCGCGAGCCGAATCGCGTTGCGAGCGCGCTATCCATGGGCCAGGCGACAAGAGGTTCACCCTCGAGGTAGGTCACGACGCGCAACGCATGGCTGGCGCCGTCCGCCTCGATGCTGCCGAGCGGCGACCCGCCGAGCGTCCGGACCACGGTCGGCGCGAGTGGCTGCCGGAGCGATGCCAGGTGCTCCAGCGCACCAACCTGCAACGCGGTCGCGTCCGCGGACTCCGCAAGGCCGACCACCTTGACGACAAAGCGCCGCCCGTCGGCCGTCTCCAGGCGAAAATTCTGGTCGCGTTCGCTGACCAGCGGAGAGTAGCGACCAGTGAGGCCGAATTGTGTCTCGGTCGCCGCGGCGACTCGATGCACGTCGAGCGCGGGCGGTTCCGCTGCAATCGCCTGAAGCGCGGCGGGGAGTGAGCTCATGCCCGCAGTGTCACCAAATGCCGCAGCGCTGTAAACGGCTCACCGCGAACCGATGGCTGCCGCAGCATCGAGCCGCGCCGCTTCCCTTGCCGATCAGGCAGTCAGTCCAGCCACTTGCTGACCTGCGGGGCAGCATAGCGCTCGAACTGCCGGATGAGTCCGTCGGGCGTCGGGTCGCACAACAGCATGCTGCGGTTCTCGTTGCGCAGGAACCCCTCGGTGGCGGCGTGATCCAGATGGGCGAGCAGGTAGTCGTAGTATCCATCGGTATTCAGCAGGCCGCAGGGTTTGTCGTGAAACCTGAGCTGCCCCCAGGTGATGATCTCGATGATTTCCTCCAGCGTGCCGAAGCCTCCGGGCATCGCGATGAATCCGTCGGACAGGGCCGCCATCATCGACTTGCGCTCGTGCATCGACGAAACGACGTGCAGCTCCGTCAGCCCCTCGTGCGCAATTTCCTTTTCCATGAGCATTTTCGGAATCACGCCGTGCACTTTGCCGCCCAGTTCCAGCACGGCGTCAGCCAGGATTCCCATGATGCCCTTGTCGGCGCCGCCGTAGACGAGCTCGAGCTCGTGTCTGACGAGCACCCCGGCAAGTTCCCTCGCGGCGTTCGAGTAGACCGAGCGCAGGCCGCTGTTCGATCCGCAGTAGACGCAGATTCGTCGCATGCCGACCTCAGGCGGTCAGGGGCGGCGCTTTGACGTTGTGGATGATGCGGGCAATTTCGGGCCGGCGCGCTTTGAGTTCGTCCGGTGTCAGTGCATCCAGTTCGTGCGGGAATACCAGCCACTCCTCGGTTTCGCGCAGGAAATAGTCGGGCACGATGTCCGTCTGGTTGCGCTTCGGCTTGAACCAGGGCACGGCAATGCGAATGTCCTCGGGCGTGTTGCCGCGCGCGCGCTGCCGCAGCTCATTGATCACCGCGGCAATCGTGTTGCCGGTATCGAACACGTCGTCGACGATCAGCACGCGATCGTCATGGCGGATCTTCTTGATGATGTAGTTCAGGCCGTGCACCGCGACCGCGCCGCGCTGGTCGACGCCGACATAGGATGAAGTCCGAATCGCGATATGGTCGGACTCGATGCCGCAATAGGACAATACTTCCTGCACGGCCATGCCGACCGGCGTGCCGCCGCGCCAGATCGCGATGATCATGGTCGGCTCGAAGCCGCTCTCGAGAACCTTGATGCCCAGCTCGAAAGAGTCTTCCAGCAGATCCTGTGCAGACAGTACGGTCTTCTCCATGATTCTTCTCTTATTCTTCTCTTGAGTGAGGACTTGCGGGTACCGTTATAATGGCTCGCTCAGATTCTAACGCAGCACGGCCCCGGGTACGAAAAACATGAACGAGCGATTCATTGCGGCGGACGAACTGCTGCGGGACTCATTCCAGCTGGCGGCAAATATCTACGAAGCCGACTTCCGGCCCGACTTTCTCGTCGGCCTCTGGCGCGGCGGCAGCGCCGTGGGCATCGCCGTCCAGGAGGGCCTCGACTATTTCGGCGTCAAGACCGACCACATCGCGATCCGGACGTCGTATTCGGGCGCGCCGCGCTACACGCAGATGGTCAGCAAGGCGGACTCGATTCGAGTGCACGGCCTGCAATACCTGCTCGAGACGCTGTGCTCGCACCATTCGCTGCTGATCATCGACGACGTCTACAGCACCGGCTCGAGCGTCAATGCCGTGATCAGCCAGCTCGCGCAGAAGACCCGCCGCAACCTGCCGCAGGACATCCGGATCGGCACCGTCTGGTATCGCCCGAGCGAGAAGACGCTGCGCAAACCCGACTACTTTGTCCACGAGACCAGTGACTGGCTGGTCCTGCCCTACGAGCTGTCCGGATTCTCCATCGAGGAGCTCAAGGCGAACCGGCCCGAGATGGCCGGCATCCTCGACCGCCTTGCACCTTACGTGCGCATGGACCAGAGCACGACCATCTGATGGACGACGCGCGGACGCTGCTCTGCGCGCTGTTTGACGTCGCCGTCGCAGCCGCCAGCCCGGCCAGCTGCATGCCCCGCTGCCTGTTCGAGCGGCCACCCGGCCGGGTCATCGTGGTCGGCGCCGGCAAGGCGGCCGCCAGCATGGCAGCGGAGCTCGAGCGCCACTGGTCCCCGCCACTCGAGGGACTGGTCATCGTGCCCTACGGCCATGGCGCGCCCTGCCGATGGATCGAGGTCGCGGAGGCCGGGCATCCGGTGCCGGACGCGAACGGCGTCGCGGCGACCCGGCGCATTCTCGACAGGGTCGCGGGCCTCGACGCTTCGGATACGGTCGTCTGCCTGCTGTCCGGTGGCGGATCCGCGCTCCTGTGCCAGCCGATCGCGGGCGTCACGCTCGCGGAGAAACAGGCCAGGACGGCCGAGCTGTTGAAAAGCGGCGCGACGATCCACGAAATCAACCGCGTGCGCCGCACGCTGTCGGCCGTCAAGGGCGGCAAGCTGGCCGCGGCATGCGCACCCGCAAACGTCATCACGCTGATCATCTCGGACGTTCCCGGCAACGACCCGTCCGTCGTCGCCTCGGGGCCGACGGTGACCGATGCCGTGAGCGCACTCGATGCGGACGTCCGCATACTCGCCACGAGTGACGATGCGCTGCAGGCCGCGGCGCTGCACGCCATGGCGCTCGACCTGACGCCTTATGTGCTTGGTGACCTGCATGGTGATGCGCGCGAACTCGCGCAGGAACATGCGCGCCTCGCGAAGGACATCGCGGCGGGCCGCGGTCCGCTCGAGATGCCCTGCGTCATCCTCTCCGGCGGCGAGACGACCGTGCGCGTGACGGGCAGCGGACGCGGCGGACGCAACGGCGAGTACGCGCTCGCGCTGGCGCTCGCGCTCGACGGACACCCGCGCATTGCGGCAATCGCCTGCGACACCGATGGTATCGACGGCGCCGGCGACAATGCGGGCTGCCTGGTGTCTCCCGACTTCCCTGAACGGGCCCGGGCACTCGGCATCGACCCGCTGGCGCTGCAGGCCAACAACGACAGCTATGGCGTGTTTGCGGCGATGGACGATCTCGTCGTGACGGGCCCGACACTTACCAACGTCAACGACTTCCGCGCCATTCTCGTGTGCTGAGCATTGCGAGGGTCATGATCCCGCGTGGCGCCGGAACCTGCCGCTATGCTCCAGCTGGTCGAGCAATTCGCCGATCAGGTCGCTCGATGTGAGGATACCGACGAGGTGTCCCCTGCCGTCCACCACGGGCAGTGCATGGAAAGCCCCCATCGCGAGTTTTTCCGCCGCGTCGCGCAGCGTCGCGTGCCGGTCGATCACCGTGATATTGGTTTCCATGATCTGATCGACCGTGGTGCGCGTGACGAGGCTCATCTCCGCGTCGAACAGATGCAGCTTGAGGAAATCCGCCGAGGACACGACCCCGACGAGTCGCCCGCCCTCGACGACGGGCAGATGGTGAATGACGTGGTTCTCCAGCAGCCTCCGCGCCTCGACTGCGTTCGTCTGAGGGCTGACGGTGACCGGATCGGGCGTCATTATCGTTTCGATCGAGATGTTGCGCATGGCGGCACCCGTCTCGGTTATCCCCAGTTTCTAATTCATTGAATTGCCCCAAAACTAGTCGGGACAATACGTACCCACCACAATAGAGAGCCAAGATGCAGGACCTGCCCCATCATTACGCCGTCACGGCAAGCACCGAATCCGGCCAGAACGTCACCCTGTCCTCCGCGGGCCTCGAAGACCTGGAATCCGCGGGCCCGGCCGAATTCGGCGGCCCCGGCGACCTGTGGTCTCCGGAAACCCTGCTCGTGGCCGCCATCGCGGACTGCTTCATCCTGTCGTTCCGCGCCATTACGCGCGCCGCCCGCTTCGAGTGGCTCTCGCTGGACTGCCACGTCGAGGGAACGCTCGACAGGATCGACAAGGTCACCCAGTTCACGGCGTTCGCGATTCGCGCCGAGCTCGTCGTGCCACCCGGCAGCGACGAGGCCAAGGGGCTGGCCCTGCTCGAAAAAGCCGAAAAGCACTGCCTGATCACGAACTCGCTCAAGGCGCCGTCGCATCTCGACGCCACGGTCCGGCCGTCCTAGAGTCAGTCTGTCACGGGCCTGGAACCGATCCATGCGAGTTTTGCTCACCATCACGCTGTTCGCCGCCTGCGCCGCCGCCGCGAGCGATGCGCCGCGCGCCCGCGACCTCGGCATCCCGTTCGACGGCACGCCCGGCGAACTCAACGCCATCACGGACGTCGCGGGCGTCACGGTCGGGCACGTCACGCTCATCGAAGACCTCGAGGACGACAAGGCCATCCGCACGGGCGTCACCGCCATACTGCCGCGCGGCCCGGCGTCGAAATCGGCCAACGTCATGGCCGGCTGGTTCAGCCTCAACGGCAACGGGGAAATGACCGGCACGGCCTGGGTCGAGGAATCCGGCTTTCTCGAAGGCCCGGTCATGATGACCAACACGCACAGCGTCGGGGCAGTGCACGAAGGCACCATTCGCTGGCGCGTCGCGCAAAGTGGTCCCGATCACACCGGCTACTTCTGGTCGCTGCCGCTGGTCGCCGAAACCTGGGACGGCGACCTCAACGACATCAACGGCTTCCACGTGCGGCCTGAGCACGCGATGCGGGCGCTCGACCGGGCGACGGGCGGACCGGTCGCCGAGGGTAGCGTCGGCGGTGGCACGGGGATGATCTGCTACGAGTTCAAGTGCGGCATCGGCACGTCCTCGCGCGTGACGACGATCGCGGACGCCGCATACACGGTCGGCGTGCTCGTGCAGGCGAATTTCGGCACGCGGGACCTGCTGCGCGTCGCCGGCGTTCCGGTGGGTCAGCGCCTCGCAGACGACAGCAGTGCCGAACGCGCAGCCGCTGCGACGCCCGAACACAATTCCATCGTCATTGTGATCGCCACCGACGCGCCGTTGCTGCCGCAGCAGGTGAAACGGCTCGCGCGCCGCGCCGCGCTCGGCCTCGGTCGCAACGGCGCCATTGCGTCGAACGGTTCCGGTGACCTGTTCATCGCGTTCTCGACCGCCAACGAGGCGGCCGGCCGCGGCGAAATCGATGCCGCCATCACCGCGCTGCCGAACGACGAGCTGACGCCGCTGTTTCGTGCGACCGTCGAGGCAACCGAGGAGGCGATCATCAACGCGCTCGTCGCCGGCCGGGCCATGCGCGGCCACCTGGGCACGACCGTCCCCGGCATCGACCATCGGCGCCTGCGGCAGATCCTGCGGGAATACAATCGCCTGCAGGCAGACGACTAGATGGCCTGCTCGACGCCCGCCACCCAGGTCGAGGCGACGTTGCGATCGTCGCCGAGCGTCATCAGCGCGAACAGCTTCTCCTCGATGCCTTCGGCGGCCGCCGTGCGCCGCGCCGTGAGCGACGACCCCGCGTAGTCGAGCACGACGAAGTCCGCGTCCCTGCCCGGTCGGAAGCTGCCGACCCTGTCCTCCAGGTACAGCGCTTCCGCCGCGCCGAGCGTGGCGAGGTAGAGCGCCTGCATCGGCGGCAGCGCGTGCTCCTGCAGATGCAGCACCTTGTAGGCCTCGCTCGCCGTCCTGAGCATCGACAGGCTCGTGCCACCACCGACATCCGTGCCCAGCCCGCAACGCACGCCCGCGTCGCGCATCTCGGTCAGTCGAAACAGCCCGCTGCCGAGAAACAGGTTCGAGGTCGGGCAAAAAGCCGCAGCGCCGCCCTTTGCCGCCATGGTCGAACGGTCCTCCGCGTTCATGTGCAGGCAGTGCGCGAACACCGACTTTTCACGCAACAGGCCGAAGCGGTCGTAGACGTCGAGGTAGCTGCGGCTGTCGGGATACTGCCGGGCGATCGCCTCGACCTCTTCCATGTTCTCGGCGAGATGGGTGTGGACCCAGACGTCGGGAAACTCCCTCGCGAGCCGGCCCGCTGCTTCGAGCTGCGCTTCGGACGAGGTCAGTGCAAAACGTGGCGTGATCGCGTAGCCGAGGCGACCCCGCCCGTGCCAGCGCTCGATCAGGGCGCGGCTGTCGGCATAGGCCGTATCCGGGTCGTCGCGCAGGTCTTCCGGGCAGTTGCGATCCATCAGCACCTTGCCCGCAATGAGTCGCATGCCGCGCGCCTCGGCCGCCTCGAAGATCGCGTCGGCGGAGTGCCGATGCACCGTGCCGAAGACGAGCGCCGTCGTCGTGCCGTTACGCAGCAATTCCGTGACGAAGGACCGCGCAACTTCGCGGGCATGATCGGCATCCGCGAATCGCGACTCGGCGGGGTAAGCGTAGCGGTTCAGCCAGTCGAGCAACTGCTCGCCGTAGGAACCGATGATGTCGAGTTGCGGAAAGTGCACGTGGCAGTCGATGAAACCGGGCACGATCAGCTTGCCCCGCAGATCCTTGATTCGCGCATGCGCCGGCAGGGCCCCGAGCAGGCGCCCGGCATCGCCGGCCTCGACGATGCGGCCACCGTCGAACAGCAGCAAGCCGTCGTCGAAGTATTCCCAGGCGTCGTTGCGTCCGGCCTCGCCGGGATCCGCGAGGCAATGCAGGACACAAGCGCGTATCGCCTGCACGGCGCTTACACCGCCTCGAGCATGACGACGTCGTCGAGCTCGTGCTGCTCGCAATTCGGTCGGCCGCCGGCATAGTCGATGATCAGGAATTCCTGGCCTGCATCGAAGGCGATGAGCGGCATGTGCCAGGTGCCACGATGGTAATTGATGCCCTGGCGGCCGTTCGTCACGAATGCCCTGAGGTCACCGGCCTCGACCGATTCGCCCGGCGGCGCGACGACCACGACCATGCGACAGGGCTTGAGCGGCACGAAGGCCTGGCTGCCGAGCGGGTGCCGCTCGACCATGACCAGGCGCAGGGGCAGCACCGTCGGCGCGCGGCAGCGCGTGATGCTGACGGCGACATGGCCGCTGCCGTCGACGTCGATGTCACACAGGTCGTCGAAGCGCTCGAAGCGCGCCTCGTTCATCGGTTGCATCGTCGCCGGCAGCGCCTCGACGACATCGCCATACGGCGCGAAGCGTTCGCGCGTCAGCGGTAATGGTTTGAGCGTAATCGGCATGTCCTTACCCGTGCACCTGTCCGAAGAGCCGGATGCGGCTGATGCCGCCGTCCGGGTAGATCGACATGCGCACGTGGCTGACCCGCCCGATGTCGTTGAGGGTGTCGTCGAAGAAATGTTTCTGGTCCATCTTCAGCCTGGACTCGGACAGCAGCGTCTGCCATTTGGGCGAGTCGTTGCTCGCATCCTCGTCGCTGTCGAACAGCGCGGCTTCGAGCGACACGCGGTCGGGGTAGTTGCCCTTGAAGTGCGCCGTGTCGATCTCGGCGCGCGCGATGACGCCGGGCTGGCCCAGCGCGATGATCACCCAGTCGTTACCGGGTCCGCGGCGACGCGCCGTTTCCCAGCCGTCGCCCATGTTGACGCCCCTGCCCGGTGCCGTCAGGTTGTGCATGCTGCCGAAATGTTCGTCGCTGCAGGCGATGGCCCGGCCGCCATGTTCCACGGCGGCAAGATCGACGTAACCGTCTACGCCCGTGAAATCCGCACGGACCTCACCATAGATTCGCAGCCGCGCCACGCCGCCGTCGGGATAGATGTGCAGGCGCACGTGCGTGTAGACGGTGTCGTTCTGCACCTCCAGATAGTGACGCGAGTTCCCCTCGAGGGCCGTTTTCGGCAGCAATTCCACCCAGCCCTCCTCGGGCACATCCGCCGTGCTGATGCACGCCTCGATCGATGCCTGCGGCGGGAAATTGCCGGTGAAATGCCGGGTATCGACATCGAAGCCGTGAATCACGCCCGGAACGCCCAGCCGGACCACGCAGTAATCGTGCCCCGGCGTGCGCTTGCGGCGACTTTCCCAGCCGTCCATCCATTTGCCGTGGTCATCGTACCTGTCGGCAATGAAGACCGGTTCCTGCGGATCGATCAGGCGCTCCTTGGCGCCGAAAAACTCGTCGGTCGCAAACGTCACGCGCGTGCCGAGCCGCGGTTGCTCCAGCTGCACCCATTTGCGAAACGCATTGTTCATTCGGCCTTCTCCATCGCCTCGAGCCTCAGGCGCGCGATCTTGTGAATCTCGCTCAGCGCCGCCTCGAATTCCTCATCGTAGTCGTTTTGCAGTCGCGCGGAAAACGCCTCGAGAATCTCGGCCCGGCTGCTGCCACGCACGGCCATGACGAAAGGGAAGCCGAACTTTTCGTGGTAGGCGTCGTTCAGCGCCTGGAATCGTTCGTATTCGATTTTCGAACACTGATCGAGTCCGGCGCTCGCCTGTTCCGCCGTGGAATCCTCGGTCAGTTCACCCGCGATCTGCGCCCTGCCGGCGAGGTCGGGGTGTGCGCGAATCAACGCGAGCTGCTGCTCACGCGATGCGTTGTCGACGCAGTCGGCCATGAGTTCGGCGACCCGGTCCAGGTCCGTGATGCCGAACGCAATCGCCGCGACCTGCTCGGCAACCCAGGGGGAATGCTCGTAGACGCCGCCGAAGCGCGCGATGAAATCATGCTGGTCCATTGCCTGCCTTTTTCACGGGATGACGGGCGCGCCAGTGCTCGGCAATCGCCAGTCGGGTGCTTACCCAGACGTCGTCATGTTTCATGACCTCATCGAGGAATTTCGCGAGCGCGGCCGACCGCCCGGGACGGCCGGCAAGGCGACAATGCAGGCCGATCGACATCATGCGGCCGCCCTCCGCATGCAGTGTCCTGAACGTATCCTTGAGATAACGATAGAACTGCTTGCCGGAGTTGAATCCCTGCGCCGTTGCAAATCGCATGTCGTTGGCATCCAGCGTGTAAGGGACCATGAGCTGTGGCGTGCCGTGTGACAGGTCCCAGTAAGGCAGGTCGTCGGCGTAGCTGTCCGCGTTGTACACGAAGCCGCCGAGCTCGGCCGCGATGCGATGACTGTTCGGGCTGCAGCGGCCGAGATACCAGCCGGCCGGCCTGCTGCCCGTCACGCGCGTATGAATGTCGATCGCCTTTTGCAGGTGAGCGCGCTCGGTCTCTTCGTTTACGTGCTGGTAGTCGATCCATCGATAACCGTGGCTCGCGATTTCCCAGCCCGCCGACTGCATCGCGGCGACCGCTTCGGGATTCCTTTCGAGCGCCATTGCGACGCCGAACACCGTGACCGGCAGCCCGCGCTCGGTGAACATGCGGTGCAGGCGCCAGAAGCCCGCGCGCGAACCGTATTCGTACAGCGACTCCATGTTCATGTGCCGCTGACCCTGCACCGGCTGCGCGCCGACGATCTCGGACAGGAACGCCTCGGACGCCGGGTCACCATGCAGGACGCAGTTTTCGCCACCTTCTTCGTAGTTGACGACGAACTGCACGGCGATACGCGCAGCGTCGGGCCAGTCGGCCTCCGGCGGCGATTGTCCGTAACCGCGCAAATCCCTCGGATAGTCTGTCATGGTCGTGCCTCGAGTCTCCGGAACCAGCGATCGACGAGATCGCGCTCTTCCTCGGTCATCCCGGTCAGGTTACCGATGGGCATGACGCGGGTCATCACCACCTGCTGGTGGATTCTCGCGGCGGCCGACTGGATCTGCGCGTCGGTATCGAGCATCACGCCGAGCGGCGCGGCGGGAAACGCCGGATGCGTCGGCCGCGCGGAATGGCAGACCACGCAGCGTGCCGCGACGATCTCGCGCACCTCGCCGAACGTTACGGCCCCGGCATCGCCGGAGCTCGCGCGCGGGGCGAGCGCCGCGGCGACCAGGGCCAGAATCGCGACCGCCAGCAGCGCGGGCCACGGTGACGCCTTGCCCTTGTGGCGCGCCACGAAGAAGACGCGAATCAGCGCGCCCGCGAGCGAGATGGCGACGAGCACTGCCCAGTTGTATTCGTGGCCGTAGGCCATCGCGTAATGGTTGCTCGTCATCACGAACAGGACCGGCAGCGTGAAGTAGGTGTTGTGCACGGAACGCTGCTTGCCGCGGACGCCATGGCGCGGATCGGGCGTCTCGCCGCGCGCCGCGGCCGCCACCATCTTCTTCTGTCCCGGGATGATCACGAAAAAGACGTTGGCCGCCATGATCGTGCCGAGCACGGCGGCAAAGTGCATGTAGGCGCCGCGGCCGCCGAAAAGCTGGCACAGGCTCCAGGCCAGCAGCGTGCAGAGGACCAGCAGCACGAGCGCAAACCAGCGGTCGTCGCGCGCGAGCGGCGAACGGCACAACCCATCGTAGACGAACCAGCCGCCGACGAGATAAGCGACGGCGATGGCGGTGGCGCCCGGCACCGTGAGGTCGGCAACGCTGCGATCGATGAGGTACAGGTCCGCGCCGTACCAGTAGACGAGCCCGAGCAGGAACGTGCCCGACATCCAGGTCGTGTATGCCTCCCACTTGAACCAGTGCAGGCGTGCCGGAATCTCGCGCGGCGCCACGCGGTATTTCTGCGCGTGGTAGAAGCCGCCGCCGTGGACCGACCAGAGTTCGCCGCCGACGCCCTTGTCGTCGTCCGCCGGGTCTTTTGGCGGTTCGAGGTGGCCGTCGAGCCAGATGAAATAAAACGACGAGCCGATCCAGGCGACGCCCGCGATGACATGCAGCCAGCGCACGAGCAGATTGAGCCAGTCGACGAGATACGCTGCCATGCTAGCGAACCAGCGGATGCACGTTGTCGGGATACGCCTGCAAACCCTTTGCGGTGCGCTCGCGCAAGCGCAGGATTTCCGCGGCAACGGAGACCGCGATCTCCGCGGGCTTCTTGCCGCTGATCCCTTGGACGCCGATGGGACAGGTCAGGCGTGCGAGGCTCGCGTCGCTCATGCCCTGTTGCCGGAAACGTTTGACGAAACGGCGACGCTTGGTCAGAGAGCCGATCAGGCCGCAGTAGCCGGCATCATTCCTGCGCAGCACGCGGTCGCAGATCTCGAAATCCAGCGGGTGACTGTGCGTCATGATCAGGTAGTAGCTGCCGGGCGGCATCGCCGCGACCTCGAGCACGGGGTCGTCCGTTTCGACCGCTCGCACGTTGGCCGGTACCTTCCTGAAGATTCGCTCGCGGTTGTCGATCCAGCGGATGTTGCAGTCGAGTTGCGACAGCATCGACACGACGGCCGCGCCGACGTGCCCGGCGCCGAACACCGCGATATTGAAGTCCGACGCGACGATCGGTTCAAACAGGTCCTGGACCTCGCGGCAGGCGGGCGCCCCGCGAGCGAGCAGGTCGCGCGCCTTCGCGACGATACCGGCATCCGCAGGCTGTTCGCCGAACAGGTCGTCCGCGGTCACCACGAATTTGGCCGGTGATGACTGCGAAACGTGCGTGACGAGCATCGCGCGTTGTTGCTGGCCGTGCAGCGCTGCAAGGTCGCGCAGCCAGGCCGGCATGCTGTCCGGCACCGGTTCGAACAGGATTTCCACCACGCCCCCGCAACACTGGCCGAGCGCCGGCCCCAGCGGGAAACTGCGGAGCGCCATGCGCTCACCCTGCAACATGCCGACGGCAACGTGCGCGCACTGGTACTCGAGCTGGCCGCCGCCGATCGTGCCGATCGTCTCGGATCGCGTGACGATCATCTTCGCGCCGATTTCGCGCGGCGCCGAACCACGGATGCCGGCGACGGTCACGACGACGGCTGCCTCGCCCCGGGCCGCCACGTCCGCCAGGTCGTCGATCCACTCATTCACCGTACATTCCTCCGAGCGCACGCAGGATCGCCTCGGGCGTGGCGGGCGCATCGAGATTCGGCGCCAGCAGATCGTTGCCGGCGACGGCATCGCGCAGCGCGAGAAAGGCGGACAGCGCGAGCATCAGCGGCGGTTCGCCAACCGCCTTGGAGCGGAAAACCGTTTTCTCGCGGTTCGCCGTCTTCTGCGTCAGCTTCACCCGGAAGTCCGGCGCCAGGTCGGAGCAGGTCGGGATCTTGTAAGTCGACGGCGCATGCGTGCCGAGCACACCTGCCGCGTTCCACCAGAGCTCCTCGCTCGTGAGCCAGCCGACGCCCTGCACATAGCCGCCCTCGACCTGGCCGAGATCCACGCCCGGGTTCAGCGAGTCGCCGCAGTCGTGCAGGATGTCGGCCCGCAGGATGCGATATTCGCCGGTCAGCGTGTCCACGATCACCTCGGTCACGGCAGCCCCATACGCGTAGTAGAAGAACGGCCTGCCGCTGAAGGTCGCTCGGTCGTAATTGATTTTCGGCGTCCGGTAGTAGCCCGTAGCCGAGAGCGAGATGCGCGCGGCCCAGGCGAGGCGCACGAGATCCGCGAACGGCACGCGTCGCGCGCCGACCCGCACCTCGTTGTCGACGAAATCGATGTCGGCCTCGCTGACGCCGTAATGCCCTGCCGCGAACTCCGAGAGGCGCGAGCGGATTTTGCCGGCGGCCTTTTGCGCCGCCTTGCCGTTCATGTCGGCGCCGCTCGACGCGGCGGTTGCCGACGCGTTCGGCACCTTGCTCGTATCGGCGGCCGTGATCCGAATTCGGTCGGTCGTCACGCCGAGCTCGTCCGCCACGACCTGCGCTACCTTGATGTACAGGCCCTGCCCCATCTCTGTGCCGCCATGATTGAGCTGCACGGTGCCGTCCTTGTAAACATGCACCAGCGCGCCGGCCTGGTTGAGCAGCGTCGACGTGAACGAGATGCCGAATTTCACGGGCGTGATCGCAATGCCGCGCTTCAGCACCCGGTTTTCCTGATTGAAGCGCCGCGTCTCAGCGCGGCGCGCCAGGTAGTCGCTGTCCGCGACCAGCGTGTCGAACAGGGTATCCGCGCAGAAATCCTCGACCGTCTGCTGGTAATGCGTGACGTTGCGTTCCGTCCTGCCGTAGAAATTCCTGCGCCGCACCTCGAGCGGGTCCTTGCCGAGCGCCCGCGCAATGTCATCGACGAGATATTCGATCGCGAACATGCCCTGCGGCCCGCCGAAGCCCCGGAACGCGGTATTCGACACCGTGTTGGTCTTGCAGCGATGCGACACGATCCGCACGTTGTCCAGGAAGTAGGCGTTGTCGCAATGAAACATCGCACGATCGTTGACCGGGCCCGACAGGTCCGCCGACATCCCGCAGCGCGACGCGAACATGAAATTGACGCCGTGGATGCGCCCCGTGTCGTCGAAGCCGGCATCGTATTCGATGACGAAATCGTGGCGCTTGCCCGTCATGACCATGTCGTCGTCGCGATCGAGCCTGAGCTTGCAGGACCGCCCGGTCTTGTCGGCGGCGAGTGCGACAAGCACGGCAATCAGCGCTGCCTGGCTTTCCTTGCCGCCGAAAGCACCGCCCATGCGGCGGCAGACGACCACGATGTCCTTCGCGTCACGCCGCGTGGCATGCGCGACGATGCTCTGCACCTCGTCGGGATGCTGTGTCGAACTGTAGATCAGCATGCCGCCGTCTTCCTGCGGCAACGCCATTGCAACGTGACCCTCGAGGTAGAAGTGATCCTGCCCGCCGAGCGACACGCGCCGCCTGACGCGCCGTGGCGCCTCTCGCATGGCCTTGTCCGGGTCGCCGCGGACGAGCGTCTCGCTCGGCAGCACGAAAGACCCCCTGTCCACGGCCGTCATCGGATCGAGGATCGCCTCGAGTTCCTCGTAATCGACGCGGGCCTGGCGCGCCGCGCGCCGCGCCGCGTCCACGCTGGTCGCCGCAACGGCGAACATTGGCTGGCCCGCATACTGCACGAGCCCGTCGGCGAGTATCGGGTCGTCGGCAACGATCGAACCGTAATTATTGGCGCCGGGAATGTCGGCCGGCAGCAGCACATCGACGACGCCGGCAGATGCTCGCACCGCGCCGAGGTCCATGCGACGCACCCTGGCATGCGCTTTCGCGCTCAT
Organism: Woeseiaceae bacterium; assembly: GCA_036525955.1. GTDB lineage: Bacteria > Pseudomonadota > Gammaproteobacteria > Steroidobacterales > Woeseiaceae > UBA1847. The sequence continues at coordinate 7,842 of DATCZJ010000143.1, read as the reverse complement.
GCCGACCGCGAGATGCAACAGGTCGCGCGGCTCCGGCAGGTCGTCGGTGTAGGCCGCGCGCCCCGCAACATGCAGGTGCGCGCTGTCGTGCGGCATCGGCCGACCGACTGCCCTTGCAACCCGCACCCTAGCGCCCATACGTGTACACCGTCCCGGCAAGTTCACCGCGCGTCTCGAGATAGAAACGCCGCAGCAGGTTGCCCACTGCCAGGCCTCTCGCCTCGGCCGACGCCCGCATGTCATCGATCGGCGAGAAATCCAGGGCAAGCGCCGCGACGGCCGCGTCGACCGTCTGTTCGTCCCAGGCGGCGCCATTCAGCGCCGCCTCGCAGTGCGCGGCGCGCTTGATGACGGCTGCCATGCCGCCGCAGGCCATGCGGAAACTCGCGACGCGCTCGCCGTCGAGTTCGAGCCGGTAGGCCGTACAGACGGCCGAGATGTCCTGGTCGAATCGCTTCGACCACTTGTGGCTGCGGACGATGGCGCCGTCGGCGACGGGAATCCGGATACGCTCGACGAACTCGCCCGGCTGCAGATCGTTGACCTGGTAATCGTGATAGAAGTCGTCGAGCGCAATCTCGCGCTGTCGGTCGCCAAGGCGCAGCACGAGCGTTGCGCCGATCACCATCAGCGCGGGCATCGAGTCGCCGATCGGCGAGCCGTTGGCGATGTTGCCGCCGAGCGTGCCGGCGTTGCGGATCGGCGGCGAGGCAAAGCGGCGAAACAGTTCGTCGAGGCCCGGATACTCGGCCACGATCACCGCAATCGCGTCCGTCAGCGTCGCCGCCGCGCCGATCTCGATGTGCGTGTCCGATCGTTCGATCGCGTCGAGCCCGGCGACGCAGCCCGTGTAGATCACGGTCGGCAGCGCCCGGTACTGCTTGGTCACCCAGAGCCCGACGTCCGTGCCGCCCGCCAGCACCGTCGCATCCGGGTGTTTCGCGCAGAGCGCCGCGAGGCTGTCAATGTTGCGCGGGGCGAAGAACCGGTGCGCACCGTCATCGATTTCGAGTTCGTCCTCGCGCTGCACGCTCTGCAATCGCTCGAGGTGCTCCGCGTCGCGCCAGTCGTCCGCCTCGGAATACATGGCCTGCGCCGCGGCGATGATCGGCCGGTAGCCCGTGCAACGACAGAGATTGCCGGCGAGCGCATCGTCGATCTGCGGCCGCGACGGCGCCTGTACGTTGCGATACAGCGCGAACAGCGACATCACGAAGCCCGGCGTGCAGAAACCGCATTGCGAGCCGTGGTTCTCGACCATCGCGCGCTGGACCGGATGCAGCCCGCCATCCGGCTGCGTCAGTCCTTCGACCGTGATGAGTTCCTTGCCGTCCAGCGTCGGCAGGAAACGAATGCAGGCGTTGATCGTCCGCAGCTCGATGTCCTTGCCGTCACGCACGCGCTCAACCAGGGCAACGGTGCAGGCGCCGCAATCGCCCTCGGCGCAGCCTTCCTTGGTGCCGGTCAGGCGGCGATCCTCGCGCAGGTATTGCAGCACCGTGCGCGTCGGGTCGACGTCCGCGAGTTCGACGCGTTCGCCGTTGAGAATGAAACGAATGACGGAACCCGGCATTCCCGCTAGCTGCCCCGGTAGGTCGAGTAGGACCACGGCGACGCCAGCAACGGCACGTGGAAGTCGCCGCTGTCGCTGACGGCGAAACGGATCACGACGGTATCGAGAAACGCGGGTTCGCCGACCGCTGCGCCACGCCCGCGGAAGTATTCGCCGATGTCGAATTCGAGTTCGTAGGTACCGGCCTTCATGGCCGCGCCATCGAGCAGCGGCGCGGGCGTCCTGCCGTCTGCGTTGCTGGTCGCCCGGGCCACGCACTCGCGCCTGTCGCCGAGCGCGTAAAGGCGAATGGCCACACCTGCCGCCGGCCCCCCGTGCGCCGTATCGAGAACATGAGTCGTCAGTTTGCCCATCCCGGCCTCTCGCACCACCGTGTGCTGCACAAGTCCCTGATTATACGCCGCGATAGTCACTGCGTCCGGCCGGATCGTATGTTAGCGTTGGTCAATAATAATCCGGGGGGGTTATGAGCAAGCACGCGAAGTCGCTGTCGCGACGAAGCTTTCTGCAATCATCCGCCGCTGCATCCTGTGCGGCGTTTCTCAGGGTCGGCATGCCGTCGCTGCTCGCGGTGACGCAGGCTGCCTGCAGCGCACGCGACGAAGGCGCTGCATTCAACGTCCTCGGCGAAAAAGAGGCTGCCGACCTTGCCGCAATCGCCGCAAGGATATTTCCGACGACCGATACGCCGGGCGCCAGCGAGGCGGGCGTCATCTATTTCTTCGACCGTGCCCTTGGCGCGGAAATGCAATGGGCGCTGGACCCGCTGCGGTCTTTCATTGGCGATCTCAATGCGGATGCCGGACCCCCCGGGCGATTCGCGGCGCTGTCCGATATGGCGCAGGACGCGTTACTCGGGGCGCGCGAGCAGGACGAGCGCTTCGAGATCTGCCGGCTCGCAACCCTGTTCGGCTTTTTCGGCATGGCGAAGCATGGCGGCAACAGGGACCACGCAAGCTGGCAGCTGATCGGCTTCGAAGGGCACCGCGGGGCCTGGGAGTCACCTTTCGGCTACTACGACGCGGAGTACCTGAAGGAGCACGGTCATGGCGGATAGCGTGTCTTTCGATCGCCGCGAACCCGTCGATTTCGCCATCATCGGCTCGGGCGCCGCGGGCGGCATCATCGCGAGGGAGCTCTCCGCCGCGGGATTCAACGTCGTCGTATTCGAGCAGGGCCCGTATCGCAAGGCCCAGGATTTCACACACGACGAATACTCGGTGATCTTCAACGGCGAGCTGCTCGGCGGCGGGCAGCGAGCCAGCGGCCAGACGTTCCGCCAGAGCGAGGACCAGGTCGCCGTCAGTCCCACGCTCCAGCCGGTCCGCTACGCACAGACCGTCGGTGGCTCGAGCGTGCATTTCTCGGCCAACTTCTGGCGTTTTCGGCAGAGCGACTTCAAGGAGCGCAGCCTGCTCGGCCCGCTCAGCGGCACCAATTTCGCGGACTGGCCGATCACCTACGAGGAACTCGAGCCGTACTACACGCGCGTCGACTGGGAGATCGGCGTCTCGGGCGAACCGGGACCTTTCGATGCGCCGCGCTCCCGGCCGTTCCCGATGCCGCCGTTGCCGATCAAGTCGTCGGGCGCGCTGCTCGAGAAGGCGGCCAACAAGCTCGGCCTGCATGCCCAGTGGGAACCGCATGCGATCCTGTCGAAGCCTCTGAATGGCCGCGCGGCCTGCATCAAATGCGGCCATTGCATGTTCTTCGGCTGCGAGGTCGGCGCCAAGTCCTCGTCCCTGGCCGCCATGATTCCGCTTGCCGAGGCCACCGGCCGCTGCGAAATCCGCGCCGAATCCGCGGTGTTCCGGATCGAGACAGACGCCAATGGGCGCGCCAGCGAAGTCCTGTACTACGACCGCAACGGCCAGGAGCAGGCGCAGCGCGCGAAAGCCGTCATCGTTTCGGCCAATGGCGCCGAAACGGCGCGGCTGCTCCTGATGTCGTCAAGCGAGCGTCACCCGGACGGGCTGGCAAACTCCAGCGGCTTCGTCGGGCGCAACCTGATGTTCAATGCCCACGGCGTGGTCGACGGCGTCTTCGAACATCCGCTTAACGAATACAAGGGCGCCCAGGTCTCGAAGGTCGTTCACGACTTCTACGAGTCGGATCCGGCACGCGGTTTCTACGGCGGCGGCGGCATCGACGCGCGCGCGCTATGGTCGGCGACGCCGATTCTGCACGCCTTGCTGGGCATGCCGCACGACGTGCCGAAATGGGGCAAGGCGTTCAAGGACGAGATGGCACACAATTTCACGCGGCAGATGTCGCTGGCCTGCGCGACCACGTCCCTGGCGCTCGACCGCAACAACATCACGCTGGACCCGACCAGCAAGGACCGCTGGGGGCGACCGGCCATCCGGCTGACCTACCTCGACCATGACGACGACCTGTCGACCGCGCGTTTCCTGGTCGCGCGCGCCGCGGAACTCATGGACGCCGCGGGCGCGAAAAAATTCTGGGCCCACGACGTCGTACCGACCGATGGCGGCGAACACCTGCTCGGCACGGCCCGCATGGGCGACGACCCGGCAAACTCGGTCGTCGACCGGTACCATCGCTGCCACGATGTGCCGAACCTGTTCATTTGCGACGGCTCGAGTTTCGTCACCTCCGGTCGCGGCCAGCCGACGATGACCATCATGGCACTCGCCTTCCGCGCCGCCGAACACATCGCCGCCGCTGCACGTGCCAACAACATCTGATACGGAGAAAACCATGAAACGACTATTACTGCTGCTGCCCGCCGCGCTGCTGCTCGGCTGCGAAGTCGAGGTCGAGGAAACAACGCAGGTCGAGTACCTGCAGATGCCGGGCACCGAGGACATGGGCCTGCCGTTTTCTTCCGCCGTTCGCGTCGACAACACGCTCTACCTGTCCGGAAACCTCGGCAATATCCCGGGCACACCGCAACTGGCCGAGGGTGGCATACAGGGCGAGACCCGGCAGACGCTCGAAAACATTTCCGCCGTCCTGGCGCAGTTCGGTTCGTCGATGGACAAGGTCGTGAAGTGCACCGTGTTCCTCGCCGACATGGCCGAATGGGGGGCGATGAACGAGGTCTACAAGACGTTCTTCCCGAACCCGCCGGCTCGCAGCGCGCTCGGTGCCAGCGGTCTCGCGCTGAATGCGCGCGTGGAAATCGAATGCATCGCGGTCGTCGACTGACGGCCGCCGTTTACTGAGAACGCGCGCGCGCCTCGGCGAAGTCCTCGAGAAGTTCGTCGCGGCGCGCGCCAAGCGCCTTGAGGCGGCGTTTATCGAGCACGTCGCTGAACTCCTTCTCGAGCACCTCGTCGCTCATGGCCAGCAACGCGTCGCGCCAGCCCTCGCTGACGTCGAGCGGCACCGCCACGAGGTGCGGCGGGCGACCGGAACTGGCGCGGAATGCGCGGCCATGTTCCGTCAGTATCAGTTGCCAGTTGCGCGGGTCGTAGGACATGCGTTTCGGGCTGCGGCCCTCGTTGTAGATCAGCGTGTCGAATATGTACATCGCGAGCCACTGGTCGGGCAGCGGACAGGTCGCGCTCGCGCCGCGTCCCGACGCCGATCGCTGTGACTCGTCCATGATCTTGTCGGGAAAGAACTGCAGCGTGCCTTCGTTGCCGTCGATTTCGCGCAGGACCGACGCCGGCACCATGTCGAGTTCCAGCATCCGGTCCAGTCGATAGGCGGCGACATCGGGATAGAAACCCCGCTGCCTGCGCTTGTCGAACAGCGCTGACACCGTGTTCTTGCCATCGCTGACCTGCACGATCACCCGGTCGTTCGCGGCGTCTCGCTGCTGCGAAACGACCTTGCCGTACTTCAGCAGCATCTCGAGCGCCTCGACCGACAGGTCGTCCGGACGATCGCCGACCTGGCGGGGATGCGGCATCGGCGCGTAGACATCGTTTCCGGACTGGTTACGCGCGACGATCGAATCCCCTTCGATGACCAGCGCGTTGCCGCTGCCCCGGTAATAGGCACTCAGCATCCCGGTATCCACTTCGATGACCTTGCCGTCGAACCGTTCGAGCACGCGGCGGTTCGCGGTCGGCGTGTGGCCCACGACGACCCGGTGTGCCCCGATTGCCTCGAGCACGTCGACGACGCGGTGTTCCTCGATGATGCCGCCGCAGGACACGTTGGCGCGATACCAGAGCGGCCCGTCCGTCGTGATCAGGCTGGCGTTCGCGAGCCGCCGCACGTTCGCCATGGCCGTCACGACGGCCGGATCGGCCTGAAGTCCGGGCAGGCGCTGGTTGATAATGTCGACATAGTCGTAATGATTGTCGGTCGGCAGCAGGATCTCGGCCGCGATCAGCGTCTCGACCGCCCGGACATAGTCGGCCAGTTGCTGCTGCAGGTCGACGTTGACGCCCTCGAGCCCGATATCGGCGATCTGCGGCGACAGTCCGCCATGCACGAAGGCCGTGCCGTTGATGACCGCGATCACGGGCTTGGTGAGCAGCCACTTGCCGTAGGCGCCTTCGGAGCCGAAAGCGCGCCGGAGCGCAAAGAACCCGGCGGGGTAGCGACCGTCGAACTGTTCCCGGACTGCGACATCGTCCGGGTTCGCCGAGTGGCGCTTCGCCCAGGCCTGGTACCAGCGATCACGCTCCTCGGCGGTTTCGTCGGCCGCAAACGCGGCGTACTCCTCGGCGCTGACGTAGCGCAGGTCGCCGATCATGTTCATGGATTCGTGGTTGCCGATGAGTACGTGCACGCGCCCGCCTGCCGCCGCCGCCTCGGCCTCGAGTCGCATCAGGAGGTCCAGCGCGTCCCGCGAGCGTGGACCGCGATCCAGCAGGTCGCCGACGATGACCAGGTGTGCGTTGCCGCCCGTCCACGTCGATTCCTCGCCGACGATGCCCGCCGCGGCAAGCGTCGCGACCATGGCCTCGTAGGCGCCGTGCACGTCCGACAGCGCAACGACGCGAGCGACCCCGTCGGCGCGCCAGTCCTCGGCGCCTGCGATCGATACGACCAGCAACAGGAATGCGACGAACATCGATTGGCGTCTCGGGGCGTGCTGCACGTGCGAATATCCTTTCATCAGCCTGACCGCCAGTGTAGAGAGTCAGGTGTCCGGCGGCAATTTCTCGCTGTGCTAGACTCGAACAAAAACGCGAGGGGGATGATTCGACCGATGTCATCATTACGCAGGACGAGCGCGTCCATCTGCATCGCGACTTTGTACCTTGGCGCCGGCCCGATGGCGGGCGCCGCCACCGCGGTGCCCCTGTTCAGCAGCGAAGACCCGCTGGAGGTCACGATCCGGGCGCCTTTCAAGGAAATCATGCGCGAGCGCCCCTCGGAAGAGGATCTTCCGGGCCAGCTGACCTACCGGAATGCCGACGGCAGCGACGTGACCCTGGACATCGACATCCGCACGCGCGGCAACTACCGGCGCCAACGGGATATCTGCCCGTTTGCGCCGCTGCGTTTGAGCTTCGGCAAGAAGGATACGAAAGACACGGTCTTCGCAGGCTCGCGCAAACTGAAACTCGTGACGCACTGCCGCAATGGCGCCCTCGGCTACACGCAGGCGCTGCTCCGCGAGCACCTCGCCTACCGGATCTTGAACCGGATGACGGACGAGAGCTTTCGTGTACGCCTGCTGCACATCACCTACGAAGACAGCGAGGCAGGCAAGCCCTTCGAAATCAACTACGGCTTCCTGATCGAGCATCGCGACCAGCTTGCGGACAGAATCGGGCTCGAAGTGAACAAGGCGGAGAGCGCGAGCATCGAGGCTCTCGCGGCGGAACACACCAACCTGGGCTCGCTGTTCCAGTACCTGATCGGCAATACCGACTTTTCGCCCATCATGGGCATCGCCGGCGAAATGTGCTGCCACAACTATGTCCTGTTCGGCAGCGAGCCCGGCAACATGCGGTCGATACCCTACGATTTCGACATGTCGGGCATCGTCGACGCGGACTATGCCACGCCGAACCCCAGGTTCGGGCTGCATTCTGTCCGCGAACGCCTGTATCGCGGCCGCTGCGACAATAACGCCGTGCTCGAGCAGTCGATCGCCGCGTTCCAGTCGAAACGGGACGAAATCTACGCACTGGTCACGGAACCCGAGTGGTTCAGCAACGCTTCTCGAAGAAAGACGATCCGCTTTCTCAATGGGTTCTACGCGACGATCGACAATCCGAAACAGGTTACCACGAAGCTGGTGAACCGCTGCCTCAAGTGAGCCAGTCCGCGAGAATCTTCGCGGTCCGGGGGTGGATGTAGTAACCCACCGAGCTGTGCGGATTCGACCTGCCGTA
>DATCZJ010000142.1:0-26483 GCA_036525955.1 Woeseiaceae bacterium | reverse complement strand
CTCGTGAGCACATCGGGCCGGTAACCTCGCCCGCGCCGCGAAGCGCCGCATTTCCCGCTACTCGGTGCCGAGCGTCGTCAACACCTGGTGCCAGTAATCGAGCGCCGTAAAAAACGAATGCACCGGCACGCGTTCATTCAGACCGTGTGCGAACATGTCTTCGTCACGCATGAACAGCCCGCTCACGCCGTAGGTCGGCATGCCGGCGATCCGGGTCTCCTTGCCGTCCGTGCCATAGGCGGCCATGTAGGGCACGAGCGGCACATCGCCGTAATTCGCCCTCGCAGCATCCGCCACGGCAGCAGTCACGTCTTCACGCAGTGGCGTGATCGGGCTTTCGAGGGGTTCGTCGAGGACCCGGATATCGAGCTTGGGATTGCCGCCGACCTCGAGCAGGGTCGCACGCACATCGTCGACGCCGATCCCCGGGAATATCCGGCAGTTGACCGTCGCGGTCGCCGTCTGCGGCAGCGCGTTCTCGGCGTGACCGGCCCGCAACATCGTGGCAATACAGGTGGTTCTCGTGATTCCGACCTGCGCCGGCATTTGCTCGAGCACTGCCCTCGCCGCCTCATCGTTGGGATCGTTGGCGAAGTCCCGCATGGCCTTGCCGACCGGGTCCGGCAACAGGCGCGACATCTTCTCGAAATACCCCTGCGTAATATCGTTGAGCTGCGCGGGGAAACGGTAGGCTTCGATGTTCTTCAGCACGGTCGCGAGTTCATAGATGGCGTTGTCCGCGCGCGGCGCGGAACTGTGGCCGCCCGGATTGCGCACCGTGAGTTCGAACGTCGCATAGGTCTTTTCCGCGGCCTGCAACAGGTAGGCCACGGGGTCATGATCATGGTCCCGGAGGCCGCCGCCCGCATCGGCATTCAGAACGTACTCGGCGTCGGTCAGTTCGCGATGCGTGGTGACGAGCGCCCGCGTCGTCTCCATGCCGGTTTCCTCGTCGCCGGAAAAAGCGATGATCAGATCGCGTGTCGGCGTGAATCCTTCCCGGCGCAGGCGCAGGAAGGTCGTCGTCAGCGTCGTGATGCCCATCTTGTTATCGGAGGTGCCGCGCCCGAAGAAGAAGCCGTCTTCCTCGATCAGCGTGAACGGATCGCGCTCCCAGTCCGACGGCAAGGCATCGACCACATCCATGTGCGCGATCAGCAGAATGGGTTTTCTGCCTGACAGGCCGCTGCCACGATACCTGACGACGAGCGACGCCGACATTTCGCCCGACGTGAGCCGCTGGGGCAGGACGCGCACGTCTTCCTCGTCAAAGCCGCCATCGCGAAACTGTTTCGCCAGGTAGTTCGCGACCTCGGGTACTTTTTCATGACCGGCAGCGGAGCGTACCGAGATCAGGTGACGAAAGATTTCGTGCGCCTGCCGCTGGTAGTCTTTTGGATAGTCGCTGCTGCGATCCTGGGCGAGAATCGGCATCGCAATCACCAGGCAAACGAGGCATGTAATCAGTCGGGTCATGAGATTGACGCTCCACAGGTTGACGCCCAAGCATAGCAGCCCGAATCAGGAATGGGTCCCGTGACACTCTGGTACGATGCCTGCTGGCGAAAGAGATAATCCGCTGGGGGTGTCCACATGTTTCGAATCCTTACGAGCCTCATCCTCATGCTGTCCGCCGCATCCACGCAGGCCGACAATGTGCTGATCGAAAATGTCCGAATATTCAACGGCGTCGATGCGCAGCTGACGTCCGGCCACGTGCTGGTCACGGACGGGACCATCAGCAGCGTTTCCACGCGTCCCATCCCGGCGCCGAAGGATGCCCTGGTCATCGACGGCGGCAACCGCATCCTGACGCCCGGCTTCATCGACCTGCACGTGCACCTGAGCATGCACGTGCCCGCCTCCGACGCGATGCCGCACGCGACCGTGATCGGCGCGCACTCGGTTGCGGCTGCCAGGTTCTTCCTCGATCACGGCTTTACGACGATCCGCGATGCCGGCGGCACCCATCCCGGCCTCGCGCGCGCATTCAATTCCGGAGCGCTTTACGGGCCGCGGGTCTTTCCTTCGGGCGCGGTCGTCTCGCAGACGGCAGGGCACGGAGACTGGCGCGGCCGCCACGAACCCAACCCGGCACATACGGGCGGCAACCCCTACCTGTTCGGCGACAGCAGCGTACTCGCGGACGGTGTCGATGCAACGCTCGTGGCGGTCCGGGAGAATCTCAAGAATGGCGCCACGCAGATCAAGATCATGGGCGGCGGCGGCGTCATGTCCGAATTCGACCCCATCCATACGCTGCAGCCGTCCGCGGCCGAGATCCGTGCGGCCGTGCAGGCCGCAGGCGACTGGGGCACCTACGTCCTCGCACACGCCTACACCGCCGATGCCATCCGGCGCCTGGTGGAGAACGGCGTGAAATGCATCGAACACGGGCTGCTGATCGACGACGCGACCGCCAGGCTGGTCGCGGACAACGACGTCGTCATCAGCACGCAGCTCGTGATTTTCCGCTCGCTGGAACACATGGATGGGCTCTCGGACGTCAACCGCGAAAAAGCGGCGCAGGTCCGGGCGGGACAGGAAAACCTGATCCGGCTGATCCGGAAATACGGCATCACCACGGGATTCTCGACCGACTTCATCATGGGTCAGTACCACGGCCTGCCGCGTGAATTCACGGAACGCGCCAAGTTCTGGTCGCCTGTGGAGGTCCTCCGTCAGGCGACCTCGGAGAGCGCAAAAGTGATCCGTATGGCCGGAAAATTAAACCGATACGGAAACTTTGGGGAAATTCGCGAGGGCTGGCTGGCGGACCTTTTGATCGTAGACGGTGACCTGCTGGAAGACCTCTCGATCCTGGCAGATCCGGGGAACAACCTGAAATTCATCATGAAGGGCGGCGCGATCGTCAAGAATACGCTCTGAGCATGACGGGGGAGAGACACAAAGCGCCATTTTGGCTATCTTTCACACGAGCCCGGCGCGCGTGTAAAACCGAAATATAAGCGCCCCGGGTGCTCAGCTAAGCTTGAAAAACAACGATAATCGAGAGGATCAAGCCCATGGCCTACACTACTGCCGATATTCGTAACGTGTGCCTTGTCGGCGCCAGCAACACCGGCAAAACCCAGCTGACAGAGGCACTGCTCCATGCAGGTGGAGCAATCGCCGAATGTGGCCTGGTCGAGAAAGGCAATACCGTTTCCGATTTCACACCCAGGGAAAAGGAACTCGGCCACTCGCAGTACGTTTCCGTGTGCCATCTCGATCACTCCGGCATCCATGTCAACCTGATCGACACCCCGGGATACCGCGACTTTTACGGTCGCGCGCTCGCGGCATTGCCAGCCGTGGAAACCGCCGCCATCGTCATCAACGCCGAGCAGGGCGTCGAAACCAGCGCACGGCGCATGATGAAGGCCGCGCACAGGCAGCGCCTCTGCCGCATGATTATCGTCAACAAGATCGACGCCGAGCATGTCGATCTCGAAGCCGTGCTGCAGCAGATCCAGGAATCTTTCGGTCCGGAATGCCTGCCGCTGAACCTGCCCGCCGCATCCGGGGGCGGGGTCGTTGACTGCTTCTTCCAGCCGGAAGGCGCCGAGACAGCGTTCAGTTCGGTCGCCGAGGCGCACACGCAGATCGTTGACCAGGTCGTCGAGGTTGACGAAGACCTCATGGAGATCTACCTCGAGCAGGGACAGGAACTCAAACCCGATCAGCTGCATGATCCTTTCGAAAAAGCGCTGCGCGAGGAGCATCTCGTTCCCGTGTGTTTCGTCTCGGCAAAGACCGGCGCAGGCATCAACCAGTTGCTGAAAATCTTCGAACGCCTCATGCCGAACCCGATGGAAGGCAACCCGCCGCGGTTCCTCAAAGGCGCAGGCGAAGGCGCCAAGCAGGTCGAAGTCTCGCCGGATCCGGCCGCCCACGCGATCGCGCATGTGTTTCTTGTGAAGATCGACACCTTCAAGGGCAAGCTCGGCATCTTCAGGATTCACCAGGGCATGATTCGCTCCGGCGGCCAGCTGTTCGTCGGCGACGCGCGCAAACCGATCAAGGTGACGCAGCTGATGAAGGTCAACGGCGACACCCACACCAAGGTCGATGCAGCCGTGCCGGGGGACATTTGCGCAATTCCGCGGGTTGACGAAGTCCACTACGATGCCGTGCTGCACGACTCGCACGATGAGGACAATTTCCACCTGAAGTCGATCGACTTCCCGAGGCCGATGTTCGGTCTCGCCATCAAGCCGGTGCGCGACGCGGATGCGCAGAAGACCTCCGACGCGCTGCACGTGGTCGAAGCGGAAGACCCTTCACTGCAGGTCGAGCACGTCGTCTCGCTGAACGAAGTCGTGCTGCGCGGTCTCGGTGAACTGCACTTGCGCACGGTGCTCGAGGATATCCACGATCGCTACGGGCTGGAAATCGATACCTCGCTGCCATCGATCGCTTACCGCGAGACGATTACCGCGAAGGCCGAAGGCCATCATCGACACAAGAAACAGACGGGTGGCGCGGGCCAGTTCGGCGAAGTCTATCTGCGCATCGAACCGTTGCCGCCGGGCAGTGGCTTCGAGTTCGCCAGCGCGGTCGTCGGCGGCGCGATTCCCACGCAGTACATTCCGGCCGTGGAAACCGGTGTCCGCCAGGTCATGTCATCCGGTGCCATGCACGGCTTCCCGATGCAGGACATCAAGGTCACCGTCTATGACGGCAAGTATCACTCCGTGGATTCGAAGGAAATCGCCTTCGTGCAGGCCGGCAAGAAAGCGTTCGTCGATGCCGTGGAAAAAGCCCGTCCGATCATCATGGAGCCCATCGTTGATGTCGAGTTCACGGTCCCGTCGGAATCGGCTGGCGGCGTGACCGGCGACCTGTCATCGATGCGCGGCATGGTCACCGGCACGGAGGCACTGCCCGACAATCGGCTGCTTATATCAGGCCGGGCGCCGCTCAAGGAATTGCAGGGCTATCATTCCCGCCTGAAATCACTCACCGGCGGTGACGGCAGCTTCACGATGGACTTCAGCCACTATGCCGAGGTGCCGCGCGAGGCGCTCAAGCAGGCGATCGGCGAATAAGCCGGCGCTATCCGGCATCATGAACACACGGCCGCTCAATAGCGGCCGTGTTGTTTGAAAATATAGTTGCTGAGTTCGACAAACTCGGTGTTCATCCGATGGACGATGCGGTGCGCCGACCGAGTGACCGCGCGCATCACCTTGTATACGAGTTGCGGGTCGTCGGGGATGATGCCTTCGAAATCCTCTCGCCTCAGGCACAGGACCCGTGCATCCGTCAGTGCCCGCAGGCCGACCGAATGCGGCGCCCCGTCGACGAAGCTCATTTCCCCGGTCATATCGCCTTCCCTGAGAATGGCGAGACTCGCCTCCTCGCCGGCACCGGTGCGCTTGACGACTTCGAGCTTGCCGATCAGGAGCACGTGCAGCGTATCGTCCGCCTCGCCCTCCTCGAACAGAAATTCGCCGTCGGCCAGATCACGGGTTTCCATGAGGCCGCTGAGCTTCTCCGCCTCGAGGTCGGTCAACTCGCTGCCAAGGGATGAATTCAATACGAGGTCTGCGGCGTCCTTCATGTTCGGTCCTCTGATGCTGTCGGCACCCACCCGGTGCCAGGCGATGAATCACTATCACTTTCGGCGCTGCCACGGTCAATCGGGATAAGCCGCAGTACCTTTTCTAGCACTTTTAACAATACGATCAATGACTTGCCAAACATGTGAACGGCCTCGTTCGGACTCGGAAAAGGACGTTCCATGCACCCGCTGCAGCAAAGCTACATGATCGGGGAAGGCTCCGGCCAACTCTTTTACGAAACCACTGGCAACTGTTTCGACCACGTCGCGGCCCGGCAAGCCGAGATTTGCGACTGTTGCAAAGGCAGGGTCTCGCATTTCAAGATTCCGCGCTGCGTCAGGTTCGTCGACGAGTTTCCGATGACCGTTACCGGAAAGGTACGTGCAGTCGAAATGCGCGCTATGATATGTGAGGAATTGCGAAACAGCGCGCGACGGGAGGCAAGAGCGGCCGCTGCGCCACTGCAGAGGAAAGCTTGTTGAGAGAACAGGACGGCTGGCTCGAGATTCAATCACCTGCCGCAGCGCAGCCTGTACGACTTTACTGCCGCGAGTGGCTGCCGGCCGGGGCGCCGCGTGCGAAGCTGCTGCTCGCGCACGGCCTCGCGGAGCACTCGGGCCGCTACGAACACGTTGCGCGATTCTTTGCCGGGCACGGATTCTCGCTGCACGCGATCGATCACGAAGGTCATGGAAAATCCGCGGGGACGCCGGGTTTCGTGGCAAGTTTCCAGCACTACCTCGATGGCCTGAGCGCGCTGCTCGACCACGCAAGACGCGACGGCGACGCGGTTCCTCTGTTCCTGATCGGGCACAGCATGGGCGGCCTGATTGCCGCGCTGTTCCTCCTCGGCCACCAGCAGGCGTTCGCAGGCTGCGTCCTCTCGGGACCGCTGGTCAAGAGCGACGCCGAACCGCCCCGACTGGTGCTTCTCGTCAACCGATTGCTGTCGAAGATCCTGCCGCGGCTCGGCGTTTTGCGGCTCGACGCCACGGCGGTCAGCCGCGATCCGGTGGTCGTCGAAAGGTACCTCTCGGATCCGCTGGTTTTCAACGGCAAGGTCACGACACGACTGGTCAACGAATTGTTCGTCGCGACGCGGCGACTCGTCGCCGAGGCTGGCGCAATCCGCATTCCGCTGTTGCTCCTGCATGGCGAGAGCGACAGACTGACCTCACCCGAGGGCTCGAAACTGTTGCATGGGCTGGTCAGCTCCACCGACAAGACACTCAAACATTACCCCGGCCTGTACCACGAAATATTCAACGAACCCGAGCAGGTCGAGGTACTCACCGACGTCCTGGCATGGCTGCAACGCCATTTGCCCGGCGACGCGTCCATCGACTAGCATGGCTCGCCTCCTGCTCGGACTCCTGGGTTAACCGATGCGCACCTCAACAAAGAAGCATCTGGTCGCATTTCCCGCGGCGGTGATCCTGACCGCGGTGCTCGCGTCGCTGTGTTCGACGCAGTTCGTCCTCGCCGAATTGACTGCCCTCGGCATCGAGATCTCCGTGAGCGCACGAATCGCGATGTGCTTCGAGGACCTCGGCATCCTGCGAAGCCTGTTGCCCGCGGTTGCCGCCTGCTGGCTGGTGGGATTCCCGGTGGCCCACGCGCTGGAGGCCAGGATCGGCGGCAACCGTAATGCCTGGTTTGCGGCCGCTGGCGGTGCCGCGCTTGTCGGCGAACTCCTGATCATGCAGGCCGTGCTGGGCGTCACCGCGATCGCAGGGGCGCGCTCTTTGCCCGGTCTCCTGTGCCAGGGCGTTGCCGGCGCGCTCGGCGGTTACCTGTTTGCGCGCATGACACGCGTCCCCCGACCAGAGGAGGATCTCGATGCGTAGCCTGGCCCTCTTGCTCATCCTGTTGCTGGTTCACGTCGCGCAAGCTGCGCCGCGAGTGGAAACGATCGCCGACGGACTCGAGTTCCCGTGGTCGATCGCGTTTCTGCCCGACGGCGCGATGCTGGTGACCGAGCGCAGCGGCCGGCTCAGAATCGTGCGCGACGGCAAGCTGCTGCCGGATGCCGTTGCCGGTGTCCCGGAGGTGCTCGTTGGCGGCCAGGGGGGCCTTCTCGACGTCGTTTTGGACCCTGCGTTCGCAGAGAACCAGACCATCTATCTCTCGTTCTCATTCGGTACGACCGCCCGCAACGCCACTCGTGTCGTCAGCGCCCGTTTCGACGGCACATCACTGTCGGACCTGCGCGTGTTGTTCACCGCGAGCCCGTTCAAGAAAGGCATGGGTCACTTCGGCGGCCGCATGGCGTTCCTGCCGGACGGCACGCTGCTCCTCACCACCGGCGAGGGTTTCGACTATCGCGAAAGCGCCCAAAGCCTCGGCTCGCACCTCGGCAAGACCATCCGCATCAATCCCGACGGCAGCGTCCCCCTCGACAACCCGTTTTTCAGCGATGACAGAGCGCTGCCCGAAATATTCAGCTACGGCCATCGCAATCCGCAGGCAATTCTCGTCTCACCCGCAGACGGCAGCATTCTCCAGCATGAGCACGGACCGCGTGGCGGCGACGAACTCAACCGCATCGTCGCGGGACGTAACTATGGCTGGCCGGTCGTCACCTACGGCCGCGATTATTCGGGCGCCAGGATTTCACCGTTCGAAACGTATCCCGGCATGGAGCCGCCGCTACTGCACTGGACGCCGTCGATCGCGCCGGCGGGCATGACGCTCTATGACGGGGCGCTGTTCCCGGAATGGCGCGGCGACCTGTTCGTCGCGGCCCTTGCTGAACGATCGATCCGGCGCATCGACCTCGACAACGGGACCATCGTCGGCCAGGAGGTCCTGTTCGACGATCTCGGCGAGCGAATGCGCGATGTCCGTACCGGACCCGACGGCGCGCTCTATGTGCTGACCGACAGCACGGACGGCCGCATCCTGCGTATCGTGCCGGAAACGCCACGGCCCTAGATCCCCTCTGCCGCCGCAAAGGCGGTCGCGGCCGGGTGCTCGGCAGCAGCCTGCCCGGCTCCGCCATCGCGTTTCGCGACGTACTGCATCCCCAAATCCGCGTGGTGCAAGTTGCCGCATCGCATTGCAGTCCGCGATATCGTTCCCGCCACCCGCTCCTGCCGCAAAAGCGGCAGTCATGGCTCGCCGGCGCACGCTTCGCTAGTATTGCCGGATGACCACCGAAGAACTGTTCCGACATGATGCGTATCTGCGCAGCTGCTCCGCGACCGTCACGGCCAGCGGCGACAGGTTCGTCGTGACCGACAGGACGATTTTCTATCCGCTCGGAGGCGGCCAGCCCGGCGACACCGGACGGATCACCTGGGACGGCGGCATCGCCGAGGTTGCCGACACGCGCTATGGCGAGGATGGCGGCATCCAGCACAGGCTGGCAGCCGGCGCCCCGATTCCCGCCGCGGGCACGCCTGTGACGCTGGAAATCGACTGGCAGCGGCGCTACCGCCACATGCGCATGCACACCGCAATGCACCTGCTGGGATCGGTGCTGCACTATGGCGTTACGGGCGGCAACATCAGCGAGGAAAAGAGCCGGCTCGATTTCGACATGGAGGATTCGGTCGACAAGGAGGCTGTCGAAGCGGCGCTGCGGAAACTCGTCGACGCGGACCATGCGGTCAGTTGCCGCTGGATCAGCGAGCAGGAACTGGACGCCAATCCCGAACTCGTGCGTACCATGTCGGTGCAGCCGCCGCGCGGCAAGGGCACGATACGCTTGCTCGAAATTTCCGGCGTTGACCTGCAGCCTTGTGGCGGCACGCACGTTGGATCGACCAGGGAAGTCGGCACGATCCGAATCGGCAAAGTGGAAAAGAAAGGGCGCCAGAATCGGCGCGTGAACATTCATCTCGATGACTGATCGCCGACGCGAACCCCGTGAACTGCTCACGCTCGGATGGCGCGAATGGGTCGCCCTGCCCGAACTCGGCATCCCCCGCATCAAGGCAAAAGTGGATACCGGCGCACGCACCTCGGCCCTGCACGCCTTTGCGCTGCGACCGTTCAGCGAGCACGGACGCGACCGCGTCGAGTTCAAGATGCATCCCCTGCAGAAAGACCTCGAAACGATCGTCACCTGCACGGCCGACGTCATCGACAGGCGCGTCGTCTCGGACTCGGGCGGCCACAAGGAAGAACGCTTCGTGATTGCCACTTTGCTGGCAATAGGTGAGTATGCGTGGCCCATCGAAATGACCCTGACTGCACGCGACGACATGCTGTTCCGCATGCTGCTCGGCCGCACGGCATTGGAAGGACGCGCCCAGGTCAATCCATGCCTTTCCTATGTCGTGGGCAAGAAGAAGATCAAGCGCTAAGGCTCGCAAAACATGGAAAGAAACAATCCCATAGAAATCGGCGATACGACGATCTGGCCGGGACAGCGCGTCGACGTCAACCTGCCGGTCGCCGATCTCTATACCTCGACGTCCCTGAGCATGCCGGTGCGCGTGATCTGCGGCCGGCACGCGGGCCCCGTCATGTTCGTGTCCGCCGCCATCCACGGCGACGAACTGAACGGCGTCGAGATCATCCGACGCCTGTTGAAGCGCAAGGCGCTGTCCTCGATACGCGGAACGCTGGTTGCCGTGCCGATCGTCAACGTACACGGCTTTCTCGACCAGTCGCGCTACCTGCCAGACCGACGCGACCTGAATCGCTCCTTTCCGGGCAGCCCGAAGGGATCGATTGCCGCAAGACTCGCGAACATCTTCATCAAGCAGATCGTCAAGAAGGCCGACTACGGCATCGATCTGCACACCGGCGCCATCAACCGTGCCAACCTGCCGCAGATTCGCGCCAGCCTCGATGACCCGCGCAGCGAAGATCTCGCGAAAGTGTTCGGTGCGCCGGTGATCATCAAGTCGAACATACTCGACGGATCGCTGCGCGCCTGCGCCGCTGAAATCGGCATGCCGGTACTCGTCTATGAAGCCGGCGAAGCCTTGCGTTTCGACGAAACTTCGATTCGCGCCGGGCTAAGGGGTATCCTCAACGTGATGCGACACATCGGCATGTTGCCTCGCGGCAAGCACGGCCCGTCGGTCGCACCGGTCATCGCCAGGTCGACCCGCTGGGTCCGCGCCGGCGCCAGCGGCATCGTCACGGACCGCATCAGCCTGGGCGCAAGCGTGGCCGAGGGCCAGCGACTCGCCACCATCAGCGATCCACTGGGGACTGAAGAGGAAGCGGTGATCGCGCCATTCGACGGCATCGTAATCGGACGCAGTGTCCTGCCACTGGCCCACGAAGGCGATGCCTTGTTTCATCTCGGCTCGTTCCGCGATTTCCCCAAGGCCGAAGATGTCGTCGAATCTTTTACTACCGCGCACAATGACTACGGAACCTGAATATGAAGATCGGAATACTTTCGACCAACAGCAACCTCTACTCGACGCAACGTCTCGTCGAGGCCTGCAAGCAACGCGGTCACCAGGTCCAGGTCATCAATCACAAGCGCTGTTACATGAACATCACGAGCCATAATCCGAGCGTGCATTACAAGGGCAAGGAGATCGAAGGGCTCGACGCGGTCATTCCTCGGATCGGCGCTTCGGTATCATTCTACGGAACCGCGGTGTTGCGCCAGTTCGAAATGATGGGCGTTTACTCGGTGAACGAGTCGGTTGCGATCTCGCGCTCGCGGGACAAGCTGCGCGCGCTGCAATTGCTGTCCAGGCGCGGCGTCGGCCTGCCGGTCACCGGATTTGCCAATTCGCCCGACGACACCCAGGACTTGCTGAAGATTGCCGGCGGCGTGCCGGTCGTGATCAAGCTGCTCGAAGGCACCCAGGGCGTCGGCGTCGTGCTCGCGGAAACCCGCAAGGCGGCCGAGAGCGTCATCGAGGCGTTCCGCGGCCTAGGCGCAAACTTCATGGTGCAGGAATTCATCGCCGAGGCGGCAGGCGCCGACATTCGTTGCTTCGTCATCGGCGACAAGGTCGTGGCGTCGATGAAGCGCCAGGCGCGCGAAGGCGAGTTTCGTTCGAACCTGCACCGCGGCGGTTCCGCGACGCTGATCCGCATCACGCCCGAAGAGCGTTCCACGGCGGTCCGGTCGGCAAGGGTCATGGGACTGAATGTCGCGGGCGTCGACCTGCTGCGCTCGAATCATGGCCCCGTCGTGATGGAGGTCAACTCGAGTCCGGGGCTCGAGGGCATCGAAAAGGCAACCCAGAAGGACGTTGCGGGCATGATCATCGAGTTCATCGAGAAGACCGCAAAAAAGGGCAAGACAAGGACACGCGGGACAGGCTGAGGCTCGACGCCAATGTTTGATAATTTCAAGGAATTCTGGAATTACGCCGTCATCTCGATGCCGGGTGGCGCCGAACTCACGATAGGCCAGATCATCGGCGTGATCGCGCTGCTCGTGGTCGGCTTTTTCGCGAGCCATCTCATCGGCTACCTGCTCGGGAAGCGACTCGCGGCCACCCACCTGAAGCCCGATATCGTTCACACACTGCGCCGCATCGCGATTTTCGTGCTGCTCGTCATCGTCGTGCTCACCGCACTGTCGCTGCTCGGCATTCCGCTGACGGCGTTTGCGTTCGCCACCGGAGCGATTGCCATCGGCGTCGGGTTCGGTGCACAGAACATCATCAATAATTTCATCAGCGGCTGGATCCTGATGGCCGAGCGGCCGATCCGTATCGATGACTTCATCGAAATCGACAACAGCCATGGCGTCGTCGAGCACATCGGTACGCGCTCAACGCGAATTCGCCGTACCGACGGCGTGCACCTGCTGGTGCCGAACAGCCAGCTACTGGAACGCACCGTGACCAACTGGACCCTGGTGGACAACGAAATCCGCACGGAATTGCGCGTCGGCGTGGCCTACGGCTCGCCAGTCAAGCGGGTCGCCGAGTTGATTCTGCAGGCCGTGAATGAACATCCGGACATCAAGGCGCACCCGGCACCCGCTGTCGTGTTTGAGGATTTTGGCGATAACGCGTTGATATTCGACACGTATTTCTGGTGCGATGTGGGTGGTGAGAAGTTGCTGCGACAGGTCCGCAGCGAGATTCGCTTCCGCATCTGCGAATTGTTCGATGCCGCAGGCATCGTTATCGCCTTCCCGCAGCGCGACGTGCACCTGGACAGCATGAGACCGATCGAGGTGCGCTTGTCCGACGCGCGGGGCGACGACCTGCCGCGCTGATCAGGGCTGGTCGAACATGAAGCGCGACGCCATGTACGCCGCGTAGGCAAGCAGCAGGAATCCGCCGACCTTGCGATCCAGTCGCGCCTCACCGATGTAAAAAAACGGGATCAGCAGGGCCACGAAGCCCCAGGAAACGACCAGGTCTATCACCCCGCCGGGCGGCAGCGGGATCGGCCTGATAAGCCCGCTGATCGGCAGCACGATGAGCGAGTTGAACAGGTTGGAACCGACGACGTTGCCGAGCGCGAGATCGGATTCCCTGCGCAACGCAGCGATTATCGAGGTCACGAGTTCCGGCATGCTCGTGCCGACCGCCACCAGCACGAGGCCGATGATATTGGCCGATACACCCAGCGCACTCGCCAGCGCCACGCCGTTGCGGACCGTCATTTCACCACCGACGAACAGCAGCACAAGTCCGGCGGCCACCAGCAGCCACTGCCAGCGCCCTTCCTCAGGCGGCTTGGTCAGGGGATTGTCTTCGATGTCGAGCATCAGCGGATCGGAACGACGATCCTGCAGGACGTCAATCGCGCTCATGTACAGGAAAATGCAGAACAGCAGCACCAGGACGACTGCTTCGGTCCGGCCGATCAGGCCGGGTAATCCTTCGAGCGGTTTATCGAGCACCATCACGGTCAGGATGGTCGTTACCAGCAGCAGGAACGGCACTTCACGCCTGACGATCTGACCCTGGATCGTGATCGGCGCGAGGACTGCGGCAATGCCGAGGATCAGTCCGACATTGGCGATATTGGAGCCGACGACATTGCCGAATGCCAGTGCGGTTTCGCCCCGCAGCGCGCTGACGACGTTCACGACGAGTTCCGGCGCACTGGTACCGAATCCGACGATGGTCAGGCCTACGATCATCGGCGACACGCCGAACTTGGCGGCAATCTCGGAGGCGCCGCGAACGAGCAGACCGCCGCCAGCGATTAGTAATACAATCCCGAGGATAAGGCCGGCAAACATGAACATCGATCAGAGCTTACCCGAATTCCCCTCGAATCAGGAGTGCGAATGACGACCACCGACAATCCCGAGTTTCTGCAGTGTTGCGTGCTGGACGGCAAGGGCGGCGCGAAATCGATCAACCACGATGAACTCAGCAAGTGGGACAAGAGCAAGGGCACACTCTGGGTGCATCTGGACTACATGGACCCGGCCTCACGCGAATGGCTCAGGCACTTCGCGAAGCTGCCCAAGGCCGCACTGGAATTCCTGCTCGCCGAAGAGACGCGGCCCCGATCCGTCGCAACGAACAAGGGACTGCTGATTGTGCTGCGCGGCGTCAACATGAATCCCGGCGAAGACCCCGAGGATATGGTTGCGGTGCGGCTGTGGATCGAGCACGACAGGATCATCAGCACGCGCCGGCGGCGCCTGCTTTCGGTGGCCGACATTCGTCAATCGCTCGACGCGGGCATCGGGCCGACGTCGAGCGGCGCATTCCTGACCGCGCTGACGTCCCGGCTCGCCGATCGAATCGGCGACTTCGTCGACACGATCGAGGGTCGCCTCGAAGATGCGGAAGACAGGGTCGTCTCTCACGACCCCGCGGTTTCGCGTCAGACCATCGCGATGCTGCGGCGGCAGATCGCCTCCGTCCGCCGCTTCCTGGCACCACAGCGCGAGGCGCTCGACCGCCTGAACCGCCAGTCCGGGGGCTGGATCGTCGAGGACGAAGTACAGAACCTGCTCGATCAGGCGGATCGAATAACACGATACGTCGAGGATCTGGATCTCGTTCGCGAACGCGCCATCGTGTTGCAGGAAGAGTACCTGGGCTTGATGGCGCAGGAGCAGAACTCGAGGATGTACGTTCTGTCCGTCGTCGCGGCCATCTTCCTGCCGCTGACGTTCATCACCGGATTGCTGGGCATGAACGTGGGCGGACTGCCGGGCCTCGAGAGCCCGATCGGATTCTGGGTATCGATCGTGATCATGATCGTCGCCGCCGTCGGGCTTGCGGCTTTCTTCCGCTGGAAGCGCTGGTTCTAGGAATTCTGCGCCTCAGACGTCGCCACTGTCCTCGGCCGTCAGGCGGATCTTGCGCAGCAGCCGGGCGAGTTCCTGCAGCTCCTCGGCCGTGATCCCGGTCAACCCTTCGTCCGCGGCCTCGAGTCGCAGCTGAATGGCCTGGTCGATGATGCGCCTGCCGTGCGACGTCAGCGAGACCAGCACGCCACGGCGGTCATGCTTGTCTTTCTCGCGCCTCACGAAACCACGTTCCTCGAGAATATCGACCCGGTTGGTCATGGCCCCGCTCGACAGCCCGGTCGAACGAGCCAGCGCCGTAGCCGGCAGCGCAAACGGCCTGCCCTGCCTGCGCAGCGCGGACAGGACATCGTATTCGAACAGTTCGAGACCGAGCGGCTCCAGCGCCCGTGTCGCCTGGCGCAGGAAAACCTTGTAGAGCGACATGACGCGAATCACGACCCCGAGGCTCGCGGTATCCAGCTCCGGCCGCTCCAGGGACCACTGTCCGAGAATGTCGTCGACGACGTCTTTTTCCATAATGTTCGCCATTATCCGCCTTACAAAAATACTTTGATATAAAAATACTTGACATCAAGACAAAAAAATAGATACTGGCCCGAAAGGATAACCCCAAAAAAAGCTCAAGACCGCGCACATGGCCACGCCTGAAACGAAGCCCGCCCGCTTCCAGCTGCCCACCCGAATCCGCAGCAAGAAGGAACCGCGAGTGACGCCCAGCCTGACGTTTGCGGATCGCGTCGCAAGCCTGCCCGGCATCGAGATCAAGGCGCCCGCGGCGGACGGTGCGCCTGCCGAAATTTCCATCTACCTGAATTCCGGAGACCAGCCGACCTTGCTCTGCAGCCTGCTGAGTACCGGTATTGCGGTGCATGGTCTGGACAACTGGGACCGCCACCAGGTGGTCTCTCGCGGCTGGGGCCGCCTCGTCCAGAACCGCGTCATGCTCTTCCTGCCCAGGGACGACGGCGAACTCGACGTCTGCTGGGACATCTTGAAGCGGGCCACCACCCGGCTCGCTCAGCCCTCGGCGGTACCGGCCAGGCACAGTTTGTCTGTATGGGACATGCCGAGTTATTCACGCACTACCCTTCAGTAGAGGAGTTACTAAAATGCGCCCGTTTTACGACGACAATGACGAGTTTGCATTCGGTGATGTTGGCTCAATTCGCCGCATCATGCGCGAACAGCAACGCGAAGAAATGCGATTCTCACGTCGAAACAAAGTAGGACCGGGAGACAATGATCGTTGGGACGACGACGATTGGGATGACGATGACTTCGATTACGATGATTACGATGACGAGGAATTCGACAGTCACGCAGGTATGTAACGGGAAGACGATTTAACCGGCCGTCCCGTGGCAAGTGCGCATAATCGGGACGGAACGGTAACCTCGAGGGGCGTCGCAACGGCGCCCCTTTTTATTGCGGCGCCGCCATGGCGCAATCAGGTCAGGGCCGGCAGCACGAGGCTCGCAAAGCTCAGGATCAGGAAAAATCCGCACATGTCCGTTACGGTCGTCAGCAGGGGGCCGGACGCAACCGCCGGATCCAGGTTCAGCCGCCGCAGGATCAACGGCACCGTACCGCCAATCGACACCGCGACAATGGTATTGAGCGCCAGCGCCCCGCCAACGACCAGGCCGAGCACCGGGTTGCCTTTCCATGCCCAGGCCGCGAGACCGAGCAGCGCGCCGAGCGAGACGCCGTTGATCAGTCCGACGACGGCCTCCTTGCGCCAGACGCGAAATACATCGCGCGGCAGCGCGGCGCCGAGCGTCAGCTCGCGCATGCTGACCGCGACCGCCTGGTTGCCCGAACAACCGCTCATGTCCGATACGATCGGCAGGAACACGGCGAGCGCGATGACCGCCGTCAGCGTGTCCTCGTACAGGGCAATCACGCTTGCCGCAAGAATATTGAGACCGATATTGATGCTCAGCCAGGCCAGCCGACGGCGCGATCTGACCAGTACCGGCATGCTCCGCAGCTCGTCGCCACCGATGATACCGGCCACCTTCAGGCTATCCGCCTCGGCGCGTTCCGCTAACGCCTCGAGCACGGCGCGCCTGCGGACGATGCCGAGCAGGTTGCCGCGCGCGTCGGTAACCGGCACGGCCGCAATGTCGTGCTCGTCGAAGAATTCCTCGAGTTCATCCAGCGTCGCGTCGGGCGGTACGGTCAGGGCCGGCCGCGCCAGCTCGCCGATAGTCCTCTCCGGATCGGCAAATACCAGGTCGCGCAGGCGGATGACGCCCTTCAGTCTGCGCTTGCGAAACACGACATAGGCGTAGTGCACCGTGAGCAGCTGGTAATCCACGGCCTCGCCCGTCAGGTCCTCGACCACCTCGCGAACCTTGCGGGCCATCGGGTACCAGGCGAATTCCTTCATCATGAGGCCGCCGGCCTGGTCGGGATCGTAGGAAATCAGTTCACGGACTTCGTTGGCGTCGTCGTCATCCAGTTCCGCGATGATCGCCGCAGCATCGTCGTCGTCCATTTCGGACAGGACGTCGACACGATGGTCGCTGGCCATTTCCTCGAAAATCGCCGCGGACTTCGCGGCCGGCATGTCCTCGACCAGGTCGGCGACATGCGAGTCGGGCAGATCCTCCATGAGTTCTGCGGCTTTCTGCGGGGGCAGGGCCGAAAGCAGCGCACGCTGGTGATCCGGGTCGAGGGAATAGACGGCGTGCAGGAGCGCCGAGGGCTCCAGTTCGTCGATCAGTTTCTCGATATCGGCGCCCGCATCGCCCCGATCCAGCAGTTCGTGGATACGTTCCGACGGACGGAGAACCTGTTCTTCCATTTCTTGTGCCCCGCAGAGTGTGAGAATATTGCCTGGCCGGCAATGAACATGCCGGCCTGCTATTTGCCTATTATTTTTCCTCTGCGTCAACTGCTATGAACAAGGCCCTGGCACCCGTCGCCTCGCTGCTTTTGAGTGTCTCGATCCTGCTGACAGGCCAGGGACTGCAGGGCATCCTGTTGCCGGTACGGGCATCCCTCGAAGACTTCTCGACCGTCGCGATCGGCGCGATGGGCGCGGCCTATTTCCTCGGCTTCACGCTCGGCTGCCTGCGCGGCGGCGAACTCGTTCGGCGCGTCGGTTACGTCCGCGTATTCCTTGCCATGAGCGCGACGGCGTCCGCGCTGCCGCTGATTCACTCGCTCATACTGAATCCTGTCGTCTGGGGCATCCTGCGTCTTGCGACGGGGTTCTGTTTCGCGACCCTTTACGTCGTGATCGAAAGCTGGCTCAACGCCCGAGCGAACAACGAGAATCGCGGACTGATCTTTTCCACCTACTCCATGATCACGCTGAGCGTGCTCGCCGCGGGCCAGATGATGGTGCTGATGTACGACCCGTCGGGCATGGAATTATTCGTGATCGCGTCCGTGCTGGTTTCGATAGGCGCGGTGCCCGTGGCCCTGTCCCGCTCGCCTTCACCGGAGAAGCCCGCGCGCATCCACGTCGATATCCCGCGCCTCTACAAGGTATCGCCTTCCGGCACCATGGGATCCCTCGCGACCGGCCTCGCCAACGGCGCCTTCTGGGCCCTCGCTCCCGTGTTCGCCTCCAGCGAAGGCGGCGTCGAACTCGCCGCCTGGTTCATGACGGCCGCGGTCATCGGCGGCGCCGTCTCGCAGTGGCCGCTCGGCATCCTCTCGGACCGCATCGGCCGGCGCAAGGTGCTGGTTGCGGTCAGTTTGTGCGGTGCTGTCGCAGGCGTACTGCTGGCGCTGCCGGCGACCATCCTGCCGCAGTCGTCAACCAATTATCTCGGCGCGCTCTGGGGCGCGCTCGCCTTCCCGCTGTATACACTCGCCGTCGCTTACGCGAATGACTACGCCGAGCCGGACGAGTACGTCATGATTTCGGGCGGGCTCCTGCTGATGTACGGCGGCGGCGCGGTCATAGGCCCCTTCATTGCCTCGGCGCTGATGACCGTCTTTGGCGCCGGCGGGCTGTTCGCCTACGCCGCCGTGATCCACGCCGCGCTGGTCGCCTTCGTTGCCGTACGCTTCGTCAGGCGCCGCACCGCGGCCCGGACGCCGATCGCCTTCAGCGAAGCGCTCGCCGTGACGCAGACCGCGTCGCAGGTCTACGAGGAAGAGCACGTCCTCGAAGAGGCCTCCCGTCCGCAGGGCGACGCGCGGGGCGACGACTAGTCGGCGGCGCGAATCCGGAACCGGGTCACGTGGCCGGTCTTTTCGGTCACGCAGGCCGGTCGGCGGGTTCCCGGCATCGTTGGCCTGCCGCGTGATTGCAGCTTCACTCCGATACTTTTTGCAGGGCGCGCAGGCCATCACGGTCCCTGATGCGAATCTTGCCCCGGTTCACGTGGATCAGGCCCTTGGCCTCGAGCGCCTTCAGGCGGCGTGACACGACTTCCCGGGCTGTCCCGATATCGGCCGCAATCCGCCGGTGCGACAGACCGGACAGCACGCGCTCGCTCATGCACAGCAGTTCGTCGATGAGCCGCTCGTCGACCGACTTCAGGATAAATGCGTCGATGCGGCTTATGACGACCGAGAATCTCTCGGCGAAGCCGTTGAAAATGAACTGCCTGAAGCGCTCGGACGCTCCCAGCGCCGCCAGGAATTCGGCCCGCGGGATGGCAACCGCTGTAACGTCCGCTTCAGTAATTGCGTCCGCGGCATACGGGGCACCACTGATCAGGCTGGCGGTGGTGACAGCACAGCTGTTGCCGGCGACCAGGCGATACAGCGTCACCTCCCGGCCGTTTTCGGACGCAACCTGCACACGCAGGGTGCCGCGCAACAACAACATGAAGTCGCTGCAAGGCTCGCCCTTTTTGAAAACCACCGAACCAGTCGGGATGTGAATGATCGCCGCCGTCGCCAGGAACTGGTGGATCGGCGTATTGTTTTCATACCGCAGGCTGGGGTAGACATTGAGAACCCGCGTCAGGACATCGACTTTCGTTCGTTTTCTCATCTGGATCACAACACCCACGGACGCGGGCCGGGCTGCCCACATCCATGAGAGTCTATTGCCTGCGGGGGCGAGGTCAAGCGGCCCCCGCAGGGGCCGCCGTTATTGCGCTCTGACCCTGATCGAATGCGTCGCGGAATTCAGCTCGATGACCGGTACGTCGATCGCCGATTCGAGGTCGTAGGTCTTCGAGATGAATTCGGGATCCGCCTTGCGATACAGCAGGCGCGCGGTGACCGTCAGTTCGGTGATCGCCTCGTTCTCGATCGAGAAGACCACGTCCGACTTGCGTTCGCCGGGCCCCTGCTCGCTGAAGGACTCCGAGATCTTCGGGCGCGCGATGACCGGGCAGCGGAATGGCACATCCACGATTTCCGCATCCCCGCTGCCGATCTGCCGCTTGTAACTCGAGCCCACGACCTCCCAGATGTCATGCCGCTCGACCGGCAAGCCACGCTTGTCGTACCAGTCCGCCTTGTACACGACCGGCGCGTCGAGCGTGGGCTTGTCACCGGCGGGGTCGCCGAGATGCATCAGCGTGCGGCCGAGGTTGTCCTCGACCTTGAGCTCGACCCAGCTCGCGAGAATGTCGAGCGGACCCGCGGGGAAGTCGTGGCCCGTCTTGTTGTTGTGCAGGACGAGCGTGAGATTGACGAGATCACCCGCACGAATTTCTTCGGGCGCGACAATGCTCATCGCCACGACCGGACCGTCTGCCCACTTGTCGGCGATTTCCGGAATCTCGATTTCGCCGCGCAACCACTGGACGGTGAGCGCCGCCTGCTCCCTGCCGCCAGGCAGCTCCTGCACGACAGGGATGTACATGTTGCTGCCGAGCGCGCGGTGACTGCGGTGCTTGCCGTCGGTGCCCGGCTCATTGCCGTCAACGAGCGGCATGTGGCAATCGACGCAGCCAATGGTCTTCTCGGGATCGTCCTCGTGGTACCAGTGTCCCTGGCGCCAGCTGTCGTACTCGTTCTGCTCCTGCGCCAGCCCGATGATGGTCGCCTCGCCCGGAGAGGTGGTCTGCTTGTGGCAGGCGGCGCAGAACTCGCTGCGCGCATACATCGGCCGGGCATAGGTCGCCACGTGGTGCTCGGGGTAACTGCGGATCAGGAAGCGATTCCAGAACCAGCCGCCGCCCTCGTCGCCGGCAAACAGGTAACGTTCGGGGATTTGCATGACATAGCCACCGTTCCCCTCGGTATCCGTCTCCGTGATGCTGTGGCAGATCAGGCAGGAATTGCCCTCGTGAGTCACCAGGTCGTCGCCCGCGATCGATCCCCCATCGCGCGCGCCGCTCAACAGGGTCACGGGATCGTGGCAACCCGCGCAGGAGCGCGTATCCGCAGACCCGTTGTGTGCCGCGAGTTCTTCCTGGACATCCAGGAACAGCACGTCGATCGCCGAGAAGCCATGGGCGCTCGGCACCCACTCGCGATAGATCTCGTCATGGCAGCCACTCGAGCCACAGGTTTCGGCGCCGAGCAGGGTCTCCGGACGGATTGCGCCATTCGCCGTGATGGCGGCCTCCGCATCGGCCAGCAACGCATTGAACGCTGCCAGCCGGGCATCCTCGAGGCCCATTGCCGCCGCGGCCTTGCCGAGCCGCGTGATGCGTCCGCCCTCACCCTCGCCGAAACCGGCAAGCGCTTCGAGCAGCCGCGCCTGTTCTTCCTCGTTGAAGAACCCCCGGATATTCGCATCCAGTGCAGCTTCCCAGGGGGCATCGCGGAGCCTCGCCCTGCTCGGCCAGAACGGCCGGTCCTTGCCGTAGCGCCAGTCGTAGTCGTCGGAAAAAGCCTGGAAGCGTTCCGCCGGCACCGCGCTGCCCGACAGGAGCTGCGTCACCATGAAAGGTACGGCAAGCACGACGAGGGCAGCAACGAGAGACCAGCGCCGGGCAAGCCGTCTTGGCGTCGACGGCGTCGTGCGATAGCGCTGCAGTATCGGCAACAGGTGCAGGAAGAGTGCGACGCCGAATGCGAAGGCGAACAACTGGTGCGACACCGTGAAAACGTCGCTGACGGCGCGGCCGAAGGCGGCCTGCAGCACGATCATGAGCCCGCTCGCGAGCGACAGCAGCAGCAACAGCACGCTGACGCGCGCCAGTGTTGCGACCTTGCCGCCGACCTCGCCCGCGCGGCGTTGCCAGTGCAGGTAGATGACCCAGCAGGACGGCAGCAGCGCGATGACGCCCGCCACCGTGTGCACGATCACCGAATACTGCGTGTAGACGCTGAACGGCAGCCAGAAAATCAGGGCGCCCGAGATGAGCAGGTAGAGCAGCACGCCCGAAGCGATCCAGGTCAGCAATGACCGGTAGTCGGGGTGAAGTTTGTCCTGGTTGTCTGTTGTCATGGTCTTCTCTGCATTCCTGGACATTCGTTAGTAGGAGTAACCGGTCGCGCGAATCGCCTGTTCGCAACTCGCGATCGCCGCTTCCATGGTCGTGACCGCCTCGCGCCACTGGCCCGCAGCCGCGTGCGTTTCCGCCTGCGCATGCTGCACTGATGCCTCTTCGAGCAGGGTCTCGACGCGGCGTACCGCGCTGTAGGACGCCGTCTTCTGGCCCGACTGCAACAGCATCTGGTAACCGCTGTACTGTTCCTTCAGGTACGCATACAGATCCGCCGGCGTGGCGAAGGTCTTTTCGTAGTACACGGTCTTGTTGTTGAAAATCTCGAACAGGCGCCGCTGCAGGCGATCATTGACCGGCAGCAGGAGCTGCGAGGCCTCCGCAAACGAGCCGTTCGACGCCAGCGACTCGGCACGCTCGATCTGGCGTTCGATGCCCGCGAAGTCATCGACGCTGAGGCCCCAGAGTTCGCGCGGCTGCGACTCCAGTGACAACATGAAGGTCGTCGCCTGCTGCAGTGCCGATTCGTAGCCCTCGCGCTGCTGCCGATCGGGTGCCGCGGCCGCCTTGAAGGCCGCCGTCGCTGCCTTGAGGCCGTCGGACGAAAGCTGCGAGGCCTGCGCCAGGCAATCGTCGTCAAGCGCCTGGCTTGCATCCGCCAGAATCTGGCGCGCCCCCGCGATCTGTTCGAGCGCGGCGGGATCGCCGCTGGCCTCCGCGCGCCGCAAGGGCTCGGAATTCGTCAGCAGGCGTTCGAGCAGCGCGATCTTCTGCGCCACCTGCGGTGCCTTGCTCAGATCTTCCCCCTTGCAGTTTGCTGCCACGGCGGCGCTGCTCCCGAGCAGCAACAACGCAAGCATCCCCAGTCGCTCAGTTGTTTTTTTCTTGTTCATCGTTCTGTGCCGCGAGCGCGGCCTCCCATTCCCAGATTGCCGATTCTGCCTTGCGGCGGTAAGGGTCGTTTTCTTCCGCGACATGCAGGTAAGCCTGCATCGCGGTCCTGGCCTGTGCGAGATCCCCCAGCCCTTCCGACGCAATGGCGAGCCCGTAGTAGGCGTTCGCCTGGGCTGGCCGCAGGCTCGACGCCGTGTCGAAGAAACTGCGCGCGGCTGCGTATTCCTCGAGTCCCAGCAGCGCGAAGCCCATGTTGACGTGCGCTTCGGGCATCTCGGGCGCGGTCTTCAACACCTCGTGAAAGCCCTGCATGGCCGCCTCGTACTCGCGATGCTGCAGCAGGGCGACGGCCTGCTGGAATCGCTGGTGCGTCAGTCGCACCTCGGCCGGCATCGCCACCATGGCGCCGTTCGCGGCCGACTCGCCGACGGCTGCGTCGTCGTCGAAACCGCCCAGCATGCTGAGCGCGAGGCCCAGCACGAGCGTCGCCACCGCGAGCAACGGTATCACCGTGCGCCGCTTGTCCATGCGCGCGCTCACATGACCCCCTTGTGCGGCGCGTTGTTGATCAGCGGTACGCCGAAAAACGTCAGGAACGCGAGCACGAAGGACGCGATCACGAGCGAGTAGCCGAGGTTCTCGGGCATGCCCTTGAAGGTCGCGCGCGCATGCAGGATGAACCCGAGCAGCAGCCAGGTGGCGAGCGTCCAGGTCTCGAGCGGATCCCAGGACCAGTAACGCCCCCAGGCGCTGTGCGCCCACACGGCACCCGCGACGAGCATGAAGCTGTGAAACACGAAGGCCAAGAAGAACAGCAGCCAGACGGCGCGCGACAGTTCTTCCGGGTCCCGCGCCATCGCCATGCGCCGGCTATCCGCCGCGCGCTGGCGCAGCAGCAGCAGTGCCGCGGCGCTCATGCTCGCAAGGCAGACGCCGAGAAACAGCTTGCCGGCGCCGACGTGCACCCAGAGCCAGTAGTTGTCGAAGGTCGGCGGCAGCGGCACGCCCTCGCTCGGCACCACGAGCATCCAGATGCCGAGTACCGCCAGCACGGGACAGGCCACCAGCGAGGCGCTGCGAACGACCGGCAGGCGCCAGCTGACCAGCAGGAACAGCAGGCCGAGGCTGAACGCGTTGCTGAGCAGGACGTCGTACATCGTGAGGAAAGGGCCCTGCCCCTCGCGAATCCAGCGCCCGGCGATCATCGCGCCGAGCACCGCGACCGCGGCCATCAACAGGGCGAAGGTCGGCCTGTCGCCGGATCGGCCGGCGGCAAATGCCCACACGCGCACGAGCGTCGCCGCCGCGAGCAGCGCCGCCGCAACGAGCGCGACCTGTTGTTCAAGCACCAATGACATGCCCGTCCGGCGCCTCCTGAATGACCGCTTCGGTCTTGCGTTCGGCCTGCGGCAGGTAGCGCGTGCCGAAATGGATCGCGAGGCCGCCGATCGCGAGCATTGCCGCAACGAACATCCAGGGCAGGAACGGGTAGTAGTCCACGCTGTACCCCATCCAGAGCCGGAGGTCAGCGACAATCAGGCGGCCGCCCGGCAACTCGATGGATTCGCCCGGTGAGACAACCCCGATCTCGGCACCTGCCGCCTGGACGTGCACGCGGTACCCGCCCGTGGGTCGGCGCAGCGTCCAGGCCGCATCGGTGACGATCGGCGGCTCCTCGAGTTCGAGTTCGAGCCGGACCGGCTGACCCGCGGGCGTCGTCCAGTCATTGACCTGCTTCCAGTCGTGCTTCGGGTAGGAGGGCAGGTGCACGGCGCCGAACTGACGCGCGCCGCTCGCGTCTTCCCAGCCGAGCACGAGCGCGAAGCCCTTGTTGGCTGTCGCGACGAATCGGAAACCGCCGAACTCGACGCCCTGCTTGTCGCCGATCATGTGCCGGCGTTGCCCGCCCGCATCGTCGACAATGTCGATTACGCCACGGGTTTCCTGCCGGACGATGCCGGGCAGGTAGTCGACCTCGAAGTCGCGCTGCACGAAACGAATCGCCGAGAGATCGCCGCCGTGCAGCGGGCCACGATAGTCGACCTCGAGCATCGACGGATCGAAGGCCTCGCCCTGCAGCATCTCGACGCGCCCGTTGAAACGCGTGGCGACGGTCAGCCCGATCAGCGCGAAGACAAGCAGCAGACCGACGTGGAACACGAGCAGACCGGTCTGGGTGCGAAAGCTGCGGTTCGTCAGGATCGCGGCCGCGAGGTTCATGGACAGCAGGACCAGCGGCACGATCGTCCAGACGAGGTCGACCGCGTCCGTGCGCGCGCCCACCAGGGAAACAACGGCGAGCGCGACCATGCCGATGAGCGTCAGCTTCAGCGATGCGAGTTTTCGCACGAGGCCCATCATGGCGGAACCTCGCAGACATTCCGCATCCAGTCTCTGCCCACGCCGCCCTGGCCCGGGATGGTTCCGTTCGAACCGCAGTTGCCTTCGGCCCAGTTGCCACTGGTCGCGAAGGTCCTGATCTTGAGCTTCGCGTTCATGTAATAGGGACCGACGTTGTAGGTCTGGCCGGCACTGCCGATGGGTACCTCTGTCCCGGCCAGGCCCGCCTCGGGACCGACGTCGTTCAGGTTCACCAAGAGAGCCTTGTTCTTCCAGCCGTGCGGCACGGCAACGTGACACCAGTTGCAGCGGATCCTGTCCAGCCTTTCGCTGTGGAGTGTGTGCAGATTGTCCTGACCATCGCTGAAACCGCTCGTCCCGCCGCCGCGGTTCGTGCCCGTGTAGTCGCCCGCGTCGTGGCAGCGAAAACACAACGTGTCGACTGCCCCCGGCGTGCCGCCGGTGGTGACGCTCCAGGGCCCCTTCAGGATGAAATTGTTTTCCGAGCCGTGCGGACCCCAGGGCCTGCCGCCGGTGGGCACCACCGTCGTCGCGGCCGTGTTCGAGCCGTGGCAGTCCGAGCAGTACATCGTCTGCGTGCCGACATCGTTGGTCCAAGGCGCGAGGAACGCGCCAGTACCCATGTTGCGTATGGCCAGCGTCCTGCCGGTCGGTTCGATGACCGGGTGCCACGAGCGGTGATTGGCGCCGGGCGCACCCTGGTCGCCGAGCGGCGCCTGGAACTCCATGGCCTGGTTCGTGTACTGCAGCATGTTGTTCGTCGTGGCCGGCGTGCCGCCGCGCGAGTCGCCGAGGTTCGGCCGTGTGCCAACCGGGTAAACGCCGTTGTCGTCGTAGCCATAATCTGAATGGCACTTGAGGCAGACCTGGTACTCGCGCGTAACATGCGGCGCGTTGACGTCGGCGCTCACGCCCACGCCTTGCTTGACGTCGTAGGAGGTGGGAAGGTCAAAAAATTCGCTCAGACCGTAGATCGGCTCAACGCCCCAGGTACCGGCGAGTGCGCCTGATGCGAGGTTGGTGTGTCCCGCGGCATGCGCATGGGTCGCCGTCTGCGGCCCGGTGCCGTTGAAGAGTGCGTTCTTCAGGGCGCGATGCTGGTTGTGGCAGTCGGTGCATTCAGCGTGCCGGTTGAACAGGCTGGCGACGCCGAGATTCTCGCGTGGCTCGGTGCCGTCG
>DATCZJ010000141.1:0-4580 GCA_036525955.1 Woeseiaceae bacterium | reverse complement strand
CGGCGTTCTTGTGCTGCGTGTAGATCACGTCGAAGTCGACGTCCCAGCCGGTGAAGAAGTCACTGGAGGCGTCCGTGACATGGGTCAGGCCCATGCTCCACCGATAGTTGGCCGGCAGTTCGAAGTCCGGATCGACAGCGGCAACGTCACCGGTATTGGCGTTGGCAGCCGCGGCAGCAGCAATGCGTACGCAGTCGGGCAGGCCCGTGAACTGGCCGCTGCCGTCCGTGACC
Organism: Woeseiaceae bacterium; assembly: GCA_036525955.1. Lineage (GTDB taxonomy): Bacteria > Pseudomonadota > Gammaproteobacteria > Steroidobacterales > Woeseiaceae > UBA1847. The sequence goes on along the minus strand of DATCZJ010000141.1, from coordinate 4,347 downwards.
TGGAGATCCGCATCCGTGCACGGTGCCGTGTCGCTGCCGGAAGCGCGAACGCGCCCGAAGCCGATCGCACCGCCGAAGTTCTGGTAGGAGTTGGCGAAATGCACGGTCGGGTCGCCGCCGCCGAACACGCCAAAGCCCGCGCGGAGCTGCGTCGTATCGTTGAGTTCGTAGGTGAGCCCGATGCGCGGCTGGATCAGCTCCAGCCCGTCGAAGGTCTGCTGGTTGCTGAAGCCGTAGCGCGATTCGAACACCGGGTTATAGATCGGGAGAACGCCGGTGCCGTAGGAATCGAAGCGCAGGCCTGCGACCAGGGTCAGCCGGTCGTTGACCGACCATTCGTCCTGCACATAGAAGCTGTCGATGGCGCGTTCGAAAGCTGCCGCCGCATCCGACGGATCCTGCGTGAACGAGCCGTTGATCTGGATCGTGCTCGCCGTACCTGCCTGCAGCGCCGCGACGTCGGCGAAAGTAATCGTGCCGGTTGCATCCGGGATGAACAGGTTGAATACATCGCGAGTGGCGCGCTCGTAGCCAAAGGTGAGCATGTGATCGCCGCGCACCCAGTTGGCGGCGAGCTTCATCTGCGTCTCTTCGTACTGCAGGTCGTTTGCCGAGCGGAAGAAGCCCGGACCGCTGACGAAGATATCGTCACCGGCACCGTCCTGCACGATGATGCGCGTGATCGGATTGGCGTCCTGCGCCTCACCGCCGCCGACGGGGCCCTGGATGTCGGTCACGTCGAGCACGGAGTAACGGAACTCGGTCGAGAACGTGTCCGTCCAGTCGGAGAACACGCGGAACGAGAGCGAGTCCTGTTCGATACCTTCGAGCTCGAAGTTGTCCGAGAACGAGAAGCCGTTGAACCCGAGATCATCGGGATCCATGTTCAGTTCCTCGAGCTTCGTCCAGGTCATTTCGGCACGGTGGCTGTCGTTGAGCATCCAGTCGAGGCGAACAAAGGTGCGCTCACTCGTCTGCGGCAGCGTCCGGACCAGGTAGCCCGGATTGCGGTCGTACTGCTGACCGAGAACGCCTGCGATTGCGTTCGCGTCGGCGAGGGTCAGGAAATCTTCGTTGGCAAAGCCGCCACCGATCGGTCCGGTGTTCTGGATGCCGCCCTCATCGGTTTCCTCGTAAGCGAACGTGAAGAACAGCGTGTCCTTGATGATCGGGCCGCTGATGTCGAAGGCCCAGTTCGTGTCCTCGAACGGGTCAGTGATGACCTTTTCGCCCGAAAGCGTATCGCCTGTCATGCTGTCATCGTTGAAGAGATAGACGGCCGATCCGGAAAATTCGTTCGAGCCGGGTTTCGTGACCACGTTGATGGCGCAGCCCGTGAACTGGCTGTACTGCACGTCGAGCGGCGCAAATTCCACGGACATCGACGCGACCGTGTCGAACGGAATCGGGAACGCGAAACGTGCCGACGTGCCCGTGCCCTCGTTCAGTCCGAATCCGTCCGACGCCAGCGTGCCGTCGATCGTGATGGCATTGGAGCGGGGATGACCACCGAGACAGTAAATGCCAGAGCCTCCGCCGTTGTCGTTGCGGCCGATGCTAACTCGCGGGTCGATACGGATGATGTCGCGCACCTGCCGTGCGATGCTCGGCATGGTCTCGATTTCCTGGATTCCGAATGAGGAACCGGGGCCGATGGCCAGGTCCGCTGTCGCGACTCGTGACGCGACGGCGACGATTTCCTCGATTGTCTCGTCCGCGCCACCGAGCGGAATTGTGAACGATGCGGCCTGGCCCAGCCTGGTATAGACGTCCGTGATCAGGGCATCCTGATACTGACTCGACTGCACTCGGATCTGGTAGGGACCGCCAACAGGCAGGCTACGGAAGGCGAATGTGCCGTTATCGTTGGTTGTGGCAACTCTTTCGGCGCCCGTACGGGTGTCGGTGAGGGTCACCGTTTCGCCGGCGGCCGGCGCGCCATCTGGCGTCATAACAACACCACGTACCCTGGTCGTGGTTTCCTGTGCGTTTCCTGCAACAGGCGCGGCGAGCAGCACGACGACCGCGAGGGCGGCCACCGAAAGCTGTTTGCACAACGCCAGAGTCGATCTTAAGAATCGATATTTACTTGTCATTGTTGATCCCCGCTCTGGATAAATGCGACACCTTGGATGCCCGAATGTGACACTAAGATTTCGCGCGATTGTTGTCAGCCTGCGGGCCGCCTCTGCGGCGCGGAAAACAGGCCATTTCTGTAAGCGTGCGGGTAATCTAACGCAGCGAAAATGCTTGCGCAATCAAGGCTTGTAAGCACTTTTACGCACATCGCCGCAGGATTTTTTCGTTACCGGCGGCGCCGCGAAGAAATTAATTTACGAAGTCGCTACAAGCTATTGTTTTCCTGTTACTTCGATGGTCGCAATCATCGGCCAGTGATCGGAGACGCCGCGCCGCGCCGCGCTGTTGTAGCGCTCGGGCGTGCCGCTTTCGGTCACCTGAGAAGGGCCGGAATTGGCGATTGCGACCGAATCGGCGCGAATCTGCGCTGTTGTATCCGCGCCACGCGCGGGTGAGAACAGGATCATGTCGAGGAACGACCAGGTATCGTCGCGGCCGAAGTAACTGGTCCCCGGGCAGCCCTCGCAGCCCAGTTCGTGGGCGACGGTCCAACCGGGCCGCGCGAAGCGCGCCAGCATGTCCTCGCGCCTGTCCTCGGCACTCGTCGTGTTGAAGTCGCCTGCCGCGAAGACATGGTGGTCGTCGGGTAACGCGGCGCGCAGGGCGTTCAGGTGTTCGTAGGCCGTGATGCGCATGTCGGTCGGGTGGTACGGCGCCGGGAAGTGCACGCTGAAGCCCGTCAGCACGGCGCCGTCCGGCAGCCGGAAGTCGGCCTGCAGGATGCCGCGCGTGTCGGCGGCGCGGTCCGGGAACTGCGGCAGGTAGAGCGGGTGCAGTTGCGGCGGGCCGGCGAGGGGCAGGCGGCTCAGGAACGCGACATCGATGCCCCTCTCATCGTTGCCCTCGATCAGGACCGCGGGCTCGTAGCCGAGATCGGCCAGGTGCTCGGTGCGCAGGCGCTCGAGTATCCCGAGGTTTTCGATTTCCTGCAGCGCGACGATGTCCGGGCCGCGGCCGCCCTCGACCTGGCGGATGACGCTTGCGACGACCGACAGCTTGTGCTCGACCACGGCATCGCTCCAGTCGAGATCGAGGCACTCGGCGCGCCAGCGATCGACGGCGATGCCGGCACAGGCGGCCCGGTGCGCCGGGTCCTGCTTGGCCGCGAGCGGCAGGTAGGCCTTGTCGTCCTTGCCGGGGTCGTCGACATTGTCGAACAGGTTCTCGACGTTGAAGCTCATGACGGTCACGGCTTCCTTCGATGGCGCCGGGGCGACGGCGTTGCCGGCTGCGGCGCAGGCGGCAAGTGCTGTCAGTGCAAGCGCGATGAGCAGTGCCGGGGCCTTGCCCGGGCGACAAAAATCAGCGGCCATTGTCATTTCTCCCGTTCGATTCGATTTGCAGGCGCGGCGCGTTGCGATGGTCCGCAATCATGAGTCGGTGCGAGCCGACACCTGCGTCCGACTGCGTTTCGACGTCCCGGGTATGCCCGAGGTCGATGCGCAGCACGCGGGCGTGCCGGTCTTCGCCCGTCACGATCACGGTACGCGCATCGTCACCGAACGCGGCGGCCTCCGCGTTCTTGAAGTTGCCCAGGCTGACACGGATCGGCGTCGAGTTCAGCGCCTCGTACCAGTCCTGGTCGGGCCGACGAAGGAAATAGTAGAGATAGCGGTAGGTCAGGATGACCGCGGCACGGTTATCGGCCGAAATATCCATGCCCGTCGGCTGCCAGTGCCAGTCCTTCGTTTTGCGCGCGAACGCGACATCCTGGCGCTTCGGATGCTCGAGACTCGTGACCGTCCCGAGCCAGCGAGCCGTCACCTTGCCGTCATCGGAAGGGCGCAGCGGCACCTCGTAGAGCACCGGCGGGATGTCGCGCTTGGAGAGCAGCAGCACGCGTTCGTTCTCGATATCCACCGCGGCGGATTCGGCATCGCGCGGGCCGTCCGGGTACTCGTAATCGATCTCCCAGTCGACTTTGACCTTGTCGTCGCCGGGTTCGGGTTCACGCAGCACGTAGAGCGTGCGTTTGCCACGGTCGGCGTCGTTGTCGCCGATATCCGCGATCAGGAGGTAGGGCTCCCCTCGGAGCTCGAACGCGGCGAGATCCTCCCAGTCGCGGTTTTTCGCCTTGCCGATCTCGACCGTGCCGAGGTTCGATCCGCCCTGGTCGATGACGTAGAGAATCTCTTCGTCGCCGTCGTTCATGACGAACAGGGTCCCCGGTCGGCGGATCGATCGGGCGAGGCCGCTGGCCTCCACGAT
>DATCZJ010000140.1:0-22615 GCA_036525955.1 Woeseiaceae bacterium | reverse complement strand
CGTTCGGAGTGTCCTCCGAACGCCGCGGATTTTCAACTCGGCGAACCCCCTTAGACGACGGCGCCCAGCTTGAAGATCGGCAGGTACATCGCCACGACGAGGCCGCCGACGAGCACGCCGAGAATCGCCATGATCATAGGTTCCAGGAGGCTCGACAGGTTATCTACGGCGTTGTCGACGTCTTCTTCGTAGAAGTCCGCGACCTTGCCTGACATGTCGTCGAGAGAGCCTGACTCCTCGCCGACCGCGATCATCTGGATCACCATGTTCGGGAACAGGTCCGTATTCTCCATGGCGACCTGCAGGCGCTGGCCGGTCGCCACCTCGTCCCGCATCTTAAGGACGGCTTCCTCATAAACGATGTTACCGGTCGCACCGGATACCGATTCAAGAGCCTCTACCAGCGGGACGCCGGCCGCGAACATCGTCGACAGCGTCCGGGCATAGCGGGCAATCGCGGCCTTCTGCAGGATCGGGCCGATGACAGGTGTCTTCAGCATCAATCGATCGAGAAAATGGCGAAACGGCCGGGAGCGTTTCTGGAAATAGATGAAGGCGCCAATGGCACCGCCGATCATGAGACCGAGAATAATGCCTTGCGAGCGCACGAAGGCAGACAGGTCGATCACCATTCGGGTGAATGTCGGCAGGTCGGCGCCGAAGCCCTTGAACAGATCCTCGAACGATGGAATCACGAAGATCAGCAGGATCGTCGTAACGACGATCGCGACAACCAGTACCGCGGCCGGGTAGGTGAGCGCCTTCTTGATCTTCTTCTTGATCGCTTCGGTCTTTTCCTTGTAGGTCGCGATCTTGTCGAGCAGTGACTCGAGGGCGCCGGCCTGTTCGCCGGACTCCACGAGGTTCACGAACAGGTCATCGAAATACAGCGGGTGCTTGGCGAGTGCCTCGGCCAGTGCGCTACCGCCCTCGACGTCTGACTTGATCGCAAGGATCAGCTTCTGCATGGCGGCATTTTCGTGGCCGTTGCCGACGATTTCGAAGGCCTGGACGAGCGGGATGCCGGCCGCGATCATCGTCGCAAGCTGGCGGCTGAAGATGGCGATGTCGCCGGTAGTAATTTTGCCGCCGCCGGCAAACAGGCCCTTGCTCTGCTTGCGAATACGCGTGGGCACGACGCCCTGGCGACGCAGATCGGAACGCACCTGCGATTCGTCGGTGGCGAGGCTCTTGCCCTTTACCTTCTTGCCGTTCCTGTCGGTTCCCTCCCACAAGAAAGGCGTGTTGCTTGCAACTGCTGTATTAGCCATAACTGTCGTCCGTTAGCAGAGAGAGTGCCAAAACCTACTCAATCGTAACCCTGTTGACCTCTTCGAGGCTGGTAACCCCGTCCTTGACTTTATTCAGGCCCGCCTGGCGCAGATCGACAACCCCTTCCTTGGCTGCCTGGTCGGCAATCTGCATCGCGTTACCGCCTTCCATGATGATGCGCCCCATGGTCTCGGAGACTTCCATCACCTGGAAGATACCGACACGGCCCTTGTAACCGGCATTGCACTGCTTGCAGCCCTTGGGTCCGAAAATTGTCACCCCTGCGTCGAGGTCTTTCTTCGTGAAGCCTTCCTTTTCGAGCGCTTCGCGCGGAATCTCGCGGACCTCCTTGCAGCTGTCGCAAAGCCGGCGGGCCAGGCGCTGCGCGATAATCAGGCTGACCGACGTGGCAATTGCGTAAGGCTTGACACCCATGTCAACCATGCGGGTCAGGGTTTTCGGCGCGTCGTTCGTGTGCAGCGTCGAGAGCACGAGGTGGCCGGTCTGCGCGGCCTTGATCGCGATCTCGGCCGTTTCGAGGTCTCGGATCTCACCAACCATGATGACGTCCGGGTCCTGGCGCAAAAATGCCTTTAGGGCCGATGCGAAGGTCAGGCCGACCTTCGGATTGACGTTCACCTGGTTGATGCCGGGCACGTTGATTTCCGCCGGATCCTCGGCCGTCGAGATATTGCGGTCCTCGGTATTGAGGATATTGAGGCCGGTATAGAGCGACACCGTCTTACCCGAACCGGTCGGCCCGGTGACGAGAATCATGCCGTAGGGCTTCGCGAGATGCTTTTCATACAGCGCCCGCTGCTTGTCGTCATAGCCCAGCATCTCGATGCCGAGCTTGGCCTGCGACGGATCGAGAATACGCAGCACGATTTTTTCGCCGAACAGTGTCGGGCAGGTGTTGACGCGGAAGTCGATGGCGCGGTTCTTGGACAGGCGCATCTTGATACGGCCGTCCTGCGGCACGCGACGTTCCGCAATGTCCATGCGCGACATGACCTTGAGTCGCGCGCAAATCTTGTTGGCAAGTATGACCGGCGGCTGTGCCACCTCCGAGAGCACGCCGTCGAGCCGCGTCCGGATGCGGAAATACTTCTCGTAGGGCTCGAAATGGATGTCGGAAGCGCCACGCTTGATGGCGTCAAGCAGTACCTTGTTGACGAAGCGGACGACAGGCGCATCCTCGACGTCGTCACGGTGTTCTTCCTCGCGAGCCTCTTCCTGCCCGCTGACATCGAGATTCTCGAGATCGAAGTCATCGTCGGCGAGCCCCGACATGCTGGTGTCGACGGCCTCGATCGCTTTGCTGACGCGGTCGTCGAGCTTGTCCTGCTCGACGACCACCGGGTCGACGCGGAGGCTCGTGGCGAAGCGAATGTCATCGATTGCCTGAAGATTGGTCGGGTCAGAAATACCCAGGAACACCCGCTGGCCGCGCTTGACGAGCGGCAGCACGCGGTGCTTGGCGATCAGGTTCTGGTCGACCGAGCGAACCACGTCGATGTCAATGTCGATCGCGTCGAGGTCGAGCAGCGGTACGCCGAATTCGTGTGACGCTGCCACGGCAATGGCGCGGGCGTTCGCGAGGTTTTCGTGGACCAGGTAGGCGATCAGGGGCATCCGTTCCTTGCGGGCGGCCTCGGTCGCCTCCTGGAGCTTCTCCTCGGAGATGATACCGTCCTGCACAAGGCGCCTGGGGAGCCCCGCGAGGTTCGATTGTGATGCCGTTGCTGCCATGTCTCTCAGGTTATGTCGCCAGTCCGGAGCCTTACAGTCTCACTGATCCAAGTGTCGGATTCAACTGGATATTGTGCGGCTGTTCACAGTTATGAAATTTGATTAAGTCAAACGTCGCATATCGATGGACGGCGCTATTCTGGGCGCGCCTGAGGACGGTCAAGTGGCGGCCTAATTGCGGCAAACCGACGGCAGGTACCGGTTGGGTACCGTGGGCGCCTGGTGTGCAGATGTGACGCCGTTTCCTGTGAGCGGTGCCGTTCCGGCAGGCACCGGCGCATTACCGCAGCGCCAGACGATGCTCCCCGACGCCGAGGCATACGGAGTAAAAGATAAAGTGTCGGCAAAGATTTCCTGGTGGACCTGGTTGCCGAACGTGATGTCCACGCGGCCGTTGACGATGTCGACCTGGCCGACGTACCGACCCCGTGTATCGGTCGGAATCGCGCTCATGCCGGTCGCGACGCGGTCGGCAGGCGGTTCGCCGTTCATGTTGAATGCATCGACGACAGGTGCTTTGGCGCCAGCGGCCATGTTGAGGCCTTCGGCCACCTGTGCCCTGATCGTGTAGGTCTGGTAGGCGGCCACCGCCAGGGACGCCAGGATGCCGATGATCGCTACCACGATCATCAGCTCGATCAGCGTAAAACCTGCCTGAGGACGTTGCATGGTATTCATAGACTGTCTGATCACTGCGGAATGTCCATTCTAGCCTAACTGATGGGCTCTTCGTGCCTGGCAGGCCGCGGCGTCCGCTGAAGTGTGATGCAGATCACACACAATGTCCTGACAAGCGTCGGCGAAAAAAAAGCCCCGGACATGCCGGGGCCTCTTTTTCTATCATCAATGCAAGTTCTGCTAGCGGGCTTGCTTACGGACGGCAAGCGGCCGGCAGGTGACGCGGTGCGATCGTTGCGCCCTGCGGACGGCAGGTCCACTCGACCGAGCCGGCGTTCGTGAACGGCGACAGCTCGAGGAAGCCGGGCTGCAACAACGCATGCGCGTCGTTAGCGTAGTCAACCGTAATCAGACCAGCCAATACCGAAACCTGGCCAACGTACTTGCCAGAGATTTCGCCAGCGGGGGCAACACCAGCCGTGGCATTGTCTGCCGGGAAAGTGCCGCGATCCTGCGTAAACTCGGTGACTGCTGCCTTGGCGCCAGCGGCCAGGTTCAGGCCTTCAGAAACCTGAGCGCGGATCGTGTAGTCCTGGTAAGCCGGGATAGCGATTGCCGCCAGAATGCCGATGATCGCAACTACGATCATGAGTTCGATAAGGGTAAAACCTTGCTGCTTCTTCATCTCGTCATCTCCATGAATTGAGAGTATTTCGTGTACGGCGAAATCGCCTGTGCTATTGATAAAGCAAGCACCATGCCAACTCTGTGCTGTGAGTCACAAATCTTTGAAATTCAAGGTTTTGCCGCGCAAAGCAACCAAAAGCACCGTCGCCGCGAGGTGACAGTCTGGGCGCCGCTTTGTCGGATCGATGTCACAAACTGACAATTTTTGTCAGTTGGCGGGCCAATCTTGGGGCCGGGTCACTCGATGCCGAGTTTCCGGATGCGGTAGCGCAGCTGGCGGAACGAAAGGCCGAGCAGCTTTGCTGCGGCCGTCTTGTTATAGCGTGTCTTCTCGAGGGCGTCGATGATGGCCTGGCGCTGCACGTCCTCGACCTGTTCCCCGAGCTTGCCGGCAGGGGTCGTCGTGCTGCCGGCGTCGGCGTGATTACGCATGTGCAGGTCATCAGCGGATATGGCACGCCCGGTACATAATGTCACGGCGCGTTCGAGCATGTTCTCGAGTTCCCGCACGTTGCCCGGGAACGGGTACGTCAGCAGCGCCTGCCTGGCATCCTCGCCGAGTCCGACTTCGGCGCCCAGCCGGGCCAGGATGTGGTCGGCCAGCAGCAGCACGTCGTCGCCACGCTCGCGCAGCGCGGGCACATGCAGGTCGATGACGTTGATGCGGTAGTAGAGGTCTTCGCGGAATTCGCCGTCGCTGACCATTTGCGCCAGGTTCCTGTGGGTGGCGCTGAGGACGCGGACGTCCACCAGTTCCTCCCGTGCGGCGCCCACCGGCCGGACTTTCTTTTCCTGGATGACGCGCAGCAGCTTGACCTGCATCGGCAATGGCAGGTCGGCGATCTCGTCGAGAAACAGCGTGCCGTCCTGGGCGCACTGCACCAGCCCTGCCTTGTCGTTGACGGCGCCCGTGAAGCTGCCCTTGCGATGGCCGAAAAACTCGCTTTCCATCAGCTCCGCCGGGATCGCGCCACAGTTCACCGGCACGAACGGCCCCTCGGACCGAGGCCCGCTGTCGTGAATCAGCCGCGCAACCAGCTCCTTGCCCGTACCCGATTCGCCCGAGATATGCACGGGCGCCTGGGAGCGCGCCACCCGGGCGATCATGTCCCGGAGTTCGTGCATCCTCGGGCTGTTGCCCAGCAGCTTCGAATCGCCGCCCGCGGGACCGGCTGCTAGGCGCAGCGCATTGCCGACGATCGTCCTGAGATTGGCGAGGTCGAGCGGTTTCGAGATGAAGTCGAAGGCGCCGAGCTTCAGCGCCTGCACCGCGGTCTCGACATTGCCATGGGCGGTGATCACCGCAACGGGCGTTCCCGGCGCGTGTTTTTGCATCCACTCGACGAGTTCCAGGCCATCGCCGCCCGGCAGACGCATGTCCGTCAGGCAGATATCGAACCGCTTCTTACGGAGCTCGGCCTTGGCGCCGGCCACGTCGGCTGCCGAAGTACAGTGGACGTCCATCCGCCCGAGCGTCAGCGTCAGCAGTTCGCAGATGTCGGGCTCGTCGTCGACGATGAGCGCGGTCGGTTCGGTCATTGACTGTCCTGTGCGTCCCAGCGGTCCGGGTCGGAAAACACGATGCGGAAGATACTGCCTCCGCCCGGCCGGTCAAGATATACCAGAGTGGCGCGGTTGAGTTCGCAAAGCTCGCGGGAAATATACAGGCCGAGGCCCGTCCCGCCGGAGCGCGCCGTGAAGAATGGCTCGAAGATCTTGTCCGCGGTCGCGGCGTCGACGCCGAGTCCGGAATCGAGCACTTCCAGGTACGGCCGGCCGGCGCCCGGCATGCGGCCCGCCTGGACCTCGACGAGGATACCGCCCGTCTCGCTCGCGTATTTCACGGCGTTGTCGCAGAGATTCCAGAGCACCTGCCGGAGGTGGCTGCGATCCATGCGGACCTCGAGGTCGTCCGGCACGTCAGCGATCGTGAATTCGCCCTCCTGCAATTCGAGCGTCTGCACGAATTCCTGTGCAAAATCCGCCAGCCACTCCTTCAACAGCAGGCGCTCGGGGCGGCTGGATTCGCGCCTCGACAGTTGCAGCACATTGTCGATGATGTGGCTGACGCGGCTCGAATGCGTCTGGATGATCTCGGTCAGTCGCTGGTCGTCACTGGTCAGCCCAGGCGATTCCTGGAGCAACTGGGCGGCGTGGCTCATCGCGCCGACGGGGTTGCGGATTTCGTGCGCAATGCTGGCGCTGAGCCTGCCGAGCGACGCGAGCTTGGACTGCTGCACGCGCGCATTCATGTGGCTCACATCCTCTAGGAAAACGAGGATCGGGCCGTCACGGCGCCCATCCTTGGCGAGCGGGGCCAGGTGTGCAGTGATCCGCACGTTATTGCCCTCGGTGATGAGCGTGAGTTCCGGATGCGCGGACAGCGCAGGGTCGCGCCGCCAGCGCGCGATGTATTCGGCAAGCGGCTCGCACGCCGAAGACAGCGGCGTGCCCGACGGTATGATCGCCATGCCCAGCAACTGGCTCGCAGAACTGTTGATCAGCCGGATGGCGTCATTCGAGTCGACCACGACGATGCTTTCCCTTAGATGCTGGACGATGTACTCGTTGAGCTCCGAGAGATTCTGCAGGTCGACGCCGAACTGCCTGGCGAGCGCTTCACTGGTCTGGATCCGACGCGCGAGCGGCTGGGCCGCCAGCGCCATCAGAAAGATCACGCCGCTCAGGACGCCGGCAGCGGGGTAGTTGACCGAGACGTCGGTCGCGCCGCCGAACTGGGCCAGCGTCTGCTCGCCGAGGATCGCAAAGGTCGCTGCGGCGGCAAGAATGGCCGGGTACTGGATGGGCAACACGAGGCTGCTGGCGCCGATAAAGACGATGAGCAGACCGCCGAGCCCGCTGCCGATGCCGCCGCTCGCATGCATCAGCGTCGTAATGGCGACGATATCGACGAGAAGTTGCGTCACGCCGAGTGCGGGAAGCGGCACCCACCGTTGCCGCAGCGACACGGCGGCAAGGACGGAAAACACGAGGTAGGCGGCGGCAGTCGCCGCAAACAGTGTCGGGTACTGGTCACCGAAGAATCGCGGGTTTGCGCTCACGGTGAACAGCACCAGGAGGGCGATGGCGATCAGCGTGCGAAACGTGTTGAGCGTGATCAGCACACGCCAGGTCAGGTCAGGCTCGTCGAGGGCGCGTTGCATGAGCGCGTCCCGGCTCCCTCGGAATGTGCGCCTGAGGAATGTTTCGGTGTCCGCGTCGTTCATTAGCAATTGATGATGCGCTTGGTGCCCGCCAGTCGATGATAGCGTCGATTGTAGACTGAATATGGACATGCGTGGCGTAAACCTACAAAATACGGCGAATTTTTCGCGGTCCACGCGAATTCCGCCCGCAAGCAAGTTCATTCAGAAGAAACAAGATGAATCTCCACGAATACCAATCGAAAAGATTGTTCGCCGAGTTCGGCATATCGGTGCCGCGCGGCATTCCCGCGCAATCAGCCGACGCCGCGGTGGACGCTGCCAAGGAACTGGGAGGCAGCCTCTGGGTCGTCAAGGCCCAGGTGCACGCCGGTGGCCGCGGCAAGGCTGGCGGCGTCAAGCTGGCTCGCACGCACGACGAGGTCCGTGAATACGCTTCTGGCATGCTCGGCCAGCAACTGGTGACGCACCAGACCGGTCCGGAAGGCCTGCCGATCAATACGGTATACGTCGAATCGGGTTCGGAGATCGATCGTGAGCTGTACTTGTCGATGCTGGTCGATCGCGAGGTGAGCCGGATCTCGTTCATTGCCTCGGCTGCCGGCGGCATGGACATCGAAAAGGTTGCCGCAGAAACGCCCGAAAAGATCTTCTCGATCGCGATCAACCCGGCGGCCGGGTTGCAGGATTACCAGGCGCGTCAGCTCGCTTTCGGGCTGGAACTCGACAAGCAGCAGATGCGGCAATTTGGCGACCTGATCAGGAAGATGTACCAGCTCTATCTCGACTGCGATGCGAGCCTGGTCGAAGTGAACCCGCTGATCACGACCAGGGCCGGCGACGTCATGGCGCTGGACGCGAAGATCAATATCGACAGCAACGCGCTGTTCCGTCAGCCGAAGCTCGTCGAGCTTCGGGACGAGTCCCAGGAAGACGAGGCGGAGCGCAAGGCGGCCGAACACGACCTCAATTACGTCTCGCTGGACGGCAATATCGCCTGCATGGTGAATGGCGCCGGCCTCGCGATGGCCACCATGGACCTGATCAAGCTGCACGGCGGCGAGCCGGCCAACTTCCTGGACGTCGGTGGCGGCGCGACGGCGGAGCGCGTCGCAGCGGCGTTCAAGCTGATCCTGTCGAACGAGAACGTTGCGGCCATCCTGGTCAACATTTTCGGCGGCATCGTGCGCTGCGACCTGATCGCCGAGGGCATCGTGTCGGCGGTAAAGGAAGTCGGCGTGCAGGTTCCCGTCGTCGTACGCCTCGAAGGCACGAACGTCGACAAAGGGCGCGAATTGCTCGCAAACAGCGGGCTGGACATCATTGCGGCCCAGGACCTCACCGATGCGGCGAAAAAAGTCGTCGCAGCAGCCGCCTGACAGGAAGAACAATGAGCATTCTGGTAAACAAAAACAGCAAAATCGTCTGTCAGGGCATCACGGGCAATCAGGGCTCGTTCCATGCCGGGCAGTGCATCGAATACGGTACCAACGTCGTCGGCGGCGTAACCCCGGGCCGCGGCGGCTCCGAACACCTCGGCGTGCCGGTCTTCAACACCATGCGCGAGGCGGTACGTGACACCGGCGCCGACGTCAGCATGATCTACGTGCCGGCCGCTTTTGCGGCGGACGCGATCCTCGAGGCTGCCGATTCCGGCGTCGGGCTCATCGTCTGCATCACCGAGGGCATTCCGGTCAACGACATGGTCAAGGTCAAGGCCGCGCTGCGCGATTACGACTGCAGGCTGATCGGCCCGAACTGCCCGGGCATCATCACGCCCGGCGAATGCAAGATCGGCATCATGCCGGGTTTCATCCACAAACCCGGCCGTATCGGCGTCGTGTCCCGCTCCGGCACACTGACCTACGAGGCGGTCTACCAGACCACGACCAATGGTCTCGGCCAGAGCACCTGTGTCGGCATCGGCGGCGACCCGGTACGCGGCATGAACTTCATCGACTGTCTCGAACTGTTCGAAGCGGATCCCGATACCGACGGCATCATCATGGTCGGCGAAATCGGTGGAACCGACGAAGAGGCGGCGGCCGAGTACATCAAGAGCAACGTGTCGAAACCCGTGGTCGCTTACATCGCGGGCGTCACCGCGCCGAAGGGCAAGCGCATGGGCCATGCCGGTGCGATCATCGCGGGCGGCAAGGGCACGGCCGAGGACAAGTTCAAGGCGCTGGACGCCGCGGGCGTCGCCACGGTACGTTCGCCGGCGGAACTCGGATCGAAGATGCAGGAAATCATAGCCACGTAAATGAGCGACACGGTCAAAGTTGCACTTGCCCAGCTCGATCTCGCGGTCGGCGACGTCGCAGGCAACACGGCCAGGATCATCGATTACGCGCGCCGCGCGCGGGACACCGAGGGCGCCGATCTCGTCGTCTTCCCCGAGCTGAGCGTCTGTGGCTATCCACCCGAGGACCTGTTGTTTCATGCCGGGCTTCGGCATGCGGTCGAAAAGGCCGTGGCCGAGATCCGTGAGCAGGTGACGGGCATCGCGATCCTGATCGGTTTTCCCGAGTACACGGACGAACACATCCACAACACCTGCGCGGTCTTCCGTGACGGCAGGACGCTGGCGCATTATCGCAAGCGCCTGCTGCCCAATTACTCGGTATTCGACGAAGAGCGCTATTTCACCGCCGGCAAGGAAGCCGCGGTCTTCAAGCTCAATGGCATTCGCATCGGGCTCAACATCTGCGAGGACCTGTGGCGATCCGGCCCGATGGCTGCGAGCCGGGCCGCGGGCGCGGAATGCATCATTGCCATCAACGGCTCGCCCTACGAACTTCGCAGCCAGGAAAATCGCGAAGCGGTGGTCCGCAAGCGCATCGACGAGACCGGTATCCCGGTCATTTACCTGAACATGGTCGGCGGCCAGGACGAACTCGTGTTCGACGGGGGTTCGTTCGCCATGGATGCCGCAGGGGAACTCCGGTTCCGCGCGCCGGCGTTTGCGGAAGGGATGCACTCTGTCTTTTTGCGGGGCGCGTCGAAGGGTGTCGTGCCTGATGCCGGCCCGTGCGCCGATCTTCTGCCGACCGAACAGAGCGTCTACAGCGCGCTCGTTACCGGCACGCGCGATTATGTCCTCAAGCACGGATTTCCGGGCGTGGTCATCGGCCTGTCCGGCGGCATCGACTCGGCGCTGGTCCTGTCGATTGCCTGCGATGCGATCGGGTCCGACAAGGTGCGCGCCGTCATGATGCCGTTTCGCTATACGTCGACGATGAGCCAGGAAGATGCCGCCAGGCAGGCGACAACGATGGGCGTCCGCTACGACGTCGTGCCGATCGCGCCGATCTATGACGCGACGTTGCGGCAATTGCAGCCGATTTTCGGTGACCGGCCCGCGGACGTGACCGAGGAAAATATCCAGGCGCGCTGCCGCGGCCTGCTGCTGATGGCGATTTCCAACAAGACCGGCCGCATGTTGCTCACTACCGGCAACAAGAGCGAGATGGCGGTCGGTTATGCGACGCTGTACGGCGATATGGCCGGCGGTTTCGCGCCGATCAAGGACTGCAGCAAGACGCTCGTCTACCGCCTGGCCCGCTACAGAAATTCGGTCGCTGCGGCCATCCCGGAGCGGGTTATCACGCGGCCCCCGTCAGCGGAGCTTCGGCCAGGGCAGAAGGACAGCGACTCGCTGCCCGATTATTCGATCCTCGATCCCATCCTCGAAGCCTTCATCGAAGAAGATCTGTCGGTCGCCGAAATCGCCGCGCGCGGTTTCGACCGTCAGGTCGTGATACGGGTGCTCGAGATGGTCAAGCGGAATGAGTACAAGCGCCGCCAGGCGCCGCCGGGCGTGCGGATCAGTCGCAGGGCGTTCGGGCGCGACTGGCGCTACCCGATAACGTCGGGCTACAGGTTTCCGACCTGATCAGCTCTCGTTCGGGAAATTCGTGGCGAGTACGCGGCGCGTGTCGGTGGCCAGGTCGGTCATCCCCAGCTGGTCGTAGGCTTCCGCCATGATCTGCAGGGACAGTGCATTGCCCTCCGCGCCATTGAACTGTTCGAGTGCGGCCTTGGCACGATTGATCGCCGCGACGTAGGCGCCGCGCCGCAGGTAATAGTCCGCGACGTGGTTTTCGTAGTCGGCGAGACGATTCTTGATGAAGACCATGCGCTGTTCGGCGTCCGGGGCATACTGGCTTGCCGGGTAGCGCTCCACAAGGCGACGCAGACTGGCGTAGGCCAGCTCGACGTCCTTGGGCGGACGCTGCGAGATGTCCTTCTTGAACCAGCGCTCGAGGAAAGCGGGGTCGCCTTCGAAATAGGCGAGACCCTTGATATAGAGTGCGTAATCCACGCGCGGGTGAATCGGGTTCTCGCGAATGAACGTATCGGCCGCTTCCACGGCCTGCTCTTGCTGGCCGCTCTTGTAATAGGCATAAACCAGTTCGAGCTGGATCTGCCGCGACAGGTCACTGAACGGATAGCGCGCCTGGATGGCCTCGAAGATCTGGATGCCGCGGCGGTAATTGCCTCGCGCAATCGCGGTCTTCGCCGTCTCGTACGCGTCGGTGATGTTCTGGACTTCCGACTGAACCTCGTCGTTGCCGCCACAGCCCACGAGCACGGTGGCCAGGACGGCGAGCAGGGCGAAACGCAGGGAGGCGGGGCTGAAAATCGATCGATGCATGGTCCGTAAACAGTGCTTCTGGCGGTCAAGGCGGGCGAGTATACCGTAAACTAGCGGTCTGCCATGACTTCGGAACAACAAATCAAGGACATCCCCCAGGAGCTCGCCGGTCTGCGTTTGGACCAGGCGCTGGCCCGGATGTTTCCCGAGTATTCACGCAGCCGCCTGAAGGAGTGGCTGCTGGCCGGCAACATCACGATCGACGGCGGCGCCCGCCGGCCGCGCGATGCCGTGGCGGGCGGCGAGACCGTGGCGCTGACCGCGGAGCCCGAAGCGCAGGTGTTCGCGGAGCCCGAACCCATGACGCTCGACGTCGTCTTCGAGGACGAGCACCTGCTGGTCATCAACAAGCCCGCCGGTCTCGTCGTGCATCCGGGCGCGGGCAACGCGGCCGGCACGCTGATGAACGGCCTGCTGCACCACGCGCCGGTGCTCGAGTCGCTGCCGCGTGCGGGTATCGTGCACCGCATCGACAAGGACACGAGCGGCCTGTTGCTGGTTGCGAAATCCCTGCCGGCCCATACCGCACTGGTGCGGCTGCTCGGGGACAGGGAGATCGCGCGACACTATCTCGCCGTCTGCAACGGCGTGCTGACCGGCGGCGGGACGATACGCGAGCCGATCGGCCGCCATCCCGTCGACCGCAAGCGCATGAGCGTGCAACAGGACGGCAAGCCGGCCGTGACGCATTACACCGTGATCGAGCGCTTCCGGGCGTTCACCTATGTCAGCGTGAAGCTCGAGACGGGCCGTACCCACCAGATTCGGGTGCATTTCGCCTGGCGGAGGCACGCGCTCGTCGGCGACCCGGTCTACGGCGGAAGGCTCGCCCTGCCGCCCGGCGCGACCGACGATCTCATCGGCGCCTTGCGGCGGTTCAAGCGGCAGGCGCTGCATGCAGCGCAACTGGCGCTGACACATCCGATCACGGGCGAGGCGCTGGCTTTCGAAGTGCCGCCGCCGCGAGATTTTCTCGATCTGCTGGAGGTGCTCCGAGCGGACGCTGTGAGCGCTGCGCATGGGTGACGCCTGGATTCCCGCGGACTGGGACGCGCCGCCGGGCATCGTCGCCGGCACGACCTTGCGCGGCGGCGGGCTCGAAGCGCTCGAATTGCCGGGCCGCCCCTGTCACCTGAACCAGGTCCACGGCAATCGCGTGGTGCCTGCGGGGCATTACCCGGCGCCTCCAGACGCCGACGCCTCGACGGCGCGCGATCCGGGCTGGGTCTGCGTGGTTCGCACGGCGGATTGCCTGCCGGTGCTGTTCTGCGCCGATGACGGCGCCGAGATCGCGGCGGCGCATGCAGGCTGGCGCGGTCTCGCGGCGGGCATTCTCGAGCACACGGTGGCGGCGATGGCGACCGGTCCCGGCCAACTGCACGCGTGGATCGGTCCGGCGATTACCCAGCCGGCCTTCGAGGTCGGTGCCGAGGTCCGCGCCGCCTTCGTCGATGCGGATGCGGAGGCCGCGGTGCATTTCGCGCCCAACCGCCGTGGTCGCTGGCAGGCGGACCTGCCCGGGCTCGCGCGGCAACGCCTCGCCCGACTCGGCATTACGCGCGTGAGCGGCGGAACGCTCTGCACCTTCGGCGACCCGGATCGCTTCTACTCCTATCGCAGGGACGGCCAGACCGGCCGCCTGTATTCGTTCGTGGCGATGCTCGCGAGCCCTTGAAAATCCGGGTGCCGGTGCTATCTCAGGGGCAACCCTAGCGATTGCCGGCTGTCCGGCCCCGAGGTTCGCAATGCGATTGGACAAACTGACGAGCAAATTCCAGATGGCACTGGCGGATGCGCAGTCGCTCGCCGTCGGCCGTGATCACCAGTTCATCGAGCCCGTACATGTGATGGTGGCCCTGCTAGACCAGCAGGGCGGCAGTGTCCGCGGACTGCTGACCAAGGCCGGCGTCAACGTGAACCTGCTGCGTTCGCAACTCGGCGAGGCCATCGACCGTCTGGCGCGCGTCGAAGGTGCGGGCGGCGACGTGCATATCGGCACGGAACTGTCGAAGCTCTTCAACATCACCGACAAGCTGGCCCAGAAACGGGGCGACCAGTACATCTCGAGTGAGCTGTTCGTGCTGGCGGCGATGGACGACAAGTCGCCGCTGCGCAGCGTGATGGAACAGGCAGGCGCCGTGCGTGGGGCGGTCGAGAAGTCCATCGACGATCTGCGTGGTGGTGCGCAGGTCGATGACCCGAACGCGGAAGACACGCGCCAGGCGCTCGAAAAATTCACGATCGACCTGACCGAGCGCGCCGAGCAGGGCAAGCTCGACCCGATCATCGGCCGCGACGACGAAATCCGGCGCACGATCCAGATCCTGCAGCGCCGCACGAAGAACAATCCCGTGCTGATCGGCGAGCCCGGTGTCGGCAAGACGGCGATCATCGAGGGCCTCGCGCAGCGCATCGTCAACAACGAAGTCCCCGAGGGACTGCGCGGCAAGCGCATCCTGTCGCTCGACATGGGCGCGCTGATCGCCGGCGCCAAGTTCCGTGGCGAGTTCGAAGAACGCCTGAAAGGGGTGCTCAACGACCTCGCGAAACAGGAAGGCCAGATCATCCTGTTCATCGACGAACTGCACACGATGGTCGGCGCCGGCAAGGCCGAAGGCTCGATGGACGCGGGCAACATGCTGAAGCCGGCACTGGCTCGTGGCGAACTGCATTGCGTCGGCGCGACCACGCTCGACGAATACCGCAAGTACCTCGAAAAGGATGCAGCGCTCGAACGGCGTTTCCAGAAGGTGCTCGTCGAAGAGCCGACGGTCGAGGACACGATCGCCATCCTGCGCGGGCTGAAAGAGCGTTACGAAGTGCATCATGGCGTCGAGATCACGGACCCGGCAATCGTCGCTGCGGCCATGCTCTCGCACCGTTACATCAGCGACCGGCAGCTGCCGGACAAGGCGATCGACCTGATCGACGAGGCGGCTTCGCGAATCCGTATCGAAATCGATTCGAAACCGGAGGCGATGGACCGGCTCGAGCGCCGCATCATCCAGCTCAAGATCGAACGCGAGGCCCTGAAGAAGGAGTCCGACGAGGCGTCGGCGAAGCGGCTCAAGGACCTCGAGGAACAGCTCGGCGTGCTGGAAAGGGAGTTTGCCGATCTCGAGGAAGTCTGGAAGGCAGAGAAGGCCGCGATGCAGGGCACGACGCATATCAAGGAAGAGCTCGAGCGCGCGAAGCTGGAGCTGGAGACCGCGCATCGTGCCAGTGATCTCGCGCGCATGTCCGAACTGCAGTATGGCCGCATTCCGGAGCTCGAGAAGCGGCTGGCGGAGGCGATGCAGGCGGAGAAGTCCGAGAAGACGCTGCTGCGCAACAACGTGACCGAGGAAGAGGTCGCGGAGATCGTCTCGAAGTGGACCGGCATCCCGGTGAGCAAGATGCTGGAAGGCGAAAAGGAGAAGCTCCTGCAGATGGAAGCAGCCGTGCGGCAGCGCGTCGTCGGCCAGGACGAAGCGGTCACGGTCGTGGCGAACGCGATCCGGCGCTCGCGCGCAGGGCTTTCGGATCCGCGCCGGCCCATCGGCTCGTTCCTGTTCCTCGGCCCCACGGGCGTCGGCAAGACCGAGTTGACCAAGGCGCTCGCGAGCTTCCTGTTCGATACCGACGACGCGATGGTGCGCCTCGACATGTCCGAGTTCATGGAGAAACACTCCGTCGCGCGGCTGATCGGCGCGCCGCCCGGCTATGTCGGCTACGAGGAGGGCGGCTACCTGACCGAGGCAGTCCGCCGTCGGCCGTACTCCGTGATCCTGCTCGACGAGGTCGAGAAGGCGCATCCCGACGTCTTCAACGTGCTGCTGCAGGTGCTCGACGACGGTCGCCTGACGGACGGCCATGGCCGCACGGTCGATTTTCGCAACTCGGTTATCGTCATGACCTCGAATCTCGGTTCGCAGCTGATCCAGGAGATGGCGGGCGAAGAAAACTACGAGGCGATGAAGGGTGCCGTCATGGAAGTCGTGGGCCATCACTTCAGGCCCGAATTCGTGAATCGCATCGACGATCTCGTCGTGTTCCATCCGCTGGGTCGGGAGCACATCCGCAAGATCGTGGATATCCAGCTCGGCTACCTGCACGAACGGCTGGCCGATCGCGATATCGGCATTCACCTGTCGGATGCGGCACGCGACAAGCTGGCAGAGGCGGGGTTCGATCCCGTCTACGGCGCGCGCCCGCTGAAGCGCGCAATCCAGCAGCAGGTCGAAAACCCGCTGGCCCAGGAAATCCTCAAGGGCAAGTTCAAGCCTGGCGATGTCATCGACGTCGGCGTGGCGGAAGACCGGCTGGAATTCCAGCGCGCCGCGTAAGGACGAGTTTGCAGATATAATGGCGCCCCTGACATGGCCGCCCTGGTTTAACGGAGTCTCCCGAGAAATGCCGATCTACGCCTATGCCTGCGACAGCTGCGAGCACGCCTTCGACGCGCTGCAGAAAATGACTGACGACCCGCTCGTGGAATGTCCCGAATGCGGCCGGCCGTCGCTCAAGAAGCTGTTGTCGGCACCGAAGTTCCGCCTCAAGGGGCAGGGCTGGTACGAGACCGACTTCAAGACCGGCGACAAGCGCAACCTGCACGGCGAAAAAGACCGCAAGCCTGCCGATAGCGCGAAGGATACGCCGAAAGACAAGCCCGCACCGAAGCCGGTCGCCGACAAGGCCGGCGATGCCGCCTGAGGCCACGAGCTTGAAACGATTTCGACGTTACCTGGTCGCCGGCATTCTCGTCTGGGCGCCGCTCGCGGTGACCTACCTGCTGATTCGCTTCGCGGTCAACATGATGGACCGCAGCCTGCATCTGCTGCCCAGGAGCTATCAGCCGGAAATTCTGCTGCAACAGCTGTTCGGCGCCGACGCGCCCGTGCATATCCCGGGGCTCGGCATCATCCTGACCCTGGTCGTCCTGCTTCTGACCGGCGTGCTGGCGGCGAATTTCATGGGCCGGGCGATCGTCAATGCCTGGGAAACCGTGATGCAGCGCATCCCGATCGTGCGCTCGATCTACTCGTCGGCAAAGAACTTCGCCGAGGTCGTGTTCTCGGACACCAACCAGTCCTTCAAGCAGGTGCTCATGATCGAGTATCCGCGCAAGGGCATTTACAGCCTCGCGTTCCGGACGTCCACGGAACTCGGCGAGGTGCAGGACAAGACCGGCGAAGACGTCATCTGCTGCTTCCTGCCGACCACGCCGAACCCGACTTCCGGGTACATCCTCATGGTGCCGAAGAAAGACGTGACGGTGCTCGACATGACGGTCGACGAGGCGCTGCGCATGATCATCTCCCTCGGTGTCGTCGTCCCGACCTGGACAAAGGACCGCTCGGGCAGGTTGCCCTTCGAGACACGGGATGGATCAGAGGCGTGACCGCGAGTCGCGCACGGCCGCGGTGACCGACGGCGCAGCGAGGATCGGCCCGGGCAGCGGGTGACGTAAATCCTGTTGTTGCACCGGCGTGAAGCTCGCGTGGCTGCGCGAACGGCCGGCTCCGCGATCCGGATGATTGCCGGCCGGGGTTTCCGCAGGTTGCGCGGTCGTCACGCAGGCCGTACCATTCCGCGTCTTTTTGCAAGTATTTCCCCGGATTTTTACGATGCGTAGTCACTATTGCGGCCAGATCGACGAGTCTCTGATCGGCAAGGAAATCGAGGTTTGCGGCTGGGTTCACCGGCGTCGCGACCATGGCGGCGTGATTTTCATCGATCTCAGGGACCGCGAGGGCCTGCTGCAGGTCGTTTTCGACCCGGATCGCCCCGAGATTTTCGCCGAGGCCGAGCGCATCCGCTCCGAATACGTGCTGCAGGTGAAGGGGCTCGTCAGGCCGCGCCCGGAAGGCACCGTCAATCCGAACATGGCGACCGGCAAGGTCGAGGTGCTGGTCAAGGAACTGACGATCCTGAACCGCTCAGAGACGCCGCCGTTCCATCATGATGAGCAGGCCAACGAGGAACTCAGGCTCCGGTATCGCTACCTGGACCTGCGCCGCGAACGCATGCTCGGCAACCTGAGGCTGCGCCACAGGGTCACGATGGCGATGCGCCGGTTCCTCGATGAGCATGGCTTCGTCGACGTGGAGACACCGATGCTCACGCGCGCGACGCCGGAAGGCGCACGTGACTACATCGTGCCGAGCCGCACCAACCCGGGCAAATTCTTTGCGTTGCCGCAGTCGCCGCAGCTGTTCAAGCAGCTGCTGATGATGTCGGGCCTCGATCGCTACTACCAGATCGTGCGCTGCTTCCGCGACGAGGATCTGCGCGCCGACCGCCAGCCGGAGTTCACGCAGCTCGATATCGAGATGAGCTTCGTCGACGAGGCCGCCGTGACGAACACGATGGAATCGCTGGTGCGCTTCCTGTTCAAGGAGACGCTCGGTATCGATCTGCCGGACCCGTTCCCGCGCATGACCTATGCCGAGGCGATGCGGCGTTATGGCTCCGACAAGCCTGATCTGCGCATCGATCTCGAGCTGATCGAGGTTTCAGACCTGATGGAAGGCGTGGACTTCAAGGTCTTTGCAGGACCGGCCGCGGATCCCGAGGGCCGTGTTGCCGCGCTGTGCGTGCCCGGTGGCGCCGAGATGAGCCGTAAGATCATCGACGACTACACCGCTTACGTGGCGCGTTATGGTGCCCGCGGCCTCGCGTACATCAAGGTGAACGACGTCGATGCGGGCGTGGATGGCCTGCAGTCGCCGATTCTGAAATTCCTGCCCGAGTCGACCGTGCAGGGGATCCTCGAGCGTACAGGCGCGAAGACAGGCGACCTGATCTTCTTCGGCGCCGACAAGGCGAACGTCGTCAACGACGCGCTCGGCGCGCTGCGCCTCAGGGTCGGCGAGGATCGTGGCCTGGTCGCGGACGAATGGGCGCCGCTCTGGGTCGTCGACTTCCCGATGTTCGAAAAGGACCCGCAGACCAGGCGCTGGATGGCGTTGCATCACCCGTTCACGTCGCCGTCCATCCTCGACGCCGAGGCGCTCAAGGCGAATCCCGGCAAGGCGCTGTCACGCGCTTACGATATGGTGCTGAACGGCTCCGAGATCGGTGGCGGCTCGATCCGTATTCACGACCAGGCCATCCAGTCGGCCGTGTTCGATCTCCTCGGTATCTCGAAGGACGAGGCGCAGGAGAAATTCGGCTTCCTGCTGACGGCGCTGCAATACGGTTGTCCGCCGCACGGTGGCATCGCCTTTGGACTCGATCGCATCGTGATGCTGATGGCCGGTGCGGACAGCATCCGCGACGTCATCGCGTTCCCGAAGACACAGACGGCAAGCTGCCCGCTGACCAATGCGCCGGGCGAGGTCTCCGCCGAACAGCTCAAGGAAACCGGTATTCGCCTGCGCGCGCCGCGCGCCGAATAATTACGTATTGCGCCGCGCGCCGCCGCGCGCCTACCCTCGACCCGACCGGGTCCGGGGAGAGTCAATATGGGCTATCTCAAGCTGCTGTCGGCGTGCCTGACGCTGATTGTTCTATCCGGCTGCTCGTCATTATGGAATTTCAGCGGCGAAACGCGAACCGGGGTCTCGAGCAGTCTCGTCGATTACCTGTATCCGGATGGACAGGTGCCGCCCGACGTCGAGGATTCGATTCCGCACCTGGAATTGCCGCTGGGCGTGGGTATCGCTTTCGTCCCGTCGCCGGCCTACGCGAGCCCGATATCCGAGGCGAGCAAAATCGAGCTGCTGGAGGAGGTCAAGGCGAAATTCGTCGATCGAGACTTCATCGGCAGGATCGAAGTCATCCCGGATACGTATCTGCGCTCGAGCAAAGGCGTGGCCGGCATGCAGCAGGTGGCGCGCCTGTACGGGGTCGATATCATGGCGCTCGTGTCCTATGACCAGGTCGCGGTCAGCGAAGATAACCCCTCTTCATTCCTTTACTGGACGATCGTCGGCAGCTACGTCATCAAGGCGACATCGAACGAGGTCCAGACCTTTGTCGACACGGCCGTGTTCGACGTCGGGAGCGGGCGCCTGCTGATCCGTGCTCCGGGGGTGGACAGGATGTCGCAGCGCTCGACGCTGATCGAAGCAGGGGAGGCCGTTCGCAAGACGCGCGAGGCGAGCTTCGCGGCTGCGATGGAGCAAATGACCGTAAATCTTGACGCCGAACTCGGGCGCTTCACTGAACGAGTGAAGCAGGATCCGCAGGTCGCGCAGGTCGAGTGGAAACCAGGTTCGGGCGGCGGCGGTTTCGGCATTGCGATGCTGCTGCTGCTCGGCTTTGCCGCATACCGGCACGGAAAACGATAATAACAACGCGGGGTGCCGCCTGGCGCGGGCAGATTTTCTGAATTCGACAATCAGGAACAGGACATGGGTAGGCTCTCGAGACTGATCGCAGAGGCGCGGCGTCGCCGTGTTTTCCGGACGGCGGGACTTTACATCGTCGCGGCGTGGGTCTTGCTGCAGGTCGCGGACCTCGCGTTCGAGTCGGCTTCGCTGCCCGACAGCCTGCTGCGCTACATCTGGTTCGCGGCTTTTACGGGTTTTCCGATTGCGCTGATCTTCGGCTGGTATTACGAAATCACCGCCGACGGCATCCGCAAGACGCTGCCGGAAGACAGCGACGCGGTTGCAGCGTTGCCGATGGGCGTGCCCGACTATGTCATCATCAGCGCCCTCGCCATCGTCGTTGCCGTTGGTGCCGCCGGTCTGTTCGACCGGGCGCGCCAGGCCGGGGAGCTGGCGGGTCCCTATGATCCCCACGCCATCGCCGTGCTCCCCCTCGAGGATCTGTCGGGCGGCGAGCGCGAAGAATACTTCTCTGCCGGAATGCACGACGCGCTGATCGCGAGCCTCTCGAAAATCAGTGCCCTGCGAGTAGTATCGCGAACGTCGGCCGTACGTCTCGACAGGTCGATGCCGATGCCGGAAATCGGCCGGACGCTGGGTGTGCGCAACATCATCGAAGGCTCGGTGACGAGGGAAGGCGGTCGGGTACGTGTCATCATCCAGCTGGTCGATGCCGCGAAGGATACGCAGATCTGGGCGGCAAATTACGAGCGCGAATTCAAGAGCGTGCTCTCCCTGCAGGGCGAAATGGCCAAGTCGATCGCCAGCGCCGTGAACGTAAAGCTGACGGACGAGGAAGAACGCAGGCTTTCAAGAGCGGAATCGGTTGACCCTGACGTCTTCGACACCTATCTGCGCGGCATGTACCTGCTCACCCAGCCCGATAATCGCGTGCGGCGTCGGGGCATCAAGATACTCGAGACGCTCGTCGAAGAGGGCAAGGCGGACGCCCGGGTCTACGCCGCGCTGGCGTTTGGCTACGCGGTACTGGGGCACAGCCCGTTCCCCGAAGGCATGTACCCCGCCTCGAAGGCAGCGGCGCAGCGAGCGTTGGAGCTGGACGATTCCATTCCGGAAGTCTATCTCGCGCTCGGCATGCACGAGATGTACTACGAGTGGGATTACGACGCGGCCGAGGCCCAGCTGCAGCGTGCGCTCGAGCTCAATCCGAACCTCACGGCAGCCGTTTATCACTATGCCTGGCTCATGGAACTCTGGCATTACGGCGACAGGGCTCTGCAGCTGGGCGACAGGACGGTGGAGCTGGATCCCCTGAGTTCCTATATTGTAGGCATGCTGGCCTGGCAGTATTGCAATGCAGGTCTGCTGGACGATGCCATTCGCATCGCTGACGACGCGATAGAACTCAACCCGAGAAATGCGCTGGCCGTCTCGATCAAGGGCTTGAGCGTTGCCCGGCGTGGCGACTTTGAGGGCGCGCTGGCCATCCTCGAAACGATCAAGGACGATCCGGAATTCGGCGCCGAGTACGGTGCAGTGCTCGCCATGGCCGGCCGTGAACAGGAGGCTCGCGAATTTCTGGAGACCATCGAGAAATCGCCGCGCAATGTGCTTGGTCTGGTCTATGTTTATGCGGCGCTCGGCGAGGCCGACGAAGTGTTCCATTGGATGGCCGTCGCCAGGGACACGAAGATGCCCTGGTACCCTGCTTTCATCACCTGGTTCCAGCACATGGAGACCGTTCGGAATGACCCGCGAATGGACCAGCTGGCCGCGGAGCTCGACCTGACCGAGGCGCTGGCCCGCGCGAGGGCGCTCGGGCGCTAGTCTTTCGATGTCTCCAGGTCGCGGGGCGACATCGGCGACGACAATAGTGTCTCGAAACGCGCCCAGCGCGTTGCGGCATCCGCGTCGCCGCGCTCCACGAAATCCCGGACCAGCGCCTCGCCGTGGTTGTAGTTGATGACGTAGCTGCGATAGGTATCGAAGAAGCGGACGCGCTGCTCTGCGCGCTCACGGCTGGAAAGTGCGTAGTCCACGAGCCAGGCGACGGCCTCGTCGCGCGTGATCCTGCCATCCAGGTAGTCGCGCGCCGCCTCGTTGCCGGCAAAATTCAATTGTTCGAGCAGGCTGCCGAGCGCATAGAAACGATCCGCCTCGGCCGGGTCGAGGCCGGCGAGCGGAAAGAG
>DATCZJ010000139.1:0-17700 GCA_036525955.1 Woeseiaceae bacterium | reverse complement strand
GGATGCCCGGCAGCTGCGAAAGCTTCTCGAAGAAGAACTGCTCGTAGGCCTTGATGTCCTCGGTGACAATGCGCAGCAGGAAGTCGACGTTGCCGAGGACCACGTAGCAGTCCATCACTTCGGGAAAGTCCTTGACGGCTTCGGCAAATGCGGACAGGTTACTGCGGCCGTGTGAGGTAAGTTTGACATGCGCGAACACCATCGTCGTCAGCCCGACCTTTTCACGGTCGAGGATCGCGGGGTGGTCACTGATGACGCCCTCGTCGCGCAGGCGCTGAATGCGGCGCCAGCAGGCAGACTGCGACAGCCCGATGCGCTCGCCGATCGCCGCGGCATTGATACCGGCTTCGTGCTGCAGCAGGTTGAGAATCTTGCGATCCACCGGGTCGAGCTGAATGGTCTGCATGATTTATTCGTACATGACTTTCTTGTTGCATTGAGTATGCGCTGATTTGGCTGTTTTTAAAAGATTTTGCAAGTTTTATTGCGATTTTTAGGGATATATTAGGCGGTTAAGCCTACCTCCGGAGGGGTTCCCCATGGGCGTCTTCGATCACGCCGAGTTCGACAATCACGAATCTCTGCACTATTTCCATGACGACGCCACGGGGCTGCGTGCGATCGTTGCGGTTCATTCCACCGCGCTCGGGCCCGCAGCCGGCGGCAGCCGCCGCTGGGTTTACGCCTCGGACTCGGATGCGCTGAACGACGTGCTGCGCCTGTCGCGCGGCATGACCTACAAGAATGCCGTCGCGGAACTGAAGTTCGGCGGCGGCAAGGCCGTCATCCTCGCCAACGACGCCGCGCCCAAGTCGCGCGAGCTGTTTCAAGCCTTCGGCCGCGCCGTCGATTCGCTCGGCGGCCGTTACATCACGGCAGAAGACGTCGGCTGTTCGGTCGAGGACATGCGCTGGGTGCGCGAGCAGACGCGTTTCGTCTCGGGCCTGCCGCAGAGCGGCACGGACGCGGGCGGTGACCCGTCGCCGTGGACGGCGCTCGGCTGCTTCCAGGGCATCGAGGCGGCGGTCCGGACCAGGCTCGGCGTGGACTCGGTGAAGGGCCTGAAAGTTGCCGTGCAGGGCGTCGGCCACGTCGGCATCTATCTTTGCCGCCTGTTACACGAGGCCGGCGCGGAGCTCGTGGTAGCCGATGTCAACAGCAGCAACCTGAAGCAGGTCAGCGACGAGATGCCGGTGACGGTCGTGACGCCGCGCGACATCCTGTTCACGGACGTCGACGTGCTGGCGCCCTGCGCGCTCGGCAACATCCTGACCTCGGTCACGATTCCAAGAATCAAGGCGAAGATCGTCGCCGGCGCGGCAAACAACCAGCTGTCGACCGCGGCGGACGGCAAACGCCTGATGGATCGCGACATCCTGTACGCGCCTGACTACGTCATCAATGCGGGCGGTATCATCAGCGTCGCGGCCGAGTATTACGGCAACGCTTCCGAGGACGAGGTGCGGACCGACGTGGGCCGGATCAAGGACCGGCTGGAGAAGCTGTTCGTCGAGTCCCGCGAGACCGGGCGACCCACGAACGAACTCGCCGACGAACTCGCGCGCAAACTCGTTGCGGCCGCAAGATAAGAGACAAGGGGCAATCTGAATGATCACAAAATCGCGACTGCATATTCCGCGCCCCACCGCGCGGCCGGGCGACGAGCCCGATTTCAGTTACCTCGACCTGTCTCCCGCCGGCAGCGTCGACAAACCGACCATCGATGCCCGAACCCGCGACATCGAGTACCTGAGCAGCGGACTCGTGCGCGTGCTCGACGAGGACCACAAGGCAAAAGGCCCGTGGAATCCGAACCTCGATGCCACCCAGTTGCAGGTCGCGCTGCGCTGGATGATGCTGGTCCGCGCGCTCGACGATCGCATGTGGCAGGTGCAAAGGCAGGGACGCATTTCCTTCTACATGCAGTCGCGTGGCGAGGAAGCCGTGTCGATCGCGCAGGGCATGGCATTGCGCCCCGGTGACATGTGCTTCCCGTCCTATCGCAACCAGGGCCTGTATCTTTATCGCGGCGTGAAACTGGTCGAACTGATGTGCCAGTGCCTGTCGAACACGCGCGACATGTGCAAGGGCCGGCAGTTGCCGATCATGTACCACAGCAAGAAGGGCAACGTCTTTTCGATCTCGGGCAACCTCGGCACGCAGTTCCAGCATGCGGTCGGCTGGGCGATGGCGTCGGCGATCAAGGGCGAAGACCACATCGCGGCCAGCTGGGTCGGCGACGGCAGCACGGCGGAAGCCGATTTCCATCACGCGCTGACCTTCGCGGCCGTCTACCAGGCGCCCGTGATTCTCAACGTCGTCAACAACCAGTGGGCGATCTCGACGTTCCAGGGTACGGCCGGCGGCGAGAGACGCGCGTTCGCCGCGCGCGGCCTCGGCCTCGGCATCCCCGGTGTTCGCGTTGACGGCAACGACCTGCTCGCGGTCTACGCGACGACGCTGTGGGCCGCCGACCGTGCGAGACGCGGTGGCGGACCGACGCTGATCGAGCTCGTCACCTACCGCGGCGGCGCGCATTCCACAAGCGACGACCCGTCGAAGTACCGGCCCAAGGACGAATGGGCGTCGTTCCCGCTCGGCGATCCGCTCGAGCGCCTGAAGCAGCACCTGATCCACGAGGGCCGCTGGTCCGAGGAGCGCCACGCGAAGCTCGAAGAAGAATTGCGCGCAGAGGTGCACGCGGCCTGGAAGGAGGCGCAGTCGTACGGAACGATGACCGAAGGCCCGTTCCTCGATCCATCGACGATGTTCGACGACGTCTATGCGGAGATGCCTGCGCACCTCGAATCGCAGCGCCGCCGCATGCTCGAAGTCGAGCGGGGAGAATAAGTCATGCCACAGATGAACATGATCGAGGCCATCCGCTCGGCGCATGACGTCATGATGGATCGCGACCCGTCGGTCGTGGTGCTCGGCGAGGACGTCGGTTACTTCGGTGGCGTATTCCGCTGCACCGACGGGCTGCAAAGAAAATACGGCGAACATCGCGTGATCGATGCGCCGATCGCCGAAGGCGGCATCATCGGGGCCGCAATCGGCATGGGCGTGAACGGCCTGCGCCCGGTCGCGGAGATTCAGTTCGCGGACTATATCTATCCCGGCTTCGACCAGATCGTCAGCGAACTCGCGCGGCTGCGCTATCGCTCCTGCGGCGAGTTCTTCTCGCCTGTCACGATTCGCACGCCCTGCGGCGGCGGCATTCGCGGCGGCCAGACGCATTCGCAGTCGCCCGAAGGCATTTTCACGCATGTCAGCGGCATCAAGACCGTGATGCCGTCGAATCCCTACGACGCCAAGGGGCTTCTGATCAGCGCGATCGAATCGGACGACCCGGTCGTCTTTTTCGAACCGAAGCGCATCTACAACGGCCCGTTCGACGGCGACCCGGAGAAACCCGGCGTCTCCTGGTCCGCGCACCCGAAGGGCGAAGTCCCCGAGGGCTACTACACCGTGCCGCTCGGCAGCGCCGACATCGCGCTGCCTGGCGACGAGCTCACGATCATTACCTACGGCACGCTCGTGCACGTCGCCATCGCCGCGGCCCGCGAAACCGGTGTCGATGCGGAAGTCATCGACGTGCGCACCATGGCGCCGCTGGATGTGCGCACGCTCGCGGATTCCGTCAGGAAGACCGGACGCTGCCTGATCGCCCACGAGGCGACGCGATTCGGTGGCTATGGCGCGGAACTCGCGGCGACCATACAGAAAGAGTGCTTCTATCACCTCGAGGCACCGATCAGCCGCGTCGCAGGTTGGGACACGCCCTACCCGCACGCGTTCGAGTGGCAATATTTCCCCGGCCTCAAGCGCATGTGCGCAGGCATCCGGCGGGTGATGGAGGCGGAATGAGCGAATACATTTTCAAACTGCCTGACCTCGGCGAAGGCACCGTCGAATCGGAAATCGGCGAGTGGTTCATCAAGGTCGGCGATAACGTCAGTGAAGAAGACGTCGTCGGCACGATGATGACCGACAAGGCAGCTGTCGAGCTGTCCTCGCCCGTCAGCGGCAAGGTCATAAAACTCGCCGGCGAGCCCGGCGACATGATCGCAGTCGGCGCCGCGCTCGTCGTGTTCGAAACGGACGCCGCCGCGGCGGCCGCGCCGGCATCGCAACCGGCCGCCGAGCAACCCGCGGCCGCGCCGGAAAGAACCGCCGACGATGCGCCCGCGGAGCCGGCATCGACATCGCACGCTGCCGATGCGGCACATGCGCGCATCGTCACCTCGCCCGCCATCCGCCGGCGCGCGAAAGAGGCCGGCATCGACCTCTCGCTCGTTCCGGGCAGTGGCCAGGGCGGACGTATCCTGCGCAAGGATTTCGACCTCTATCTCAAGGCGCGCGCGACCGGCGTCCCGCTGACTGCCGCCGCGACCCCTTCCACCGCGGTCAGGGAAATCAAGATCATCGGGCTCCGGCGCATCATCGCCGAGCGCATGCAGGCGGCGAAGCGCGAGATTCCGCACTTTGCCTACGTCGAGGAAATCGACATCACGGAACTCGAGGCACTGCGCAAGCACCTGAACGGCAAGCGCGAAGCGGCATCGCGGCTGACCCTGCTGCCGTTCCTCGGCATCGCCCTGGTTCGGGCGCTGCGTGAATTCCCGCAGTGCAACGTCACGCACGACAAGGACCGCAACCTGTTGCTGCAGCACGATGCCGTGCATCTCGGCATCGCCACGCAGACCCCGGACGGCCTCAAGGTGCCCGTCGTGCGTCACGCAGAAGTGCGCTCGCTCGACGACCTCGCAGAAGAGATCCGCCGCGTGACCGAGGCGGCTCGCAACAACACCGCGAAAAAAGAGGAACTCAAGGGTTCGACGATTACGATCACGAGCCTCGGCAAGCTGGGCGGCATCGCGTCGACGCCCGTCATCAACAGTCCTGAAGTCGGCATCATCGGCGTCAATCGCGCCGTCGAACGGCCTGTCGTGCACAACGGCCAGGTCGCTGTTCGGCTCATGATGAATCTGTCATCATCCTTCGATCATCGATTCGTCGACGGGTATGACGCAGCGGCCATGATTCAATGCATCAAGGAGCTACTGGAGCACCCGGCGACCCTGTTCATGCCGGGCTGACCATGCCACTGACGCGGATTTCGCTCGAACCGCCCTATCTCCTTTACATCGGCGACGTCGGCAGCGACGACTTCGCCAAGACCGGCTTCGGCATCGCGCACTGGCGACCCGAGCGCTGCGTCGGGCAGATGCGTCTGCCCGGCTGCCCCGTCGATCTCGGGCTGCCGGACATGGACGTGGCGGCCGCCAGGGCTGCAGGCGTGAAGACAGCCATCATCGGCGTGGCCTCGGTCGGCGGCCAGATCCCGGACGAGTGGGTGCCGCAACTGGCGGCGCTCGTCGAGGCCGGTATCGACCTCGCGTCCGGCATGCACCGGAAACTCGGCACGATCCCGGAACTCGTCGAGGCCGCGGCGAAGAGCGGCGCCAGGCTGATCGACGTGCGCGTACCGCCCGCCAACCTGCCGGTCGGCAGCGGCGCACCGCGCAGCGGCAAGCGCGTGCTCATGGTTGGAACCGACTGCGCCGTCGGCAAGAAATACTCGGCGCTCGCGCTGCATCGTGAACTCGAACGCCGCGGCGTCAAGTCGACGTTCAGGGCAACCGGGCAGACCGGCATCATGATTGCGGGCGAGGGGATGCCGATCGATGCCGTTGTCGCCGATTTCATCTCCGGTGCCGCCGAAGTCCTGTCTCCCGCCAACGATGACGACCACTGGGACGTGATCGAGGGCCAGGGTTCGCTGCTGAACCCGAGTTACTCCGGCGTCAGCCTGGGCCTGTTGCACGGCTCCCAGCCCGACGCCATCGTGCTCTGCCACGACGCCTCGCGAACGCATACGCTCGACGTCAAGGGCGACTACCCGATACCGGAACTCGACCTCGTCATCGACGACGCCCTGCGCATGGCGCAGCGCGTGAAACCGCAATGCATTTGCGCCGGCGTCAGCGTCAATACATCGAAGATGAGCGACTTCGAACGCGACGCGTATCTCGGCGAGTTGCGCGCCCACCTCGGCCTGCCCTGCGTGGACCCGATCGCGACCGGCATGTCGCCGATCGCGGACTTCCTCTTGAAGTACGTCGACTGATGCGGCGCGTCACGATTCGCATCGAGTCCTGGCCCGCGATCATTCCGTTTCGGATCAGCAATCACGTCTGGGACGATTTCCCCTGCGTGGTCTGCGAGATCGAGGAGGACGGCCGCGTCGGGCGTGGCGAGGGACTCGGCGTCTATTACCTCGACGAGACCGTTGAATCGATGTCGGCCCAGCTCGAGGCCATCCGGCGCCCGCTAGAAAGCGGAGTCGACCGCGCAACGCTCCAGTCCTTGCTGCCGGCAGGCGGCGCGCGGTTTGCCGCGGACTCGGCGTTGTGGGATCTCGAGGCGCAGCGCTCGGGTCGTTCGGCCTGGGACATCGCCGGCGTATCGGCGAATCCCGTCGAGACCGTATTCACGATCGGCCTCGAGGCGACGCCCGATGCCATGGCGGCAAAAGCCGCCGCCGCGTCACACCTGTCGCTGTTCAAGGTCAAGCTCGGCAACGACCGGCCCGTGGAGCGCATCGCGGCGATTCGCGACGCACGCCCCGATGCGCGGCTCATCGTCGACGTCAACCAGGGGTGGACCTTTGCCGAGCTGCAGCGCCATGCCCCGGAATTGCAGTCGCTCGGCGTCAGGATGATCGAACAGCCCCTGCCGCGCGGCGAGGACGACGCGCTCGCGGGCTACGCGCCACCCCTGCCGCTGTGCGCCGACGAATCCTGCCTGCATCTCGGTGAACTCGAGCAGGTCGTCGGCAAATACCAGATGATCAATATCAAGCTCGACAAGACCGGAGGCCTGACGCATGGCCTAGAACTCGCGCAGGCGGCCCGCGCGCGCGGCATGGGCCTCATGGTCGGCTGCATGGGCGGCACCTCGCTCTCGATGGCGCCGTCCCATGTGCTCGCACAATGCTGCGATTTCGTCGATATCGACGGCCCGTTGCTGATTACCGAAGACCGCGCCGGCGGCCTCGTGTATGCCGACGGATTCGTCTCGCTGCCCGGCAGCCCGTTCTGGGGTCAGTAGCGGAACGTATACGACAGCTTCAGGTTGATATCGCTCGCCGTGCTCGTGACGCGGTTCGCCGCGTCCAACGCGCCACCGTGATTCAGGACCACCACGAATTCGCGCCCTGCTTCCGGCATGTAACGCAGCCGGCTGTTGAAGGCAACCTGCCCGGCCGTGTTGTCGTACTGCATGAGATTGCTCCAAGACCATCGCGAATTGAATGCGATGTCCGTGCGCAGGCTTGCGAGATGCGAGGTGAAGCTGCCACTCGGCAGGTCGACGTCGTTCTCCGTGAATGCCAGGCCTACGAACAGGTGCGCCGACTGCCGCCACTGGAACTCCACGAATTTCTCGAGCCGTTCGCCACTGAAGAAACCACCGTCCTGCACGGACAGGACGAGCCTGAGCGGCCGCTGCACGCCCGTCGCAATCTCCGCGCGGACACGGTCGAATTCGTATTCGCCCGCCGGCACCTGCAGTCGGCCGAAGAGGTCGAAGTCCTGCAGCACGCGCTCACTGTTTCGTTGCCATTCGATGAAAATGAAGTCGTCCTCGTGCGAATACAGGCTGACCGGCTGTATCGTGAGCCGCTCAGACAGAACGTCATCCTCCATGTCGGTCACGACGACGTAATCGAGCCGGTGATTCACGGCACGCCAGGTCCCGGTTTCGGGACGCGTGCGATACCGCATCCCGGTGCCGAGCCTGCGGATGCCGGCCCGGTTGACGAAGCCCAGCGCGGGGAAGAATTCGTCGCCGATCTGCTGCAGGTCGAGGTACGCGGAGAGCTTGTCGCTCGGAATCTCTACGGTCGCGCCAAACGCGCGATCATCGCCGTCACGGCCCGGGGTGCTGCTCTGCTGCGCCCATACCCTGCCCGTCAGGATTTCGCCGAAAGGCCCCTGGCTGTTTCGATACAGGAAATCCACGCCGCCGACCGTATTCGAGACGTCGGAGGCCGGGTCGCCGTGCGTGACGATGAAACCCAGCGCGGACTCCTCCAGCACGTTCAGGGAACCGCGTGCGACGAACAGGTCCTGTGCGGCCACGCTGCCGTGGGACTCCTGCCGAATCGCGAGTGCGCCCACGCTGAAATCATTGATTCGGCCCGTCAGTTTCGCGCCGCCCTCGATCGCGACCGGCGCGCCATCCTCGGCAAGACCGATGCGCCGCGAGAAAAATGGCCTGCCATTGGTGTCGATGTTGCCGAACTCGAAGATGCCGGCATCCTGCAGGAAGAAGTCGCGCTTCTCCGGAAAGAACAGTGAAAAGCGATCGAGCGCCACCTGCTGGTCGTCGACCTCGGTGGTCGAAAAATCGGTATTCAACGTGAACACGGCGCTGAGTGACGGCGTGATCCGGTAGCGGACGTCGAGCGACGGCTCGAAGCCTGTCGCGTCGGAGTGTTCGACAAAGTCCCGGCTTTGGCTCACGTTTACCGAAGGCACGACGTCGAGACCCAGGCCCTGCTCGATTTCGCCGATGCCGCGCACTTCGCCGCCATAGGCGGGCCAGTCCTGCCGGTCGTACGAGGACCACATGTTGTATTCCTGCTTGCGCACGATGCCGCGGCCGAAGTTGATGCCCCAGGTGTCCGCATCCGGCTTGAAGGAAATCGACTTGAAAGGGATCGCAATTTCAGTGGACCAGCCGTGGTCGGTGAGTTGCGATTCCGCGTGCCAGATCGTCGCCCATTCCTCGATGAAGCGCGCGTTGTTTTCGCGCAGCGCCTCGCGCCGCACGCCGTTCGCGTTGACCTGGAAGAAATAATCATTGCGCTTGTTGTTGAAGCTGTCGATCGTGACCCAGAAGCGATCGTCGGACGGGAATATCCGCCCCTGTATCATTTGCGTGGCCCGGATAGCCGAGGGTTCGCTGTCAACCAGGTCGGCCGCAATGTAGAGATACTCATCGTCGTAGGTGACGCGAACGATCGTTTGTTCCGTCGGCGATGCGCCGTCGGCCGGCGCCGTCTGGTGAAAGTCGTCCACGATGGCCGCCGACGCCCAGACCTCGTCGTCCAGCCGGCCATCGATCACTGGCGCAACACGCGCCCGCGTGATCTCGAAAGATTTTCTTTCTCCGTCGATGGTGTAGTTTGCGGCCGCATCGTTCGCCATCAGCAAGAACGCCGCGCCAAGCAGATATTCCCGTTTCCGTGTCATCTCGTCTCCCCAAGAGCGTTGATGCAATGCCCTTTAGAGGTTCGGGATGAAAGAAACGTTGCAGCGCTTTCGACGAAGCGTGCCGCAGGCGCGACGAGGCGTTTCGCAAGCGAGAAGCGTCTAGATGCGCGTGGCCAGCTTGCCCAGGTTCTGTTTGTACTTGCGGCTCAGCTTGAGCTCCGCGACATCGCCAAGCGACAGGAAGTACTCGCCGTTCCGGTGCGCGCGCATCGCCGTAATGCGGTTCCGATTGACGATGGTGGAACGGTGGATGCGGACGAATATGTCGGGGTCGAGCAGCGCCTCGAGCTGTTTCATCGTGCCGCGCATGATGTGCGTGTCGGGCCCGGTATGCAGGCACATGTAATCACCGGCTGCGTCGACCCAGTCGATCGACTCGATATCGAGGCAGCTGGTCTTGGCACCGTCCCGTATCGCGATACGCTTCGCATAAGCCTGGCTGTCGCCCGATGCCTCCGCCAGCGCATCCTCCAGCGTGAGTTCGCGTCCTGTGATCTCGCAGAGAAACTTCAGCAGCCTATTGCGCTGGGCGTTCGCGCGCTTTTCGTCGTCGTGACGCCGCGCCCGCTCGATGGCCGCCGCGAGGCGATCGTCATTGATCGGCTTCAACAGGTAGTCGAGTGCGTTGGCCTCAAACGCCTGCAGCGCGAATTCGTCATAGGCCGTGACGAAAATCACCTCCGGCATGTCACTGCCCGACAGCCGGCGCAGGACTTCAAACCCGTCCATTCCGGGCATCTGCACGTCGAGAAACATCAGGTCAGGCCGCTCCTCCCGGACCGCTTCGAGCGCTTCCCGGCCGTTGCGGCATTGCCCGCAGATGACGATATCCGGGAAATTCTGCAGCCTGATTTCCAGGCCACGGCGCGCGAGCGCTTCGTCGTCGACGATCAGCGCCCTAAGCATCTGCGCCCTCGTAAGGGATATTGATGGTGACCACCAGGCCTTGCGGGTCGTTCGGCGCCAGTGTCACATCCTGGCGCTCGCCGTAAAGCTGCTGGAGGCGCTCACGCGTATTTTTCAAGCCGACGCCGCAGGACTTGCCGCCATTGCCACCGTTGCCGAGACCCGGCCCCGTGTCGGAGACCTGCATGACGAGCATGTCATGTTGCACTCTCGCGGCGATGCGCAATTTACCGCCCTCTTCTGACGGCGTAATCGCGTACTTGATCGCGTTCTCGATGAGCGGCTGCAGAATCAGGCTCGGGACGAGCGCCTGTTCGGCGCGCGCCTCGATCCTTTTCTCGACGATGAGCCGGTCACCGAAGCGGACTTTTTCGATTTCGAGATACAGATCCAGCGCATCGAGTTCGGAGCCGAGCGTCACGCGGCTCATCGGGTCATTATCGAGCGTATAGCGCAGGAAATCGCTGAGGCGGCTGACGGCCTGGTTGGCCGTCTTGTTCGCGCCATCGAGGATCAAAGTCGAAATTGCGTTCAGCGTATTGAACAGGAAATGCGGGTTCAGCTGATATCGCAGCATCTTGAGCTGCGCCTCGTGTGCGGCCGCGACCGCCTTTAGCGTCTGCTCCGTCTGGTCCTGCAGCTGCTGGTAGTACTTGATGCCGAAATACAGGCCGCTCCAGCACAGCATGATGTAGAACGAGCCCAGTACGCCGCCGACATAATCCATCAGGTGCTCGGGCTGCCAGTCCTTCTTGACCCAGTCGTAATAGAGCGCGTTGCGCATCCATTGCCAGAAGAACGCAACCGTATAGCTCAAAAGAATCGTTCCTGCGGCAAGCATGACGGTTGAGCCATGCCACAGGCGCCGGTAACACCAGCGCATGGGCACAGTCGCCATGAGACCGCTGACCGCCGAGACCAGGATGACCGCGAAATACGCTTCGGGTTTCTCATGCGCGAGCGCGCCGAGCCACGCGGCCAGCGCATAACCGGCCCAGCCGGCGATATTGAGCGTCCAGAACAGGCGGTCGCGGTTTCTTACAAGCTCGGCAAACTTCAAAGGCGGTGTCCTCGGCATGCAGAGTGTCGATTATAGTTGGGTCTGTCGCGCGAACCGCACGTTTCACCGCGAAAATGCAACCAGTCGTCGTAATCGCACTCGCCGGGAGCGTGCTTCAGCCCGGCTTCCCGTCGATCCGCGGGCGCGACAACATCGGCAGGTAGCGTACGATGAAGGCGAGCAGCGCGCCGGCCCACACGGCGCCGGACAACAGGATCATGAAGCGGTAGTCGCCGAGCACCGGCGCCAGCACACGCAGGACCGCACCGAGCTGGACCAGCAGAAAGATCAGCATGTCGAAC
Source organism: Woeseiaceae bacterium (assembly GCA_036525955.1). GTDB lineage: Bacteria > Pseudomonadota > Gammaproteobacteria > Steroidobacterales > Woeseiaceae > UBA1847. Next base: position 6,148 of record DATCZJ010000139.1, on the reverse strand, counting down.
GGCGTGGCGCCGAGCGGCCGACCCGTGTGTCCCTGTGTACTGCGCATCATCATCGCCATCATCATGCTCGTGATCGCGCCGGCGGACATCGCGTGAATCCAGGCGGCGCCGGCCGGCACTCCGAATTCGCTGAGTCCGCGCAGCAGGAAGACCACGGGCAGCCAGGCATAGCTGACCGGCAGCATCCACAGCAGCGGGTTGCCGACAGTCAGCTGCGGTTGCCACAGCGCGAGACGCAGCGCGTGGGCGGCGGCTGCGAACAGTGCCAGTGACGCGGGAATCCACCCGGGTATCACGCTCACACCCCGGGCAAGCCCCGTTGCCGCCACGAGGAGCAGCGAACCGAACGCGAGAATCTCGAGCCAGGGTTCATGCCGCGGCGCCGCGCCCGGCGCGGCGTTGCGCGTAAACGCAGGAATGACACGGCCGCCAACCAGTGCCAGCAGGATCGCGGCCGTATCGAGCGTCGCGATCAGCAGCGCACGCATGAGCCCCGATGGCAGTGCGCCACGCTGTGCAACATGGAACGCGGTATGCAGCGCGGCGATCACGAGCACCAGGACGACGACCTTGTAGTTTCGTCGATTGCGGCTTTTTAGGATCGGCAGCAGAATCGCAACCGCCAGCAACGGCAGGAACATGACATCGAGCAACACGGCTACCGCGTACGGTCCCGTCAGCAGCAGGATGCGCGGCAGCAACCAGCACAACACCAGCAGACCGAGTACGGTTCCTGTCGAAGTCGGCAGACCGGTCCAGTTCCTGACGGCGGTCAGCAGGAATCCGGCGATGACGGCGGCGATGAATCCGAACACCATCTCGTGGCCGTGCCAGTCGACACCGGTCAGTTCGCGACCGAATTGCAGCGAGCCCGTGAAAAACCCGAGCCACGCCACGACGGCCACGATGGCGAACAACGCGCCTGCGAGATAGAAGGGGCGGAAGCCCAGGCCAAGGATTGCGGGTCGGTTGGAGGTGTTCACCGCGGGCGACAATAGCATAGCGGAGCGCCGAAACATCTCGCCGATTCGGAGGCAATGCCGGAGAAAAGGAAGCCCGGCACGAGGCCGGGCTTCTTCACATCGGGAATCGCTCAGGCGTGGATCGATTCCAGGCCTTCGCTCGATCGGGTGACCCACCGTTCGGCCCGGCGCCGGATCTCGGCCCAGCTGCCGACCGAGTTGGGCGCCATGACGTTGCGCCCCGGACGCTCCACCTTGCGCCGCTCTGTCGCGAGGCACAGCGGTGCCAGGATCGTCGAATCGAACGCCTCGAGCTTCAAGGTCGCCTCACCCACAGACGCAACGTAAACATTGCCACGACCGGGCGGCTCGGTACCCTGGTGCGCAGAGACCGGTGGATGACGGCGAAAGACCAAGAAGTGACCAAGAACCGGTGCGCCGACAGGGTTCCAGGCCGTGCTCAAAAGGCCGTTTGCGCAACAGAACTGTCATTTGGCCGGCACGAAAGTACAATCAGCGGACGCAATCCGAACAAGACAAGCTTATGAAGACCACCGCAGCAGCACTCGTCCGCCACGCTCTCGAACAGATCGGCGTCCGCTACACCTTCGGGATACCGGGCGTTCACAACATCGAGTTCTACGACGAGTTGCTGGGGTCGGAGACCATCACCCCGGTGCTCGTTGCGCACGAAGGCAGCGGCGCGTTCATGGCGGACGCCATCAGCCGCACGACGAACTCCATCGGCGTGATCGCGATCGTGCCCGCCGCCGGCATCACCAACGCGATGAGCGGTATCGGCGAGGCCTTCCTCGACGGCGTGCCGATGCTTGTGATATCGGGCGGCATCCGCACCGACCTCGACAAGCGCTACCAGTTGCATGACGTCGATCAGCAGGCGCTCTTGCGGCCGCTTACCAAGGCCACGTTCAAGATCGAACGTTACGAGGACGCGATCCCGATCGTCTATGAGGCCTACCGAACGGCAACCTCCGGCGAGCCGGGGCCTGTCTTTATCGAGATGCCCGCGAACCTGCAGTTGCTGACCGGCGAGGTCGGCGCGCTGCCCGCATTCGACGCGAGTACGGATACTGCGACGGTTGATGCGGAATCGATCGCGGCGGCGGCCGAATTACTGGCAGGCGCCAAACGGCCCGGAATCTTCGTGGGCTGGGGCGCGCGGCATGTCACGCGGGACCTGGTCCGCATGGCGGAGCACCTGGGCGCGCCCGTCGCCACCACGCTGCAGGGCCTTTCCTCTTTCCCGGGCGATCACCCGCTTTTCGCCGGCATGAGCTTCGGCCGCTCGGCCGTACCCGCCGCCGAAAATGCGTTCCGTGATTGCGACGCGATGCTTGCCGTCGGCACGCGTTTCGCCGAGATCTGCACGGGCAGTTACGGCGTCTCGCCACCGGACGATCTCGTTCATATCGACATCAACCCCGATGCGATCGGCGCAAACTATAAAGCGAAGATCGGCATTGCTGCGGATTCCCGGACCGCCATTCCGGCGCTCGCTGAAAAATTGCTTGCCACGACCACGGCGCGCGACCGCGGACCGGTGGAAGCGACGATTGCCAGGGACAGGGCCGCGTACCGCGACGAATGGCTTTCGCATGATTCGGGTGGCAGGGTCAATCCGTGCCGGTTCTTCACCGAGCTTCGGTCACAGCTCGACGACGACGCCGTGATCGTGACCGATGACGGCAACCACACTTTCCTGACGGCCGAACTGATGACGATCAATGGCGGCGGCACCTACCTGTCGCCGACCGACTTCAACTGCATGGGTTACTGCGTTCCGGCGACGATTGCCGTCCGGCTCGCGCAACCGGAACGACAGGTCGTTGGCATCGTCGGCGACGGCGCGTTCCTCATGACCGGGCTCGAAACCGTTACCGCGGCAGCGAACAAGGTCGGCGCTGTCTGGTTCGTTTTCAATGACGGGGAGCTGGCCCAGATCGCCCAGGCGCAGGAGATTCCGTACCAGCGCACCGCCTGCGTTGTCATCGGCAAGCTCGACTTCAAGGCGTTCGCCGATTCGACGGGTTGCGAGTACGTGTTGCTCGACAACGACGATGCGCTGCACGAGGGAATCGCGGAGGCGCTGCGGTTCGCCGACGCCAACCGTCCCGTCATCGTGGACGTGCGCATCGACTATTCGAAAAAGACCCGGTTCACGACGGGCACCGTGGCGACCAACCTCAAGCGGCTGGACGCGCGCAACAAGATTCGCATCGTCGGGCGCGCGCTGAAACGAAAGCTCTTCGGCGCCTGATCGCGCGGTCAGCGCAGCTTCCGCAGGGTCCGGAATTTCTTCTCGGTAAAAGGCGCGTAACGCAGCGCGAGGTCGGGCCACCAGCCTCGCTTGATCACGGCCTTCATGTGGCTGAACGTCCGGAAGCCATGCTCGCCTGAATAGGCGCCCATGCCGCTCGCACCGACGCCGCCGAAAGGCAGTTCGTGCACGGCCATGAACATCATCGTGTCGTTGAGGCACAGGTTGCCGCAGCTGATCTCCTGGAAACGCGCCTCGGCAGCCCTGTCCTTCGTAAACAGATAGGCTGCCAGCGGCTTGTCGCCCGCCCGGATGAAGCGCATCGCGGCATCGAGGTCGTCGATGCGCAGCACCGGCAGGATCGGGCCGAAGATCTCTTCCTGCATGATTGCGCTATCGGGCCGGACGCCGGTCAGCACGGTCGGGGCGATGTATCGGTCGCTGCGATCCGTCTGCCCGCCGGCCGCGACCTCGCCGGATTCAAAATACGAGACCAGCCTGTCGAAATGCCTTTCATTGACGATCCGGCCGTAGGAGTCGGACTGCTGCGGATCGGCCCCGAACATGCGCTCGATGGCATCGGCAATCAATGGCACGAGCAGCGCCTCGGTATCCGCGTCGGTGAGCACATAGTCGGGTGCGATACAGGTCTGGCCCGCATTCGTGAACTTGCCCCAGGCGATGCGATTGGCCGTCGTCTCGAGATTGGCGTCCGGCAGCACGACGCAGGGGCTTTTGCCGCCGAGCTCGAGCGTGACCGGCGTCAGGTGCCTGGCCGCCGCCGCCATGACGATGCGGCCGACCTTGCCGCCGCCGGTATACAGGATGTGATCCCAGGGCAGGTCGAGCAGCGCTGTCGTTTCATCGACGGCGCCTTCGACGACTTTCACACAATCGGGGTCGACGTATTCCGGCAAGCGCGATGCGATGACACGCGACGTGGCGGGCGCCAGCTCGGATGGTTTGACGACCGCGCAGTTGCCCGCCGCAATCGCAGCGGCGAGTCCGGCAAGCGTCAGCTGCAGCGGATAATTCCAGGCCCCGATGATCAGCACACAGCCCAGCGGTTCGGGCTGGATCCAGCTTCTGCCCGGCTGGCCGAGCTTGCCGGTCGGCACGCGGCGCGACTTCGACCAGCGTTTGAGTTTCTTGCGGCAATAGGCCGCATCGCCGGCGACATAGCTGACTTCGGTCATCCAGGCCTCCTGCGGCGCCTTGCCCAGGTCTCGCTTCAGCGCATCCAGTATTTCCGCCTCGCACTCGGCCATCATTCGCTCGAGCCCGCGCAACTGGGCGACGCGCCATTCGAGCGGTCGCGTGCGGCCGCTGTCGAAGGCCGCCTTGAGCGCCTGTCGCAAACCGGTGTAGTCGATGTCTGCCTTAATGGGCGTCGCTGCCTGTGTCATGGCTTTGTTCCCGGTCTTGATTCACGATCCGGCGCACGATGCGCCGGGCTGTTTCCTGATGACGCCCTGATCCGCACGAGCCGACCGCATCGCCGACGCCCGGTACCCGAGTCGAGCCGCCGTGCCGGGGAGCAGGCATACAACGCTGTCGGGTTCCGCTTCGTCACCACAGGCACAAAAGCGGATGAGCGGCGGCAGCAGGCGTTCGCCTGATTTCTCGCGACGAATTGTCGCAGAATCGGCATCGGAATTCATTGCGCCCAGGCTCGGGCGCGCCTGAACCATGCATCGATCACGCCGACGCCTCACATCGGCAGGCAACGTTTCGCGCTAGACTGCCGGCTGGCCCCGGCAACGCTGTCCATGACCATTCTCAGGCAACCCGGAATCGATGAACGCTGGAAACTCGTCGCAACGCTCGGCGTCACGTTTCTTATCGCGTACTTCGACCGTCTGAACATTGCGCTCGCCATGCCGCTGATCGCGGCAGAGAACGGCTGGACGGCTGCCGAGACGGCGCGACAGGGCGCGTTGCTGATGGGGCTCTTTTATGCGGGCTTCGGCGTGGCGAGCATATTCCTGACGCCGTGGGGATCCCGGCTCGGGCCGCGCAGGGGACTCGTCGTCATCGTCGCCCTCTGGTCCGGATTTACGGCGCTGGGCGCCATCATGAGCCAGTTCCTGATGATCTTCATGGCCAGTCGCGTCCTGCTCGGACTCGCCGAGGGCATACACCCGCCCCTGATGAATCAGCTGACGAATACCTGGTTTTCGCCATCCGAACGCAGCCGCGCCAACAGCGTCTGGGTGTCGGGGCTGTTCATCGCGATTCTCACAGCGCCGATGCTGCTCGTACCGGTGATGGACCGCTTCGGCTGGCGCCGCGGCTTCTACGTGCTCGCCGTCGGCGGCCTGCTCATCAGCCTGCCGCTGGTCCTGCGCTATGTGCATGATCGCCCGTGCTCGCACCCGCGGCTGCCCCGCGACCTGGCCCTGGAACTGGAACGCCACGCGGGCGGCTACGAGGGCATAGGCGGCTCGGCCTGGCCGGCGCTCCGAAAGCCCGCTTTCCTGCTCATGATGGCGGCAGGCACCCTGAACAACATGGTTGCGCTCGGCGTCGCGAGCTGGCTGCCGACCTACCTCGGCTCGATCGCCGGCGTGCGCTACTCCGATCTCGCGTATCTCGCCGCAATTCCCTATGCGGCCTCACTGCTCGGCCTCGCGCTATGGGCGATCATCGGCGACAGGACTGACCGCCGGACGCTGATCGCGGCCGGCGGCTACCTTGCTGCGGGCGCGCTGGCGGTGGCAGCGCTGGCCGCGGGCAACGCGGGCGAAGTCTGGCTGACCGTGGCCCTGCTGAGCGCTGCCGTCTTTTGCGTATCTGCCTACACGGCCGCCGAATTCGCGGTCGTGCAGCGCCTGCTGCCGCGCCCGCAGGTTGCCAACGGCACGGGCCTTTTCAATGGCCTGACGACCATGATCGGCGGCGGCCTGGG
>DATCZJ010000138.1:0-2577 GCA_036525955.1 Woeseiaceae bacterium | reverse complement strand
CCATGGCTGATCTGCCCGAATTCCAGAAGAAGCAGTACGCCTTCGCGGCCCATATTCGGGATCCGGAAGGCGTCGCCGCGCCCGAGGGCGTCGAAGAGCGCCGCATGGAGATCTATCGCACGCTGTTCTTCAACAATCTCTACAGCCTGCTCGGGCAGATGTTTCCGGTGCTGCGCAAGATTCACGACGATGGCCAGTGGCGTGCCTTCATCCGCGGCTTCATGCGCCATCACACGGCGCAGACGCCGTACTTCCTGCAACTGCCGGAAGAGTTTCTCGCCTTCCTCAAGGACGAGTACGAGCGCACCGACGACGATCATCCGTTTCTCGTCGAGCTCGCCCATTACGAGTACGTCGAACTCGCGCTGTCCGTATCGACGGCAGCCGACGATCCCGCGACGATCGACCCGGATGGCAATCTCCTCGAGGGCGTGCCGCAGAAGTCCGAGCTGGCCTGGGCGTACGGCTATGAATATCCGGTCCATCGGATTTCGCCGGACTTCCTGCCGCGAGACCCGCATCCCGTATGGCTTGCGTTGTACCGCGACAGTGGCGACAAGGTTCGCTTTCTCGAATTGAATGCCGTCACCTCGGCGTTGCTCGACGCCATCGACAAAAATGTCTCGAACAGGACCGGCGAACAGTTGTTGCGGGATCTCGCCGCATCCACCCACTATCCGGACGTTGACGCTTTCGTCACCCACGGCGCGAGCGCGCTCGAAGAAATGCGCCAGCTGGGCATCCTTGCCGGCACGCGCATCAAAAGTTAAGGAGAACCCGATGCAGGCTCTGCTCACACTCAGAACCCGAGTTCTCGACCTCTTGGAACCGGCGGGTGACTGGATCGCGTTGCTGCCTGTCCGACTTCTCATGGCGTACGAATTCGGCCGCGCCGGATTCATGAAACTCAATGGCAGCAACTGGTTTGCCAGCGTACAGGACGACTTCCCGTTTCCGTTCAACGTGGTGCCGGTCGAAATCTCCTGGTTCCTCGCGACTTGGACCGAAATTCTCGGTGGCATCGGTCTGGCCCTGGGGCTGTTCACGCGCTTCTGGGCAGCCGCCCTCGTGGTGCTGACTGTCGTTGCCATCGCGGGTGTGCACTGGCCGACGGAATGGAGCAGCCTCGAGGAACTCTGGAAAGGCTACGCCATCACCGACAAGGGCTTCGGCAACTACCGCATTCCCTTGCTGTTCATCGCGATGCTCTTGCCACTCGTGTTCATGGGCGGCGGCAAGCTGAGCGCAGACCGGGTATTGGCCGAAAAATACGGCAGATAGCAGGTACAATCGCCTGATGACCGGGCCGCTCGCATCTGCGCGCCTCAGGCGCGACATCGGCCTGTTCGGCGCAGCCTTCCTCGTACTCAACGCCATGATCGGCGCGGGCATCTTCGCCCTGCCCGGCAAGGTTGCCGTTGCGGCCGGCCTGTTGAGCCCCTGGCTGTTTCTCGTGGTCGGCGTGCTGTTCCTTGCCGTCGTACTGACGTTCGCCGAGCTCGCCAGCTACTACGACGCCACCGGCGGCCCGGTGCTTTACGCCACGGACGCTTTCGGTCCGGTCGCGGGATTCAGTACCGGCTGGCTGATCTACCTCGCGCGCGTCACCGCATTTGCGGCCAATGCCAACGTCATGGCGACCTATCTCGGATCATTGTCCGACACGCTGGCCTCGACGCCGGTACGAACCGCGATCATCGCCATCGTCACGATTGGCCTGACCTGGACCAACGTCACGGGCGTCAGGGACGGCGTACGCACCATGGGCATCTTTACGCTGCTCAAGGTCGTGCCCCTCGTATTGCTCGTGCTCATCGGCCTGCAGCACGTCACCGGCGCCACGCTGTTGCCGGGCGACCCGCTCGTGATCGACAACCTCGGCGGCACGACGCTGTTGCTGATCTATGCCTATGTCGGCTTCGAAACCATCGGCGTCACGGCCGTCGAGACATCCAATCCGCGTCGCACATTGCCGCGCGCGCTCGTCGCCACGGTCCTCGGCACGGGCCTCCTGTATTTCCTGATCGTGCTGGTCTTTGTCTCGGTCGTGAACCCGGCCGACTATGGCGGCGCGACGCTCGTGGACGTCGGCCGCGCCCTGGCCGGACCGGCCGGCGCGATCGCCATCACGCTGGCCGCGGTCTTCTCGATCGGCGGCAACCTCGCGGGCTCGATGCTCGCAGCGCCCCGACTCGTTTTCTCGATGGCCGAGAACGGCATGCTGCCGTCCTGGTTCGCGGCCGTACACAACCGGTTCGCGACGCCGCACCATTCCATTCTCGCGACCGGCGGCCTCGCCCTCGTCCTCGGCTTGTCGAGCAACTTCGTCGAACTGGCGGTCGGTAGCTCGGTCGTCCGGCTCCTGGGTTACATGATATGCATCGCGGCGCTGCCGGCGATCCGGCGTGCCGCAACGCCCGAAGTCCTTGCCGAGGCCTGGCGGCTGCGGGGTGGCTACCTGATCCCGTCCGCGGCGCTCCTGATCTGCCTCTGGCTGGTCGCCCAGTCGAAGGGCGACGACTGGCTCCGGGTGTCGGTGCTGCTCGCGATCGGCATCGCGCTCTACTCCGCGGAGCG
>DATCZJ010000137.1:0-12077 GCA_036525955.1 Woeseiaceae bacterium | reverse complement strand
GACCCCCGGAGGACCGACGCCGGCGCGAACCGCCGCCCTTGGATGCGGCGGGACGATCGGCCTTGTGGCGCCCGTCCTTGCGACCCGAGGGGCGCTGCGGTGCCCGCCCTTTCGTAATCGGCTCGGCCTTGATGCGCGGATTCGGCGCGTAGCCGGCAATCACTTCCTGGCGGATGTCGGTCTGCAAAAGTCGCTCGATGTCGGCGAGCAGGCGGTGCTCATCGACGCAGACCAGCGACACCGCGTGGCCTTCGTGCCCGGCGCGCGCCGTGCGACCGATGCGATGCACGTAGTCTTCCGGCACATGCGGCAGCTCGTAATTGACGACGTGCGGCAGGCGCTCGATATCGAGACCACGCGCGGCAAGGTCGGTCGCTACGAGTACGCGGACTTTACCGGCCTTGAAATCGCTGAGTGCACGCAGACGCGCACCCTGTGACTTGTTGCCGTGAATCGCCGTCGCCGGCAGGCCATCGGCTTCGAGTTGCGTCGCAAGGCGATTCGCGCCGTGCTTGGTGCGCGTGAAGACCAGCACCTGTTGCCAGTTGCCGGTGCTGATCTTGTGAGACAGAAGCTCCCGCTTGCGCTCGCGATCGACCGGGTGGACGACCTGGCTGACGCCGGCGGCCGGTTTGCCGTTCACCGCGACCTGGATCTCGGTCGGCCGGTTCAGCAGGCCTGCCGCGAGTTGCCGGATGTCGGGCGAGAACGTCGCCGAGAACAGCAGGTTCTGCCGTTTTCCGGGCAGCGCCTTGATGACCTTGCGGATGTCGCGAATGAAGCCCATGTCGAGCATGCGATCAGCCTCGTCGAGGACGAGAAATTCGACCGCGCCGAGATCGATCGTGCCTTGCGACAGGTGATCGAGAAGACGCCCGGGCGTCGCGACGACGACGTCCACGCCCTTGCGAATTTTCGCGATCTGCGTATTGATGCTGACGCCGCCATAGATCACCGCCGTACGAAACGGCAGGTGCTTGCCATAGTCGCGAACACTGTCCCCCACCTGGGCGGCGAGTTCACGCGTCGGCGTCAGGACCAGGGCCCTGATGCGACGGCGGTTGACGGTTCCATGCTGCAGGCGATGCAACATCGGCAGCGTGAAACCGGCCGTCTTGCCGGTGCCCGTCTGGGCGCCCGCAAGGACGTCGGCGCCTTTCAGAATAAGGGGAATAGCCTGCTGCTGGATCGGGGTTGCCACTTGGTAACCCTGTTCTTCTACAGCACGCAGCAATTCGGCCGAGAGGCCGAGTTCATTGAATAACACTGGATATTTGCTCCGACTCCGCCTGACACGATGGCGACGAGAATGCCGCGAAAGTTTCGATCCAGGCCTGGAATCTGGGTTTGCTCCGCAGGTCGCAGGATTGCGAGGCGGAGTGCGTGGCGCAGACCGATGTGCGCCAGAACGCGGCGGACTATAACAGGTTCCTGCTGTAATGAAAGGAATTCTTTACCGGATTGCGGGGCCGGCTCGTCAGTGCAACTGAACCCGGATGGTCTGCACCGCGTTGGCCGGGACGTCGACGCTGGCAAACTGGGCCCCGACCTGCAGGCCGATGCGCAAGGGCTCCCTGGTCGTATTCAGCAGTTGCACGCTCAGCAGCCGGTCCGCGTTGATCGTCGCACTGGCATGCAGCGCATCGTCGTCGAGGCCTTCGAGGTGCCGCGTCGTCAGGACGGCGCGGTCACCGGGACGAATCGTGCGGCTCAGCTGTGCCAGCACGTAGAAGACCGGCGTGTAATAGACCTCACCCGTTTCCACGTCGATCATGATCGGTGCGCCGCAGAAATTACCGACGTGATTGGGACCGCCGTGCCGGTCCAGCACGATGTTCCAGTCGATCCATCCCGACATCCAGTGGTTGAAGCTGACGATGATGTTCCTCGCATAGCGATGCACCGGCGTATAGACCGGATGGTCATCGACATTCGGCGCCCACTCGGCCGTATAGGCCCAGTCGGTCGCATTGTCGTTCCACCAGAATGCATCGTTGCCAAACCAGCCGCTTTCCTGGAAGCGCACCGGGTCCGCGATGCCGCCGGGCGCCGGCTTGCCGAGGTCGTCGATCGTCCCCTCGGTATGGATGATGTCGAAGTCCGGGAACCTGTCATGCACCGCGGCGAGCACGTCTTCGTAGACTTGGTTCGTGCTTTCGTACCAGTGCACGGCGGTGCCGTAAACGTACTGCGCGGTCGCGGCATCCCCGAGTATGACGTCGGCCCAGTGCTGCATGCCGTCCCGGTTCTGGTCGTAGATCAGGACCTTGACGGCCTCGAACCCACCCGCTCGCAGCTTCGGTCCCAGTTGATCGCGGATGAAATCTCTCTGGGTCTCGGGCGTGAAATGCATGCTCTCCCACTGCCCGCTGTTGCCATGCGGTTCGTTCACGGGCGTCAGCCCCCAGATATCGACACCCTCTGCCTGGTAGGCACGGAGATATCGGAGAAGATAGTCCGCATAGGTTGGGACATATTCGGCTTTGAGTTCGCCGCCAGTGCCCTGGCCGAACGTGTCCGGCGTGCCGCCGACATACCAGTCCTCGATGTCCTTCATCCAGGGCGGCGCGGTCCAGGCCGACGCAATGATCCTGAGATCCTTGTCCTGCTGCTCATTCTTGATCGCGAGCGCTTCATGGATCATCGGCAACAGGTCGAACGACTCGTCGCGAATTCCCGGATACGCCGACCGTGGGAATCCATCCCGGTCCACGGCGATGCTGAAATGCTCGAGCGCTGCGTCGTTCGCCACATCCGCGTAAGAGTATTTTCCCTCGACTGAAAAGTCGGTCGAGCCGATCGGCGTCCGCGCGAGCGCAAAGTTCGCGCCGCCCTCGCCATAAATTTTTTCCATGACCGCGCGCCGCTCATCCTTTTCGAGATGCGCGAGAACGAAGGCCGATGATTCGGTGAACGAGGTGCCGACGCCAACCATGGTTTGCCTGAGCACGGAAGGATCGACCGAGATCACGGTACCGACAGCCTGGCCCTCTTCGAACACCACGTTGTCCCTGGCGGCGATACGGTCACCGGCCTCGCTCGTGACGAGCACCTCCTGCGAGGTTTCGATGCCGTAATTGGCGACAGCCGCCACCTGAGCTGACTTGTCTCCCTGAGTCCCTTGCGAGCAGGCAACGAGGCACAGGGAGGCCAAACAAATACCAATACTGTTCCGTACCGTGAAGGTCTGCATGCTCTACTCTGTCGACGCCAGCTTGCTGGCGGAGAATTGCATCTTAATTGAGGCAACGCGCCCAAGGTAACATCGCCTTGTCAGTGACTCGGTTATATCTGCAGCATCGCGACCATCGCCGCAAATAAGAAAGGGAGCGCGATCATGACAGTGTGGTCAATGACTGGCTGCAATGAGGGAGGCTTTGGTTTTTGGCGCGCCCGGAGAGATTGATTCGGATCGGCTCAAGCCGATCCTCACCCCTTCGGGGCGCCTGCGGCGTCCAAGACGCTAACGCGTCTTGTCGAACAGGAGTCCTCATCGTCATCCAGAACACCTCAAATGAAAAAGGGCCCCCGTTGGGGACCCTTTGTCATTTGGCGCGCCCGGAGAGATTCGAACTCCCGACCGCCTGGTTCGTAGCCAGGTACTCTATCCAGCTGAGCTACGGGCGCATTGTCCGGTTTGCGGGTCTGGGCCCGCGTCGCAACAGGCGTGGCCCGCTGCAGGGCCGCACATCTTACTGATCCGCCCCCCGGAGGTAAAGTCATTTTCCGCGTGCGGGACAAGTCATTCCGGTGTCGGTAGGCTTGCCCTGTCAGCCCCGGGATCCCGAAGATGACGAGACACCTTATCTGCGCCGCACTGGCTTGCCTGATGCTCGCACCGGCGCTCGCCGAGACCGGTAATTTCTGCGCCGAACTGCCGCGGGCGGCCAATGCCGGCCTCGAACGGCACCCCGCCAGCACGGACTGGTTCGAGGTCCACGAGGTCGAACCGGGCACCTTCGGGATTCTCGAGCCGCAGCAATGGCAGGAAGTGATCTCGTGGCTGGTCGTCGGCTCGGACAAGGCCCTCCTTATCGACACCGGGAACGGCATCGGCGACATCGCAAGCATCGTGCGTTCCCTGACCGATAAGCCCGTGACCGTCATCAACACGCACTCGCACTACGACCACGTCGGCGGCAACCACCAGTTCGGGCAGGTCGCTGCGCTCGATTCCGACTACGGTCGGGCGAATGCCGGCGGTTACGCTAACGCCGTGGTGCGTGGCGAGGTTTCCGCGGAGAACCTTTGCCGGCCCACTCCCGAAGGCGTCACGGAAGACGAGCACGTCATTCACCCGTATGCGGTTAGCGAGTGGGTTCAAAATGGCCACCGGTTCGACATCGGCGACCGCGTTCTCGAGGTCCTGCACATCCCCGGACACAGTCCGGACAGCATCGCGCTTTACGAGCCGGCATCCGGGTTCCTGTGGAGCGGCGACACTTATTATCCGGGCGAAATCTGGTTATTCGATCCGGCGACCGACTATGCCGATTACCAGCGATCCATGGTGAGGCTCGCGACGCTGGCGGATAAGGTCACGCGCGTGTTTCCCGCACACAACGTGCTAATCGCCGCCCCATCGGCCCTGATCGAGACACGCGAGGCCTACGAGCGCATCCTGCGTGGCGAGGCAGAAGGCGTCCCGGACGAGGAACTCGGGGTGCTGCGCTACGACTTCGGGACGATCGGGTTCCTGGTGCAGAGCGACCACCCGAGGCGCCAATAGAAAAGCCCTGAGTCAGTGGCTTTTTCCGGAGTTTGGCGGAGAGAGAGGGAGTGACTCGGATCGGCTCGGGCCGATCCTCGCCCCTGCGGGGCGCCTTCGGCGTCCAAAATCGCGTTGCGATTTTGTCGAACGGGGTTCTCATCCCATGCCCTCTACTAGAAATCAAAAATGGGGCCCCGAGGGCCCCATTTTTAATTTCTGGCGGAGAGAGAGGGATTCGAACCCTCGAAGGGCTTTTAACCCTTACTCCCTTAGCAGGGGAGCGCTTTCGACCACTCAGCCATCTCTCCGGATTGCTTTTCGCACGCCATGGCCGGCGCGGGCCGCACATATTACTGTCCGGGCTCCATCGGGTAAAGCCAAAATCCCGGCTTATTATTCCTTGGGTGCTGCTGGTTTCGCAGCCGAACCGCCATCCGCGGCCTGCTCGCTCTGGATGCGCTCGAAGATCTCTTCCCGGTGCACGGCGACGTCTTTGGGCGCATTGATCCCGATACGGACCTGATTTCCCTTGACCCCCAGGACGGTGATCGTGATATCGCTCCCGATCATCACCGTCTCACCAGCGCGTCGCGTCAGAATCAGCATGACTTCCTACTCCTGCCTGGCGGGGCTCCTGCCCCGTTCTTTTTGCGCGTGGTACTTCCTTAAACGCTTGTAATACTAGCCGATTTTCTTCCCGGATAGCTATCCGCACGTGTCCGCCGGCAGGAAATGGGCAGGCGCGGGTCAGTGCGTGCGGCTATCCGAGCTTTTCCGCGACCCAGCCGGGAACCGACTCGAGCGCCTTGTCGAGCATGGACGGGTCGGTTCCACCGGCCTGTGCAAAGTCCGGTCGGCCGCCGCCCTTGCCGCCGACCTGCTCGGCCACGAACCTGATCAGGTCCCCTGCCTTGAGCGTTCCGGTCTGGTTTTTCGTGACGCCCGCGGCCAGACGCACCTTGTCGTCTTCCACCGAGCCCAGCACGACGACCGCGTCCTGCAGCTTGTCCTTGAGCCGGTCCACGGCGTCGCGCAGGGTCTTCGCGTCCGCGCCGTCCATGCGCGTGGCCAGCACCTTGATGCCGCCGATCTCCCGGACCTGGGCGGAATGATCCGTGGCCTGGCCCGTCGCGAGCGACTGTTTTGCGGCGGCCAGTTCCTTCTCGAGTTCCTTCGCGCGCTTCTGCAACTGCTCGATCCGCGCCGCGACTTCCGACGGCTGGCTGCGCAGCTGCGCCGCGAGACCGGCCAGCGTGCGCTGGTTGTCGTCGATCCACTCGAGGGCGCCCCTGCCCGTGACGGCCTCGATGCGGCGCACGCCGGCGGCCACGCCCCCTTCGGAGGTGATCTTGAAGACGCCGATGTCGCCCGTTCGATCGACATGCGTGCCGCCGCAAAGCTCGACCGAAAAGTCGCCGAGCCGCAGCACCCGCACCTTGTCGCCATATTTCTCACCGAACAGCGCCATCGCGCCGGACGCGATCGCATCGTCGTAAGTCATGAGCGCCGTGTCGGCCGCGACGTTGCGGCGAATCTCGTCATTCACGAGCGCCTCGATCTCGGCGAGCTGTTCGCCGGTCACGGCCTCGTAATGCGAGAAATCGAATCGCAGGCGATCCGGCGCGACGAGCGACCCTTTCTGCGTGACGTGTTCGCCCAGCACCCTGCGCAGCGCCGCGTGCATCAGGTGCGTCGCCGTATGGTTCAGTCGGATCGCCTGGCGGCGGTCCGCATCCACGACGGCTTCGACGCGATCCCCGACCTTCAGGGTCCCCTGTTCGACCGCGCCAAAATGAATGTTGGCGCTGCCGCTCTTCTGCGTGTCGTCGACACGGAACAGCTTGCCGTCGTCAACGAGAATGCCGCTGTCACCGACCTGTCCGCCGCTTTCCGCGTAGAACGGCGTCGACGCAAGAATCACGGCGCCCTCGTCGCCCGCGTCGAGCGCGCCGACACTCGCACCGTCTTTGAACAGCGCGACGATGTCGCTGCCGGCCTCGCAGCCGTCGTAACCGAGAAACTCGGTGGTCGCGTCCGTCTTGAGGGTGTCGCCACCCGCAACGCCGAACTTGCTCGCCGCGCGCGCGCGATCACGTTGCTGCTCCATCGCGACCTCGAATCCCTGCTGGTCGATCGAGAGTCCACGCTCGCGCGCGATGTCCGCCGTCAGGTCGACAGGAAATCCATAGGTATCGTAGAGCCTGAAGACGACGTCGCCGGGAATTTCCCTGCCCTCGAGCTCGGCGATCGCGGCGTCCAGTATTTCGATGCCCTGGTCGAGCGTCTCGGCAAAGCGGCGACCTTCTTTTTCGAGGACCTTCTCGACATGTGCCTGCGCCCTGACGAGTTCCGGATAGGCGTCGCCCATTTCTTTCGCCAGCGGCGCGACGAGTTTGTGGAAGAAGAGGTCGTCCATGCCGAGTTTCTTGCCATGACGGATGGCGCGGCGAATGATGCGGCGCAGCACATAGCCCCTGCCCTCGTTACCGGGCAGCACACCGTCGACGATCAGGAACGAACAGGCGCGGATGTGGTCCGCGATCACGTTCAGCGAACTCGAACCATCGTTCTTCACGCCAAGTACTGCCGCGGTTGCCTCGATGAGCCTGGCAAAGAGATCGATCTGGTAATTGCTGTGCACGCCCTGCATCACCGCGGACATGCGCTCCAGCCCCATGCCGGTATCGACCGACGGCTTCGGCAACGGCTTCATCGTGCCGTCGGCGGAGCGGTCGAACTGCATGAACACGAGATTCCAGACCTCGACGTAGCGATCGCCGTCGTCGTCTGGCGCCCCGGGCGGGCCGCCTGGCACATCCGGTCCGTGGTCGAAAAAGATTTCGCTGCAGGGCCCGCAGGGTCCCGTATCGCCCATTGCCCAGAAATTGTCCTTCGCGCCGAGCCTCGAGAAGCGCTTCGGATCGATCTTGATTTCCTGCAGCCAGATATCGGCGGCTTCGTCGTCGTCCTCGAACACGGTCACCCAGAGGCGCTCCGGCGGCAGGCCGAGCGTGCCGGTCAGGAACTCCCACGCATACTGGATCGCCTCGCGCTTGAAGTAGTCGCCGAAGCTGAAATTGCCGAGCATCTCGAAGAACGTATGGTGGCGGGCCGTGTAACCGACGTTCTCGAGGTCGTTGTGCTTGCCGCCCGCACGCACGCAGCGCTGCGACGTCGCGGCGGTCTTGTAGCTGCGCCTGTCCTCGCCCAGGAAAACGTCCTTGAACTGCACCATGCCGGCGTTCGTGAACAGGAGCGTCGGATCGTTGCCCGGCACCAATGGGGAACTCGCGACGATCTCATGGCCGTGGTCACGGAAAAAATCCAGGAATGCCTGGCGCAGCTCGTTGCTCGTCATCGTCTTCATCAGGGGGATATCGGGGTCACGCGGCGAATTGAAAGCCGGTAGTGTACGGGGTTTGCCGGAAAGGATTAAGACCTAATCGGCGTCCTGGCCGACCGCGGACTGGATCTGGCCCATCTCGAAACCGCGGTATTGCAGGAAGCGCATCTGCCGCGCCTTGTCCCTGAAATCGGCAGGCATCGCCCGGCCGAATTTCCGGCGCCGCACCTCCCGGGCCAGTTCGAGCCAGTCGATCCCGGCCGCTTCGATGGCCGCACCCACGACCTCGTCGCCGATGCCGCGTTCACCAAGCTCGGCGCGAATGCGCACGGGCCCTTTGCCCTGGTTCACCCGGGACTGAACGAAACTCTCGGCGAACCGCTTGTCACTCTGCAGGCCATCGGATACAAGTCTCGCCACGGCCTCGCGCGCGACGTCCGGCCCGAAGCCCCTGTCGATGAGTTTGCGTTCGAGTTCGACACGACCGTATTCGCGCCGCGCGAGGAAGTCCATCGCCTTGCGCCGGGCCTCCATGGGCGAGGCAAAGCGATCTTCCTGCTCGTCGGCAAGAAGATCGCTGATTTCCTCGTGAACGGGCTTCACTCGCGTTGCCCGGCGTTATCGCTAGGCCTCGACGGCCTCGTCGCTGCCGGCGTCGGCATCGACGTCGGCGTCGGCGTCGGCCGAGGCGGACTTGGGCAACAATGTTGCGCGAATCCTGCCCTCGATCTCATCAGCCATGGCCGGGTTGGCTTTCAGGAACTCGCGCACGTTTTCCTTACCCTGCCCGATGCGATCGTCGCCGTAGCTGTACCAGGAACCCGCCTTGTCCACGATACCGTGCTGCACGCCCAGGTCGATGATCTCGCCGTGCCGCGAGATGCCCTCACCGTACAGGATCTCGAATTCCGCCTGTTTGAAGGGCGGCGACACCTTGTTCTTCACGACCTTGACGCGGGTCTGGTTGCCGATGACCTCGTCGCCTTTCTTGATGGCGCCGATGCGACGGATGTCCAGGCGAACCGACGAATAAAACTTGAGCGCGTTACCGCCCGTGGTCGTCTCCGGGCTGCCGAACATGACACCGATCTTCATGCGAATCTGGTTGATGAAGATGACCATCGCGTTCGAGCGCTTGATGTTGCCGGTGAGCTTGCGCAGCGCCTGTGACATCAGGCGGGCCTGGAGTCCCATGTGCGAATCGCCCATCTCGCCTTCGATTTCCGCTTTCGGCGTGAGCGCTGCCACCGAGTCGACGACGATGATATCGACCGCGCCGGAGCGTACGAGCATGTCGGTGATCTCGAGGGCCTGCTCGCCGGTGTCCGGCTGCGAAACCAGCAGTTCGTCGACGTTCACGCCGAGCTTCCCGGCATAGTTGGGGTCGAGCGCGTGCTCGGCGTCGACGAAGGCCGCGGTGCCGCCCTTCTTCTGCGCTTCCGCGATGACCTGCAGCGTCAGCGTGGTCTTGCCGGACGATTCCGGCCCGTAGATTTCGACGACCCGGCCTTTCGGCAGTCCGCCGATGCCGAGCGCAACGTCGAGGCCGATCGAGCCCGTGGAAATGGCTTCGATATCCCGCGCAGCGCTGCCGTCGCCCATGCGCATGACCGAACCCTTGCCGAACTGTTTCTCGATCTGCCCGAGGGCCTGAGCCAGTGCTTTCTTGCGATTCTCATCCATTCTCTTCGTCCGTTTTGTGCCGCCGGTTGGCGAATTTTGAATTACTGTGGATATGAACAGTATTATTGCATGAAAGCCGCGTCAATGGGAGCTTTCGGGAAACCTGTTTTTCGGCAGATTCGGGCAAAACTCGAACAACCTGCCGGAAGCTATTGTTTCAGCGGCACGTAGCTGACACCGCCCGGCCCCGGGACCGACTCGACGAGTTCGAATCCGGACCATTCCGTGACAGCCCGTTGCGTAAGCCGCTCGGTCTCGAATGCGCGGGCCTGCTTGACCACCGTGATGTGCGGCCGGAAAACCCTATCCTCGGTCCGGACACCCGCAGCCCGCAGGACGTCATTGAGCGCATCGACGAGCGCCTGCATCTCGCGCGGCACGGCCTGGGCCACCAGGCAGGCGACCTTCGATCGCGGCCAGAACTCGAGCCGGTCGAAGACCAGCCGGAACGGCTCCACCTCGATTGCCGCCGCGCGCTCGAACAGGAACGGCACGCGGTGCTCGGGAAACGCGCCGATGAACGCCAGCGTGACATGCCAGTTGCGGCGATCGACGGCGCGGCCCTCGACCAGCCTGGCAACCGGGTTGATCACGTCCCGCAGTCGATCGCGTTGCCGGTAATCCGGCCATAGCGCGAAAAACAGGCGCTTCGTGTTCACGCAGGTATTCGCTCGAGAATGCCCTGCAGGGCATGTGCCACCGCCAGTTCCCGGACGAGATCGCGGTCACCGGCAAACGACTGGCAGCTGGTCACGACCTTGACGGAGGCGCCGTCGCGCACCGCCCAGGCGAACCAGACGGTTCCCACGGGTTTTTCGGCCGTGCCACCGTCCGGTCCCGCGATGCCGCTGACCGCCACGGCAATGTCAGCGCCGCTCAACCCGAGCGCGCCGCGCGCCATTTCCTCGACAGCCGCCTTGCTGACGGCGCCGTTTTCTTCGAGGGTCTGGTTTCTGACGCCCAGCAGTGATTCCTTGGCGCCGTTGGAATAGCTCACGACCCCGTAGCCGAACACGGCGGAGCTGCCCGGAATGTCCGTGATGGCTTTGGCGATCCAGCCGCCCGTGCAGGACTCGGCCGTCGCAACGGCCTTGCCTGCCGTGGTCAGTTCCCCGACCACCGTCGCGGCCAGTTTCTGCAATGTCTCATGGTCCGCCATGCGTCAGCGTCTCTCAGTGCCGCTCAATCGAGGTACTTCCCGACGAGTTCTTCCGAAACCGTCCACAGCCTTGCCGCCATCTCGTCGTCCTGCATGTGTGCGCCTGGCACCGCCGGATTGCAGTCGGAAAAGTACCAGCCAGTGACGCGGTCGAGGTCGGGACTGGTCGCCACGTAACAGGTCGTCGCGGTCCCCTCGGGGATGCTCTTCAGGCGGTAACTGCGCGGCGCATTCGGGTCACGCGGCGGCAGGTGGCGTGCGAGATTGGTCTCGATGACGCCCGGGTGCAAAGAGTTCGATGTCGCAGCCGTCGTCGCGAGGCGTCGAGCCAGTTCGCGCGAGAACAGGCCGTTGGCCACCTTGGATTGTCCGTAAGCCTGGCGCGGGTGATAGCCGGCATGACCATCGAGGTTGTCGAACCGGATGCCTTCGGGCGGTGCCCAGGCATGCGCCGCGCTGCTCACGACCACCACGCGGCCGGCCGGCGCGGCGACCACCTGGTCGAGCAAGCGGTTCGCCAGCAGGAAGTGACCCAGGTGATTGACAGCGAACTGCATCTCGACACCGTTCGCCAGCTGCAGCTCCGGCAGCGCCATGATGCCCGCGTTGAGGATCAGCATGTCGATCGGCATACCCAGGTCCTGAACGCGATTCGCCGCATCGACGATGCCCGGCAGGTCGGTGAGTTCGACCGCGAGCGGCGTCGTCTTGCCTTCGATTTCGCGACAGGCCGCCTCTGCCTTTTCCATGGTGCGCGCCGCGCCGATGACCTGCGCGCCGCGCAATGCGAGGACGCGCATGGTCTCGTAGCCGAGACCCGAATTACAGCCCGTCACCAGCGCCGTCTTGCCCGCGAGATCCATGCCCGCGGTCACCTGTTCCGCCGTGCTGGTCTCGTCAAAAATCGTCTCGGGCGGTACCGGCCTGCCCGTCACAGCCGGCTTGTATCCCGACGTTTCGGCAAGCACCAGAGGCGGCACCGCCGACAGCAACGTGACCGCGGCGCCACCCCGCAAAACCTGTCGCCTGGAAATCCTGGTGGTCATCCTGCGGGAGCTCCTTCGCCAGCCAGCACTGACTCGTACAGTTGAATGTGTCGCTGCACCATCGTAGCGATCGAAAATTCTTTTTGCATCCGTTCCCGGCCCACGGTGCCGAGACGCCGTCTAAGTGCCGGATCC